>CAZFCQ010000005.1:0-99963 GCA_964517845.1 uncultured Thermoprotei archaeon | reverse complement strand
GGACTCAAGATCCGGTGGGTGTAGGCCCATCGTGGGTTCGAATCCCACCCCCCGCACCAGCGAAGATAGCCCATAAGGATGTTCTCGATATTACCTTAGCTATTTCATCCCTAAATCTAAAGTATCTGGTATTCTAATTAAGAGAGGTACTATACCGAGTACCTCAATTAAAACAGGCAGAAGGAGAACGAATTCCTTTAATCCTATTTGCCATAGTAATCCGCCTATTATAGAAGCAGGAACTGTAAGCACATTTAATATTCCAGTAAATCCAAACCACCTTCCTCTCTTCTCTGCTGGAACCGTCTCCCAATACATGGTTATAAAGGGAATAAAACTAACACTAGCTAGTCCATCCATTAACCCTAATGCTCCTAAGATCCCAACCAGAATAAGGAGCTTAGGATCCGGTGCAAATACTAAGAAGAGGGTACCTAAGTATGAGAATGGGCGTAATAGAAAGAAGATCTTCTTTCGCCCAATTTTATCGGCTAGTGTACCCATTGGGATCTGTAAAAGAGCTGAGGTTATGAGACCTGCCGTACTCATGATTCCAAGGATATAGGGATCTGCGCCTTTTACATTTACCATCCAAAGCGGAATAAATGGCATAGCAATACTTGCTCCAAAACGCCATAGGCTCATGATGATAATCCATTCTCTAAGCCATTTTTCGCCTTTAAACAATTCTCTAAAATCTCTAATGATTGTAATTCTTCTTGATTTATTTATGACATTATGCTGAATATGCGGTTCTTCCAACATAAAGATAATGAGTGAAATTATCAGTAATGTTGAAATTAGCTGAAGTACGTATAGAGGACGAATTCCTTTATCATTTATTCCTCCAAATGTACTTACTATTATAGCTGCTATCATGGGCGCTAGAATACTTGGTATGGCCCATACTGTACGCGATAATCCCATTGCTTGTGCCCTACTCTTCGGTCTACTCGTTTCGATGAATATTATGTCTGTAAGGGGTATTATCATTCTAAAGCTTACCTGAGTTAGAATTATCGCTGGTATAATCATTAGCCAATTCGTTGCACAACTGTATATTGTAGAGACGATTGCTGAAAGAATAAGCCCCATGATTATTGCTTTCTTTACACCATATCTATCGACAAATGAGCCTATGGGTGCTGAGATAATGGAATTAACAATTCCACCTACGCTATTTAATGATCCTAATTCAAGAGGATTTGCCCCTAGGGCTGTAATATAAAGTTGATTATATTTGGATGTGAGATTGCTTGCCCAGCTATACAAGCCAATAGCTATGAGCATTACTTTAAATCTTTTATCGAGGCTTCTTAGGAAATAAATAATAATTTTCAGGAAATTCAGCTTCATGGGAATATACCTCAACAGCATGAATATACACTACTCTAGTTCTAAGTATCTTTTCTTTGAGACTAATAATGTCTCACCTATTACTTGTACATAGACAAGCTTTTCTAAAAACAAAACTCTTATACTAATGCTTAAGGATAATAGTTAAGTATGTCCTTGGAGGCATTCCTTACAGCATTTTCATTAATCTTTATAGCTGAACTTGGCGATAAAACCCAGCTAACCATACTTATGTTAGCTACTAGAGGAAATGCGATAAGAGTCTTAATAGGAGCTATGATGGCGTTCACCTTAATTAGTACTTTAAGTGTCTTTCTTGGTAATTTCTTATCACTATTTTTGCCCGTTCCTTTACTTAAGCTAATTGCAGGTACAGCATTTATTTTAATAGGAGCCATATTTCCTATCATAGAGAAGAGCTCTTTTGAGAAGAGAAATATTAGAGGTCATTTCGATTTAATTGGATCTTTTACTCTTATCTCACTTATGGAACTTGGTGATAAGACTCAACTAGCTACTATTTTATTATCAATTAGATACGTTAATGAGTACTTTACATTACTATCAGGCATCTTTTTAGCATTTCTGTTACTATCCCTGATAGGCGTATCTTTGGGGAAACTACTTATTCAAAGATTACCTCAGAAAGCCTTAAAGATTCTTACCTCAGCTTTATTCTTAGTCTTAGGGCTTTGGTTCCTCATTGAGGCTCTTCCTGAGTATAACTTCGAGAGCTTAATCCATATTTAGGAATATGGTGGTACGATATGTTCCGTGAAAACTTACCTATAGGTGTGCTTAATGAAGATAAAGTGATATTGTACGATAAAGATGTTGGCAGAAAATTTCATGAGGAGAACCATTACGGAGAATACGACAAACAGGGTAACTTAGTACTTTCTAGTGTTGAGGCTCTTTATCTTGTTGACAAGGGCAGATTAAGAGTCCTAGATAAAGGAGGTAAGGAACTATGTGTTAATGAACTAGTGCTACATTTTACCAAATATGATCCTAACTTCTGGATTAAGTATCTAGTATATTCGGATCTTAGAAGAAGGGGATATGTGATAAAGTGGGGTACTTCAACCTTAGCCCTTTATCGTCGTGGAGCTGATCCAGATTATGAGGCGTCTAAGTATATAGTGTATGTGATAACTGAAGGAAGAAAGCTTGATTTTAAGGAGCTTGAGCGTATAAGTGATCAAGCAAGAAGACTCCGAAAGGAACTAATTCTCGCAGTTGTAGATAGACAAGGCGAAATAGCTTATTATACTGTAAATACTTTATCATTATGAGTTAAAATTAGAGAGGGGGTATTTTGATTACATATGCAGATATGCTAAATATCTATAAAAAAGTCCGTAGCATGAATGCTAAGGCCTTCTTTATATTAAAAGGTACTAAGTACAAGTTAGCTATTAACAGGTATATTCATGCTATAGATGAAGAAAGTAAAAGAGTCCCTTGGGGTAAGGCCTTTGGTCCTAAGCTTCCTCACGACGTTTTAAATACCTTCCCTGTTCTAGAGATAAAGCTATTAAAGGACAATGAAGTTATCACTTTTAAAAATATAGCGGAATTTCTTAAATGGATAAGATAAAATTACAGAGAGTGGCGCCCCGGCCGGGATTTGAACCCGGGCCTGGCGGGTGACAGCCGCCCATTCTAACCGGGCTAAACTACCGGCTCACGCCGAGGGTACAGCTCGGTGGCGTGCTCCCTCAACCGGGGCTATATAGCATCTATATAGGGGATTTACTTAAGCTTTTCTACATTAACTCTTTTTTGTTCTTATGAATGAGAGCATATATCCTACTTAAGGTATCTACGAACTTTGTCTAAATCTAAATAACCCTCATAGAGATCTTTGTTATCTTCAATAAGTGGAATCAATGCCATTAATACTGCCTGCTTAGTTAAGTCTTCTCTTGAGATTTTTCCTCTAGATAGAAAACCTATAGCTCCCATCTTCTCTCCTATATTTGTAATACCTGTAATTTCAACCATTGCTTCCTCCATTTCTATTCCCTCGTTTAGAACTCTCCTTATCACATACGGTGGTATTAAGAAACTAGAGCTCATACCTATACTGAAGTTATTCTTCCGCGTTACTATTATCGCTACCTGAATATCCATCCAGAGATAACTCATAATTTTAAACCATCCAGCTTCAATGCCTACTCCATGAAAAGCATCTTTCACAGCATTTAGAGCATTAATGGCTCTATTTAGTGCTCCCTTCATAGTTTCTTCTAAGGATAGTGGTTGCGGGGAAACTCCACTTTCAGCACGAATAGCTATCAACTCTATTTTTCCTTTGCGAAATATCTCTCTATATGCAGCCTTAGTCCCTTTAATCTTAATAGGATTTAGAGAGCCTATCGCTACTTTCATAGGATCCCCTAATATTAAAGACTCGTCTCTCCTTTACTTATATAAAAGAGAATTTCCTTGTCCTTCAAACTTGCTAGTAAAATTACTGCCTAGTTCTATGGTGAAATATATATCAATTCTTTCAAATTATAAAATTAGGGGATCTTTTTGATGTCAAAGTTAACGAAACTTTTTCGTGAGGAATTAAAAGATAGAGAGGTAGCTTTCGTTTATTTAGGTTATTCAGGCATTGTACTTAGAGTAAAGGAATATACACTTGTTTTTGATGCTGGAGATTTACTTGAAGAAGAAGACATTATGGACATGCAACGCCCAGTAATAGCTATGTATACTCATAATCATAGTGATCACTTTCATACCCGAGTAGCTATGAAACTCTATGACCTAAAGGGTGCAATTATTATAACTAATGATGAAGTATTCAAGGATCTTGAAACATTCTTACCATCAACTAATCTTAGGTTGTTAGCTCCACGAAAAGGTGTAAGGTTAGGAAATGCGAGGATCTTCGCTATAGAGGGGAAGCATATAGTTCCAACAAACGTTTATTACGTGATTATGGATAATCTAAGGATTTTTCATGGAGGTAGCTCAGGATACATAAATCTTTCAAAACTTAATGCAGATATAGCTTTTCTTCCTGTAGGCTATCCCTCGGCAGATGCTTCTCCTGAAAGTGCAGCTCAAATAGCAATAGACTTAAACGTTAAGTATGCAGTTGCTATACATGGTAATGAAGAGCAAAAAGAGCTTTTCAAGGAAATTCTTAAAAATAAAAAACCCGAAATCGACGTGTTGATCCCTAAAGAAGAGGAGCTCGTAAAGATAAGCCTTTAATTATAAGTATGATTTACTCATACCTAAGAGCTACTGCTGGAGGTATCTTAGCTGCCTTATACGCTGGGAATATTCCTCCAAGTATACCTACTGCCATTGTTATTAAGACGGCTTGCATTATAAGTTCAGGAGTAATTGCTGGAGAGACGTACATTACTATACTTGCAGTTTCAGCATGTATTGCGAGTCCTTTAGAAGCTAAGATATAAGCCCCTACTATACCTAGTGATATCCCTATTATTCCTCCTATAAGGCTCATAACTACTCCCTCAGCAAGTATCATTAGAAGTACTTGATCGTTAGTAAACCCTAGTGCTTTCATCACTCCTATTTCCCTTGTTCTTTCAACAACCGAAGTCACCATGGTTGCTGCTATACCTGCTACAGCAACTGCGAATGCTGATAGACTAGTTGAAAATGTTATAAAGTTTATAGCGCTTGTAATAGATTCAGCAGTTCTTGCTATTCCCTGAAGAGAGATTATATTCGCTCTATCCCTAAGCTTATTCTCTAATTGTTTAACAATATTTCTCACTTCTTCAGTTCCTTTAGCTAGTACCAGGATGCCTGACCACTCCTTTAGGCCGAGAATTCTTCGACCCGCTTCAGTACTGAGAAATATTGCAATATCTGGACTTAGAAAGAATGCCCCCCCGAATTTATCTAAGATTCCTGAAATTAAAATCGTAGCCCTCTTAACCTCTACACTACCTCCACTCTTCTCTTTATAATAAGTGAAAGTTAAGGCATCGCCCACTCTATATATACGTTTATCATTATCATCAAATGCTAGATTATAACCTATAACTCCTTTAACTATCTCACTACTTGAAGGAATTCTACCTTCCTTTAGCTTAAGACCTCCCATACTTTCCAAGATTATATTTATATCTGTAGCCCAGATCGAAACTCGCTTCTCTTCATTTTTTATCTTAGTTGTAGCAGTAGCCATATATACTGGTTCCGCTTTCTTTACTCCCGGAGTAGCACGTATAAAATCTAGATCATTTTGCGTAAGTCTATAGCCACTTCTAGGCTCTATAAGTATAAGGTTCTGTCCTAGTGATTCTATCTGCTCAACTATGTAATTAGAATAACCTTCTACTACACTAGTCATCATTACCAATGCCAAAGGTCCTATAGCTATTCCTACTATCGTAAGTACTGAGCGTAATTTTCTTTCGCTAAGTCCTTTTAATGCTAATCTCAATACGTCGAAAATAAATACTAAAGGCATATCTTAAACCTCCTTTGTTAGCCCTGACTCTGCCTTCTAAATGCCTTATAAATTATTATACTAACAAATGTAAGAAAGACTGCCACCATTATGATAATTATAAGACGATCTAATGCTAAAGAAAGAGGCGGAGGTTGCTGTATCTGCTGAGAGGGTCGTGTTATTTCAAGCGTAGTGACTCCTAACATATATGTTTTAACCATGACTCTATCGTAATTATCACGGTATGTTATATCTACTCTAACTTTATCAATGCTAGTAATGTTATCTAGCAATATTTCTACTCTAAAAGCTGCTTGAGAAGCAGGATCTAGATCCCCTATAAACATAGATGAGCTTGTCTCATTTAATAAGGCTTTAACTTCTACACTTCTGGCCTGTGTAATTCCATAATTTATTACAGTTCCACTAACTACCAGTGTTCCTTCGCTTAATGTCGCTCTAGTATCTGAACTTAATCTAATATCAACAAATGGCTCTACTATCACAGCTCCTGTAAAGTTTAATGCCCTTCGATAGCCTAAGATATCCTTGTATATTACACTAATCATTAAAGGCAAGGAAGAATACTGAATCGCCATGCCTCCTCCCATAGACATTATGCTTGTTGGATTATATCTCAAAATAAAGCTCACGGTCTTATTCTTATGAGCTTCTATCGTACCAAGATATTTGTAATTTTGTACTGGTAATGCAAGAGGAGACTGTGGAATTAATATAACATATGTCTCATATATCGGAGCAGATCCCCTGTTGATTAAGGTTAAATTTAACCTTGTTTCTCCATTAGAGAAAGTCATGCTTTTAGGCATTTTTACTTCAAGAATTCTAATGGATCCTAATACCCCTAAAGGTATGGTAAAGTTAATTCTCCTTATATTATTCCAATGATCAATAAAGTTAAGAATGCCCTTGGCTTTGTACATGCCCGTATTATTTATTTCGATATTTATAGGTATTATAAAGGTCACTATTTCTCCCTGACTTAGAGCTTGCATTGGAGGTGAATAGCTAGCAATATACCTTGCTAACATAGCAAGCTCTCTTGATTCTGGAGTTCTCTGAAGTTGAATGGCTGGTGTCTGACCTACACTATATGGGATTACTTTAGCATAGCTCTCATTATTTAAGGAACATGTAAAACCTTTAGGTAGATATATTTCTAAGAGTGTACCTCTCATCTGAGGTACGTAATTATCTCTTATAGCTATAAAGAGTGGAGCACCATAGGTTCCAGGTTCTGGAGAACTTCCATACCAAGTAGCTGTTATTAATTCAATAGACTTTTCGAGACTATGAATACGGATGTTAATGCTGTACTCTTCCTCTTGACTTATTCGTGTAGTATCACAGTGTACTATATACTTTACAGAAAGTTTAGCTTCATAAACTCCAGGAGTGACATTTTTTACAGATATCATAAAGTTAGCACTTAAAACCCCTGAACTTTCAATAGGTCCTGCTATGTATGCTGTGGCTCTATTTCTATCCTTAGGCTTATTAGAGTAAAATCCTTCAGGCAATTCTAGTTTTAATGTGATTCCTGAGATTCTATAAGGCCATTTATTAGCAAGCGTTACAATGAATGTAGCATTTTCTGTATCAGGATATACTGGGTAGTGATTTTGCCATTCAGCATCTATTAGGATAAGACCTTTACTGCTAGAAAATCGCGTATTAGGGACTATGTATAAAGTATACGAGAAGCTAGACCAAAATTCAGCTCCATCTTTAGAACCAAAGATCGATAATGTTAGCTCGACATCTATACTATTAGAGTTGGGATTAAAAAGTACTTGATCTGACCTAACATCTATGTAGTCGCCATAACGATACTCTCCTCTTAGGGATACTATCGAGAAAGAATCATCGCCTACGAACCTCCCTCCTTTCCTTATCTTAAATACAGCTGTTATGGAGTTAATCACCACTGTGTCCTTATTCTGAAGTATAACGTGTATAATTCCAGTCTTTATATTATCTGCAATATAAGGTGTCTCTAATTTGTAATCTAAAAGTACAAGTCTTATTGATGGAGGTGAGGAGACTTTTATATAAAAATTAATAGTTGTCTCAGCATCGTATACTACTCCATCATCAGTCCTAGCAATAGCATCGACGTTTGCAGTGACCGAATAGCTTTTTCTATAGTTAGCATCGGGTGCTATACTCAGATCACTAATAGAAACAGTCGCTCTACTTCCTTTACCTAACGCTCCAATATTCATTTCTACCTTTCTTGGATCTATTATCTCAGGGAAATTAAATACAATATAGCCCTCAGTTATATCAGAATCTCCCTTATTCTCAATTATAATATTAAGTGTAACTCCTTCACTACCTGGGTATGCTCCTGGAGACCAGTATGAGTCTATAACTTGGAGTTCTAACTCAGGATATTGTGAAATTACAATGCTTATACCTGTAACTTCTTCGCTCTCGAAAACTAGGGAGTTAGCGTACCTATAACCTATCTCAATTTCTATACTATATGTTCCTGGATTTACTTCCTTCGAGATATCAATATTGTACTTAAATACTATGATGTCCCCTGGTGAAATAACATCATACGTACTTCCATTAGGGTTATAAGGAGGAGCTGCTGATTGTGCTCCTCTACTTACGCTAAAGCCTGGGGGTAGAATTATCCGTCCATAAACACCTACAATATTTTCTGATCCATTATATCTTACTTCAACTACTAACTGTACATTCCTACTACCTGGATAAACAACATCTGTACCAGCAGAGGACTTATATGAATAACTAAGTAATGCAAAATACGATGGTGACTTACACGAAATAATGTATATCGTTATGAATGTAGGATACGTTAAAAGAAGCCAGCTCAGAATTACATAAAACGAGAGTTTACGATGATTCTTCATGAAGGTTCACCTAATATCTCTGTAGATATATCTATAGATATTCTTCATCAAATAATATATAAACGAACTCTACTTCACAGTCTTAAAGATGCTTCTTTCAGGATCTGCTTTTCTAATATTAACTATTCTACCGTCTCTTAGGATATAGATCTTCTGAGCGCAGTTAGCTATCTCAGGATCGTGTGTGACTACTACTATTGTTAAGCCTTGTTTATTTAGCCCAAGAAATGTCTCCATAACTGCCTTAGCTGAGACTCTATCTAAGTTTCCTGTGGGTTCATCTGCTAGCAAAATCTCTGGTTTTCCTACTATAGCTCGTGCTATTGCTACTCTTTGTTGTTGTCCACCTGAAAGTTGATTAGGTCTCTTACGAAGCCAGGATAAATCTCCAGCAGCTTTAATGAGTGCTTCTTTAACCATCTCTATTCTTTTACTTCTAGGGATGCCTCTAGGAATCAGAGGCATCTCTATATTCTCTAATACTGAGAGCCTATTAACTAAATTGTATTGTTGAAAGATGAATCCTATTTTTGCATTTCTAACATATGCTAAATGTTTGTCATTAAGTCCTAGAACATTCATTCCATCTATTAATACCTTACCACTTGTAGGCCTATCTAAAAGCCCCATCATATTAAGTAGAGTAGTTTTCCCAGAACCTGAGGGACCCATAATTGCTATGAATTCTCCCTTGTATACTGCAAGGTCTACTCCTCTAAGACCATAGGTAAGTATATTGCCTGCTTTGTAAATCTTAACTACCTTTTCAAGCCTTATGATCTCCTTTGGCATGGCTTATGTACCCTGAGGCTATAGTAATGAAAATTCATATAAATGTGTCTATAGATATATTGTTGTGTCTTTATGGAAAACGCTACATTACCCTTAAAGATACGAGGTATATTCCGCTCTCTAGTACTTTATTCCTTAAAAGATACTCCTCTTCATGGTTATGGAATTGCAAATAAGATATCTAAATTACTGGAGGGAGTTTATAGGCCTAGTTCAGGTACACTTTATCCAACCTTATGGCTTCTAGAGAAGGAAGGCTTAGTAGCATCAAGAACAGAAGGAAGAAGGAGAATATACACTTTAACTCCTAAAGGAATGAAGGAACTTCATGAGAAAATGAATGAAGTAGAGATCTTTATAAAAAGAGTCCGAAAGACGAGAAAGTTAATGAAAGAACTAGGCATATTCTCATTGCTTAAAACCATATGGTACGCAAGTCCTATACTTGAGGACAAAACAGAGTTCAACTTAAGAGTCAAGTATGAAGTGAAAAGTCTAATAGATAAAGCTACTAATTTGATAAAGTATATCGCCTCTTTAGGAGACGGAGAGTAGGAGTCGTACATAATTTAGTATACTGCTTCTTTCCACTAAGGTAATCCTCTCCTCCTGGAGTTTATGATCACAGGAAAGCTCAAAGGTTTAATTGACATTAAGGAAGTTAAAAATGTAGAATCTGAAGCTAAAATTACTAAAATTACTCAAGTAAAGATTCTCAAATTTTTATAACGACAAACTTTTAAATAGGGTACTCCTCTTCTATATGGGATGAAAGCGGACGGCCATAGGAGGGAGGGCCACACCCGGTCTCATTCCGAACCCGGAAGTTAAGCCTTCCTCCGCCGTTGCGAGTACTGAGGTCCGCGAGGCCTCGGGAAAGCGCGGTGCTGTCCGCTTGACCTTCACTCTTTTGATCTATAGTTTAAAAGTTATGTTATACACTCCGCTTGATATACTATTTTACCTTTGACCATAGTTAAAAGCACTTTTAGGTCTTTGTCTAATACGACTATATCGCCATCTAGCCCTACTTTGATAGACCCTTTTTTATGAGATATTCCTATTATTTTTGCTGGTATAGTACTGGCCATCGCAAATACTAATCTAGGCGGGTATCCTATTTCTATCATAGTTCTTACAGCATCTATCATAGTTATAGTAGTGCTAGCAAAAGATCTCATGTCTTCCGTATATGAAATGCCATTCTTAACTATAACCTTGGTTCCATACTTAATAGACCCTAATTTATACGTGCCATCAGGCATTCCAGCAGCTCTCATAGCATCCGTTACTAGGCATACATTTTCATAACCTTTAGCCTTAATAGCCATTCTTATCAGGGCTGGATGTACATGATGTCCATCAGCGATTATTTCAGCTGTAATACCATCCAAAGATAAGACTGATTCTAATGTCCCTGGAATTCTATAGGGACCCTTCTTGTAGGCTCGTCCCATTGCATTGTAAAGATGTGTAGCATGTTTAAGCCCTACTAGAAGGGCTCTCTCTACGATATCATAATGAGCCTTTGAGTGGCCTATACTACATAAAATACCATATCTTGATAGTAGCTTAATAGCATCCAAAGCATATTTGAGTTCAGGTGCTATAGTCACTCTTTTAATTACATCCGAATACTCTAACAATGTCTCTATGAGTTCACTTTTTGGTACTTCTAAATACTCGGTAGGCTGAGCTCCGCTCATTTCTGGATTTAGAAATGGCCCCTCAACATGTACTCCTATTACCTCCGCTCCTAAAGTCTTTCCTTTAATCCAATGTCTAGCTTCTTTAAGGACTCTAATAATTTGATCGAAGGGCTCAGTAGTTAGTGTAGCTAATATTGATGTGGTACCTCCTTTAGCATGATAAATACAGGCCTTTGTAAAGGACTCTGAAGTTCCATCAGAAAAGTCTCCTCCTCCGCCACCATGAACATGCAAGTCTATGAAACCAGGGATGCATATTCCATTGGGGAATTCTAAAAATTCTTCTGTGTAAGCTTTTTTAGTATTTTTACCTACGTAGGCTATCTTTCCTTCTTCGACTACTATTGTACCATTGTCAATTACTACATAGGGTGTGAATATCCTTCTGGCTTTAATAGTTACTGACATATGGGTAAGTTATACTCTTTACTCTTAATTAAGTATAAAGTAGCTATACTTCTTAAGTGATATATGGATGTTTATATCTTCACGAGTATTATTTAACCTACTTAAGGATGCTCTGATACTGCAAGGTACTTTATGATTAACTATGGTAAAAAGTAGACTTGTTATTTCTAAGCTTTAAGTACCTCTCTAACTATAGGTCTATCTATCATCCAGTACCCTTTCTCTTCAACTGTTCTTATACTACCATCAATTATTATCCTTAGAACGCCAGCATAGGTATTGATTTTTATTTCATTACCTCTGATGATAACGGAAGCATCAGAATTCATATATCTGATACAGCGGTTCCTATAATTTACATATGCCGACATATACTATTCCCATCTGTTAAAGAGGTGTTGTGTTAAGATTTATAAATTTATCTTCGACAATTACAGTAGTTTAATGTTAAAAAGTGCGTAAGTTTAGCTAAATCTTAATACCTTTTAAACTATCTAAGATAGTCGTTAATGTCTTCATAAATTAATATGATTCTCATTAATTCAGGTAAGAAAAAGTAAGATTAAATAATAACTGAATCATAAATAAAAATATTTGATCTATTCATTATTAGCTTGCATAATTCCTAGTTTGACCCTTTTAAGTATATCTGGCACTATAAGCCCGGCTAGACCTCCTAGAATAGCGTGAATAGCTACAAAGCCATAGAGAAAGAACAATAATGGCCATGTCCAGTTTAAGAATACGCTGAAAGCCCAGTATAGGAGTACATCTCCAGGTATGATATAGGTTAACCCGACAACTCCGTAGAATAACCTTGAGTTACGCATATGGCCTGCTATTTGGAAGAAAGCATCAATAACTATCCCGCCTATTACCCAAACTAGGACTATTAGCCATTTTACTGGAGGCCCTCCTGGTAGGATAGTGGATATTAGACCACTAATAAACTGAGTGAATGTTGCTATACCTTTCTTATCCATAATTGTCCTTAGTACTAGGATGAGAATTGTGCCTACTGGGATTGATATTACGGCATATAATCCAGGGAGTGGTGCCGGAATGATAGCAGTTGTTAGTGTACTTAATGAGGATAAGCATGCAAAGATAGATA
This sequence comes from uncultured Thermoprotei archaeon, assembly GCA_964517845.1. Classification (GTDB taxonomy): domain Archaea; phylum Thermoproteota; class Thermoprotei; order QMSL01; family B3-G16; genus CAZFCQ01. The sequence goes on along the minus strand of CAZFCQ010000005.1, from coordinate 87,228 downwards.
CGAGCGCTATCTCTTTAGCTGAAAATGACCCTCTTCTCAATTTACCTTCATCTCCTTAAGGTAAATTATTTGATTTTACGGATATTCCGCTTCCATCTAGAACATAATATGCCTCTTTAGCGCACTTAATGCAAACAGGCTTACCATCTTTTATCCTTGCCCTAGGCTCCGTTACTTTTTCTCCACAGATTGAACACCTTACTGAGGCGAAAATGGGAGAATATTCTGGAACTCTGATCTTCAAACGTTCAATCTTAAATACCTTATCAAATGGTTGTTTTAACTCCCTTACAGATATCTCAGCGAAAAGCTTCATCAATTTCTTATGCTCCTCTATTGTCGCCTTTTCTCTTCTAACAACGATCTTATTCCAGAGTTTGTAAGCTTCAGGATATTCCTTAATTCGAGATTTTTCAAAATCAGGATTGAGGACTATTCTTATTGCAGTACCATCCCTCTTTGCTACTGTTACTGCCGTTTTGCCTAAGTCCTTAAATATAAGAGCATTGTTACCGAATGTACAGCCAGTTACCATCTGGATACCATCACAGAAACAGTTGTTAGTTTCGACTATTGCTATGAGCTCTTCCATGCCTGTATTTTTTATTTTTAATTCCCGTATGGCGATATAGCCAGCCATAACCCCATAGGCTAAGTAGGGACAAAGGTGACCATGTAATTCACCGGCTTTATAGAGCAATCCCTTAAGATCCCCTTTCTCAATCATTCTTTCTATTTCTTGTCTAGGAGATTCAGTATATTGCTCTTCTTGAGTCATGGCGAATATAACTCAATATGGTGCACTATTAAAAATTTTTGGTGCACCATAGGATCTAAAAGGTTGTTCTAGATAATGTTATAATCTATCGTAAAAGTGCTTAGATTCACTTTCATCATAACCTTTTATTAGATACCCTGAATTCTCCTTATTGCTAATATTGCTAGAGATCTTTGATTTCAAAGTGTCATAATGCAGTGTTTTTGAAGAGCATGTTCGAGATGGTTTTAGTTACAGAACCTTTATCCACAGGTTTAAAACCTTGGGATCTAAGCAACTTAGTAGTTCTTTGCAAGTTTTTACGCCATATCTCTATCATTAGATACTGTGTACGTTTTAATGTCTTAGGGGCACCTTCTAGTACTTCAAGTTCTGCTCCTTCAACGTCTATTTTCATTAGGCGTATTTTGCTATTATAGGGTATGTATGGTAATACTAAATCATCAAGAGGTTCAACTTCTACATACTCCTTTATACGCTTTGTTTTAGAAGTATTGACTAGTGAATATCCGCCACTACTTTGGGCATCATAGAGTGGGAGAATCGCTTTCTCCTTACCTGCAGCTTTCTTTAAAGTTATACATGAATGACATGAGTTTAGTTTTAGATTCCTTTTAAGTAGCTTAAAGTTCTCTTCTTCTGGTTCTATTGCTATCACCTTAGCATTCATCTTACATGCTCTAACTGAATACCCTCCAATATGTGCACCGACGTCAACGAAGATTCTATCATCTTCAGAGGCAAAGAGTATAGGGATAAACCACCTTCGATATTCATATTGCTCATGGATTAAAAGAGAGAAATTCAAATCATCTCCAACTCTCTTCCTTACTATAAAGGTATAATCATTATTAAGAAGTACGTACTTTTCATCAAATGAACGTATATTATAATTGAATATTCTCAGTAAGGAGAGTCCATAAAACCAATCATGTATATTCCATAATGTATCCCATTCAAGGTCCTGTTTAATTATGTCTAAGCTTAATGTTTCAAAGTAATTCTTTGTTATAGGTATAAGTATCGAATGTTGTTGTTGCTCAATCCTATAATCACCAAATATAGGGAGTATGCTAAAGAGGATACGGGCTAGAAATACGACTTTATTAACGTTGTTCCTATTTATCTCTATTGGTATACTATTCCCGTACATGTCCTTTAGATGTACTACTTGTTTACCACCAAAGAAGTATACCCTTAGTACTTTCCAAGGCTCCTCAAATACTGTCTTAATGGCTTTTAAACTAAATAACTTGGACGCCAGTCTGTACTTCATTATACTGCTCCGACCACCTTTTTCAGTTTAGTTAAAGGCTAATAGAGTTATATAAAGATAAACGAGTGCAATTGAGGTGTCTGATTGTATTAGCCAATCTATGGCTTATCCTTTATTCATTCTGAAAACGGAGACTTTTTAGACTCTCCTTTTTATCTTATGAGAGATGTTTCTTTTATTTTAGTATTTGGAGAAGTTTGTTAATGGCATTTTGGTGGGCCCGCGGGGATTCGAACCCCGGATTTCCGGCTCGTAAGGCCGGCGTCCTAGGCCAGTCTAGACGACGGGCCCTTTTGTCTAGGAATAATTACTTTAAGCTCTCTTATATTAAATTTATTTGTCTTTTCCCTTTAGGTACTCTTCATAAAGCGTATAGAGTGTTACTGCTAAGTAGCCTATTGATCCTATATCTCCTGGTAAATCTAAATAAACGGGTGTTCCTTTCTCTAAATCTTTCTTTGTAAATCCTGGATCTGATCCTCCAAAGACTAGCGCTACATTATGCTCTTTTATCTCTTCGAGAACTGCTTTTGGATTGAATTTCTTGTTTGCGTATTTCCTTGGGACGAATATGTAAGCGTTATTTAAGTTTAGTGATGAGATGACGTCGTCTAGGTCTCTTAGGAAGAATACATTTCTTTCTAGCTTTAATGCTATTTTTTGAACTTCAGGTACTCCTTCTTGTGCGGCAGAGCCTATAGCTTTAGATATTACAAGGTTTTTAATGTTAAAACCGTAAGTTACTTTTGCCGCTTCTATGAGTCTTGTTACAGAATGTATGTTGTGGATAACAACAAATAATCTCTTCATGAATCATCACCTAGTTAATTTTGCTCTATTAGGTATTTTTTAACTTCTTTAGCTATAGCTCTGGCTAAGGGAACTGGTACTGCTTCTCCTACTTCATTAAACTGTATATTCCTACCTCCATGGAATGTGTGGTAGTCTGGAAAACCCATGAGTCTCGCGTGTTCTCTTACTGTTAATAACCTGTTCTCAAAGGGATGGATAAATCGGGAGGATCCCATTACTGTAGGAGCAATCTTATATGGATGTAATCTAGTAAGGTTAGTATATATCCTTCCTTCAGCACCTGCATAATAGACTAACGATTGACCCCACTTTAGCCTTCTTATCTTTCTTAACTTCTTAGGGGAGATCGGTACATATTCATGATTGGGTATGCTGTGAATTGAATCAGGGGGCGGAAGGTCACCTATAGCCTCTATTACCTTTATTCTCTTTCTTGATTTTTTTGGCTTGATCCTTATATTAGATACGAATACTCGTATTCGTCTTGAGGGATTTCCATAGTCTTCAGCGTGTAAGATGTTGAAGTATACTTCCTTATATCCTATTCTTTTAAATTCTCTTAGTAAGGCGTACTTAAGCTCCCCCTCTATTATATGGGGCACATTCTCCATTACGAAAATTTTAGGTTGTAAGTCTGCAACAAATCTAATGAAGTGTAAGACTAGCCTTCCTATAGGATCTTTATATAATCTATCTATGGGTAACTTTTGTCGTTTAGGATTGGCTCTTGTAAATGGCTCGCAGGGTGGTCCACCAATTATCACATCAGGTTCTTCGCCTATAAAATCTAAGAAAGAAAGGGTGTCTACCTCTTTTATATCCTCGATAAGTACTTTTGCCTCAGGAAAATTTACTTGATATGTTTTAGCTATAGGTTTGAAATTTTCAATAGCTCCTAATATACGGAATCCTTCATCTTTGAATCCTCTACTAAAGCCGCCAGCTCCTGCAAATAGGTCTACTACTTTAAATGTCATATTATTAGTTCCCTGGTTAGCTTGTTTATTTTCTCCTCTAATGCCTTTATAATTCTACTATTATCATCCTGTTCTAGTTCTCCTCCACAGTAAGGGCATCTAAAGGAATTTTCTAAGGCTTCTTCAAAGGTTATTCTAGGACATGATCCACTTTTACACTTGAAGAATGTATTGTTTTTCTCGTACTCTAATCTCTCTTTAAGTATGTTTATAACCAATTTCATTCTCTTTCTGATTAGGTTTTTTAATCCTTCTTCATTTGTATGCCATAAGTAAATATACCAACGAGACGTAGTATCATATATCTTCCTATAAACTACTATCTGGTTTGCATGTAACCTATAGAGCGCCTTTCTAACGCTATTAACACGCATGCCAAGCTCACGTGCTATATCATCATCACGCATCTCTTTATTCTCGTTTAGTAAGACTCCTAGGACTTTCGCTACATCATCTCCGAATATTCTTCCTATTAGATTTATGATTCTTTCATTTTCATCTTCTTTCATTGCTAATATTATAATACCTTAATTCACTCTAATGACTTTTTTCCCAGCCTTACAGGGTATAATCTTAATCTTAGCATTTTCAAACTCTTTAAGCAACTCTTTTCCTTCAAAGTATCTATCGAGAAATACTGCTAATGCAGCGCACTCACTATGAGGTTGATTTCCTATAGCAACATTAAAATCTGCTATCCTAAAGAGTTCTCCAGGAACCTTCTCTGCACCTACTACAATGAGGATATCCCTCTTAGTATCTTTTATTTTATTAAGTACATCGCTTCCTTCAATATTTTCACCATACATAGTTAAATGCACTACAATTCCTCCCTTTTTCTTCCACTCTCTTATCACCTGCTTCCAAGGTCTTCCCATTTCTATAAAAAATGTTCCTCCCCATCTTTCTACAACATCTTTTACCTTCTCTTTAAGCTTTAGATCGACTACATCAGAAAATATTATACCGTTTGCCCCGAAGGCTCGTGCTATTAAAGCTACATGGGTGCTTATCCTCTTATCTCTCTCAGGTCTATGTCCTATCCTTAAGACTACTATTCTCCTACTCATGGTACGATAACTATTTCCTTATTCTGACTTCTTAAATACCCATGTAACTTCATAAGCGTTTCTTCAGGCCCCTCAATTTCAAGTAGTACTCCATCATCATTCTCTACTATGTTATTAATTTTTAAGAATTTGAAGTTACCTAGGAAATCAATATCATTAAGATTCTGTACTTTTAGTACGATTCTCTCGTATTTAGGTAAATTATTGTATATTGTACGTTTAAGAAGATTCATATTTATCCTTAGTTGAGCTGAAAGAGGGACTACCTTTTCATAATATTCCCTTACGATATTAATTCTCTCTTTAAGCTCCTCCTCACTTATTAAGTCTATTTTATTAAGTACTGCTATGGTAGGTCTACTAATGACGCCTACTTCTCCAAGTATCCCTATTGATGCTCTTATTTTCCTCTTTATCTCTGATACTGGTTCACTCGAATCTATGACCATTAATAACAAGTCAGCGTATCTTATCTCCTCTAGTGTAGTATAAAATGATTCTATTAATAATGGAGGAAGATTGTCTATGAAGCCTATTGTATCTGAGATGAGTGCCTTTCTTCCATTTATATCTATTAACCTCGTGACTGTGGCAAGTGTAGAGAACGGTATATTGCTTACAGGTTTTGATTCTTTAGTTAATCTATTAAAGAGTGTAGTCTTTCCAGCATTAGTATAGCCTGTTAATACGATAAGTGGAAAACCCATGCTTTTTCTTACTTTTCTATGAAGGCTCTTATGCTTTCTTATCTCCTCGAGTTCTCTTCTTATCTTAGTTATTCTACGTAATATGGATTTATAGTATACATCTACTTGATAACTTCCTGGTCCTCTTACAAAACCAGGGAGTTCTCTCATCTTAGCCCTTCTTACCCATTCTCTAATTCTGGGTAATTCGTATCTTAATTTCGCTAACTCTATTTGAAGTTTAGCTTCTCTAGATCCTGCATGCTTAGCGAATATTTCAAGTATTAATTGGAAACGATCGATGACCTCTACTCTTAGCTTCTCCTTAAGATTAAGAATTTGTACAGGCTTTAAGGAGTTGAAGAATATGACTCTTTCAATATTTTCTTCTTTTATTATTTTATCTAATTCCTCTACTTTACCTACACCAATATTGTACTTGGGATCTTCTTTTCTCTTCTGAATGATTACTCTTACTACATCATATCCTGCGGCTTTAGCTAGTGCCTTGAATTCCTCTATATTGGGCTTTTTATTGGAGTTATCTATTCTGCTAACTAGTACTGCTCTTTTCTTCTCCATACTTCTTACGCTCTCTTTTCTTCTCCTTTATTATGACTATATCTCCTAATGTCAACTCCATGTGTCTTCTTCCACTAGATACAGATACCTCTTCCTCATAACCTCTAGGGACTAGTAGTTTTATTCTTAATACTTGCTCTAACTTACGAGCCATGCTTACTGTAGGTATAAGCGTTCCAGCTTCTAGCCTTCTAATAACCGATTCTTTTTCTCCAATCTCACGAGCTAATAGTTCTCTTGTAAGTCCAAGCATTTCTCTAGCTTCTCGTATTCTATCGCTATAATCATCTACTATGTCATAATCCAACTCTATGTTTCTAGTACTCCAAGGTCTCTTACTAGATTTCTTTAATATCACTCTCCTTGTTCTCTGTGGTCTCTCTCTTACGATGAATTCACTATACTTTTTAGCACACTCGCTACATACTAGTAATAGAACACCTTCTATCTTAATTCTTGTTGCTTTTCCAGCTATGTTTTTTCCGCATAACTCACATTCCAAAGCTCTCAACACCAATAGATCTTTTATGCCATTACTGGTATATTAACTTGTAGTGAAGATATGCCTCTACTTGATAATGAAGAACTAGAGATTAATAGGCTTAAGATCTTAGCTGACTATTTATTTGGTACTGGTGCCGGAGAAGCTCTTCTCTCAGAGGGAGAAGTAAGAATAGAGTACTCTAAGTCTACAGGCAGAGTAAGACATGTATTCGTTAATGGTAAGCGTGTATTATCTTTTAGACCTAGCGATGGCACTTTAGTACTAACTATTGAAGGTGCTAGACGACTCTTAAAGGCGATCCCGCCCCCTCGACTTAGGGTCGTTATCAAGGATGAGGCCATAGATTTTGTAAAGAAGGGAAGAAGTGTCTTCGCTAAACATGTGTTAGTAGCTGATAGCGGGATACGACCAGGAATGGAAGTTATAGTAGTTGATAAACATGATTCTTTGGTAGCTATAGGACGTGCTGTCCTAAGTGGAGAAGAAATGTTAATATTTAATAGAGGCGTAGCAGTTAAGGTAAGACAGGGTGTTGCAAATGAGAAGAATAAGTCCCCGTGAGTTGAGGAGGCTTACTAGACGTTTAGGTCTAAAAATGGAGGAGCTACCTGATGTTGAAGAGGTCACAATTAAGCTAAAGGATAAGTACCTAAAAATTCTTTCTCCTCAGGTTTTAGTAATGAATATGGCTGGACAAACTATATATCAAATTATCGGTGAATCAGTAGAGGAGGTAACTACCCCTATTAGTGAAGGAGAGCTTGAAATTAGTGAAGAAGATGTTCAATTAGTAGCTGCTCAAACGGGTGTCTCACTAGAGGAAGCAAGAAACGCACTTAAAGCTACTAATGGTGATATAGCGGCTGCAATTATATTAATTCAAGAGAGGAAACGATCTTCCTCGAGATGAGGTCTTATTACTATTATAAAGTGGCTTAGGTAGTGTAACTCCTCTTTGTCCATAGTATCGGCCTCTGTAGGGATTTTCGACAGGATTCATGAGCTTCGCGAATATTACATGAGCAAATCTCGTTCCTGCTTTTAACTTAACAGGAAAAGGACCTCCTTTTATCTCAAGTGTTAACTGTCCCTTAAAATTAGCATCAATTATCGTTGGTGGCATGATTAAACCTAAACGTGCAAAAGTGCTTCTTAATTCTACAAATCCCATTAGATCTTTTGGTATTTCTATATATTCTAAAGTGCATATAAGTACGTGCTCCTCGGGGTTTATTATGAACTCGTCACCTTTCTCTATAATATAATAATTCTCTATATCTCTTTCGCTTGCATTTGTTATGTCAAGAGGTTCTCTTTCTTTCTTGATACGGGCTATTTCATTACCTATCCTAAGATCGATACCATTTTCCCTTAAGATTTCCTCAGAGAAGGGTTCTATTATTATTCTTTTAGACCTTATATAGCTTCTTAGATCGAAATCACTTAAGATCATTGACTAGATACCCTCCCTAAAGTATTACATATCTGTATCTCTCAAGATATTCAATCCTTTTAGCAAGAGGGCATGTATCCATATTTTCATACTTTAGTTTAACCTTCCCATAGTGGCTTATCTTTGATCCTGAGAAAGAACAGAATGGGCACTTCATGTGATATCCTCCTACTAGCCTCTTACATACTCTACAATATGTAAGATCCCTTGAAAATGTTATGAATTTCACATTTCCTTTAATGGCTTTTTGTAAAAAGTCGTATAGAGAACTTATGGGGGGAGGAGGCTCTGCTAATGTTATATTTACTATATGCCCTCCTCTTGAGATCTCGTGTAATACCCCTGAGAATTTAATAAGATCTCTTAGTGAGATAGGTAGGTGAGCAGGATCATCGATATAATAAGCTGTCCCCCTACTTCTAAGGATCCTTCTTGTTTCAGGGAATTCTTTAAAGTCTAGCTCTGCAAACCTTATATTTTCATTACTTACTGAAGTTGCAGAAATATTAACCCTGAATTTACCTGTATTCACTTCATTTATGAAATTATAGCTCCTCTTAAGGATTCTAACTAAAAGTGCTTTAGCTCTATTGCTTTCATGAGGGTAACTCCCGCTTAAGAGAGCTATAGCATCTATTAAGCCTACCATATTAATACTGGCTATAGAGTGCTCTAATTGATAATAAGGTAAACCCTTAATCTCATAATTTAATAAAGGTAGATGATTAAACCGCAATCTCTTTTCTAAAACTTTTTCCTTACACGAGAGTGCTGTAATGCATGCCTCTAGTGCTGTTTCGAGTATATTCATGAATTCATCTTCATCATTCCTAGCCTTAACTGCTATTCGAGGAAGATTTAAACTTACGCTTCCAAGGATTCCTGTTCTAAAGGTGCTTTTACCTAATTCTCTTTCGCTCTTCGTTTCAAATCGAATTCCGTCTCCATTATAATAAGCGTCTACGTATTCCCATGATCTCTTCATATTAATGTAAGCTACTAAACCGTACTTTCTCGCTATCTCAAGAGATAGTTCTAATAATTCCTTTTCCTCGTTATGTTTAAACGCCTCTTCGTATATTTTCAAGTATAGTAGTGGTTTGAAAAGGAGATTGTTAGCGTTTGCCTCTTCTCTTATAACGTTAAGAAGGGCTTTAGTAACAAACATCGCCTCTTCAAAGTAGTCACTATATGTCTCTTCGTTTTTAAATTCCTTCATGGAGGCGCATCCTAAATCAGCTATTACGATTACGTTAAGTGAAGTTCCAAGACATAATTCGTTTATGATTCTCATGAAATACCGTAACTCCCTTATTAGTACACTTCTGTCAAGGTTCTTAATGTAAGGTGCAATTATGTAGTTAAAATGATCAAGTACTTGATACTTCCCTATGCTATTAGAGTACATAATGAGAATGCTGAGTATAGCTCCTAGAATTTCTCTTAACGTACTAGGTTTACTTACTGAAACTCTTAAAGGGAATACTTCTGCGATATCAACCTCTCCCTTAAGAAACACCTCTATATCGTGACATAAAGTGTCAGGATAAAGTATCCATCTTCCTAAATTAGGTATATGAATAAGTCCTGAAAGATGATCATCAGCTACATATCTAGGTATAACTCTTAAAAGGGTATATTCCCTTATAACGGCTTTTCCTGCAACACTCTCTATATTGCTAAATCTTAATGTGCGTTCCCCTTCTATTAGTTGATGTACGTCATATACTGGCATGCCTAGTCTCGTTAGAGTATGTCTATATTCCTCATATCCTTTTTCAACTAAGACTACATTTACGAGCTCTCTAATTAGAGGTGCAGTAAGGTATTTAACATTAAGCCTTAATAGTTTCTTTTCTACTTCCTGAGCTATCTCTTCAGCTATTTTCTTGGGTACGCTAGCTTCCCTAACTAGTGTATCTACTATTTTACTTCTATCGAATTCTTCTATTCCTGGTAATGTTTTCCTTACAAGCAGTAATCTTCTCTCTCTCTTTGCGATTTCTTCTAATCTACTAATTAACTCTACTACATTATGTCCCAGCTCTGTTAGTCTATACTCTCCTTCTCTTTCATTTGTTTTTATAAGGTTAAGTGATGCTAAGATCTTTAAGTGATAACCAAACTTTCCTGTATCTCTACGAGGATCCATACCTAGATTACGCATAAGCTCAGTAAAGGAAAGAGACCCATACTTATAAAGGTTCTTGAGTATTTTAAGACGCATATCATTGCCTAATGCTTTGATTATATGAGATATTCTAACGTCCTTGCGCATGATGGCATCTACCCTGATAAAGGCAGTTCCTTAACAATAATTATATTGTGAAGTAAAGTATTTAGGGTTTCGATAAGCTAGGTGAGTAATGATATGATGACTGGAACATTAATACTTTATGATCCTTTCAATATTATGATATACGTACACCCTAGGGTATACCCCCCAAGTGAGGATACCTTTCTTATGCTAGAGTCTGTACTAAAAGATTTAGAAAAATCGCATTACTCTAAAATTCTCGAAATTGGGTGTGGTAGTGGTCTAATATCCGTAGTCTTAGCGAAACTTGGAAAGCAAGTTACTGTTATAGATATAGATCCGTATGCTATCAAATGTACTTTACTTAATGCATATATAAATGGTGTAAGGCAGAGAATACGTGTTCTTCTAGGAGATCTATTCTCACCTTTACATAAAGGTAATCTTTTCGATTTGATAGTATTTAATGCTCCTTATATGCCTCCCAAGCATAATTTCATAGATCTCCGAGTTGAGGGAGGACTGGATCTCATAAAGAGATTCTTAAAAGGTGCTAGTACTTTCCTTTCAGATAGAGGGAAGATTTTTCTGAGTTCATCATCTTGTACGCCAATTAGTGCTGTTATTGATACTATTAAGGATTTTAATTTTAGATATGAAGTGATGAGTACTTCGCATAGTTTTATGGAGAAGATCTTTGTACTTAAGATTTTTAGGTAGTTATTATCATGTAGTAGACTAGATGGGTCAATATAGATGGAGATAAGAGTAGTCTTAGTTGAACCATTATACGAATTCAATATAGGATACGTAGCTAGGAGTATGAAAAATTTTGCACTTAATGAATTATACATAGTTCGTCCTCAGACGCGGATAGGGCCTATTGCACGTATGATGGCTATGCATGGACAGGATATACTAAGTTCAGCAGTAATTGTGGATTCTCTTGAAGATGCTATAAAGGGCGTAGATTATGTAATTGGAACAACAGGTAAAAGTGGACGTAGAGATATTGCTAGATCATTAATAAGTCTTAATGAACTATGTAAACTAATAAAACAATCAAAGGTGAAAGGTAAATTAGCTCTTCTCTTAGGAAGGGAAGACTACGGTCTTACAAATGATATACTCGAGAGATGCGATGTAGTTGTAACTATTCCCGCAAATCCTCAATATCCTATTCTTAACCTTTCACATGCCGCGGTCATATTCTTTTATGAGTTCTATAAATTACGTCGTAAGCCTAAGTTAGCTATTGATAATGCACCAGGGGAAATGAAAGAACGTCTAATCGACTATTTTAATCAGTTCTTAGAGCTCATAAGCTATCCTTCTCATAAAAAGAGAGCTGCTATAATTACATTTAGACGTTTACTAGGTAGGTCTTTTGCTTCTAGAAAAGAGGTTACAATACTCTATGGTGTTTTCAGGCGTGCTATTCAAGCTATAAAGAGTTCTAAGGATTACGAGGAAAATATTTAATTAGTAGAGTCTTTCTATATAAGAACTCAGGGATAAGCAATGCCACTAAGGCCAGGAAGATGTTATCGTAAGATTAAAGGGCCGCCTTACACTAGGTTAGAGTATATTAGTAGTATTCCACCTGTTAATATCGCGAAGTTCGAAGATGGTAATGTACATGGAGATTTTCCAGTCACTCTTCATTTAGTAGCTCTTGAAGACGGTCAGATTAGAGCAAATGCCCTTGAAGCTGCTAGGTTGGCTACTATCCGTTATCTAGCTTCTGAAGTTGGATCCTCGAACTATTTCTTTAAGCTAAGAGCTTATCCGCATCATATTCTTCGCGAAAATAAAATGATTGCTGGTGCTGGTGCTGACAGATTACAGGATGGTATGCGTTTAGCTTTCGGTACTCCTATTGGAAGAGCTGCAAGAGTACATCGAGGAAAAGAGATAATAACCGTTAAGACTTATCCTCAATTCATTGAACAAGCCAAAGAGGCGCTAAAAAGAGCTTCTTATAAACTACCAGTACCCTGTCGTATTGTCATGGAGGTAAAAGCATTAGCATGATCTCTTCAAAAAGACTTTATGCTGATAGGGTAGAAACTTGTATAGAGATATGGAGTCTTATTCTAGAGGGCAGTGTCAAGTCTCGTGAAGAAGTTAGAGCTCTCTTAAAAGAGTATTATACTGAACGTAGTATCGAGCCTATAAGAGGAAAAAGCAGAATAGAACTATTCGATAAAGAGCTCATAACTTTGTATATCGTCGGTAAGTATGGTTTAGGAGTCCATGAAGAGGTTCCTAATATAGTTAGGAGAGTATTTAGTCTAGAGCATAGGTGTGAGGTTGCATACTATAGAATTCTTAAGGGAGAAAGCCCACGTATAGTAATGAGTGAGGTCTTTAAGTCTTATGATTCAGCCCTGCTATTCCGTATGTTAAGATTTGTTGTTACTCTTGTACTCTTAGGATTTGACAATGAGGAGAACCTAGTAATGGTACTTAAAAATGTAGCGGAAGCTTTTCCAGAATATGCATCTAGGTTTCCCCTTTTTGCACGTTTCTATATCTGCTTAAAATTATGTGAAGCTATAGCCCTTGGTAAAATCAGGTCCCCTCTAGAAAAAGAGACTTTAAAACATGCCCTATGTATCAAACTCGGCTTTAATCGCTGTGCACCACCAGATCATATGATTTATGATGTAGGTAGAAGTGTATATAAGATTAAGGAAGATGCACTAAAAAGAATACTCTCAATAAATGAAGCACTAATTAGTAAAGACTAATATATGAGGATATAGCCCTCCTAAGTAAATCCTCCTCTCATGAATTATATTTAATTTGAATTTACTGGCTATATTCTTAGCCAACTTATGCTTTGTAGTTATTATAGTTAATGTTCCGCCGTTTCTCAATAGGGTCTTAGCTCCTTTAATTAATCCTAGGTATATGCGCTTTATATCTTTAGGTTTCATTCTTATACCATAAGGTGGGTTCGTTACTATCCTATCAAATTTCATACCCATAAACTCCTTCTCTAGACGTCTAACATCTCCGACTTTAAGTATTATTTTATCAGCTACACCAGCCTTTACTGCGCTTTTTCTAGTGCCTATTAGGTATTCCCTATTTATATCCATACCATAAAGTTTAATGTTCTTAAAGGAGAGCGCTGCTTCTATAAGTATAGTGCCACTTCCACACATAGGATCAAGTACTATTTCATTATCCTTTACACCTGCTATCTTTAGTAATGCATATGCTATGGTTGGCCTAAGTGCAGCAGGATGTACAAATATCCTATAGTCTCTTGCATGGAGACCCTTTCCTTTGCTTAAATCTATCCCTACGATGAACTTATCACCTATTACCTCAACATACACTACAGTTGTAGGGCTCCTTAGATCAACAGGGGGTCTTATACCATAGACTTTCTTTATCTTATCTATTACTGCTTGTCCTACTATACTAGCTACATCAATCGATGTGTATTCATGTATTCCTTCTCTCTGAGCTCTTACTGCTATACGGGAAAAGGGAGTTACTATGCGCTCAAATGGAACTGTATAAATCTCGTCATAGAGTTGATTAAGGTCTTTCTTGGATCTTCCCACTTCTCCTACTTTTATAAGAAGTATAACTTTCTCTAAGCTCCTGCCTAGCTTCATTAATAATATCGCATCCTGTAAGGTAACATCTCCTTTAGCTATTACTTTACCTCCTAGTCCATATGGTCTTTCTTTAATAAACACTTTCTTATCTCGGAGTATCGTTAATATTTCCTCAGCTACTATATCTTCGAGCCCCGGGATAGTATTTACTAATAAGCCCTCATACTCTAGTTCATCCATATTTGCCCTCATTGAACCATGAATGATAAGGCTTTCATGAAGTGCTTCCTAGCCCACTCTTCTGCCTTCTCTAAGTCTAATATATTATATGTATTGTAGTAGGCTAAAACTCTTGCTAATTTGATTATATTAAATGCTATACTGTCTGCACTAATATCCCCTCTTATTATAAGCATTGGAGGATGAAGCCTACAAAAGAAATGTTCCCCTTTTATACCGTCTTCTTTAGGATAACGATTATACGCTTCACTGTCTAAGACTAGAATCATGGTATCTAGTGGAGGGTTTAATCCTTCCTCTACCGAGACGCTATATGTGTAGTTTATTAGATTCCATATTTCCTTCTTAGTTAAACTGCTCTTCTTGCTTTCTATTCTTATATTTATTATGAACATTCCCTTCCCTAGTATCTCTCTATTGTTTCATCTTAGTAACTGTTATTACACGTTGTACATTTAACTTCTCATTCTCACCTTCTCCATTTTTATAAAACCACCATAATGGGCTTTCTTTGGTTATAGTATATTTTATGCCATGACTTGATATCTTATATATATCAATCAGTTTCTCTCTTCTAAGCTGCTCAAGAACCTCTCTTACTAGCGTTAATGTAACAGGTTTTGTCGAGATGTTAGCTGTCTTCGCAAGTTTCTTACACGTAAATGTAACACAGCTTCCTCTAGCTTTCTTAACTAATTTACCTAGAGCTTCAAGAGTTAGCCTTTCAATATCCTCAAATCTTTCTATCACTAACGCCCCCTATCGACCTATAGGGCTTAAATAGAATGGCTATTCTCTTTAGAAATGGCTTATATCTACTCTGATAACTCTCTAAGAGTATCGTAGTATTAGGGGGGATCTACGATAAGTTACAAGGCACCTATAGTGCACTACACTCCTATGCCAAGAAAGCTAGTTTATGCTATCTTAGAATTATTAAAGTTAAGTGATAAAGATGTCTTGTGGGATTTGGGCTGTGGAGATGGTCGTATTTTAATCGCTGCTGCAAGAATCTATGGAGCACGTGCAATAGGAGTTGAGATTAGGAGGTGGCTTACTAGAATAGCTATTAGGAATATTAGAAAGTTTAACTTAAGTGATAGAGTAGCTATTATCTGCGGGGATTTCTTTAGAATAAACCTTTCAAGCGCGACCGCCATAACATTGTATTTATCCACTAAGGTGAATAACGTTCTTAAGAAGAAATTCGTATCTGAACTTAAGGACGGTACTAGAATCATATCTCTCGACTTTGAAATACCTGGTTGGCCTTATAATTCATTATTTAAACTTAATGATGGCTTTAAAGTTCATAATGCTTATTTATATGTGTTTAAGAGGAGTAAATATAAATAGCAGTGTTGAGATTTCCTAGCTCATATACTTTAATATCAGGGGGACACATAATTGGGACTACGTATGGGAAATGACATATTCATTCCAGACTCCTCCGCTATAATAGAGGGAGTCGCGCGAGAATTAGTAGAGGATAATAGGTTAAAAGGAGATCTTGTAGTCCACCTACTCTTGATTAGATATTTCAGAAAATTAGCTCTTTCTGGAAAGGGTGAAGGTAAGCTAGGACTTAAAGAAGTAGAACTCTTAAGGGAAGTCTCTACTAAGTCTCCTCAAGTAAACGTAGTCTTTATGAGCGAGTTGCCAGATGAGCTCTCTTCATTAAAAACTGAAGATGATATAGATTTCATAATCTGTGAATTAGCGAGAGAGCTTAACGCTACGCTAATTACTAGTAGCATAATTCAAAGGGATACTGCTAGTGCGTTAGGAGTACCAGTGATATACCAAAGACGTCATATAGGCCCAGAACTTACTTTTGAAAAGTTCTTTGATGATGAAACAATGAGCATACATTTAAAGGAGGGAGTACCACCTTATGCTAAAAAGGGTAGACCAGGTCACTGGCGATTCGTTCCTTTAAGGAAGACTCCTCTAACTAGGGATGAAATAGAGTTAATAGTTCGTGAGATATTGGAGGCTTGTAGAACTCGAGAAGACTCCTATATAGATCTAGAGCGAGCTAGATCTACTATTTTACAGTTAGGATACTACAGAATAGTCATCACTAGGCCACCACTATCTGATGGATTAGAAGTTACTGCTGTTAAGCCATTGGTTAAACTATCCATAGAAGACTACAATCTTCCTGAGAAACTAATAAAGAGGCTTGAAGAAAAAGCAGAAGGTATACTTATAGCTGGAGCTCCTGGAATGGGTAAAACCACTTTTGCTCAAGCACTTGCTGAATTCTATTTAAGAAGAGGTAAGGTAATAAAAACTATAGAATCACCACGAGATCTACAGTTACCTCCAGAAGTTACACAATATTCAAAATCAAGAGCAACATCCGATGAACTCCACGATGTGCTCCTCCTATCTAGACCTGACTATACAGTATTTGATGAGATGAGAACTACTGAGGACTTTAGATTATACATGGATCTAAGATTGGCTGGTGTAGGAATGATCGGTGTAGTCCATGCTACATCTCCTATAGATGCTATTCAGCGATTTGTAGGTAGAGTAGAATTAGGGATGATACCCTCTATAATAGATACTGTTATATTCATAAGAGATGGTAAAGTTACTAAGGTATATGAGTTAAGCATGGTTGTTAAGATACCTCATGGATTAAGAGAAGCTGATTTAGCTAGACCTGTGGTAATAATTAGAGACTTCTTAACGAATGAGCCTGAGTACGAAATCTATGTCTTTGGTGAAAGAACGTTCGTCGTACCAATTAAACGCAGAGTTTCAGCTTTAGAAGGAAAGGCAAAACGAGCTATAAAGCAAGTTTTAAAACGCTATATTCCTCAAGACGAATTCGATATTGAAATTACTGGAGGAGGAAAAGCTCTAATCCATGTACCTTCCGAGTACATAGCTATACTCGCTAGTAGTAAGTATAGAAAAAAGCTTGAACGTATAGGAAGAAGGCTAGGTCTTGAAATAGAGGTCATTCCACATTAGTATCTTGTCATGGAACTTCATGGATTCGCAAACTTAGCGATGAATATAAATTAATATTTAAAGTGTATTTATCTAGAAATAGTATAGTGGTGTTATTAAGATGGACATATGGGGAGAAAAAGTTTTCATTGACTACGTCCCCTCACGCTTATTCCTTTCTCCTCAATATGAAGAAGAGGTGTTGAAGATTGGCTTATAGACCGAGAAGTTGCAAAGGATGTATATTCTATAATCCTGAGACTGGTATTTGTTTCAGATATGGTATTAGAATCTCTGATCCTGAAAAACCCTTTTGTGCGGAGCTTAGCGTAGAGAGAGGTTCCTCATCTAATGAAAGACTTCCCTCTCAAAATTCTCCTCAAACTCAAGTAAGTTCACCAGCTAGGTTAAGATCCTTAACATCGTCTAGAACTACTACTCTTAGAGGGGTAAAGCCTAGCTTAGAGAAGCAGAGATTAGCTATCGAATCTGGGCTGGAGCCTACTGGTGTTATTGGTCTCGATGAAATAATAGGTGGTGGCTTTATAAGAGGAAAAACATATCTTGTAGCTGGTGAAACAGGTACTGGAAAGACGCTTTTCTCTATACAGTTCCTCATTACAGGCGTTCGTTTTAATGAGCCAGGTGTTTATTTGGCAATAGACGAACCTTCTTCCCATGTTATAGAAGGAGTCCGTCGCTTTGGGTGGGATGTTCGTCCTTTAATTAAGAAAAGAATGTTGCAATTCTTAGATATGAAGGAACACTTCGAGAAGGTATACTTAAAGGGAGGCCGTACCAAGATAGAACCTCGTTATGTAGCTGAAAGTATTCTAGAATATGTTGAACGTATAGATGCGAAGAGGTTAGTCATAGATCCTATAGCTCCGCTCATGTATAGTAGTCATGCTGATGTCTTATGGGTTAGAGAGTATCTTAGGGAATTGATTTTTACTCTTGAGCGTAAGGGTGATATAACTACTATAATGACCTCTGAGGTCCCAACAGGGTCTACCTCTTATAGTAGATTTGGAGTTGAGGAATTCTTAGCTACAGGTATCATAGTTCTAGGCTTAGAAGAGATAAAGGGAAGAGTCGTGAGGACATTATTTATAAGGAAAATGAGATGGTCTCCTGTTCAGCCATCAAAGTATGTATTCAGAATAGAGCCTGGACGTGGTATTATAATAGAAGGTCCACTCGAATCAGTCTACTAATTCATTAAAGGTGACTTAATATGTCCTTCTCTAGGTTACGCGATGCATTAACTAGTACCATATCTAATCTCTTTAAGGCACCCTTTGTGGATAAACGTGTAATAGAAGAGACTATACGCGGTATTCAACGTGCACTATTAATGGCAGATGTTAATGTACACTTAGTTCTTTCTCTTTCTAACAATATTCGAGAGCGAGCCTTAAAGATTAAAGCTCCTCCAGGCTTTTCAAGAAAGGAGGTCGTACTCAGGATAATCTATGATGAACTGGTTAAACTTCTTGGAGGAGAAAAAGCTCCAATTACTGATATTCCGCTAGGTAAAGGTTACACTTTAATGCTTGTAGGAATACAAGGTTCAGGCAAGACTACTACTGCTGCTAAGTTGGCTTGGTTTTATAAACGAAAAGGACTTAAAGTAGGATTAGTATGTGCCGATACATATAGGCCTGGTGCATATGATCAGCTGGCTCAACTAGCTAAAAGAGTTGGAGTATCAATATATGGTGCAAAGGAGGCTAATTCTAATGATCCTATCGATATAGCTATTAAGGGCGTTAATTTATTCAAAGATAAGGGATTTGATCTAATAATAATTGATACCGCCGGAAGGCATAAAGATGAGACGTCCTTAATGAATGAGATCTCAAAACTTAATGAGATTATTAAACCTGATGAAGTCATGTTAGTCATAGATGCTACCATAGGACAACAAGCAAAATCTCAAGCTGAAGCATTCCACAAAGTAGCTAAAGTTGGTTCTATTTTTATCACGAAACTTGATGGTACAGCGAAAGGTGGAGGAGCCTTATCTGCTGTTGCGGCAACAGGTGCTAGAGTGAAATTCATAGGAGTTGGAGAAAAGGTAGAGGATATCGAGCCTTTTGATCCCCCAACATTTGTATCAAGGCTCCTAGGAATGGGTGATATTAGGACTCTTATCGAAAAGATGAAAGAAGCTGAGATTTCTAAAGAGATCAGCGAGAAAGTTATGTCTAGAATTATGAGTGGTAAATTTACATTACTCGACCTCTATTCACAATTTAAAGCTATTAGGAAGATGGGTCCATTAGCTAAGCTTATTGAGCTCTTACCAGGCTTTGGTCTTGGCATTCCAAAAGAGTTAGCTGATGTAGCTACTGAAAGAATAGATCGTTGGCTTGTAATCATGCAATCCATGACTAAAGAAGAGCTAGAGAACCCACGCATTATAAATAGATCTAGAATAGAACGTATAGCTAGAGGTTCTGGGACCTCCTCTAAGGATGTTAAAGAGCTTATTAACTATTACAATATAATGAATAGAGCCTTCAAAAAATTACTAAGAAGAGGAAAGAGACTTAGAGGATTAGGATTCCCTTACAAGTTTAACGTATGAGCACTAGGAACTTCTTATTCAAGTTTAAATATAAAGAACTTAAAGAGATCAGGGGAACTTTCTTACGAAGTATTGTGTATTCTCTATTAATATCTCATAACATACGAAGAAATTCTAATGTTTACATATTGTTGGAGGGTGTACTATCTAATGGACTAGGACTAATATCACTTAATGGAGCTACAATACGCTATTTAAGACCTGATGAGTCTAGCTCTTGGGGGATCTTAAGAAAGAGTTTAAAAGCACTAAAGCGTATGCCCAAGCTGAGAAAAAGGGAAGTCATATCACCTCACTATGGAGTAAATGTTTATACTCTATCTAAAGTGAAGGAAATCTTACAAATCATAAAGCCAGTATCCGCATCCCTGATAATCTCAGACGAGAGGGAAGAGCATAATTTTCCTTTTGTTATTAAGAAAACAAAGGAGGATCTACTTATAATCTTTAATATGAGCTACTCACGTTTTTCGTGCAACGAGATAAGGTCCATTACTCAGAGCACAGGTGAAGTAATAAGGTTGTGTTTAAAAGATACTGACTTAACATTAGATCAAGCAGTAGCTGTTATAAATTGGCTTTTAGATGAGTATTGTGAGGCTTCATATGAATAGCCTATTACTAGAGAGAGCACTAAAGCTATTAGAGCAATATCCATTATGCTCCTCATGCCTTGGTAGACAATTTGCTTTATTAGGTTATGGATTATCCAATAGCGAAAGAGGCGATGCTATAAAGACTTTACTACTAATGCGCACTTCTCGGGGTGAACCTCCTAAGGAAAGGGATATTAAGTTGATTTCTCTACTAGCTAGATCCGGTTTTAAGCCAGCACAGGAATTAGCTGAAGTACTGAATATCAAGATAAGTAAGCTCCCCTGTTATATATGCGAGGACAAACTAAGCGAACTAAGGTCTGTAGTCCCTAAGATCGTAAATGATCTTACGAAAATTGAATATAACACATTTCTCGTAGGTTCCATCGTCCCTAAAGATGTTTTAAAGCGAGAGGAAGAAGTTAGGATATCTCTTAACCTACCTTATGCTGAGTCTATCAAGAGGGAAATCAATAGAGAAGTAGGGAAACTAATCCAGAGTATGACTGGCAAGACTGTTGAGTTCAAGAATCCTGATATCCTCATATTAATAGACTTAGAGAACCTTTCATATAGCATAAAGATTTTCCCTCTCTACATCTATGGTCGTTATAGAAAGCTTAGGAGAGGTATACCTCAAAGTAGATGGCCTTGTAAGCATTGCTTTGGTAAAGGGTGTGAAGTATGTGGGTATCGGGGAAAGAGATACCCATTTTCAATTGAAGAGCTAATTTCTAATCTGATTGTCAAAGCTTCCAGAGGGAAATATGCCATATTACATGCTGCAGGAAGGGAGGATATCGATGCTAGAATGCTTGGTAGAGGAAGACCCTTTATTCTAGAAGTCATAGAACCTATTAAAAGAAACATAAACCTTAAGGAAATTGAGATGTTGATAAATTATTCGTACAGGGGTCTCGTGGAAGTCTATGATCTTAAAGTCGCTACCTCTGATTTAGTGCGTTATTTTAAGCTCTCCTCAAAAGTAAGGCGAAAGCTCTATAGAGCTATCATTAAGGTCGATCGATTACTCTCTGATATAGACATCTCTAAACTAGAAGACGTATTTGAAGACAAGATTATATATCAAAGAACTCCCTTAAGAGTTATCCACAGACGTCCTGATAGAATTCGTGAAAAAAGAGTCTATAGGCTTAAGGTTCTACATAAGAGCAAGGAACACTTAGAGGTATTGATATTAGCGCAGGGTGGACTGTATGTTAAGGAGTTAATAAGCGGAGATAATGGTAGAACCTCGCCTAGTATAGAGGAAGAATTAGGTATAAATGCTGAATGTGTTGTATTGGATGTTATTGAAGTTGAAGGTTAACTTATTACTTCTAAATAAAACATATCGACTTTAGCGTTTATCTTAATTAAGATGTGCAGTTCATTATATGAGAACCTTTAATTTGAACTTTACTATTTTCTATTTTTGAGTAGTATGGGTGTATATCATGAAGCGTGTGATCGAAGTCAAGGAACTTACATTACCTGAAGTTAAAGCCCTCCTCGAAAAGAGAGGAGAGGATGCTGAATTGAATAGAGTACAGAGGATAACCCTCGACTATGTATCCAGATTCTGTAAAATAGATCTCGAATCTGCACTTAAATTAAAAGATGAACTTACAAAGAAGTTTGGCTTGTCGCTTTTTGCAACAATACAGATAATTAATATAATGCCTGAAAGTATTGAAGAACTTAGAACCTTATTAACCCAGGAAGGTAAAGTCTTCACTACAGAAGAACTGGAATCAATTCTAGCTACGCTAGACAAATATCGTGAGAAAGAGGAATCAGAATAGTTAATTGTGCTATTTTATATTTAACTAATTAGGAGGTTATTTAATGCCTAATAGTAGATCCTATGAAAGAGTATATGAGGAGTATGCTTACATACTGGATTTTCTCCCATTTCCTCTACCTACTACCTCTTCTCGCTTAAAATGGAGAGGACCTATAGCTCAGGCTATTGGTGAAGATTATTTTACACTATTAGAACTTGCACCAAGACCTGGTATAACCTTAAATATAGGTGAAAGGGTTTTCATAGGAAGAGGAGAGCGGGATAAGATAATCAAAGTTTTAAGGAAGATAAACTTCGATGAGCTTACCACTACTGCTAAAAATGAGCTTTCACGTATAATCGATACCATAGTAACCAGAAATGAACATAAATTTGTAAAGTTCTTTAACGAAGCCCCTCCTTTAACCACAAGACTTCACTCTTTAGAGCTCTTACGAGGGATAGGTAAAAAGCTCCTTTGGGAGATATTACGAGAAAGAGAAAAGAAACCCTTCGAGAACTTTGAAGATATCCGAGCGAGAACTAGAATCTCAGATCCTAAGAAAGCAATCATTGAGAGGATACTTGAAGAATTAGAGAATAATGAGAAATACTACCTATTCGTTAAATGGAAGAGGTCTTTTCGATAAAAATACTTAAAAGTAATACTGTTATCGTTATAATCTAGTCCTCAAGAAGGGGAGTTCAGCTTATGTCTATAGTGTATTGTATTAAATTCGATAGTAGAAAGCATAATATAGCTAATAACATAAAGGCACTCCTTAAAGTTGCAAAAGTTAATGAAATTATAAATGAAGGCGATATTGTAGCTATTAAAGTTCACATGGGTGAGAGAGGTAATTTCCGCCATCCCAGACCTCAGATAGTTAGAGCAATAGTAGACTTTGTTAAGAACTATGGTGGAAAACCATTTGTAACTGATACTACTACGCTATATTCAGGTTATCGTAGAGATGCTTGTGAATATTTAGAGACTGCTGCTATTAATGGATTTACAATAGGAAGTATAGGTGCACCAATCATCATCGCTGATGGACTAAGAGGACGTGATTATCGGGAGATAAAAACTGGTGGAGATCTAGGTACCGTAACAGTGGCTTCCGCTATTGCTGAAGCAGACTCTATGATAGTTCTTTCTCATGTAAAATTCCATATATCGTTCGGCTTTGGTGGTGCTCTTAAAAACCTTGCTATGGGATGTGTTGCTAGAAAGTCTAAATTTGATATGCATGCAGTATCTAAACCAACTATAAACAAAGAAAAGTGTACAGGATGTGGACAATGTGTAAGACACTGTAACTGGGGAGCGATCTCACTAATTGATGGCAAAGCAACTATTGATTATGATAAATGTGTAGGTTGTGGTGACTGTGTTGCGATATGTAGATTTGGTGCTGCTCGGCTTTCTTGGGATAAAAGTGACAGGCTGTTAAGATTAGCTGCTGAGGCAGCTTATGGTGTGATAAGTGCCTTTGAAAAAGGAAGAATATTCTATATAAATACCCTAACGGAAATCGTAGGCTTTTGTGATTGTGCTACCCCACTAGAATCCCCATTAGTGCCTGATATAGGGATACTTGGGTCTTATGATCCCGTAGCTATTGACCAAGCCTCAATGGATTTAATAAACCAAGCACCAGGTTACCTTTACGATGGTATTAGCTTTAAACCTATAGCTCCTGGTACAGATAAATCTAAACTCTTAAGACCTGATATAAATTGGGAGGTATTACTTGAAGAAGCAGAGCATTGGAAAATTGGCAGTAGAAAGTATAAATTAGTACCTATCTGAGGTTTTTAACAAATTAAATTTAATTTTTAGAGCTTCTACACCTTACCGTCACAGGTACCTTCCTTAACTTTCCCTTTACTATAAACTTGAATAACGCCTTCTTACTTCTTAATTTTGGGTACTATAGTGGTCAAAAATAAAAGAAACAGGCGTGGAAGAAAAAGCTTACTTGATAGAATAATGACTGCTAATAAAGAAGAACTTAAAGACGGGCATGAACAGGACTTAGAGGAGGCTAGGAGACTCTTAAAAGAATGCTTAAGCAAACTAAGAGAGCATAAATATCTCTGGATAATTGACTACGATATACCTGAAAAACGAAAAAAGACCTTTTATAGGAACTTAAAAAGATTACGTCTCAGGGCATCTCTACTTGAGATAAGCACACGAAGTGTACTAAAGAGTTATCTGCTTAAAGATGCTCAGTTGGTTAAGGCTCTTGTTGAGGAGTGCGATGGTAAAGCAAACATATATTTAGCTATAGAATTTTGACCACTATAGTACCCAAAATTTACTAAAAATCGATTACTTTAGAATTAGTGTTCATATAGGCTTCCCTAATGCTAACCACTTTAGACTTAGCAAAATGTACTACTTTACTAGGCTACTTTACGAATTCCTAAGTACTCTATGGAGATGGAATCTTAGATCAGTTCTCATAAAGATCTTCATTAATTCCGATCCCGGATTCTTCATCATCTCAATCTCTATGAGAAAGATCACCCAGATAAACTTTTTGGATTACGCTAGTAATCATATCTTAGATTTTATATGAATTAATACATTATGATCTCTTAGGAGATATCCTTAAATCATATAAATTAACCTATTCCATATGATGAGTAAAGAATTCAGCTTTAAAAAGGACCTTTCAGAATTTGTAGATAAGATTAGTTATGATAAGATATTGAATATAGAGGAGCTTGTAGACTCCTATCTTCATAGTAAAACATGGCTCATACGTGAAAATGCAAACTCCTTGAAAACTTTTACAGGTTTAGTTGGTTTTATAGCTCAAGAAGTTCTTAAAAGATATGCCTTATTTTCAAGTAGAGGTTATGATAAATCTCAGGTTCAAGCTCATCTTCTTGGGGACATACATATACATGATTTAGCCTTTGCCCGTTTCATCCCTTATTGTGCTGGATGGGATATTCGATTGTTACTAAAGAAAGGCCTAATCATGCCTAATATCTCTGCTGCTCCTGCTAGGCATTTTGACACTGCTATAGATCATATAGTCAACTTTCTCGTAACTGCACAACAAGAATGGGCAGGAGCTCAAGCTATGTCTTATATAGACCTTCGCTTAGCTCCCTTTGTAAAAGCAGACTCCCTGTCTCTTTCAGAAGTGAAACAAGGCATCCAAAGACTAATTTTCAACCTTAACTTCCCGTCACGTATAGCATGTCAAAGTCCATTCACTAATTTCACCTTCTCCTTAGACAGTATTAAAAGCATTTTAAAGGAACCTGCTATAATAGGTGGTATTGAGTTAGATCCTCTAGAGAATTACTTAGACGAGGCCTTTATGATATTTTATGCATTCATAACAAACTACTTAAAAGGTGATACAAAGGGAAGACCTTTCACTTTTCCTATACCTACTATACTCATTACTGAGAACTTTGATTGGAAAGGAAATCGATGGACTTTGGGCGACATAGACCTTTCATATCAGATATTCTACCTTACTGCTAAGCGTGGTACCTTCTACTTTCTTAATTGTCTCAACGAATACATTAATCCTGAAAGTAGATTTGCTATGTGCTGTAGATTGTTACCTGACCGAGAGCGTATCGTTAAGATATGTACACATCAAGGAGGAATATGGACGTTTCCTGAAACTACAGGCTCTATAGGCGTTGTTACAATTAACCTTCCAAGAATAGGATTCCTAGCTAAGGGGAATGATGATCATTTCTTTGAATTGCTCGAACAACGCCTGAACATAGCTAGAAATCACTTAAAACAAAAAAGGCATTTCTTGGAAGAAATGTTAACTAAAAACTACTTATCACTTCCTATAACTAAACAATACTTAGGTACCTTAATGTTTCACTACAATACCATAGGAATCATTGGAATGCATGAATGTCTTATGAACTTAGCTAATACACCTCTCTGGGAAAGGGAAGGTATCGCTCTAGCTAAGCGCATACTTAGCTTCATTTTGAGCAAGCTACAAGAATTCGAAAGTGAAGATAACATTCTATATAATTTAGAGCAAACTCCTGCTGAATCAACATCCTACAGGCTAGCTATGATAGATTCTATACTCTTTAAAAAGTACATAGAAAAAGGAGAATATCACGTTCAAGGCAATCACGATGCATACTATTACACCAATAGTACGCACATACCATATAATGCTCCTATACCTCTTCATGAGAAAATACGTATTGAGGCAGAATTTCATCCGTATTTTACTGGTGGTTGTGTTATGCACATATGGCTATATGAAGAACCAGAACCTGAAGCATTAAAGCGCTTTATCTATAAGGTATTTACAAGTACAAAGGTGGCTTACTTAACATTAACGCCAACATTAACTGTATGTCTACATTGCGGAAAAACCTGGGTAGGAATCTATAATAAATGTCCAGAATGTGGACACGAGAAATGCTTAGAGCATTATAGCCGAATAGTAGGTTATTATCGACCATTACGATTATGGAATAAAGGAAAAGTTGAAGAGTTCATGAACAGAGTTCACTATTCGTTAACATCTAACGAAGTTCTTATACCTAAGAACATTATTAAGAGGGAGAAACCTTGAAGTGCTTAAAAGTATTCTCGATAATCCCAGTTAGTCTAATTGATTGTAGAAAAGCTCCATGTATGGTGTTGTTTCTCTCAGGTTGTAATATGCGATGCATTTATTGCCAAAACTATCCTGCATACCTTGAGTCTAATACTTTAACTTTAGAAGAACTTAAGACTATGATTAAGGAAAACTGGGCTATCGATGCTATTAAGTTCACAGGTGGTGAGCCCACATTACAAAAAGATGCACTTTTAAATGTAGCAAAAGCTCTGAGAGATGCTTTTAATATTGGCATTGCAATAGATACAAATGGTACAAATCCTAATGTAATTAAGGAACTGGCTAAGATAGGTCTCTTTGAAGCTGCAGTTGATTTAAAAGCACCTAAGAATAAGTATCCTAGGATTACTGGAATTCAGGCCTTTGAGAAAGTGCTTGATACCATCAAAATTCTTAAAGACTATAATGTTGATTTTGAAGTGAGAACAACAGTTGTAATGCCCATTCTAACCAGTGAAGATATCCTTGCTATAGCAGATGTATTAAACAAAATTGATGTAAAGCTATGGGTTTTACAGAACTTTAGAGCCACAAAGTACACCCCTAGAGAACTTAAACCTCTCTCAAGGAAAGCTCTTGAAAGCTTAGCTAAAAAGATCCGTGAGAACTATTCTCTTCATGTAAAAGTACGTTAAATTAATGTGCAGGCTGTTTAAGTTACTTTGTCCGCATTATCTTTCTTCTCCCCATAATATCCCAAACTTCAACCTCTATTCCTGGTGCTAATCTCTTCCTTAAATCTTCATCGCTAGGAAGTGGTACTTCGTATACTTCATAGGTACTTAGATCCATTAGCTGAATACTATTTCCTGTCATCGCTAGAACTTGTGCACTCAACTTCCTTATTTCTGGAACATTTACTGAAGCACCTGTAGGTACAACTATACTTCTCTTTACATTATCGAAGACTCCTATAGCTACTATGCGTGCCTTAGCTGATCCATGCTTACCTGGCTTTGATTTCGTAACTTCAACAACTTTGCAAGGCTCATTATCTATTACTATAAATGAGCCTACCTTAATACTACCCGCCTCTACAGGTCTCACAGACATGAAAATCCCCCATGTATGAACTTAAAAGAGTAATTCACTTATAAATATTAAGGGGATTTTCCTTTGAACAATGCTAACCCTACTATCCACAGTAAAGTCCTGAATATTCATGGTGTAGGCATCGTTGGAAGACCCAATACACCATCTGTAACTAAATATATAAGCGAACTCATAGACCTTCTAGAAGAAACTTCTATACCTTACGTTATCGATTCTTCACTGAGTAGTACACTAAAAGAAGCACGTTCAGAAGCTTTTTCTAGATTAAAGGAGTTCCCCTCCTGGGCTAATTTACTTATAATTCTAGGTGGTGATGGTACGATACTAAAGGCTGTACACTCTATACCTAACATAATGGAACGATATATATTGGGAGTTAATGTAGGCACTATAGGCTTCCTAGCAGAAATAGAGCCTGAGAGTATAAAGCCTGTCTTTTCGCATATAATCAACAAAAGACCTGTATATCTAGAAAAAAGCCGCTTACTTTACCTCAGTATTAATGAAAGAGTAAGCTTCTATGTACTCAATGAAATACTAATACTTTCCTTAGCTTTTGGTAAAGTTATGTCATTTGAGGTTTTTAAGGACGACATCCCCCTCTATAAAGGTAATGCTGATGGCCTCATTTTATCAACAAAAACTGGATCTACAGCCTATATAGCCTCTCTAGGAGGCCCAATCGTGGATCCAAGTTTAGAAGTTATCCTTTTCGGTCTCTTATGCCCATTAAGATGGAGCTTTCGCCCGATAATTCTTCCTTCTAACTCTCAGATACGCATAAGAATACTTAGACCTGGAGGATTCGTCATAGGTGATGGGCTAAAACTAGCTACTATAAAGGGCGAATTTCACATAATCTCTTGGTTAAGCGACTCTCATGTTAACTTCATCAGACTTTCAAAGGATAGTTTTTATAACAGGCTAAGACGTAGGCTTACGCTGGAAATATGAGGGATATACAAAATGAAAGTATACGTGTTAGATACGTCTGCTATTATCAATTATCTAAATAGGTACTATGCACCAGGCCTACAATATTACACAACGAATTCAGTACTAAGTGAAATAAAGAGTACCCTTTCTCAACTAAGACTTGAATACTCCCTATCTAAAGGGGAGCTAAGAATTCACGATCCTTCTCCTGAAATACTTAAGGAGGTACTTGAAAATGCTAAACGTACTGGCGACTTCTTTAAGCTTTCTAGCACAGACATAGAAGTAGTAGCTCTAGCATTTGAACTTAAAAAGTATGGTCATGATGTGGTCATAGTAACTGATGATTACGCAATAATGAACTTATCCCTACGGCTTAAGATACCTTTCAAGCCAGCTCTCATGTCCCCTATATCAGAATATAGAGAGGTAACCCTAATGTGTCCAGTATGTAAATATAAGGCTAAACTTAGTCTAAATGAAAACACTCATATAATCCCTACATGCCCAAGATGTGGTACTGAATTAAAGTTAATAATTAGGAAACGAAGAAGACTTAACTCTTAGAAAGCAATGCAATAAAATAGCCTGGTGTATCATGAAGATGAGGATAAAATCTTTGTAACATATCTGCGTTATCAATAACAAGTCCTGAACTACCAACTACAATCCACTGTTCTTCAAGCTTAAAACCTAGGTTCTCTATGGCATATTTAATATTAATCTCATTCTCCTCAAGGGTAATTGTACATGTAGAGTAAACTAAGTAGCCTCCCTTCTTGATAACCCTTGAAGCAGCTTTTAAAAATTGGCGTTGATACTTCATTACTCCGATGACATCTCTTAAACTCTTCTTTTCATAAAGTTTTGGTCTAACTCCTAAAGCTGAGCATGGAGGGTCTAATAATACCTTATCAGCCTTTATACATGGAAAGTCTATATGAATATACCTAGAATCATGTACCATTATTTTAACATTCTTAATACCTAGTCTACTTAGGTTCTCCTCAAGCTTTTTTGCCCTTTTAGGAGAGTTCTCAAATGCATAAATGACACCCTCATTTTCCATTAACTGAGCTATATGTGTGGTTTTTCCTCCAGGAGCGGCACACATATCTACTACTACTTCATCAGGATATGGCCTTAATACCCAACTAGTTAATATTGCTGGTAGACTTTGTTCGTAAAAAAGCCCCTGCTTATATTCTTTTAATTCTCTTAACGAAGGAGTCTTATATCTAGAAACTAATACCTCTACAGCTAATCCTTTCTTTCTTAAATTCATTTCAATACCTGTCATACGAGCTATACCAAAAGCAACTTCATCCCCTAAAGGATTTAATATGACAACTTCATCGCCAATATTTATATCCTTGTCCGCCTCTAGTACCCCAGGACCATACAGATTAGCGCCTATAACTACACTCTCAGCGGCGAACTTATCTGCAATGACCTCTTTTTTCGCTCTTGGAACATCATAAGGTCCCTTTACAATTAAATAAATGCTATCAAGTAGTACTTCATCAGGGTAAACATTAAAGCCCCTTTGTCTTAGAATAGAAAGAAGTTGCCCCCTACTTACCTTAAGTGTATTAACTCGTAAATAGTACCTCCCAGGTGGCCTTTTTAACGATTCGATAATAGCATCTGTAGTTTCCTTACCAAAGATCTTAATCATATACGTATAGAGCTCTTTAGGGTATCTATCCATAGTTCATCACTAAGGAAATCGAATTCAAATGAGAATGACTAATCAACTTTAGTAATGATCTTGCCATTAACTCCTATGGAATAATGAAAACATGAGCGAAAACCTTCATGACATGCTACCCCTATTTGTTTCACCTTAAGGAGTACAGCATCCTTGTCACAGTCTATTAGTAGGTCATGAACAATCTGCTTATTACCCGATGTTTCACCCTTTTGCCATAACTTTTTCCTTGAGAGACTCCAATAATGAGCAAGACCTGTAGTTAAAGTTCTTATGAAGGCCTCTTTATTCATGAAAGCTACCATAAGTACTTCATTTGTGTCATAATCTTGAACTACAGCTACTATTGTTCTATCCTTATGCCTATAATTGAGCATATAGGCAATTTTTTTAGCTATCTCAGGTGATACTTTCAACATGATCTTTCCCTCACAAGCTCAATGAAATTCCTTAAAAGTATCCTACCGTACCTTCCACTCTTCTCTGGATGAAATTGTGTACCTACTAAGTTCTTACTTTTGATTATAGCGGGGAAGGGACGGCCGTACTCTGTTATGGCTACGGTATATGACTTATCAATAAAAGGAGCGTATGAATGAGCAAAGTACATAAAGACCTTATCAGGTAATCCCTTAACTAAAGGGCTATGTTTATTAACTATTTGTACTTGATTCCATCCCATATGAGGGAGTCTCACGTTCGTAGGAAGCTTTGTAACTTTTCCTTTAAGCAATCCTAGTCCTCTTATGTGTCCTCCCTCCTCGCTCTCCTCAAGGAGTAGCTGCATCCCTAAGCATATACCTAAAACAGGTTTTCTTTGTAATATATCGATAAGTTCATCCTTAAAGGACCTTATTGAATGCATAGCTGCTTTATAAGCTCCTACTCCAGGGAGGACTATTGCATCCGCCTGTCTTATCTTCGAAATTTCATTTGATATTATAGGTAAAGCCCCCACTGCTTCTAATGCCTTACATATACTTCTTAAATTACCTACTCCGTAATTAATTACGACTACTCTTACTTTTCTTCCTTCTACGCTCAAGTTCTCTTAACACCTCCTCAAATGGTATGTTCATATACACTAGAAGGACTATTAGGTGATACATTAGATCTGCCACTTCATTTACTACATTAACTTTGTTCCCGTTTTTACTAGCAATAATAACCTCTATTGCTTCTTCACCTATTTTACGAGATATTAAATCTATCCCTCCTCTGAAGAGTTTAACAGTATAGGAACCAGGAATTGGGTTTAGGCATCTATCCTTTATGACTTTATAAAGTTCGCGTATTATGTTTAAAGACACTGTATTCGCCTCCTTAAGCTTTGAGCATGAAATCTTAGACCTTCAGCTTCGGCAATTATTGAAGCCATAGTGAATAATTCCTTAAGCTCTTTTTCCTTTAATGCCATTTGTATAGGTATGGCTCTAAGGAAATCATATATACTAAGAACGCTCTTAATCTTACTCAGGCCAGCTGTTGGAAGTATGTGGTTACAGCCTGTCATATAATCGCTTAAAGCGACTGGTGTCCACTCTCCTAATGATACAGACCCTGCATTTTCAATTAGCCTTAAGGCAGACCAGGGATCTCTAATACAAAGTTCTAAGTGCTCTGGGGCAAACTCATTAGAGAATTCTATGGCTTCTTCTAAGCTATCAGCGAGTAATATGGCACCATTGTTCTCTATACTTTTCTTAGCAGTACCTCTAGCATATCCATCAAGTTCACATTTAACGGCCTTAGCTAATTTCTCATCTAAGCTTACTAAGATACAGGTGCTATTTGGATCATGCTCACCCTGGGCTATTAAGTCTAATGCTACTGCTAAAGGCGTAGCAGAGTCATCAGCTATTATCAATATCTCGCTAGGCCCAGCTATCATGTCAATTGCTACATCCTGTGAGACTAATGCTTTAGCTGCATTGACATAGATATTTCCTGGTCCTATGATTTTATCCACTTTAGGTACAGTCTCCGTACCAAAAGCCAAAGCAGCTATAGCCTGGGCTCCACCTATGGTAAATACAGCATCCACTTTAGCTATATTAGCCGCTATAAGAATTACAGGATCTACAGGAAAAGTGCCTTGAGGACGAGGAGGAGTGGTTACGTAAACTTCTCTTACACCTGCTATACGAGCAGGAATAGCAGCCATTAATAATGTAGATGGATATGTAGCCTTGCCACCGGGTACATAAATGCCTACTCTTCTAAATGGTCGCCATAGAATCCCTGTTAAGATTGATCCTCTAATAAAGCTTATATAGGATTTAGGCAACTGAGGATAATGATGCTCTCTTATGTTATCAGCTAAGGTTTCAAGTGCTCTAATAACATCAATAGACACCACATCATATGCTTTCTCGAAGAGATCTTCATCGACTTGGATACTTTCTATTCTTATACCATCAAAGCGTAAAGTATACTCCTTTAGTGCTCTATCACCACGAGCTTTTACACCCTCTATAATGTCTCTGACATAATCCATAACCTCGAATATCTTAATTTTCCTACCTTCTAGTAACTTCTTTTTCTCTTCCTTTGTTAACTCAGAAATCTTCTTAGGTCCGATCATTTCAACCCTCCTCAACTAGTCTTACAGGAACTCCCCTTCTAGCAAGATATCTCTTTATCGAACTCACAGTATACTCGCCATAATGAAATATTGAAGCTGCTAGTGCAGCATCAGCACCCCCTATCGTTAATGCCTGATAAATATGATATGGAGATCCTGCTCCTCCAGATGCTATTACTGGTATATTCACCCTCTTAGAAATGCTTTTAAGAAGATCCAGATCATATCCTCGTTTAGTTCCATCGGCATCTATGCTAGTTACCAGTAACTCCCCTGCCCCTAACTGCTCAGCCTGTACAGCCCACTTAACTGCATCTAACCCTGTTGCTTTGGTCCCTCCATATATGTAAACCTCCCACCTCTTTCCTTCTCTTCTTTTAGCATCTATAGCTACAACGATACATTGGCTACCAAAGACCTCACTAGCTTCTTTAATTAGAGATGGATTAAGCACAGCTGCAGTATTTATAGAGACCTTATCTGCACCTGAAGAAAGTAATTCTTCTATATCATTCACACTCTTTATACCCCCACCTACGGTAAGTGGTATTGATAAGATATCAGCTGTCCTCTTAATAGTCTCAATCATGGCCTTTCTACCTTCAATTGAGGCAGTAATATCAAGGAATACTATCTCATCTGCTCCTTGCTTTTCATATATAGAAGCTAATTTCGCAGGATCTCCAGCTAAGCGTAAGTTTCTAAACGATATACCCTTAACTACTTTGCCTTCCTTAACATCTAAGCATGGGATAATTCTCTTAGTAAGCATCGCTTAGAGAACCCCCTTAATACTTGGTATTTGATTTTTACCACTAAGAGAAGTTGCACGACTCAAAGCTACTCCAAGAGCTTTGAAGAGAGCTTCTGCCTTATGATGATCATTTAGACCATACAGTACTAAGGCATGTATCGTAGAGTGTGAAGATGAAGCTAAGCTCTGAAAGAAGTGTCTTACATTTTCAATTGACATGCCTCCTATATTATCTCTAGAGAAATCTGCTTTGAAGACTAGATAAGGTCTACCCGAAAGATCAACAGCCACTATAGATAATGAATCATCCATAGGTATCATGGCATATCCAAAGCGCGCTATCCCTTTTTTATCACCTAGAGCTTTATCCAATGCCTGTCCAAATACGATAGCTACGTCCTCTATTATGTGATGATCATCTACATGTGTTATTTCCTTTACAGTAAGCTTCAAATCAAAACTTGAGTGTTTAACCATAGATGCAAGTAGATGATCAAAGAATGGTATATTAGTATGTCCTTCCATAATGCCGTTGCCTTCAAGTTTCAACTCCACTATGATTTCAGTCTCTCTAGTTCTCCGCTCAACTTTAGCTACTCGAGTCATAGCGTGCAAGAACCTCCTTAAAGTTTATAGTCCCAGCATATAGAGCCATACCTATTATAACGCCCGCTATTCCTAGATCGTATAAAAGATCTAGATCCCCTACTGATGAAACTCCACCAGCATAATATACTGGTACGCGACTTTCTTCTAATATTAAATTGATAAGATCCAAGTTAACTCCACTCAAGGTACCTTCCTTATCGATCGAAGTGATTATTATGCCTGCTATTCGATTTTTATTGACTTTGTTTATGACACTTACTGGATCAATATTGACCTCCTTTTCCCATCCTTCTACCATTACCTTACCCTTAAGTACATCTAATGATAATAACAATCTACTTGGGTTTAAGGCTCTTGCAAGGGATTGTAGAAAGGAGAAATCTAACATTGCTCTAGTACTAACGATTACCCATCTAGCACCTAAGTTTACTACCTTAAGAGCCTCTCTTACAGTTCTTATACCGCCTCCTACCTCCACTTGGCAGTTTACGGTCCTTAATATCTTTGCTATTACATCTAAATTTTGTAAGGTACCACATTTGGCACCATCTAAATCTACGACATGTAGCCTTTTGGCACCCATTTCTTCCCATCTTTTAGCTATATTGACAGGATCTTTACTAACGATGATACCCGTTCCTAAACGTCCTTGAATAAGTTTGACGCATACACCATTACTTATATCAACAGAAGGAATAATCTCCATTATTATCTCCCTTTAAGGTATCACTCTCTCTATGGATAGAACAAGTATGTCCCTAGCTCCCTTAGCCTTAACTTCAGAGATTATTTTCAAAAGTTCATTTTCACTTACCACACTATATACCTCCCACATAGGCTCTTCAGATTCCACCTTCGCTATCGTAGGTCCAGCCATAGCTGGTAAAACTTTGAGAACCTCCTTAAGGTTAGATTCATGTACATTCATCATAAGTAGTTTCTTACCTTCAGCATTCAGAACTCCTTTGATAGACGTAATTATGCTATCTATAAGATTTTTCTTTGTTACCAGGGCCTTTCTTGAAGCTATGAGACGAGCTGACGTGTACATAATGGTATCTAAGACCTTCATACCATGAACCTTTAGAGTTGTACCTGTCGATGTTACGTCTACTACTCCTTCTGCAACACCTATTAAAGGCATAATCTCTGTAGAACCACTTACCCTAACTATCTTAACCTTCTTGCCTATATGTCTGAAGTATTCTTTAGCTATATTAACGTACTTAGTAGCAACTCTTATTCCATTAGATACCTCATGTACAGAAGAAAAGCCTAATGAGTTATGAACTGCAAATACAATCCTTGCTTTTCCAAACCTTAAATCTAATAATTCTACCACATCTGCCTTGCTTTCAACTACATAATCGTGGCCCGTTATACCGAGATCTGCAGCATCTTCTGATATAACGTTGGGTATATCTTCAGTTCTTATGTAAATTACTTGTATATATGGATAATTAGTCGATGACATTAAAATCCTCTCAGAGTCTGAAGTTATCGCTATTTTAATACCAGCTGCTTCAAGAAGTTTTAACGCTGGCTCTCTAAGACGCCCTTTACTTGGTATAGCTATCCTTATCAAGATACAACTACCTCCTTTAGCCTATTAAGAGAAGTGGATTTACCTATACTACTGTGATAGTAACGCTCAGCTACATCGTTAAAAGAGCCTCTTACATAGGTCTTATGCTTAAATAGCTTCTCCATAATTGGAAGGTCGTCTTTGCTTATAAGAATCTCCCTTAATAAGTACCTAAGGTTCCTAAAATTACTAAGCAAAGTCGGGTTTCCTGCATTAAAACCTATGTAACCTATTACTTCCTCTTTAAGCTCTCCTCCTCTTCTTAAATTCAGATAATAGTCTATTTTTTGCGCATCACCTAATCTAATCTCTGTAACTTCAGTGAATGAATAGTAGTTGTCTATGTCAAAATTCTTAGCATCTTTGGACTTCTCATAGAAGCTATATAGCTCTAAAAACGCTATCTTAGGTTTAACTAATCGTGTTGGTAGAACATCACCAACACCACTAGAATTTATCAAAAGAGATGTTCTTTATATATTTTTCCGTTAAATATTAACGTATGGAAAGTAAAAATTAGAATTACGTCTATGTAGTAACTATATTACGAAAATCTCATGTATCGATACGCACATCCTATATCCTTGATAGCATACTTTGTATTAAAGAGATACATCTTACTACATAGTGTTTAATTAGATAACGCAACATAGTTCTTAATTTAAGAAATATTGTCTGTGCCCTGGAGATGAAACATAGGTGTTTTAACTTTAGTTGAATTAAATCTAGAGAGTATATAAAGGAATCTCATGACAAAATACAAAGGGTGTGTTACGTGGTAAACCATGATAGAATATTCTCTATATTAAAAGAGCTTTCAGAGGCTTGTGGTGTATCAGGCTTTGAAGATGAAGTAAGGCAACTAATAAAGGAAAGATTAGAAGAAGTCTCAGATAAGGTCTATATTGACAATCTTGGAAATGTCATAGCAATGGTTAAAGGCAAAGATGAAGGATTTAAAGTCATGCTTGCAGCGCATATGGACGAAATAGGTCTCATGGTTAAACATATAGAGAGCAATGGATTCCTTAGATTTGTACCTATCGGAGGCGTTAACCCTGTAATGTTAGTTGGACAACGCGTTACTGTGATTACGAGAAAAGGTAAAATAAGAGGAGTAGTAGGGACTAAGCCACCTCATTTACTAACTCCAGAGGAGGCAAAAAAGGCCCCTGATATGAAGAATTTATTCATTGATATAGGTGCCAAGAATAGAGAAGAAGCGATAAAGATGGGAGTACGTATAGGTGATGTAGTAACCTTAGAGAGGGACTTAGTAAGGCTTGGGAATAAGAATATAGTTACAGGTAAGGCTTTTGATGATAGAATAGGCGTAGCTATTATGATTGAAGCTATGAGGTCATTATCAGAAGAAAGACCTTTAGCAACTACCTATGCTGTAGCAACTGTGCAGGAAGAAGTAGGATGTAGAGGTGCTCAAGTTGCAGCTTTTAGAATTCATCCTTCCATGGCTATAGTACTTGATATAACAGCAGCTAACGATGTAGCCGGTGTAGAAGAGAGAGACTACATTGTTAAACTGGGAGAGGGCCCTGCTATAAAAGTAATGGACATTATATCAGGATCCTTTTTAGGTTTAATAGCTCACTCTAAGGTTAAAGACTTGCTAATTAAGACCGCAGAAGAGGAGGGTATTCCCTATCAGCTTGAGATACTAGTAGGCGGTAGTACCGATGCTGCTACCATTCACTTAGTAAGAGAAGGCATCCCCTCAGGCGTAGTATCTATACCAACTAGATATGCACATTCTCCTACAGAGGTACTAAGCCTTGATGACGCAGTAAATGCTGTAAAGTTAGTAACAGGAGCCATAAAGAGAGCCCGTCCTGAAGAATTATCTTACCATTGATCTCTTTGAAGAATTTTCACTATCTTTTATCATGTTTAACGTTACTCAAAACAATTTTTCTTTCACTTACTAATCCCCATTGGTGTTATTATGATTGATCCCTCAAAGTATCATCAGTTTTAGGTTAAAGAAGGAAGCTAAGAGGTTAAAGCATGGTGAGGTTCGTATTGGGAGATTAGAAGAGATAATGATAAAATACGTTTCGTGGTGCGGGGGGTGGGATTCGAACCCACGCAGGCCTACGCCACGGGAGCCTCAGTCCCGCCCCTTTGACCTAGCTCGGGCACCCCCGCACAGGGAGATCTCAGAGGAATAGTAAATAGAGGGTAAATATAAGTGTTATAGCCTCTCTTTGATAATCTTCAATAAGACCGGACGCCCACTCATTCGATCCCTTTCGGGACTGTTGTGGGCGCGATCCTGGCCGGACCCAATATACTTAAGGGGTTATTATGGTTAATAAAGTTGTCGTTATGAGGTATATTAGATTAGAAAGCTTTTAGTGAAAACTTTTCATTAAATTGAATTCGATCAATTAGATGATAGCTTAAATAACGTATTGAGTTTAGCATGTCATAGAAGATGAATTAATCAAACCATGAATCAGATACGTAATGGCGATAATATATGAAAGTGCTTCCTGTGAGAAAGCCTATCTCTGCTGGTATTATTTTATCTTACAAGTGTACGGGAGAATGTAAACATTGTATGTATGCGTGTTCTCCTAAGTGGAGTAATGATTGGATTTCACTAAATGATCTAGATATTATACTAAGTAAACTAGCTGATGCTTTCCGTGATGTATATCCACCAAACATTAAGGGTTTACTGGGACTTAATTATGGTCTCCATTTTACAGGGGGTGAGCCTTTCCTTAACTTTCAAGTACTTACTGAAGGTATTAAAAGAGCAAAAAGTCTTAATATACCTTCGATATTCGTAGAAACAAATTGCTTCTGGTGTATAAATGATGAGATAGTTAAAGAGCGACTCCTTACACTTAAAAATGTAGGATTAGATGGTATTCTAATAAGTGCTAATCCATTTGTAGTAGAGCATGTTCCATTCGAAAGAATAGAGAGAGGATTAAGAATAGCCATTAGTATCTTCGGAGAACGTAATGTTATCGTATACCATCCTATATTTTATAGGCAATTACGTGCATTAAACATAAGAGGTACCTTAATTTTTAAAGAATACCTAAAGAAAGTGACTAAGATTGATGAAAGCTTCTTCATAGGCTTCGATCCAGGGATACTTCTTCCCATGGGAAGATTGGTTTTTCGACTAGTTCATTTATACCAGAAATATCCTACTAAACACTTCTTAAAGTACTCCTGTTTAAGTGAACTTACTAGACCATGGCATATACACATAGACTGTTATTGTAACTATATACCTGGATACTGTGCTGGAATTTCTCTAGGTGATGCAAGAAATCTAGAAGAGATAATACAAGGAGTAGACCTAGATGATAAGCCTATCCTTAAGGCACTTGCTACTAATTTGGGCGAGTTACTTAAAATAGCTAAAAGTTACGGATACAAGGAGAGAAAGGACGGGTATATATCAAAGTGCCATTTATGTCTAGACATAAGAAGGTATCTAGTAAATGAGACCAGGAACTTTAATGAACTTCAACCTCGTGAGTTTTATGAACATCTATAGTATCTTTTTAACTAACTCCCAGACGAAAAGTACATAATTATGAATCTCACTATCCAACTTAGCGATGAATATCAAGTACTTAATTTTCATCATTGTACTCACTCTAAGTGTATTATCAATAGTGAAATTTACCTACTCACTTAAAGTACCTAAAAGCCCTGGAGAGCCTTATAGAAGAAACTTAGTTTACTATATCGAGGCTCAATATAGCCTACAAGGTATCAAAATAGGAGATTGGAAAACTTACGCACATGTTAAATTAGCAACATATCTAAACAAAACTGAGGAAGATGTAATACTCAATGAACTCTTGAAAGCTCCCGGTTATGACCAGGGTGAGATCTCGAAAAAAGGTCATTACTTGAATATTGGCGGTAGCTATTTTTCATTTAAGGGATATACGAACACATATTCAATTGCAAAAATTCCTCATGAACATGTCCCTGCTTTTTATAAGAGAAAGCTTATTGCTAACTCCACAACGCTTTGTAACTATAATGAATATGTAGCTTTATCTGTAATAGCCTATAGGTATGTACACGAACTTAAGGCGTTAAACTTAACCCTTGCTTATATATACTGGTGGGGTTATGCCTCCTCTGGAGCTAATTCATACACGATAGAAGTCACAGGAAATGATTCTAAAGAAATTGAAATCCCCTATCATGAGAACCTCTTCTCATCAGTTAGAGGTTTCATAACAATATCCCCCTTGTTAACGCATAACTCGTGGCTATTTAGCTCAGATTCATTCGAGTTTACTCTTCCTTTATTCACAAAAGCGAGGGCTAATTTAACGATATCCAATTTTTCATTAGTCTATACACAAACGATTAGAGTAGAAAGTGTAGATATGAACAATAACCCTTTACCAATAACAGTTAACATTAAAAATGTAGTAGATTCTGACGGTGATCTTCTCCCCGAAGCAGATGCCTTTGCATGTAATTCCTATGTTTATTATGTGTGGAACATCTCTACTAGAATAATTCCAGGAGCTCCCTCATGGCTTGGTAACTACTCCCTATACGCTCCACTTAATGTAACTATTAATGATGTTCAATACGTATTTGATTATTGGGAAACAAGCGATGGCTTGTATGTTCTAAATAGAACAAATCCTAATACCTTTCTAGTAGTACTTAAGGATGGTGTACTAAGAGCTGTATACAGGCCTATTTTGAAGAATGTTGGGATTCTGAGAATTCAGGTAGTAGACGATATAACAGGTAATCTATGGAATGCTACGCTGAGGATAGACGATGAAGTGATTAATATAGCGGGTACATTACAACTCTACATGACTGCAGGAGAGGATCACTATATACAATTTCTAGATGCTCCTAGTCGATGGTTCTTAGCATGGTCGATTCATGGGGGCGGAATATTAGATAATCCTTTATCAGAAGCGATCTCTCTAAGGTTACTTTCTAATACTACTTGTGAGTTAATACTTTTCTTAAAGAAGAGGGAGTATACGCTCTCAATAACATCAAAGCCTATAGTTTCAGCACGTATAAAGATTGATTCTAGAACGGACTACACCCCCATATCTCTTTCTTTTAATGAACCAACACTCGTTACAATAAAAGCGATTAGTAACAAAACCTGGGAATTTAAATGGTGGGAATTCGATAATGGTACAAGGATCACTGATCGTAAGATAACGGTTTATGTTAATCGGAAGATTAATCTTACAGCCGTTTACTATCCTAGAAAAGGCATATTCTCGCTTGAAATAGAGAAAGTGAAGTTAATTCCTGTATATATGAATATGTACGGTTCAGAAATCTTAATAAGTACGTACTTAGCTCCATCAGAGTATCTCGGGTTCAGAGTTTACGCACGGGCTAAGATTATAAGACTTTCAGGCAAAGGTAAACCAGAATTTCATCCAATAAACATTACTTTAACATTAAATACTTCAGATATTGCTTACTTCCTTAATGATAGTATACTTATCAATACCCCTATTACCTTTAACCTAACCATAGATAGAGCTGGAGAATCACTAATAGGTACTATAGGCACATGGGTCATAAAAGACGATATAGTTAACCTAACTGGTAACATAGAGAGCTATGAGGGTATAGTAACCTTTTTCTGGAATAGCGACTCCTCTAGTGGTAGTGGTTTATGTAGGGTATATGTTTCAAGTATATCGCAAACCCTATTATCAATACCCCTCTCCCATGATTCTCTTCTCTTATTAGTAGTGTACAATTGGTCTGATGGAAGTATTGTTAAAGGAAGGACCTACCTTTCAAGTACATTAATTATAACAAATAGAGCATTTAAATTAACCCCCAGCCTCATAGCAACATGTCCATATACTTCAAGCTTAAAGCTAAACATAGACCCACTAGCCTCTATATCATATACACTTCTCGGATCAGCTAATCTTTATACAGGGAAAGTACGCGAAATAAGCTATCTAAATACAGGTTTACCTTGGGTAATGAATAAATCCTGTGAAATACATCTCGTAGGTATAATAGTGAACTATTTCGATGGATTAATCGTTAATGCAAGTATAGTCGATTTAGCGTCCTCCTTATTAATTCCTGGTAATGTAACTCTTCTCATAGAGGGCACTAATGGTTCATATAGAAGTTATGAGTTTGAGATCAACGATAAAGATGATTTTGTTATAATTAACCTAGGAGAATTTAATGTCTCTGAAAGTGATAATGTATGGCTGTTAGGACTTGCTAGGAGAAGCGTCAATATAATCTACTTGCCATCAGAGTACTCACGAATTCCATTGAAACTAAGAATAGAGTAACTCAATAACTCTTAAATGAGTTTTATACTAATATGCTGAGTAAAGGGAGTTCTATGTTTAGTGACATTAAGAATTGGTATAGAGGCCAACTTATTAATACTGTTATAGACGCTTTACGTAAGAATGGTTTTTCAGCCCACTATGCTGAAGATAAAGAAAGAGCTAAGGATCTAGTTTTATCACTTATTCCTCCTAACTCCTCAGTTGGCATTGGTGGTTCCGTTACTATAAGAGAACTCCAATTACCGCAAATCTTACGTGAAAGAGGCTTTAAAGTTATTGAGCATTGGATTAAAGGTCTCTCC
The DNA here is from genome assembly GCA_964517845.1 of uncultured Thermoprotei archaeon. Taxonomy (GTDB): domain Archaea; phylum Thermoproteota; class Thermoprotei; order QMSL01; family B3-G16; genus CAZFCQ01. Next base: position 44,571 of record CAZFCQ010000005.1, on the reverse strand, counting down.
CGGGAGGAATCCTGGAGGGTAAGAAGAGAGGAGATAATGGCTGACGTATTCCTTTCGAGTGTAAATGCGATAACTCTAGATGGAAAACTTATAGCTATCGATGGAGCTGGCAATAGAGTTGCTGCATTAGCTTTTGGTCCTAAAAAAGTAATAGTTGTAGTAGGTATCAATAAGATAGTGAGAAATGTAGAGGAAGGCTTATGGAGATCAAGAAACATAGCTGCCCTTATGAATGCAAAGCGCTTAGGTCTTTCAACACCATGTGTTAAAGAAGGAATATGTAGAAAATGCTCTTATCCTACTTCAATATGCAGAATAACCCTTATCCTAGAGGCACGCCCTTCGTTCACTGATTTCCATGTAGTTTTAGTCGGTGAGCAATTAGGCTTTTAGTTATTAATTCATATACTCTCATAAGGGGTTTTCATGCCTAAAATATTAATAACCTATTACTCAAGAAGCGGTCATACAGCTAAGATGGCCGAAGCTATAGCTCAAGGCGCTAAAGAGATTGAAGATGTAGAGGTAATACTTAAACGAGTGGAAGAAACAACAAATAATGATTTACTAGTTGCTGATGCTATAGTATTAGGTAGTCCTACATACTTTAGATTACCTGCATGGCCTATAAAGAAGTTAATTGATGAATCCATCAAGGTATATGGTAAGCTTAGAGGAAAATTAGGTGGAGTCTTTACCTCAACAGGTAGTAGATATGGTGGAGAGATATGTCTTAAAGCATTAAAGGACATGTTAGAGGAACATGGCATACGTGTCGTAGGAAATGGAGTACTAGCTATAGAAGAGCCAGATAGAGAGGAACTCAAAAAGTGCCAAGATTACGGTAAAGCAATAGCTAGAGAAGTTAAGAGCCGAGGAACCTGGTGAGTTCTTATGAATACCAGAGAAAGATTAAACATCCTTTTGATAGCGATAGATACTCTAAGAGCAGATCATGTAAGTTGTTATGGTTACTCTAAGAATACTACTCCCACCTTAGACGAATTAGCTAATGAAGGTGTAATCTTTGAGAATGCTATAGCACCGGGTATTCCAACACATCCTGGTTTTACGACAATTTTCACAGGTATGCATCCTATTGAACATAAGATAGTGTGCCATGCAGGAAAGGAGATGCTAAGTTGGAATCTATCTTTACTTCCAGAAATTTTACATCATCACGGGTACCTAACAGCTGCTGTAGATAACCTTGTATTAACTAAAGGATTGTGGTTCATAAGAGGGTTTGATATTTATATACTCTCAGGCGGTATCACAGTTCTTTCTAAGGGTGCTAAGATAACTGGAGAAATAGTTACTCAAAAAGCCGTTCGCTTTCTAAAAGCATGGAAAGCTGGTCTCTATGAAAATAAGCCATTCTTCCTTTTCATACATTACTGGGATCCACATACACCATACCTTCCACCAGAAGGCTTTAGAGAGCGTTTTTACAAAAAGGGTGGTACCAAATTAACACCACTATTAATGAAGAGCAGATGGGGGCGTTTTATACTAAGGTCTAGATGGATACAAGGCTTAATATCCGAAGGTCATGACGAAAAGGAGTATATAGACTCATTATATGATGAAGAAGTCCTTTATAGCGATTGGTGCCTTTCAAGATTAATTAACGAACTCAAAGAACTTGATATCTATGATAATACGTTAATAATAGTAACTTCTGATCATGGTGAAGGACTAGGCGAGAATGGTATCTATTACGATCATCATGGATTATATGACTGGGACATACGGGTACCGCTTATACTCTCTAACCCTGAAATACTTCCTCATAGAAAACGAATAAAGTACATTGTAACACAAGAGGACATAACACCTACAATACTAGATATTCTTAAGATAAAGCCTCCCTATAAACTAGATGGACAATCACTCATACCCCTCATAGAGCGTTCTGAGAAAGGGCGTGACTTCGTAGTATGTGTTGAGAACACTAGAATGACTAAAAGGGCTATTAGAACAAATAAATGGAAACTCATAGAAACATTAAGACCTGACATATACGGTAACCCAGCAGGCTATTTAGAACTCTATGATCTCGAGAAAGGAGAAACAAAGAACCTAATTGATGAGGAAAAAGAAATCGCAAAAGAGTTACTATTCTACATGGAGAAGTGGTACCGTAGCAAACTTAAGGAAAACCCTGATCCTTTACTTACACAACCTATAAGTTTACCTGTTCCCTAATCTAGTTAGGGATTTCTTCATGATTCGCCTATCTCAAATTATAAGCTCATACAATGTAGATGATCTATTAGATTTAATTGAAAGAATAGAGATCGAAGACTCATTCTTACCTTCAATAGGACCTATAAAAGCAGGGTTCCTCTACATAATCACAGCTATTGTTAGACCTAATAAAATACTTGAATTAGGTACACTTCATGGTTATTCCTCGCTGGTAATGCTCAAAGCATGTATAGACCTAGGCATTAAAACAAGATTAATAACCATTGAAAGAAACAAAAGAAGAGCTGAAAAAGCGTTAAAGAATTTTGAAAAAGCTAAAGTATCCAATATGGTTAGTATGATAGTAGATGATGCTATTTCTTACCTTAAGAGCATGAAGGAAAAGGACTTTGACTTTATCTTCATTGATATAGACAAAAGACAATATCCTGAAGCTTTTAGCTTATGCATTCCACTCCTTAAAAGACATGGAGTAATGATTTTTGATAACGCTTTAATGCCAAGAGTCAAAAACTTCGTAAAAACTGTACTCAAGGACGAACGTGTTCTAGCATCATTAATTAGAATCGAAGATGGTATGCTACTCTGCCTTAAGAGATAAACCTCCTTTAAATATACCTCGAATAATATATCCGATATGAGGGATGATGAGCAATCCCGTAGCTTAGAAAGATGCTGAAGGCGATTGGGACTGACTCTTATAACCTTTATGCAAAATTTTATAATAGAAGGTAACCATCAAGTGATGATCATCCTTTTTACTAAGATAATATTATGAATCTTAAGAACTCTTCATCCTTTTCTACATTCTTGTCCATGCCCAGAAACTTTCAATTTCCTGAATATTATAAGGCATCTCTATACGTAGGAGAGTTTTGGTGTAATCACATGAGAAGGCTTCCCTCTAGCATATTTTTAGATAACTTTGAGTGTATTAGTTATTAATGTCTTTATAGAAAATAATTTGAAATTTATTAAGGAATTCTAGAGTTCTCATCCTTCATTCTTAATAAGGTTCTTAACTATGTTCCCTTCCTTCATTACTAATAGCACCTTATTAGTGTCTAGTAGTACGTTAATATCTGCTAAGGGATTTCCATCAATTACTATGAGATCTGCTAACTTACCTTTTTCTAAAGTACCTATCCTATCCTCAAGTCCTACAGCCTCAGCTCCATTCTTAGTAGCTGCGACTATTGCTTCTATAGGTTTCATACCAAGTTTTTCAACGAATAACTTTAATTCCATGGCATTCTCGCCATGTTTAAAGGGTCCTCCCGCAAAATCGGTACCTGTAGCTATCTTCACTCCTGCTCTATAAGCTTTCCTTATGTTTTCTAAATGCTCTTTATGTACTTCCTCTGCTTTTCTTAGCCCCCACTCGGGTACTCCTACCTTAGCTCCTACTTGGAGAAGTTTCTCTACGATAGAGAAGGTAGGCACCACGATAACGTTTCTTTCCTTCGCCATTTCCATTCCTTCTTCATCTATGAAGATACCATGTGCAATAACTTTAACACCACCTATTATAGCGTTTTTAATTCCTTCTGATCCTTGGGCATGAGCATGTACAAATCTTCCAGCAGCTCTAGCTTCATCTACTATAGCTTTTATCTCATCTAAGGTAAACTGTCTATATTCAGGTCTATCTTTCTCAGATAGAACCCCTCCTGTAGCCATTATCTTTATATAATCTGCTCCTTCTCTAAGAGCATAGCGAGCAGCTTTGCGGCATTCGTCTACACCATCGCATATAAGCCCTGCTAGAGGAGTAAATTTTTTAGTAGTTCTATAGTCGACCCACTCTATTGGCAAATAGTGAGTATCACCATGTCCGAATGTCTGAGAAAGAGGAAGTCCTGCAGCAACTATTCTAGGGCCTACTATAGTACCCTCATTAACTGCATATTTTAAGTGAAGTGCTACAATACTTCCAGCATCACCAATAGTGGTGAAACCTGCATTAATTAAGGCCTCCAAATCCTTTACAGCTCTTGCGAAGAATACTCCAAAGGGTGTAATGATTGGTTCCTTTACAAAATCACCTGTACGCATTCCTATTATGTGTAAATGAGCATCAATTAGTCCTGGCATTATAGTCTTGCCTTTCACATCTATGACTTTAGCATCTTCTGGTATCTCTACAGAAGCATCACTACCTACATCAACTATAACGTTACCCTTAACTACTACTACACCTTTCTCTATTGGAGGCTTACCCGTACCATCTATTACCCTTGCATTTACAAATGCCAATATTTTTTCTTCCTTCAATCAAAAACACCCTTCTTTAAGAGCTTTAATTTCTAAAATAAGCTTTCATCAACATTATACCTATACATCCATATAACATTTAATTAATTTTCCTACTGAACATAGCTTTCGAAAAATGGGTGCTATAACCTTGAATTGTGATGATTTTGACTGGAGAGTGTATGAAGGTAAGAGGTTAAGATGCATAGCAATGCCTTTAGGAGGCATAGGTACTGGCTCAATATCATTATGTGGAGATGGGAGTCTTAGGCAATGGGAAATTCTAAACATACCTAATCATACAGCTTATGTCCCCTATTCCTTCTTTGCAATATGGGTAAAGGGAATTGGTGCTAAATTACTACAATCAAAACCTCTTGCTGATAAATTCAATCCAGGAGTCCTAGCTAATGATCACCATGTCCCTTCAGAGTTATTAGAACTTACTGAAAAGCTACCACTAGTAAAGGAAACAAGGTTCATAGGAGAATATCCCCTTGGTATAGTACTTTACAACGACGCTGATCTTCCACTGGATATAACATTAACAGCTTTTTCACCATTTATACCTTTAAATGCTAAAGATTCTGCACTCCCTGTAATATTCTTCATATTCACCATAAAGAATACTTCAAAACAAGAGCATGAACTCTCCTTGCTTGCTTCTCTACAAAATTTCGTAGGATGGGATGGCATTTCTAAGATTAAAGACACACACTTTGATCTCTACGGTGGAAATTATAACTTGCTATATCAGAGAGATAACTTTACTGCGATAATCATGAGGAATTCTTTAATAGAAAAGAGATCTCCTAGATGGGGTGAGATAGCTTTAGCGCTAATAGGGTCTGGAGAGCACTCTTGGTTTCTTCAATGGTGTCGCCTAGAAGAATTATGGAACGTATTCTCTAAAAATGGAACTTTACCTAAGGATTCATTCAGCGAAAAAAGCATGCCTGGTAGTACCTGGTGTGGTTCTTTAGCCTGTAAATTTAAGATAAAACCAGGTGAAGAAAGAAAAGTAATATTCATTTATGCATGGTTCTTTCCTAACAGGTATGTTAATTGGAATCAGTTCTTCTCACCTATAAGAGATGACAAAACCCTCTTCTGGATTGGAACTATGTATGCTAAATGGTTCAAAAACGTTAAGGATATCCTAAATTATGTCTATAAGAACCTAGATAATCTCATAGATCAAACCTTATTATTCCATGATACTTTCTATGATAGTACACTTCCTTATTCACTATTGGATAGAGTATCTGCAAACATATCAATAATCAGAAGCCCTACGTGCTTTTGGGCTGAAGATGGTAATTTCTATGGCTTTGAAGGTTGTCAAGGAGCAAGTACTCAAGGTAATTATGGAGGTTGTTGTCCACTTAATTGTACCCATGTATGGAATTATGAGCAAACACTATCTAGGTTATTTCCTACTCTAGAAAGAACAATGCGAGAAATAGAATTTTTCCATCAACAACATCCTAGTGGCTACATTCCTCATAGGGTAGTTCTACCTCTTTATCTACCAAGACCATGGAGAGTACCGATTGGAGGTCCAGAAAAACCAGCTCTTGATGGCATGTTAGGGGCAATACTTAAGACGTATAGAGAATACCTATGGGGTGCTGATAAAAGATGGCTTAAGGATCTTTGGCCTCGTCTTAAGCTCTTAATGAAGTATGTCCTAGAAAACTATATGGTTGATGAAAATGGTGTTATATGGGGTGAGCAACCAAATACCTATGATATATCAGTATATGGGGCTAATACATTCATAGGATCCTTATTCCTAGCCTCATTGCTAGCAATGGCTAAGATAGCAGAAGAATTAGGCGAGAGTAATTATGCTCAAGAAATGCTAAGGATATTCAAGCAAGCTAGCAGCACTTATGATAAGCTCTGTTGGAATGGAGAATACTACATACAAGTATGCCGAGAGCAAGACAAAAATAGAGACTATCAATGGTTCAATGGGTGTCTTGCAGATCAATTAATAGGTCAATGGTGGAGTCACATGTTAGGATTAGGATACATACTACCAAAGGAGCATGTACGAAGAGCACTAAAGTCTATAATGAAGTATAATTGGAGAGACCATTTCAGAGAATTCCCTTACAAAAACCGTAGAATCTTCGTACATGAGGAGCATGCGGGACTACTCAATTGTACATGGCCTAAAGGAAATCGTCCCGAAAAGCCAATACTCTACTGTGATGAAGTATTCACAGGAGTAGAATACGAGATAGCGAGTCTACTATTATACGAAGGGATGTACGAATTAGCTATGAAAATAATAAAAGCCATTAGAAGAAGGTATGACGGTACACGTATGAACCCATGGAATGAAATAGAATGTGGAGATCACTACGTAAGAGCTATGAGTAGCTGGTCTTTACTAGAAGCAGCTTTAGGATATAGATACTCCGCCCCCTCAGCTACACTAGAGTTCACACCTAATCTTCCCCTAAAAGAGATTAAAGGCTTCTTTATAACTCCAAGTGGTTGGGGTACGTTGTATAAGAAAGTTAATCAAAAGAACGAAGAGTACAAAATCCTAACAAAGTATGGTAATGTGATCATAAAGAACCTAATACTAAAGACTTATGATAAACCTAAAGAGGTACATGTCATGTTACAACACAGATCAATACCTTATCGTATAGCAACTATAGACAATGGTCTGATTAAAATACAATTCGAACAAGAGATCGTACTTAAAGCTAATGAAGCCTTAGAGATATCCATATCATATTAAATATTAATAAATGCACCTCGAATGGGACAGGATCTTTATCGCTAGATTATCCTACTTTTATTTAGGAAGTAGGTTAACTATATTTAACCCTGCTCTAAAGCAATCTTTAGGAGATATCATGTGTTTCCTTGCACTTTACTTATTAACAAGTGCCATTAGCACTTTCGAAATGGTAAGAATATTACGAGAGTTAGGATATGATATAAGGGTTCGAGGCAATGTAATCGAGGCTGATCTTTTCAATAGACATCTCAAAGTAAAGATAAAAAGTAACTCCTTAGCTTTAGAGAGTAATGATTATGGTCCTAAATGTTTAGAAGATTTAGCTAACATAATAAACGAGCTCCGGTATCGAGATTATATGCCCCGCCTCATAGTTCTTAAATCCCCTTATCTTATAAGTCTAGAGAAGAAAAAAGGTGATACTAAACGATTATTAGGAATGTTAGGCTTAAACGCTAAGAAAATGTACAATGGCTATTGCGGTTAATGATCTTTATGCTAGCCTAGGGATTATGGAATTTACCAGAATAACAGAAAAGAGAGGTTAGCGTATATCGTTAGGAAAGAGGATAACCTTTAGTGTCTTACTTAAGCTCCTCTAAAGGCTTGACCTTACCTAAAGTAGGTTTGGGTCTTTTTACAGGCGCAGCCCAATAAACAGCATTTACTATCACTCTTTGAACATTTTTATCATGATATATTGGGTATGTCTCATGACCAGGTCTGAAATAGAAAACTTTGCCCATTCCGCGGTAGAAGCAACATCCACTTCTAAAAACTTCTCCACCTTTAAACCAACTGATAAAGACTAGTTCATCAGGTGGAGGAATATCAAATGGCTCACCATACATTTCAGTATGCTCTAATTCAAAATAATCTCCTATTCCCTTAGCTATTGGATGCCAAGGAGCGACTACCCAAAGTCTTTCTCTTTCTCCAGCTTCTCTCCATTTTAAGCTACATGTAGTTCCCATAAGGCGTCTGAATATCTTGGAATAATGAGCTGAATGTAAAACTATTAACCCCATACCTTCAAGAACGTGGCGATGAACCCTCTCTACTACACTATCACTTACCTTATTATGAGCAGCATGAGCCCACCACACGAGTACATCTGTATTATTAAGAATTTCCTCTGTTAGCCCATGCTCTGGCTCTTCCAATGTAGCAGTCCTTACTTCAAAACCCTCTTCTCTTAAGAATTCGGCAATTGTTTCATGAATACCTTTTGGATAAACTTCTGCAACTTTAGGATTTCTTTTCTCTACAACATATTCATTCCAAACAGTTACTCGAATCTTACTCATATCAAGCACTAAGAAGAACATAAGATAAAAGCATTTCTATACCCTCTAAGATCCCTCTCTTAAGTAATAATCCATAAATGAAATTAATATAACGGGCTTAGATAGTAATAATCTCCTTTAGTATATTATAGACATCCTTTATTGCTATTTCTCCCTTAATACCATTTTCTATAGTTTCCTCAGGATCGTATATCACAAATACGCCTATCCAATCATGTACAGCATCATCTGGTCCTCTATCGTTTTCAGGTAAGTAAAGTTCATTCCATCCTATAGTCCCGGCTGGCCTCCATGATAAATTGTCTAAGTAAACCATAAGATCGGGGGGATCACCATTTACCTCAGGGTAGAGTTCATGAGGTGAGTAGACCTCATTATTCCATATCTCTCCTTTAGGCCCTTTAATTCCTTTAATATCCTTCTTCAGTTGCTTGATAATATCCTCATATTCATTAGGTTCAATAATTCCGTGAGGTTCCCTTCCTTTCAAATTGATGAAAACCCTCGAGTAGTATCCACCCCACGCCCATGCAACAGTATGCTTCCAATCAATTAAATCTGCAGTCAAGTCTTGACAAGGTTTCTTAGGCTCCTCCTTTAGTCTTAAATATCCTTGCTGAATTAACCACTCATTAATAGTAAAAGCCCCCTTCATTGGTTTAACTCCATGATCTGAAACTATAACTATAATAGTGTCCTTAGGAAGCAGTCTTCTTACTTCTTCAAGCCAACTATCTATTAATTTATAATAATTAGGTATTATTCCACTATAAACTGGATGTTCCTCATATCTGGGATGTTCTTTATCAAAATACTTCCAAAATGCATGATGTGCTCTGTCAAGTCCAACTTCAACATATGCTAGAAAATCCCACTTCTTCTTACTCACAAGATACTTGACTATATTCAAATGCTGCTGAGTCATAGTAAATAACTCTTTAGCGACCTTATCCTTCTCATGACTTCTATAGATTATATCAAAGATATAGGGGCCAAATGCTCTCTCTATCTCTCTTTTAAGCCAAGGTGGCCAAGTATAAGGCTTATCAGGCCCTGGAGTAGTAAAATCTGTTATCATAAAACCATTGATAGGTTTAGGCGGATAAGTTGGAGGGACTCCTATTACTCCTACTCTCATACCTCGTCTACTAAGTTCCTCCCAAAGGGTTAAGCTTTTTATATATCTTGAGTTAACGATATAGCTCGCCTTAACATCGCCAGGTTTTCTATGCCTAAAACCATAAATACCTAATTCACCTGGTGTCTTACCAGTAAACATTGAAATCCATGCAGGTACAGTTATTGGAGGATAACAACTTCGCATATAATATTTAACACCATCATCTATAATCTCCCTAAGAGATACTAGCTCTACACCATAACCATCATATAGAATTTTAGGAGATGCACAATCAAGGCCTAGTACAAATACTCTCCTCAACTCTTAATCACCATTAAAGGATTTAATCAGAGTATTTAAAACAAGTCTTTCTAACCTATTACAATCTACTAGTCTACAACTAACTACCAATACATGATTCTTCCCGCCAACATTCAGTCCCTTATCCTTTAATAGCATGAGAACCTTACTTAGATCATACTTATAACTTCTCACGTAGATATACACTCTATCTAACGCGCTAACGTAATGTACGAGTACTATAATCTGATCCTTATACATATAAGCTAGTTCACGTCCAAGATATGAGGTTATGTAGTTCCTCGTAATAACTCTAAATACCTTCATGAGCTTATTCTCTTTGATGGGTTCTATGTTTAACATTACTTCCCTTATCTCTTCATCTATGCATTTTAATTTTTCATGAAATATCGCATTGTTTATAATATCTCTGATATCTCCTTCCTTAAGGATCTCCCTAGCATGGTTAATGCATAGATAATCTCCTGCTCTATAACAAGAATCTATGAGCTGTACTGCCTTCTGTAAATCTTGTATGCTTAATCCTTTCTCATTTATCATTCTTCCAACTCTTTCTAACCAGATAGTATTCTCTAAATATCTACCATAATCACCAACTATTCCTAAAGCTATCAGATCCTTCATACATTCTATTTGAAATAGCTCTTTAAGAACCCATGTGGTTGAAGGGAATTGTTCTTCATTATATCCCATAGCTACAGGATTACATACCATCTCTCCTCGTACATTAGTTAGGTGATGATCGATAACTACTATATCTGTATTAATATTCCTTTTAAGAGAGTTAATTTCCCTCATAGAAATTCCATAATCAAGAACTACTGCAATATCAGGTTCAAATGATCGCACATTTTTAGCATTCACGGCTTTGGAGCTATAAGCACCAATACATGGTACATGAAATAAGACATCCTTAAATGATAGTAGCTTAGCTATGATTACTGCAGAGGCGATACCGTCTGTATCCCAATGATGTATAACAGCTATTCTTTCTGCCTCATTAAGGCTATGTATGATTTTATTATACTTATTCAACAAAGGGTTTTTCGAAGCTAAAGACAATCTCTGCAACCTCCGGTCTCATTATATACTCTGGGATTTCCTTTCTCTTCTTAATCATTCTTCTAAGACTGGTTCCACTTATCCTGAATCTATATCTCTCTTCATGAGGGCATATTTTCTCATTCACTATGCCGCCACATTTTTTACAATAAAATGCTTCTCTAATGAAAAGAGGTATTATACCTAAATCTGGGAATTCCTTAAAAAGTTCCCACGCTTCGTAAGGACCATAAAAGTTACCAACACCTGCATGGTCTCTACCCACGATAAAGTGAGTACATCCGAAATTTTTTCTTATAATCGCATGATGTACAGCCTCTCTTGGGCCTCCATATCTCATCTCCATTCTTAGTACTGAAAAGACTATAGAATCCTTAGGATAGTAATTCTTTATTAGAACTTCGTAAGCTTTAATAATAACTTTATCCTTGAAATCCCCTGGTTTCTTCCATCCAACAAGCGGATTTATGAAGAGTCCATCACTAAATGTTAATGCCGCCTTCTGTATATATTCATGTCCTAAATGGGGTACATTTCTTGTTTGAAAACCAACTATAGTTCTCCATCTTTTTGCTTGAAATAGAACTCTTGTTTCCTTAGGCCATAATCTATATTTCTCAAAAGGCTCAGGTATATCATTCAAAAGGTCTATAGTCCCTCCTATCAGAAGCTCTTTTCTCTTCATAGTTTTAATAACGCCGGGGTGTTCAGGATTAGTAGTCTTAAAGACTTTTTCACAAAATTCCTCTTTATCCCATCCATAGATTTCTTCTATCTTCATAACTGCTATGATATTACCTTTAAAAGTGAGAGCTATTTCATCTCCCTCTTTAATACCTGCTATATCTTCTGGATCCACATCAAGAATTATAGGAATAGTCCAGGGGATATCGTTGCTGAGTCTCATATCATAGAGAACATGAATAAAGTCGTCTTGAACTAAGAATCCCTCAAGAGGACTATATACCCCATGAGCGATATCAACGACATCAGCAGCTAAACTCTCACTAAGTTTTATCCTATTTAATTCTCTGGCCTCAATGAGGAGGCGGGTTCTTTTAGGCTCAGGAACTACACGGTCGATAAGCTTAGATCCATGTGGCTTTGAAACCATAATTCTCACCTTACAAATATCCTAGTCTCCTTAATCTCTCTATGATTTTCCTCTTCTCTTCCTCTGAAATGATTTGACTTTCAAGTTTTTCTCTTTCCATATCTGCGATAATCTCTCTAAGTATATATGTGACAAACTGGGAAACTGATGTGAAACCCGTCTCTTTAATTAGTTCTTTAATCCTATTATACAATGTGATGGGAATTGAAACTGTAGTATACCTACCACGTGAGCTTCTTTGTTCTCTAAATGCCTCATCAGACATCGTACTCGCCTATATATAACCAAGAGACCTTAATCTCTCCTTTATCTTCTCTTCATCCTCCTTAGACATAGTGTATTCTGTCTCTTCTTCTGAAAGTACCTCATTTAAAACGAATTCAATGAACTCCTCAACATTAGAAAATCCCCCTTGTTCCTCTATAAACTTCCTCGCCTTATCATACAGTTTCTTTGAAATGTGTACTACTACTTTCTCCTCATGGGTTTCCTTACCCATACTACTCACCAAATCCTAATTATAGGCTTATTTATGAATATAAAAATCTCTCAAGATATTCAATAACCTTATTAACATTAACATGAATATTATCGTGCTCGGTATCGATGATTAAATCGGGATTTACAGGTTCCTCATATGGATCACTAATACCAGTAAAATTCTTAATTTCCCCAGCAAGAGCTCTCTTATAAAGACCTTTAGGATCCCTTCTAATGCATTCATCAAGACTACATTTAACATAAACTTCAATAAATTTAATCTCCTCCTCTTCAATAATCTTCCTGATCTCCTCCCTAACACTTCTATAGGGAGATACAAAACTACATAAAACGATTACACCGTTTCTAGCTAAAAGCCTAGCAATCCAAGCAACTCTTAGCAAATGCCTCCTACGTTCCTCAAAGGTGAAACCAGCATCTGGATTTATAGTCTTACGAACCCAATCTCCATCAAGAACTTCGATACGAAATCCCCTAGATCTTAGTACATTAGCAACGTTATTCGCAATTGTACTTTTACCACTACCAGGCAGACCAGTAAACCACACTACAAATCCCTTTTCAAGGTTAATCAATGATATGCACCTCTTAATTAAATGTAATTAAACATTTTATAAGCCTTATCACAGTACTCATTTACCATATCCGAGAAGAAGCATCATAGGAGTCTAGTAGTAGAAATCTACTTATCATAAAGAAGGCTAAATCTCAAAACTAGAGGGTGTAACGTTAATGGAGCAAAAGTATGTAATATTCATGATCGTTTTCTTAATCATAGGAATTACCATCGGATATTCCATTTCGATAAGACGAATATCTAAACTTAGTTATGAACTTTCTAAAATAACAAGAGAGCATGATGAACTCAAGAAAGCTTTCAATGAACTATCAGAAAGGTACCAGAGCCTCCTCCGTAAATACTCTAACCTAAATAAAACATACATAGAACTTCTCCTTACATATAATAATCTGCAGGAGAAAGTCAATAAGTTAACGAGTATTAAAGAATGTAAAATAGAGATCCTTAAAGATAGGGATTACTACTATGCTATCAAAAACGACCTAAGAAAAGCTAATAAGACAGTCATAATTGCCATGTACTCTATAATTTATGATCCGAAGGATACATTTGATTGGGCTAATGATCTAATTGGAGAATTGATTAAAGCTAAAAAGAGAGGACTGAATATAACCATAATATTAGAATATAGAACACACTTCGGCTTATTAGACGATAACCTTAGAGCCTACGAATATCTATTAGGTGCTGGTATAAAAGTAAAGTTAGATAAAGATAGAGACACGGATCACATGAAGCTTGTAATAATAGATGAAAAGATAGTTTACCTAGGCTCACATAATTGGAGTGAGTCCTCACTATACTATAACCATGAAGTCTCCATTAGGGTAGTAAGCGAATCCATAGCTAAAGCCTTAGAGGAATACCTGAAGTCGATCTAATTCTCAACTCGTAAGGCATTCTTAAGTGAATTTTAAACTAGAGTTCTAATGTATTATGCTCTCTACAGGATTAAATGGTAAGTAAGATGAAATATCTATTTAAGTACGCCTTCTAAACTGATTAAAGGCGAGTACCTTGAATTTGACAAAGCTAATAATTACAACACTAATTGTATCCCCCTCTGGAGCTCTAAGTCCTGGTCCTCTCACGATTATTACAATCGCCTTAGGTACTAAAGGTAATTGGAAAACAGGAATTAAAGTAGCCCTAGGACATACCCTCATAGAATTTCCCTACATTATACTACTATTCTTCGCCTTCGAGTATGTGTACATGCTATTAAGGGGAACCCTAGGTGATATCCTTGTAGTATTAGTAGCATTGATTATAGCATACTTCGCAATACTACTGATACGAGACTCTGTTAAAGGCATCAGCTTAAATGATAAAAATCTTAATATAATCGCAAATCCAATAATTGCAGGAATGTCCCTAACAGGGCTAAACGTATTCTTTCTTTTATGGTGGGTTAGCATTGGCTTCGAATTAGTAAGAAGTGCTACTAACTTCGGTATAATAGGCTTAATTGTAATGTATATAAGTCATGTATGGATAGACTTTGTCTGGCTTGCATTAATGGCTGAAACTGGCGCTAAGAGCTTGCTCATTTTAAGTAGTTATAGATATCGCATATTGCTCATAGTACTCAGTATACTCTTGCTAATCTTTGGAAGTAACATGGTTTTAGAAAGGTTCTTTAATCTCAGCATATTGCCAATCTAAGATTATTCCCTCGTTCCATAGCTTTCATGTCTATGTTGTTTTGTATCTGTTTACAGAGCAGATAATCATGGGTATATGCTACTAGCCGTTCTCCAGTTGATGGTTTGTTTTGATCTTTGATATTGATCCAATAATCGTTTCCCATCAACTGGTTCATCACGGCTACCTTCGCTCCCAGCCCGACTGCGGGAGCAGGGCTTCCCTGAAACGCTAACAGTACCCTGAACCCCCACTCCCATCATCGAACTGGGAGCACATCCAAGGCTCATAGCCCTCATTATCTCATCAGGCTCAGTAACCAATTGTAACATATAAAGCAATATTTATAAATGTTACTTCTCTTATTCTTGTTAGTGATGTAATATGCCTAGGAAGTTGATAGAAGTCCCCGAAGACCTTTGGAGGGAGTTCTGTACTTATGCGGTCAGGAAATTTGGATACCGTGGAGCTATTAAAAAAGCTATTCAGGAGGCCATCAAGCTATGGCTAGAAAGAGAAAAGAAATCAAGCCTACAGTAATCGGCAGGTTGTTTATCGACAAGGCAGGAGATAGAGCAAAACTGTTCCTGCTAATGAGAATGTTTAGAGAAGCTATTGAAATGGTGCACTACCTCAAGAGGCATAATATTAACGCTAATAAAATTCAGAGAAGGATTACACGTTACCTCTCAAATAAATGGTATGCAACATCAGCTATCAAAAAGGCTATGCTATACATGAACCAGCCTTATCTGAAGCTTAAGAAGCCACAACTGTTCTCTGTAGGAGCTAGGGCTGAAAAGGGCAATCGCAACATCAGACTTGTAGCTACTGACAGGGTTCTAATTAAAATACCTCATGCTGATGGAAAGCACGAATGGATAGAAGCCGAGGTAAGGTTTGGAGAAGAATGCCTACCATTAATTCAAGAACTTATTAACGGAAACTATAGTTATGGAGCTAGCATAGTCACGAAGGAGAGGAAGAATAGGGAACAGGAGCTTTATCTGCACTTACACGTTCCGCTTGAACTCTATAACAAGTACATGAGGAAGGAATCCAGAGCCAAGTTGGTAGGTCATGTTGCTGGTTTTGACTTCAACCCCGATAGAGTTTGCATGGTGATAATTGACCAAAGAGGCGTTATAAGGGATATTAGGAATGAACATTTCCCTGAAGTCACATCTCACGGTTTTCCTAAAGGTAAAGCTGTGACTGCTAGGCGAGAAGCTATTGCCAAGCTTGTTAAATACGCCAGAAATCACGGAGTAAGATACTACGTTATTGAGAGGCTTTCAAAACCCAAGCCTAGAGGCAGTAAAACCGCCAGGAGGAAGCAGTTGAAAATGGCTTTAAGGGAGTTTACCCAGCAAATGGAAGTGCTTGTCCATAAAGTGGATGGCACCTTAGTCAAAGTCAACCCAGCATACTCGTCAATAGGTGCTAGGATAATATCAAAAGACTTGGGCTTAGATGTTCATACGGCATCAGCATACATCATAGCGTTGAGAGCACTAAAGCGCATCAATAATCATGAAAGATCATGAAATCATGATGCTGTTTAAATGCCCCTTAACTACAAGAGCAATAAGTAATCATTTTACTGATTTTAGTATATTCTGCCCTTATCAAGTAGTGCCATAAGCTCTGTTATATCTAATTCTCCTAGACCGACCATAAAGTCTCCTGCGCCATAGGAAATTAAGTATTTATCGTCAACTTTCCAAATCCCACAAGGGAATATTGTGTAAGTCCTGTCACCTATGATCTCATAAGTCTTCCTAGGCTCCATTATATAGGTTGGTGTAATTGCTTTAATAACGACGTTGTCCTCTCTGAATTCTATCTCCATAGCAAAGAGTCTGTATGCTTGAACTTCCCTATCACTACTATGGACAAATGCTATTATCTCATTGGGTTTAATATATATGGGTGGAGTTGCCCATCCTAGTCTCTGTTCAAAATTAGCAGGCCTTAAAGCTTCTATTGAACTCCCTACCCTTATTCTCCTAAGACCTGTTAGTTTGCTACTTAAATCGTGTTCTAACTCTCTACGGTCTATCTCGCTAATTAACAAACGGTATCCTTCATCTATATGGGGTCTATGGAATAGATAAAATCTCCTATTAGTATTAACAAGAAACGCATCCTTATCACTAATAATACGAAGCCTTAATTCTTCACGCATCATATACGCATGAACTTTTTCCCAACCCTTCCTTCTATAAATGGCTGTAATCGGTAATGTCTTCTCTACATTGATGAGTGTATTAAAATAATTTACAGTTCTCCCTGTGTAGGTCATAAAGACTTGATCATCTATTTTATAAACCCTAGGATCTTCAGTTCCCCAGATGTCATATCTAGTTGAAGGATAGATAACTATGCTTGATGTATACGAATTTACGTTAACATCACCATTAAATATATCTTCTATAGGAACTTGAATTTCAGCAATACTGGAGATGTACATGTAATAACCAAGGATAATTCTAGCATATACGTGCGCAATATTGTCTTTAATCATAATAGCAGGATTAAATACAGCAATTGGATTCTTGACAGGGAAATCTTTAAGAATGACACGATTATTGGTTATAACACCAACTCTTTTAACTATATCTGTAGTCTTAAAGACCCTCTTCTCCTCAGCTTCCTTTAAACCAATAGCTTTATCAAAATAATGTGGAGATCTATAGTTCCTAAACACAAATAGCCACCTAATTTAAAGAATTGACCTCTCATCTAATAAGCAAGAATTGCACCTTATTAAGAATAGCCAAAAGAATTTACCAATATTAAACATGATACCATTAAGAAAAATGGCAAATAACAATACCTCTCTCCTTCACCACTTTTAGGGAATATTGTGAAGAATCTAACACTTAAATCTTTAATGTCTAGTATTAAAACTTGATGCATTATGCTAAAGGTCGCTATAATTGGTGTAGGTAGGAGGGCCTTAGCCCACGTAGAAACACTAATGAGATTAAGAGATCTCTTTGATATAGTTGCTTTGTGTGATGTAGATTCTACCCGTCTAGGTATTGCTAAAAAGTTAGGAGCTAAAGCATATACATCCATAAGTAAGATGCTATCCGAAGTTAAACCAGATATAGCTCTGGTAGCTGTACAAGCGGAAGGCCATCATGTAGTCGCTAAGGTCCTAGCAGAGCATGAAGTGCACATATTATGTGAGACGCCAATAGCTATTTCGCTAAAATGTGCTAAAGAAATGATAAGGATAGCTGAAAAACATAACGTTTTTCTAGAGGTCTCTGAGAATGTACCTCGCTGGCCCAGAGAGCAATTAAAGAAGAGATTAATAAAAACTGGTATCTTAGGGAAACTGAAAAGTTTCTACTTATCGTATACTTCAGGCTCCTATCATGGAATGGCTGCTATTAGAAATCTAATAGATTCTGAAGCTATAAAGGTTAAAGGTGAATTTCCTGAGTTAGACTCTGTATTCGAAAGGGGGTATATAGAGTTCCCAGGTATTGAAGGCATATACGAATTAAATGCTGAAAGAGGAAATTACTGGGAAATCCATGGAGAAAAAGGTTCAGTAAAAGGAAGAGAACTCCATCTGAATGGAGAAGTCTACACTATAGAAATGGAATACTGCGAGACAGACGGAATTCGTAAACTTGTGAGAGCTAAGGTTAATACAGAGCCTCCAATATACTGGGAGAATCCGCTTAAAGACTATCCTCTTACAGATGAAGATGATGTAGCTAGAGCTGACGCTTGGATAAGCCTATATAATGCAATAGATCATGGAGAGAAACTTAGCTATGGGGCTGAGAATGCTACAAAAGATTTAGAGCTTTTAATAGCCATAAGAGAATCTGCTATGCGTAAAGGATCAGAAATTAAACTTCCCCTATCAGGAGATCTACTCTACGATAACTTAGTTCATGAGGAGTTTAAGAAGGCATATGGTATAGACCCATTAGCAGTAACCTTAGAACATCTAAGTATTAGATATACAATTCCAGAAAGACTACAACAACTCCTGTACTATGGACGTTTAGATGCTTGGAAAAGCTCTAAGTATAGACTATTCTATCCAAGAAAGCATTGAAGAATAATCTTAGTATTAAAGAGAATAATCGAGGTAAAAATTTGTGATATTTATTGACATTATTTTTAATGAGTTTTTATACCTTTATTAATTTATAATGAGAGGATCCCAATCCAAGTCTTTCAGCATACTTCACTTGTATGTAAGGATCTGTCCTGTAAATTCTTAAGAATTTATTTTCACCTTTGTCTAGTGCTTTAATTCTACCTCCAGGACCAATTTGTCCCGGTATTCCAGGGGCTTGATTTATTAAGTCTAGTGAAGCTTTCTCTATAGCTACAATATCAGTAGAGGCAAGAATTCCTTGGTCAGGTACTATGGGTATTGTAGACCAAGGTGTGCAATCACACGCGAATGTAACATCCATAACGAAGTTTAGATAACCAATTTTTCCTCTCTTAAATGTACTTATTACAGCCGCTGCTGCATCCACAAGAGCCATAAGGAACCTATCTAACCCTTTCTTAGACCAAGATAAAGCCCTTGTAGGACAGACCCATACACAACGATAACATCTAACACACTTATCTTCATCTATAATCACTTTATTATCCTTGATACTTATCGCACCGTGATCGCAACTTGAAACACAAATACCACAAAGTTCGCATCTTGTAGAATCCCATTGAGGAAGTTCACCACCTAGCACGGAATGAATATGTCTTTTCTCAGAGTGGCATACACAGCCCATGCCTAAGTTTTTCAGAGCTCCTCCATAAGAGGATATTCGATGGCCTTTTGCATGTGTAATTACTATCATAGCATCAGCATCAGCTATAGCTGAGGCCACCTTTACTTCTTTTAATACTAAACCATTTATTTTCACTACGCGATAATCTTCCCCTTTTATACCATCTGCTATAATTACTGGAGCGCCTATTGAAAGATGATTTATGCCCTGCATATTAGCTATTTCGAGATAGTCTAACGAAGGTGGCCTACAGGTATCCGTTACAAAAGGCTTTCCTCCTAACTCCTTTATTACTTCGACTACTTTCTTTATAAATGGAGGCCTCACTATACGAAAACCACCTTCGGAGCCTAGATGCGTCTTAATAGCGACAACGTCTCCTTTCTCAACTATCTCCTCAATCTTAATTCTCTTAAGCAGTTCCTTCACTTTAGTTAAAGGACTTTCTTTGATGCTTAATTCCTTTAATACCATATCCGCCATGAATACCTCGCTCATCACTCTTCCCCCGATAAATCTAATAGATTCTAAATAAGTGCTTATAAAACATTACTTCTCCTCTAATGCTCTTAATCGTGTACTAAACCGCTATTTCCCATTTTTCGTCCTCTCCTTTTACATTAAACTTCTGCTTAAAGTTCCTCTAGGAGTACTTTGCTGATATAATAACTCTGTACCCATCATTAATCATAACGAGGAGTATTAATACCCCTGACTAAATAATGTTTCCAGCCAAGAAGAAAACTAACATGAGGAGTGGAAGGTTATTGAGTTACCTAAGTATGCAATATTATAGAAAAACATCAAGCATATGTATAAAAACATAAAGAATATACTCGAGGCATCTTGCAAAAACTTCAAGTAAAAATTTTTAATAATTCCATAACTTTAAACACTACTAATGGAATGAAATTCGCACTTAGATGTAAACCTGGTCAAAAAATTAAGAAGACAGGTAAGAAAGTAGCTATCATAGGCTCAGGCCCTGCAGGCCTTGCCGCTGCTGGCTACCTAGTTTGTGAAGGACATGAAGTACACGTATATGAGCGATTACCTGAGCCTGGAGGTATGCTAATGTTTGCTATACCTAGCTATAGAATTCCCAAGGAGAACATCCGGAAAGGTATTAGAGAGCTAATTGATCTAGGCGTAAAATTTCATTTAGAAACTAAAATCATTGGTGAACCTGAACCTTGTACTGAGGGCGATGAACTGATTAAAAGGAAAATAAAATTCGAAGAGCTCCTAAATGACTATGACGCAATTCTAATAACCACAGGAACTTGGAGTTCAAGGAGAATAGGTATACCAGGAGAAAAGCTTAAAGGAGTTTACTCAGCACTCGACTATTTATTCAAAATTAGAGCATACGAATTAAGCTATCTACCCAAGGAAGCGGTACATCCTACAGGTAAGAAAGTAGCTGTTATCGGTGCAGGATTAGCCGCAATTGATGCATCAGAAGAAGCTTTAAGACAAGGAGCAAAGGAAGTCTGCATACTATATCGCAGAACAATAAATGAAGCGCCAGCAGGTGAGTATGAAATTAAACGGATACTTAAAAAAGGTGTTAAGTTCATAGAGCTCGTATCTCCTATTGAGTTCGTCGGTACTGAGAAGCTCAAGTATATTAAACTTATAAGAATGAAACTTGGGGCTCCAGATGAATCAGGTAGGCCAAGACCTGAGCCAGTACCTAAGAGCGAATTCATTATGGAATTCGATACAGTCCTCCTAGCAGTAGGTGAAATCCCAACACCACCGTTTACTAGAGAATACTCAGGAATCAAAATAGGAAAAAATGGAAGAATTCAAGTGGATGAAAAATATAGAACTACAAGGAAAGGAGTGTTTGCAGCTGGTGATGTAGTCACAGGACCTAGTAGAGTAGGTTTAGCAATGAAATCTGGAATCAATGCTGCGATAGCAATAGACGAGTATCTAAACGGCAAATTAAAATGGTAACCTATCATAATCTAACTTTTCAACATCCATTTTGTAGTATCAACAATACAAGAGAATAGTCATTAAAAAGAAGAATTAGCTATGAAGTAATAAAAGCGCTAACCATAGACTTTCAGAAGGAGCCTTTATATTAACAGTTCCATTCTTCATCTGAAGAACTTCCTTAATAGTAAATGCTATCTTCTCAGGATTAAACCACATTACCTCTAAACTTCTTGAATAATCACTAATTCTCATTCTTACTTTTCCTCCTTGTGGGAAATATAGTGCATATACTTCATCAGGCTTAGCTAGACAATACGCTTCTGGCTTTGAATCAAATATCAAGTCCGGCCTAGGTTCACAATGAAATATGTCAAAACTAGATGTGAAAGCTCTCGCTACCTTTATAGCTCTTTGAGCTACCTCATTTAGTCCTATACCAGTAGGCGGTCTATGAAACCTAGCACTTGCACAACCTGCAAATATACATTTCCAAAATCTATCTAAATTAAGCTCAGGGATAGCCGAGTGACGAGGCATAGGAGCACCATAGATCTTAACATTATTCATGGGTCTAGGTCTACCATACTTTACTAGGATCTTTCTAAACCAAAGTAACCTTTCATAATGCGTTTTTCCTCTTTGCCAGTTATTCTGAGAAACTTCTGTAAAAGTAAAGAACTCGGGATGTGTATAAGTAACACTATGCAGTTCATGCCTTAAATCCCAAGGATCCCACATCTCAGTTAACTGTATCTTAACCCCATACGCTCTTGCTCTCTCACTTATGAATTTAGCCCAATACAACGTCCACTCTGGAGGAGCTCTCGTCTCATTATCTATACAGTATAATACATTTGGGAACTCTGAGGTTTCCTCTAATACCCTTGTAACAAACTTCTCTTGATATCTAAGAAGAACTTCGTCCTTGAATATGGGAGATAAGAAGAAAGGTTGAGGTTTATTAGATGGATGATAGCTCCATTCCTCTAAGAGGTGCGTATTCTTACTTGTATAGTTTAAATTCATGGTTGGATTCCATGGACTTTTAAGCCAAGGCCTTCTATCTCCTCGATTCCAGAAGTCATGAGGATCCCATATCTCTATTTGAACTATTATATCGCGCTTATAAGCTTCCTTAAGGCACTTTCTAAGTCTATTCCAAAATTCTGGATTAAACCTATCTAAATCATATTTATTATCCACTTTCATAAAAGGCCAGACATTGCCTGGATCTCTACATGAAAGCGTACAACGTATGTAATTACCACCACATTTAGTTAAGGCATCTAAGTTTCGCATCACTAAGTCAGGATGATTAAATAAGTTATCTTCATCAGAGCCCCCAAGTAATAGTACCGGTTTACCTTTGTACTCCCAGTAATATGCGTTTTTATGCCAAGGCCTTATCCTTTCATCATTCATAATCCACTCATCCCCTCGTTATACTTATCGTGACTCCTACATAAACTTAGAAAGAGGGCTTTTTCCGTAATCATTCACCTCTTAACTATAAGTGAATAATTATAGCCCCAGACAATTAGAAACGTAATTCTTAATCAAGACCAAGGAATCTCTAAGAGAGAATATTCGATTTGACATATCTGTTTGCAGAAGAGACTACTTAATTATATAAGGGCAATATTGCTAGAAATCATAGACGGTTATACTAGAACTCATTATATCATCAGTGTACTCTCTTCTGAATTCCTCAGGAGTCTATCTAGAAGGAAAAACCCTGTGCTACATGAATATAGTGCGAAGTAATCTGAGTATTCTCTATCTATTGAAAGCACTTCTTTGCCTCTTCAAGCATTGCTAGTAATGCTCTATCATGTGCTTCAGCATATAGAGGTAACTTATCTAATGGTGCCTCAACAGAAACTCTCACAGGTCCTTTGATCTCCTTACAGCTCCAGAAATCTTTCCAAACTCCTTTAGGCAGATACACTTCTCGCTCTTCTCTTCCCTCTTCAAGTATAGGAGCCACTAAAAGGTTCCCTATTAAGTATTCGTCATTAATGCTCGTACATTTATCATCCTCAGGGTTCCTTAAAACTAATGGACATACTATCGGCTCACCATCTTTCATAGCTTTTTCCGCAAGTTGTACATAGTACTTAGCTAGACTTACATGTAAAAGTGTATAGTTTTTAGATATCTCTACCGTTTCCTCATCGTATCTCCATGGAGGGATTGAATATTGTACTATAGGCATTAGAACTGTAGCTTCTACCCATCTAATGAAAAGTTCTTTACTACATTTAAAACGATATTCATTTCCTCCTATCATATCTGGCATTATATATGGGTATCCTGTAATCGAGAGAGTAAGAGCTTGAGCTATAGCAGCTTTGAGTCCGCTATTTAATCCCCAGATAGACTCTTTATCCCCCTCACGAGTTATAACTCCATATTTCTGTGCTAGGAATCCTACCCGGACTTCTGCTAAATCATAATGATTTTCAGCAACAAATCTTATCCACTCATCAGTATACTGATTCGGTTTTAAGTTTCCATAAGTTTTACCTAGCTTTATCACTCTTCCATCTTTCTTAATTGGGAAGAAAGTTGCATCTCCATCATCGAATTTAAAGCCATTAATTCCATATTCTCTCTTTAGTGATTTAAGGTCATTATTAAACCATTCTTTAGCTTCAGGATTACTTATGTCTAATATTCCTCCCTCTCCATTCCACCATCGTACTTTTGCAGGTTCTTTCCCATCAGGATCTAATATTAAGTAACCCTTAGACTTAGCATATTCATAATTTTTAGACTCGTAGTTTATGAAAGGATGTACCCATAAGGTTACTAGATAGCCCATCTTGTGAATTTCATTTACCATACCCTTAGGGTCAGGAAACTTATCAAAATCGAATTTATGATCGCCGTAATCCTTCTCCCACTTATCATCTATTTCTATAACACTGCATGGGAAATCATGCTCTTTAATCTCTCTTGCAAACTCCAGAACTTTATCTTGATCTATATCTTTCTTGAGGTATGCCCACGTTGAAAATATGGGCTCAGCTAAAATCCTCTTATTAGGCATTTTTCTCGGTAATCCTACTCTCTTTAAGAATCTCCTCTGACAATCTGCTATGTTCTTGCCTATTATTACGTGATACGTGAAGTCTTTAGTGCTTAAAGCTTTAATCATTAATCCCATACCAAGGAATTGTGCTTCAAAGAGCTCGTAGCTGTCTACTAATATTCCATAACCATAGCTATTTATCCAAAATGGAGCCTGTATCCTTCTCGCTAAGAATTCTTCCCCTTTTAATGCAAATGGTGTACCTGATATGAAATGATTACTTAAAGGAAAAACTTGAAACCTAAGCTCTCCTTGCCCATACCATTCTCCACCATGAATGGATATCCAAACATCCTTTACACTTTCAAGAATCTTGTCAGATATCCATGAAACCTCTAATAATCCTTCTGTTAGCTCAAGCTTACATTGAACGCCTATTTTCCTATCCTTCAGCAATAGCAAGCTCTCCTCATTTCTTACAATTTCAGGATTAAAACTTCTACGAGAGCCCTTATATTCTACGTCATATTCACTACTAAGCCTCCTTATGATAGGATTGTTATTCTTTAGGATCTGTATTGAAAATGGACTAAATTGGACCTTTACGGAGACACTACCTTTAGACAATGTAACTTCATTCAAGCACCACTCACCAAAATTAACTCGAGGATCACTAATTTTTTAATACTTATAGGTTAAACAAGAACTCTTAGGCAGCTTTAAACAAGAAACCTCCTCATCTTTAGGAGAATAACATTAATATCCTCCTCTTGATGACTATAAATCAGGTGCAAGTAGTATTGTATAAACGGAACATAGACTCCTTGAGGGAACCTTATAAGACAATAATAAGAGCCCTATTAAAGGCTCTTAAAAATACATTAGGTGACAAGCTAGTCTCTTTAGTAGTATTTGGATCTGTTGCAAGAGGTGAAGCTCGAAAGGATAGTGATATTGATCTACTTATAATAGCTCAAGACCTACCTAAGAGCAAGCTTGCAAGACAAGATCTTTTCATGAAGATAGAAGAAAAAATCACTAACATGTTAGAGGAGTTAGAAAAGGAAGGATATTATATAGACTTCTCGCCAATATTAAAGACGCCGAAGGAAGCTCTTAGACTATCTCCTCTTTACCTCGATATGGTAGACGACGCTGTAATAGTCTTCGATAAGAACTCCTTTTTTGAAAAGATACTTAAAAGGCTTAACGAGAAACTTAAAGCACTAGGAGCTCAGAGAGTAAGACTAGGTAAAAAATGGTACTGGAGACTAAAAGAGAAGTATAAGCTTGGGGAGGTAATCTCAATTGAATAATATAGCCATGGCAAGAGCATATATACGACAAGCAGAAGAAAGAGTTTTCCACGCAAAAGAAGCCCTTCAAAGAGGAAACTATCCTTACGTTATAAGACAATCCCAAGAGGCAGTAGAGCTCGCGCTAAAAGCAGCATTAAGAATAACCGGCATAGAGCCTCCTAAATGGCATGATGTAGGCCCTATCCTAAGAAGAGAGATTAATAGATTCCCTTTATGGTTCCAAGAAAAAATACCCCTCCTTGCGAGAATATCCCGAAGACTTAGGAGAGAACGTGAACCATCTATGTATGGAGACGAAGAAACAGGTATACCTCCTAATGAACTATATGACAAAGTAGATGCAGAAGAAGCTCTATCTCAAGCAGAAATAGTACTCAACTATGTAAAAAAATTCTTTAAACAAGCTACAACTACCAAGATTTAGAGATTTAATCCACAAATCCTTTAATTAGCCTCTCTAACCTAGAAAAGTAATCCTCCATCCTATATCTCTGAAACCTAACCACATATAGTGGATGCCTCTCTACAATAATCTCGGATCTATAATTTAACTCACTCTTTATACTCCTATACTGTTTTAAAGCTACAGAGCCCAACAAAATAAGTTTCTCAGGCTTAGCTAACCTCACCTCTAACAACGCTATTTTGCGACAGTTCCTATACATCTTACTGAGATTCTTTCTGTCCCTAGGTCTACATTTTACAGCTACACTCCAGAAAATACCCCTAGACTTAAAGAATTCCAAAAGCTTATCCCCATTTTCAAAACTAAGGTACCTACATAATACACGTCTAAGCCTATCCCTATGATCTAGATTATAAAGAAAATCTTCCTTGTAGCCTGGAGGCGGGCTTTCACTAATTATTAATACTTTAACGCTCGCTGGTGCATATTTCTGGTATACCTTGAACTTGATAAACGGTTTATCCACGTAATTACACAATTCGCATTTACTAATGGCCTCAGCTACCCTAAACCACCACACTAATAACTATCCTCCTATTTCCTGTTAGGGCATTAATCCATTAACTCATTAATCTTTTTAATATCATAAAAGTCTAATAAATCCCTAAAATACAGTTAAAGCGTATTCCTATCTTCTAAATCAGAGGAAGTACAAGATAACTTATTAAATACTGGTAACTTTACTAAGTATTCGGTGAGCTTTATGCACCAATGGTGAAGAAGTTAATTGTAGACCCTTCTAAATGTGTGGGCTGTCGATATTGTGAGATGTGGTGTTCCTTTGTTCATGAAGGCGTATTCAGCTCTTCCTTCTCTAGGATAACCATCGTTAAAGACGATAGAATAGGCCTCGACTATCCTATTGTATGTGAATTCTGTGAACCAGCACCTTGTGTTAAAGCATGCCCTACTGGTGCTCTGATAAAGGGGAATCATGGTATTATAATAGTTAACGAGGAAAAGTGTATCAGTTGTGGTAATTGTGTTAAAGCGTGTCCCTATGGGGCAATAAAGCTTCATCCGATTAAATTAAAACCTCTTATATGTGATTTATGTGAAGGCAGGGAACCCGTATGTGTCTCTAAGTGTCCTACTAACGCTATCAGAATATACCCCATTGAAGAAATAGACCTAAGTATTAATGAAGAAGTTTTCGACCAAGCTTATGCTCATGCGCTAAAGCGTCATAAAGAGTTAATGAAGAGGTGGGGAATTCATGTCAAGTAGACTTTATGGATACGCTGGAAAGATTTTAAGGATAGACTTAACGAAAGGTAAAGTACATGAAGAGCCGCTTAGTAGAAAGATGGCAAGGGCATATCTGGGTGGTAGGGGTTTTAATGTTAGAAGACTATATAGTGAGGTACCCAAGAGTATAGGCCCGTTAAGTCCTGAGAATAAGCTCATTATAGCTACAGGACCTATTGCAGGTACAGGTTTTCCTCTCGGAGCTAGGCTTAATGTTACTTCTAAATCGCCACAAACAGGACTTCTAGGGGACTCTAATGTGGGTGGCCACTTTGCTGCTGAAATGAAATATGCTGGTTTTGACCAGATAGTTATCGAGGGTAAGAGTAGTAAGCCAATATACATATACATATATAATAATGAAGTAGAATTCAGGGACGCAAGTGGAATATGGGGCTTAACGATTTCTAGGGCATATGATGCGATTCGTAGAGAATTAAAGGACTGGAAAATACAAATAGCGCTTATAGGTCCTTCAGCTGAGAACCTCGTTAGGTTCTCAGGTATATTTTTCAATGTGTATAGGCCTGCTGCACGTACTGGCTTAGGTGTAGTAATGGCTTCAAAGAATATTAAAGCTATAGTCGTTCGTGGGGATGGCTACGTAGAAGTCGCTAAACCTAGAGCGTTTGAGACCTTAGTTGAAGAGATTGAAGAGTCGGTTTATAGTCATGTACAGTACTGGCCTAGAAGAATAATGGGAACTTCGAGGATATTATTAGCTGCAAATAGGCTAGGCTTTCTCCCAGCTTACCACTTTAAGAAAGGTATAGTTGATTATGCCTACTGCGTAAGTGGGGAGAGACTTGCGATAGAGTATAATGTTAAAAATCGCGGATGTTTCTCATGCATATTACCGTGTAGTAGATTCTATGTTATTAGAGAAGGATCTTTCGCAGGAACCTATGGTGAGGGACCAGAATATGAGGCCCTAGCAGGCCTTACTGTAAGGATAGGGAATGATGATCTTAATTCAGCTCTAAAAGCTATTAATATGATTAATGACCTAGGTATGGATGTTATATCTACTAGTGAAGTAATTTCATGGGCTATGGAACTTTATGAAAAAGGCCTTCTAAATAAGAGGGAAACTAACGGACTAGATCTTAGATGGGGTAATATGGATGCAGTATTTAAGCTTATAGAGATGATAGCTTATAGGAAGGGCTTTGGGGATATCCTAGCAGATGGTGTAATCAAAGCGGCTAGGAAGCTCAGAAAAGGTCTCGATTTAGCATTTCATGTTAAGGGCTTAGAGATGATACAAGCTGATCCACGAGGACTTAAAGGTTATGGATTAGGTTTTGCTGTATCAAGTAGGGGCGCTGACCATTTGCGTTCTGAACCATTCATAGAGCTAAGCGATAACCCTGAAATAGGGAGAAAACTCTTTAATGAGCCAGAGGCTACGCTAAGGTTAGGCACTCGTGGTAAAGGTAGGTTAGTCGCCTATTACGAAAACTGGTGTGCAATCGTAGATTCACTTGAAGTGTGTAAAAATATCGCTGAGAACATGGAGATATTGTCATTTGATAAAGCAGCTAAGCTAATCAACGTAGTTACAGGCTTAGAAATGAGTGCAAGTGAGGTATTCAAAGTTGGAGAGCGGATTATAAATATCGAAAGAGCATACATAGTCAGAGAGGGCGTTAGAAGAAAAGATGATATATTACCTAAGAGATTCCTTAGAGAACCCATAGATAGAGGTCCTTCAGCAGGTCAAGTTATAGAGCTTAATAGGATGCTTGATGAATACTATAAAACCCGTGAGTGGGATCCAATAACTGGCATACCCACAATAAAGAAATTGCATGAATTAGGATTACATGATGTTGCTGAAGATCTTCAAAAGCACGGTATTAAATTAAGCAAGGGTCTTACTTATAAATAGACAATTCTATTCCTCCCCTCTCTTATTGGTTAAGGAGTTTCCCCATCGATTATAAAATGTTGTTTCATATAGACTCTTTCTAGGCTCCTTTAACTTATCTTCCTTAGGCAACCCCACGGGTATAATTGTTTGTAATACAAACTTCTCAGGGGCTCTTAAAACATTCGCAACTTCTTTTGGATTAGGTGGAGTATATGTCAATGAGGCCAATCCTTTCTCTTCTAACGCTAGTAATAAGTAGCCTATAGAGAGCCAAGTACTTTCTATTGAATAAGGCTTTCCTACTTCTGAAAATACTACTATAAGATAAGGTGCTTCAGTCAAGAATGGCTTCTTCCATGTTAATTTCCTTTTTGCTAACCACTCTTTTAGTTCTCCTCTAACTCTTGCATAAAACTCCTTTTCTCCTCTCTCACATACCTCTCTAATCTTAGTCTTTACATCTGGATCATCTATTACAATGAACATCCATGGTTGCTGATTAGCTCCAGAAGGTGCCTGTATAGCTGTCTTAATAGCATAGAGAACCTTTGAAATGTTAAAGCTTACGTTCTTATAACATCTAATAGACCTTCTCTGCTTTGCTAATTCTAAAACTATACCATGCATAATTAGAAGTATCTCAACAGAATGATAAACTTTTCATAATAACTACTTTAAATTGTACATGAAGCAGCTAAACATACTTATCTCTAATATAACTACCTAAGAGAGCTAATCGATATTGTTAAGGCGATCATAAAGACATTACTTTACAGCCTATATGATGTTAAATAATCAGAAAACTAAATTCACAAAGTTTTTATTGCCTAAAATTGAACTACCTAAACGAGAATTATGAGGGAGACCTTTAAGAATTTAGTAATGGCATTTATTGGCGAAAGTCAAGCGAGAAACCGTTACACTTTCTATGCTAAAGTCGCTAAAAAGGAAGGCTATGAACAAATAGCTGAGATATTTCTTATAACTGCAGAAAATGAGCAAGAGCACGCAAGTACTCTCTTTAAATTAATCAATGAACTAAAAAAGAAGATAGACGAGAAAACAGACCAAATTACAGTAGAAGTTACAGCACCTTTAATCCTAGGCGATACAATCGAGAATCTAAAAGCTGCAATTGCTGGAGAGAATTATGAACATACTAAGATGTACCCTCAATTCGCTGAAATAGCAGAAAAAGAAGGGCTCTCAGAAATAGCAGAAAGGCTAAGAGCTATAGCCATAGCAGAGAAACACCATGAAGAACGATTCAAGAAGCTGCTTAATCAACTAGAAGCTGGAAAAGTCTTTAAGAAAGATAAAGAAGTCTGGTGGGTCTGCAGAGAGTGTGGATACGTGTATTATGGAAAAGAACCTCCAGAAAAATGTCCATCATGTGGTCATCCAAGAAGTTATTTTCAGATTAAATGTGAAGAATATTGAACCTTCATTTTTACTTTTTATATGCTAAAATAGAGGGGATATTATGAAAACGCTTCTCATTAGAGTCAAAGAAGTAAAAGGCCATTGTGATATACACAAAGTAGGAGACTATTTTCGATTAGAGGGAGGAAAATTAAGCTTTCCAGAGTCTAACAAATATGTGTATATACGCTCTTGCAAGTTTACTTCCTCTCCTTCCAGCGAAGCAAAGGAGGATAGATGAGCCATCCGATTGGTAAGGAGGTTAAGGAGGTTCAATGTCCTGATCTTAAAGGAAGAGTTATATGGGAAATAATCGAGGAAGACTAAAAGGAGAAAGTCATCTTCATAATAATATTTTACTAGCTAACTACCTTTTACCACTCTGATATCACATATGCAACTAGGCGGTACGTAATCTGTTACATATACCTTATATCCTGCTTTATATACAGTATGTCCCATTTGTCTAAGTTTATCCGCATCAATAGCTATTATGGCAACATGAGATCCCTTTCGTCTAGCATTCTCAAGAGCGTCCTTCTTATCGAGTGTTAAGTGTACCATTATTCTACGCATAGGCTTAATGCCTTCCTTCAGAATCTTTCTGAGATTTCTTACTTGAGTTCCATGATACAGTATCTTCACTTCTTTATCTTCAGGTAATGATATCGATATGTGAATGCTGTGTCCATATTTAGCCCTTATCTTACCCTCCTTTAATTCAAAACGTCCTTTCTTATCTAATAGAGCAACCGCAATAACATGCTCTTCTTTGAGCCATGAATAAAAAGCTCTATTTCGCCATTTTGTCCTTATAGCATTAACTAATTCTCCTATAGATACCCATCCTTCCTTATCCATCGAGAGTCCTACTTCATGGGGTATATGTCTTAGAAGAGCTGACATGAGCTTACTTAGTCTAAGTCTTCTCATGCCATCTAATATCAATATGCATCTCTCATTACAATGCACTTCCTCTTCGACATATGATTTACAAACTTTACACTTGTAGATAGAAGGTAAGTGCTTATCCACTTGCATGCTATGCTTCATATTGATCACCCAATGAAGGTATTCCTTTCATTGTAATGTTATGTATTAAATACATCATGTATTATTGGTGCATTATTCTTAACTTAATGGATTTCTAACTTCGCTTACTCACTTAAACATCTTTTCAGGTTAGATAAGTAATGGGTATTGGTTACTTTAACTTTAATAACTGGGCGTTTATTGCAACTATTACAGTGCTTATAGACATTAGCATAGCGCCTATTGCTAGAGTCAATTATACCATGACTATAAAGTATGCCAGCAGCTAAGGGGATCGCTATTGCGTTATAGCCTGTAGCCCAGAGAAGGTTCTGAAGCATCTTCTTATAAGTTTTCCTAGATAGCTTAATTATCGTTGGGATGTCTCTAGGATCATTTCTAACAAGGATTATGTTGGCTGATTCTATTGCTACATCTGTTCCAGCACCAATGACTATGCCTACATCAGCTTCTATTAAGGCTGGGGCATCGTTTATACCATCGCCTACCATAGAGGTAATATATCCTCTCTTCTTTATTTTCTCTATAACAATAGCTTTATCATGAGGTAGTACTTCGGCATAGAATTCATCTAACCCTAATTCGCTTGCAACTCATTTAGCAACGTACCTATTATCTCCAGTTAACATCATGCATTTGATTCCCATCTTCTTAAGTTCTCTTATAGCGTCATAAGATTCTTTCCTGAGGATATCTGCCAATGCAATGGCATCCATGATCTTACCGTCAACTATGAGGAACACCACTGTTTCCCCCTGATTAAAGACCTCTATTAGTTTAGTGTTATTGATTGTGATGTTATTCTCCTTAAGATATCCTGATCCTAGCTATCATGACCTTATGATTGTTAATGATTCCTTCTACTCCTCTTCCTGAAATAGCTTTGAAGTCCTTCACTTCATATAATTTGAGACCTTGATCTAAAGCATAATTCATTATTCCTTGAGCTATAG
The DNA here is from genome assembly GCA_964517845.1 of uncultured Thermoprotei archaeon. Taxonomy (GTDB): domain Archaea; phylum Thermoproteota; class Thermoprotei; order QMSL01; family B3-G16; genus CAZFCQ01. The sequence continues at coordinate 11,598 of CAZFCQ010000005.1, read as the reverse complement.
GATGCTCCGAGTTCTTTTCTAAGGAAGCTACAAGACGAACTATCTCTTTTTCATTAATATCATTGCTTATAGGTATTACATTGATCACGCCAAATCTATCTTCAGTTAATGTACCTATTTTACCGAATACTACTACTTGAATTCTCCTAGCATTCTCAAATGCTGTCCTATTCCTTATCAAGAATCCATTCATGGCGGAAATTGAAGTAGACTTAGCTATAACCAGAGGTACTGCTAAGCCTAATGCATGAGGACATGTTATAACTATTACTGTTACAGCTCTTTCTAATGAAAATATTATATCTCCTAATATAAGAGTCCATGTAAGAAACGTTAACGCGCCGCCGATTAGTGCTATTAGTGTTAGCCACATAGTTGCTCTATTAGCTAAATCCTGCATTCTAGACTTGGCTTCTTGAGCTCTTCTAACGAGCTCAATGATCTGTGAAACGCACATATCTGAACCAACTTTTTCTACCTTAATCACTATCGATCCTTCGAGGTTTATAGTACCTCTAATAACCTTATCTCCTTCAATTAGGAAAGTCCTTAGATTCGGTATCACATTTCTAGGAGACGTATACGTCCTTGTAGCTCTAGCAACACTAATTTATGCTTATGGAGGATATCCCTTTCTTAAGGGGTTTATTAATGAACTAAGAAAACGGTCTCCAGGAATGACGACATTAGTAGCAGTAGCGATTAGTGTTGCTTACGTCTATGGTTCAGCAATTATCCTAGGCCTTCCTGGGAGCTTCAAGAGCCTTAGAGGAACTAGTTAAGTTACTACCATCTGAGCTCATTTAGTAATGAGTAATAGCTCTATAATTGATATTCCACTCATTAAGTTAAAACCAGGCAATGTGGTCTTGGTTAATTAACGAAGCCATGATCACAGGTGAGTCAGCTTCCGTTGAGAAAAACCCGGCGATAAGGTTAATATAGGAAAGGATAATGGATATCACTAATCGCCTTTTATAATCTTCAAGCATAGCATGATGCTTATTTCTTCCAACATGTTTGTGTTGCTGTTCTCTATTACCATATCTTTGAGTAGTCATCTCATGCATCATTATCTTCTAAAGTAGGTCATTATTCCAATGAGTATATCCTTACGGGATTTTCATAGAACCACATCCTTGCTACTTCTACGGCTTCATCTTTACTCATCCTACCTAAGTTAACGAGCTTAGCTAACACCCATGCTATGTTCTCTTGTGCCATTCTAAGATGGCCAACTACTTTTTCAAAAGAGTATTCATTATAATCCCCACCAAATGCTATGATTTTATTAACAGGGACTATATCGACGTACTCAAGTAGCGCGGCTCTAGCCATATTCATAGATACTATGTGGCTCCAGCATAAGTTAAGATACACGTTATGAAAGTTCTTACCTATAAAAGCTGTGGATCTAACCCAAGGCATTCCCATATGATAAAGATCAAACTTGACTTCAGGGTATTTATAGAAAAGCGGTATATTGTGCCTTGGATCTAATCTTCTAAAATCGTCCCACACTCCAGAATGTATTGCAACAACAAGCCCATATTTACCACAAATCTCTATTATTTTCTCTCTAAGAAACCTTCTTAAAGAATCCTTCTTTCCTCTTTCTAACACTCCTCTTCTAAGCCCTTCCTTAAAGATTTTATTAGCCTCTTCTAGGCTTGGAGGCTCAATATAAGGCTCCGTTATAGTCTTTACTCCAACTACTCCACTTCTCTTCCACTTAACTATAACATCTTCCATATATTTCAGATAGTCCTCCATCTCTCTTAGATCATACCCTTTTTCCTTTAATTCCTCTACTAACTTCTTGAAATCCCCTATATCGACTAACGTATTTATCCACATAACTGGCTTCATGTAACCTTTCTCGTAATCTATTCTTCCATATTGAGGTAAGATAAATTTCGCTTTACATACTCCTCTGAGAATCCTATCATAGATCCCTGGTTTATTATCCTCTTTCATTCGTTCACTTATTTCCTTATAGTTCGCTGAGTTTATCTCATCATAACCATAGACCTCCTTAAGTGCTATAGCGAGAGCTCTGTAGTATGTTCCATACTTGATAAACTTAATATAGGGTTCTATGAGCCCCCAGCGTTCCTCAATAGGCCTTGAGGAGTCCCTTAAGTAGTCTGAAAGCCTTCGCCTCTCTCTAGCTGTAATGCCCCAAGGCCTACAACCAGCTGATATAAGATCATTAACTATATAGTGCGAGAAAAGAAAACAAACATCTGGTTTTAATGAGACTCTGACTTTCTCAGGTGGTAAGTGTTCATGAGCATCTACTATCTCCATAGACCTTACTTCACTTAGAATGAACTCGTATATCTGATTAAAGACCATTTAATCACCAAATTAAAAGCTAAAAATCTAACTTAAAATGATTAACAAAGATAAAATTCATGATCATGCCATGTAACTAAAGTACGCTATATAAGTTACACAAATGCTAATATGCTCAACATAATATTGTTCATTAGAAGCTCAGTAGTCATCAAGGTTACCTGTTCATTGTCGTTTTTAAAGGTTAACTCGCAAAAATACATAAGGGTACTATGGAGAATAGAGAAGTAGATAAGTATGGTAGACTTTTACAGAGTATAAGGCTTGCAATAACGCTCAAACCAAATAAGATTCAAGATCTTAAAAGAAAAATTCCAAAGATAGCTAAAGAATTGGGAGTCTATGCTTATCCTCGAGCAGAAGGGTATGCTCTTATGCATGATGAGAGTGTAGGAGCCTTAGGGTTACCTCACCTTAGAATAGCTTTCGTTGAAAATAGAAGTATCGTTTGGGTAAGAGATCCTTACAACTTTAAAGTTAACTTCTTAAGATTAGCAGGATACTCTATAGAGAGGTACTATAATGAAATACTAAGGATAGCCAAGAAATTAGAAGAAGTCTTCAGAAGTTTTCAGAAAGATGCTGAAGAGCTGTCTATTTCACTCCCTGAATAATCTTACACACTTTGAACTCTTCAAGAGGATGATAATGCGCTATAAAGTAGCGTCTTTGAGTTCCCTTACTTTGGTGAACTCTTCTTCACTTAATATCATATATTCCCTAGACTCTATTGTTGTTGCATGAATCACATCCTTCTCTTAAATTAGAGTACTTCCTGATATTAGTCATTAACTCCCTTAGTGTTATAGGTCTCTCATTAGTAGCAGTACTGCTTATTAGCTTAGATACTATCTTCCAAATCCTGTATGTAATTGGTGGTTCTGTATCTGCCAATTCTAGTAAATCCTCTCTAGTGAGAATACCTCTTGCTAAACCCTTAGCTATGACTTTACCATTTATTAAGAGAATTACTTCATCAGAAATTCTTGCTGCTAATTCGACATCATGCGTCGCGAGTACTACTACTTTACCTTTATTCCTCAAATTCCTGATAACTTCTTCTACTTTTTTAGATGCTCTTAGTGATAGATTCGATGTTGGCTCGTCGAGTAGTATTATGTCTGGGTCATGAACTATAGTTGATGCTAATGCTATTAGCTGCTTCTCTCCAAGACTAAGCTTGTATGGAGACCTATTGAGAATCCCTACATCTAAGCCAACTTCATAGAGTACTTCATGGACTCTACTAATGACTCTATCTCTTTCAAGTTTAAGTTGGTTTAGTGTAAATGATATCTCCTCATAGACTGTCGGATTAAATATCTGATTTTCAGGATTCTGAAATAGAATACCTATACGCCCCTTATCTGTTAAAGTGACCGTCCTGCTTCCTTTTAATGAAAACTGTAGCTCTCATGTAGTGGCCCTCCTCTGGGTGTTAGATAGCAGAATCATAGCCCTTAACTTACATTCTATCTAACACTTAGGGGAGAGCTTTAACCTTGATTTCTTTTCATTTGCCTTCATTTAGATTTGATATTTATCTAATGTTTTATGGTGTTAGATAGCAAAAATGAGAGCATAAGTAGTCTTGCTATCTAACACGCTAATAGATGACTATGAGTGAACTAATTGAGATGACAAAGCGACTAGTCGAAAAGCGAGATGAGTTAGCTAGATTAATAGAGGTACTCGAGAGGGAAGTAGAGAAGATTAAGACAAAATGGGGTTTTAAAGATTACGAAATTGAGAACTGTTCCATATTCATTAATCATAGATGGGTTAAGAACAAAGCTGGTAGCAGATATTACTACTACTATTTAGTTGAAAGAGATAAAGAGGGCAAGGTCATCTCAAATACATATATAGGAAAGAACATACCTGAGGGACTTCTAAAGAAAATTAGAGACTTTAGAAAAGCAAAGGCAATTAAGAAAAGAATAAAGAAACTCAAAAGAGAACTTAAAGAATTAGATTCGAAAATCAGATATATAAATAGGCTTCTTAAAGAGAGCCTCCTATAAGAAGCTCCATTACAACCCGTGTTAGATAGAAAAATTGGATACTACTCCTTCTCTGCTATCTAACACTCAAAAGAAACTAAAACCATCCTTTCTCCTGAAAAGAAAAATCAAAGATTATCAACTAAAAAGACTCTCTTAAACCCTTAGTCGCCTTCACTATAATAGAAGGCATCTTTACCAGTGGTCAACTGACCATATAAAGAACCTCATCCTAGGAAACAGTACCTCAAGACATTGTAACGCCTCTCTCAAAGAAACCATAGACTTCACAACATTGATTCTACCATCAAGAAACGCTTTCACAACATCCTCAATAAAGTGCACCATCCTAGTAAACGTATGGTAATTAATCTCAAAGACAACATCTGCTTTCCCATCCTCAACAATAACTTCATTACCCTTAATCACTAAAACCACATCGCCATAACGACTCCTCAACCCCATCCTAATATTAAATTCCCTATCACACTCTTCAAGAAACTGATTGAATGATGGAACACACTCCTCAATAAGCCCCCTCAGGTTAACTACATTACTCATGTAAACTCCTCTCTCTACAAACAGAGGAAAGCCCCTCAGTAGCGATCTATAAGGCTCATAAGGTGGTAAATAAAGCTCAAACGTCTTCACATTAGCCTCTAACATTCTCCTTAATGATTCTACTAAAAGAGCCCTTAAACTCCTACCATCCCCAGCGACAAGTTCAATAAGAACTCCTCTCTCCCTACCTATAGGTGCCCTCTTACACCTAGACCCTATAGCAAAGTAAGAATACCCCGATACCTTACCATCCTTCTCTACTACAAGAAACTCACTCCCTTCCTCATCAAAAATCCAAGTAGTACCAAAACGCTTATTCACAATCTTATTCCTCCAATAGTCAGCATCCCTCCATGCAACTCCCGAATAGCCCTCAGAAAAAGCATTATAAAGCCTCATAACCATCAATAAATCCTCCTCCTCAAACTCCCTTACCACTACGCCCCTTACATCCCCTATCTCTTTAATAACCCTCTCAACCTCTTCTCTTTCACCAACAAAACGTTGAGCAAAATAAGTATCAGCATAACCTAAACGCCTATAAATACGATGAGCCACATAACCATAACTCGTCATAAGAGCAGAAAGATGAATCCCTTCCTTCCTACAAAGATCAGTAGCCATCCTCATAAGATTCGTAGCAATACCCCTACCCCTATACTCAGGATCCGTAGAAACATTAGCAATCCCACCAACATTCACATAATCCCTACCTAACTTCAACCTCCTAAGAATTAACTGAACATGTCCCACAATCTTACCATCAACTTCAGCCACTAAACTATAATCAGTCTTAAAACCATAATCCACCTTATAACTAAGCCACGTCTCAGCATCCAACTTAAACCTATCAAATCCTGAAAAACACTTCCTCAAAACCTCAACAATCCCTACCTCATCCCCATCCCTATAGACCCTATAAACTATCTCCCCATCACACCCCATTTCACTACACCACAACAACCTAAATATCAAAACCATTATAACGCTTTCACTTACAGCAAACAACCGAACTTATATAATGATATAAAAGTCCGTAATAAAAACTTAAAAACGATAAAGTAAAACCACCTTTAACAATTACAAATAATAGTTAAAAAATAGTTCCAATCATTAAAAAGGTTAAACTTATTTAAGTAAGAAGTGATAACTAAAAGGGGAAAGGCTGAGAAAATGAGCACAACAAGCGAAGAAAACGATAAAACAGAGCTAAGACCTTACGAAATCGGCAGATTCATATTCCTACCCAATCACAAAATACACTGCCTCTACATAAGAATAAAACCCAAATACCTCCACGTACCAGGCGTACTTAAAGAAATACTCGAAATACTCTCAAAAAGAAACATCTCCATAGTCCACTTCAAAATGCCACGACCATACGAAAACCAACCAATAGAATTCTTAATATTCGTAGACTTAACCAACATAAACAAAGACACAATCAACACAATCATCAAAGAATTAAAAGAAATGGAATATGCAGAGCAAGTAGAGTGCATAGAACCAGTAATAGATGGCCTCTCAGCATACAACAAACTCTTCCCCCTAACCATGTTCAACAAAAGAGTAGTAATCTTCAGAAAACCCGTATACGAAGCCCTACTAAAGAAACTACCCCAAAAATGGGGCTGGGGCGTAAGAGCATTCCTCTACTACCTAGGCAAAGAAGTAGGTACAAACGTCTACAAAGACCTAAAAAACATAATAAGACAAATACACCCAACCAAAGAAGATAAATCATTATTAATTAAAATAAGCGAAGTACTCTTCACCCAAGTAGGCTTTGGCATGATCGAAATAATCAACATAGACTACAAAAACCACAAAGCCACAGTCAGAGTATATCACTCCTTCGAATGCGAACTATTCCAAAAAGAAGACAAACCCGCCAGCCATCTCATAAGAGGAATAATAGCTGGCTGGCTCAGCGCCTTCTTCAACAAAAATATAGACTGTGAAGAAACAAAATGCATAGCTAAAGGAGATCCATATTGCGAATTCATAACAGTTAAAAGTAACTAAAAACACAATCATCCAACTCCACCGTAAAAACTAACAATCACCAAAATCTAACACATAATCTTTTCAACAACCTCTAAGCCCACTCTGCATTTGAACGTCTAACTAAGAACTAACCAAAGTACAAATCACACTAGAGTCACGTTAAAAGCAATGACCTCAAAACTATCCACAACTACTTACCCTCTATCAGCATAGCTAAACATAAATAATCCTCAAGCAACCTCCTAAGCTTCTCTCTCTCAGCAACATAAACAAAACTAGTACTCCTACCAATCCTCCTAACCACATGCCTCCTCTCAAGATACCTCAAAAACCTAGCAAATTTATACCTAAGCCAAACAGCCTCCTCCTCATAAAAAGAATAACCCAACATCCTCACAAGCTTACGAGCAGTCAAAGTTATAGTATTACCCCTCGCCCCCTTAAGATACGCCTTAATAGCCCTAATAAACTCCCTAACCTCCCAACTAACATTTACAGCATATTCATCACTATCAACCATCTCTAAACCCACTACCACCTTAAACTTTAGCCTATATGTCAATTACTCTCAGAAACCACCCTAATAAAACATACCCACCTACAACACGCTAGTACACAAAATAAAAAACAACCCTTCAAAAACACAAAAACCACAGACGAATATCAAAGCTTACAATCCACATAGCCTAGCAAACCAGAAACCCCTCAATAAACCCCGAAAATTCAGAGCTTATTCAAACCATCACACAACCAAAAAAGAAAACCTTATATCGCCCCCAAAGAAAGGAGATTTCTCCCGTATGAAAAAACCTAACATACTCATGATCATAACCCATGACACTGGTCGCCACCTAGGATGCTACGGTCGAGGCATTAAAACACCCAACATAGACAAAATCGCCAAAGAAGGAATCATATTCACAAACTTCTTCTGCACAGCCCCCCAATGCAGCCCCAGCCGCGCAAGCTTCCTAACTGGAAAATATCCACACAACCACGGACTCATAGGACTAACCCATAGAGGATTCCGACTAAACCAAGACGAACCCCTACTACCAGCAATATTAGCCAAAAACGGCTACTCAACATACCTATTCGGCTTCCAACACGAATCACCCGATCCCTACTCACTCGGATACCAAAAAGTATTCCGAGGCAAAACCCACTCATGCTTAGACGTCACACCCTTACTCCTAAATTTCCTTAAAGAAAAACCTAAAGAGCCCTTCTTCGCTATGGTAGGATTCACAGAAACACATAGACCCTTCCCACCCTATGAAGGACCAATCGACAAAATCCCACCTCTACCCTACTTACCCGATGATCCAGATATAAGAAGAGACATCGGAGGACTCAATACCCTCGTACATAGAGTAGACGAGAAAGTAGGCGACATCCTAGAAGTACTCGAAGAAACAGGCCTCGAAAACAACACCCTACTAATATTCACTACAGACCATGGCATAGCCTTCCCAGGCGCCAAAGCTACACTCTTCGACCCCGGAATAGAAATAGCCCTCTTAATGCGCGGACCCGGAGGCTTCACCGGCGGCAAGAAGATAGACGCCCTACTATCAAACATAGACTTCCTACCCACCATCCTAGACTTATGCAGAATACCCATCCCCCCAAATGTTCAAGGCAAAAGCATACTACCCTTACTAAGAGGCGAAATCGACAAATTACACCAAGAAATATTCATAGAACTAACCTACCATGCAGCATACGACCCCATGAGAGGCATTAGAACCGAAAGATACAAATACATCCGAAGCTTCGAATGGAGACCCTTCTGGTTCCCCCCAAACGTAGACCCAGGTCCCTCCAAAGAAGTAGCCCGCAGACTCGGATACTTCAACAAACCCCGCCCAGTAGAAATGCTCTTCGATCTAACAAAAGACCCACTAGAAAGAAAAAACCTCGCCAACAACCCTGAATATCAAGACATACTCAAAGAAATGCGCCTAAAACTCCGCAAATGGATGAAAGAAACCAACGACCCCCTACTCCACAAAGGATACATCCCTCCACCCCCAGGAGCAGTCGTTACCCCTCCACACTCCTACCAACCCAGAGAACTAGACCCGTTCCCCATAGAATAACCCTCCCCCCTAAAATACAAACATCATAAATCCCATCACCAGACACCAAACGAATACATCAACTCAACCACACGCTTAAGCTTAAGAAACCTCTCATGACTATACTCAAAGAACCTCCGATAAGAAGAACAGAAATAATTACGACTAAAACCAAGAACCTCCCAATGTCTCGGACAACCCCCATTACAAAGCCACAACCAAGGACAACCCTCACACCTCCTAGCTAACTCCCTCTTCCTAGACCTAAACTTTTTAAACTTCTCCTTCTGAAGAATCTCCTCCAACGGCTCCTCCATTATATTCCCCAAAAACCAATCCGGCTCCACATAAAAATCACACGGATACACATCCCCATTATACTCTATCACCACATACCTACCACACTCCCTACCAAAAATACAACTAGGCGAATCACCAGTCACATAACTTATCAAAATATCATCAAAATCCCTTATATAAACATCCGGCACCCCACCCCTAGTCCACTCATCAAACAACTCACACAAAAAACGACCATACTCCTCAGGCGTTATAGAATACCCAGCTATCTCCCCCGTCTCAGGATCCCTCTCAACACACGGAATAAACTGAAGATACCGAAAACCCTGACCCACCAAAAACCTATACAACTTACGAGGATACTTCACATTACGATCATTAAGCAAAACCAGTATATTAAACTCAACACCAAATTTCCTAAGCCACCCAATACCCCTCATAACCCTATCATAAGAACCCCTACCACTACGATCCCTCCGATAATAATCATGAAACTCCCTAGGACCATCCAAACTCACACCCACAAGAAACCCATACCTAGAAAGAAACCTAGCCCACTCCTCATCAATTAAAACCCCATTAGTCTGAAGACAATTCTCCACCACCTGACCCGGAGCCCTAAACAACTCCTGATACTCAACAACCCTCCGATAAAAATCCAAACCAGCCAACGTAGGCTCCCCACCCTGCCAACAAAAAGACACCCTCCCAGGCGAAACCCCAACAACCTGAGCAACAAGCTCCCTAAGAACCTCATCACTCATCCTATGAACCCTAACTTCCGGATATAACTCCGCCTTCGACAAATAAAAACAATAAGTACAAGACAAATTACAATCCGCCGAAACAGGCTTCACCAACACACTCGAAATCAAAGACCCCACACCCATAAACCACTCCTCCACCCCCAAGTATCTATCAACTCTAACCATTAAAAACTCCAACACTCTACAAGCACCCACACTCCAACAATAGATAAACATCAAAGAACATCAATTATACTAGACACCTCCATAACTTTACCAACATCAATACTAATATCATCATAACTACTAAGATCCATAATCTTTACACCCTCTATTGTACCGCCCTCCCAGTTTCCTCAAAGATTTATGATGGTCCATCATCTGTAAGCGCACATAGCAACGTGATAATCAGCTACACTTCTAAATATGAAAGCCACTTCGGAGAAACATTTATTAAAAACCAGACCAGTATTTCTAACGGTCATATTAATGGTCAAAATAGATGACTTATTAGAACCAGATGAAAAAGTATTAAAAAGACAACACGGCATAAACGCCGGCAGAGGCATCATGGCCCCCCTCGGAACCCTTTACCTCACAAACAAACGAGTAATCTTCATCCCAAACAAACTCCTCACCCTAATGTTCTCAGACATTTACACCGGAATGAACACCCTCCTCAAAAAAGGCCTCCACGTAATCCCACTCAACGAAATAAAAAACGTCAAATCATCATTCGGCGCCGTAGTCATAGAAGCCGACAAAAAATACACCTACACAGTCACCGTATGGAAAACAAAAGGATGGGTCAACGCAATCAACCAAGCAATAGCCGAAATGACCACAAAACCCAAAAAAGCAACAAGCACACCAAAAATAAAACCCAAAACCAAAAGAAGCACCACCAAACGCACCAGAAAAACAAAAACCACAACAAAACCCACAAGAACCACAAAAACCGAAGAAACCATAGAATTCCACTACTGCCCCAACTGCGGCACCAAACTAAAACCCACATACAAATACTGCCCAAACTGCGGATACAAACTACATTAAAGAGACACCATGATAAATAACCCCCACAAAAAAGCCACAAAAACACTTATACCATTCCCCATTCTTTTATTATCAATCATCCTATCACCAACCACACCTAAAGCACCTAGCACAGCAGACATCAACACCGAAAAAATCAACGTAAAAAAGCAAAATCAGAAGACTTCCATATAATCAAAGCTATTCATAGCAACCCCCCTCATCCTCCGAAGGCAAAATCAACTATCTCATAGAACTTACACACGAAAATCAAACCTCCCTCCTCAAAACACATCCAAATCCATTCAGCCTCAGACTTACATGAACAAATTACATACCCAGCGATCTTCCAAGCTCAGGACATAGAATAAACACCATAAAACTAGATCCCGTAAAGGGAAACTAGATTAAAATAACCAAGAAAGAGATCAAGCCCACCAAAGCTAAAAAGAAGAGAAAGAAAACATACTACCACAAAGACAAAGTAATAATAATCAACATCAAAAG
>CAZFCQ010000004.1:0-105692 GCA_964517845.1 uncultured Thermoprotei archaeon | reverse complement strand
ATGTACCATGTGGAATAAAGTAAGTAAACTTCTTAAGCTTATCAACTCTGCCTTCAACTATACTCATTCTAGTGGATAAGTCTATAACTTTAAAGTGGGCATTATCTTCAAGACCTAAAATATCGAGCAAAGCAGTACCAGATGGTGGAGTATAGTTGTAATAGGTGCCATTAATTAACTCAACTACCTGATCGCCTATATCCGTAGATGGGGGAACATAACCATAATACACATAAGTATCACTATAAGCGTTTTTCTTTATCATTGCCATAGTCTTCGAGATTATCATACTTGACGTTAACAAGGTAGTAATCATTACGATGATTGCTATCTTGCTAGGTATTGAGTGGAATTGCATAAGTAAACAAACCTCCTTAAGTATTACTATTATTACATAATTTAATTGCTTTACTAATTATGAGATTATAAAAATTAGAGACCTTTATATAGAGAGATTAATATTATTGTGTAATTCATTACTCAATTTTAGTATCTATTTATTAAGAATAAGATTCATTAAACTTACAATAGAGGTATAGATATCCCTACTATCGTAAGTATTCTCAATATAACTGTTTTTAGTCCGAATTTCTGAATAGGAGTTGGTGCTTAATAGGGAGATAACATTATGCTGTGTTTTAGTCAGAGAAGTCAAGCCTCATCATATTCGTTATCTATCAGTTGCCTCAGGATACATCATTATTGCTAAAAAATAAAGAGAAGTGATAACTACCTTTCAGAAAGGGCATCTATAATCAATCTACAAAACTCTGGAAGATCGTCAGGTACCCTAGCAGTAATGATATTACCATCTCTAACAGCGGGTTGGTCTACGAATACAGCTCCTGCATTCATTAGATCATCTTTAACAGCTCTATAGCTGGTAACTTTCCTACCTTTAACTAATCCTGCAGATATTAGCACTTGAGGACCATGACATATGGCAGCGATTACCTTACCCATTTCATTCGCTTTCTTGATAAAATCTAATACTTCTTCTCTAATTCTTAAACTATCAGGTGAATAGCCTCCTGGTATTATTATAGCATCGATCTCGTCTAGTTTGACTTCCTTTAAATCCATAATTACGTATCTTTCTCCCTCGCTAAACACTTCTAGGGGTATAGGCGTACCATATCTACCTGTTACTGGCTTATTACGCACTGCTGGTCGAGGATGAAGTCCCGCTTTAATTGGGACTATTATTACCTCTGCTCCTTCTTCGCTAAGTCTTACGAAGGGATAAAGTAGCTCTATATCTTCAAATTCATTAGCAACTATAATAACTATTCTTTTACCCTTTAGTCTAGTACCAGGTCCAACTCGTTTAACTTTCATATAAATGCCTCAGCTCTTAATTTTGCTAAATTATTACTTAAACTTTAGCTATAAGTACTTGACTAATATATCATAAGCGCGTTCCATATCCCTTAGCTTAGAGATAACTTCATTTGCGTCCTTAACATAAGTTGTTAGACAGAGGTAATTGTCTTCATTGATATCGAATCTAATGCTTTTTATGCTTTTCTCAATCAACTCTTTAAATTTTCTAACGCATATCTGTGCTCCTGTTGACAGATCATACTTAAAGAAGCCATCACTCTCTATGGCTATTCCATACTCCTCTGGATATAACTCTACTCCAAGTAGTTCTCCTCCTATCTTGAGATTTGTTACGATACTAATGTACCCATCTTCACTCTGCCTTAATGCAGCAGTTAATCCTGCCTTACTTAATGTATTAATTAAAGGATGATTCCTCTCCTTATATACTTGCACTTCAATATTACTTCCATCTCTTACACTTCTCAGATAGTATGTGGGTCCTAATATTTCACCAACTATTTCTACAGGACTATAAGGTTGACTCACACCATAGAAGAGACACATAGCCCTTCCTGGTGGCCAATAGGCTACATCTCCTTTTTTAACCCTAATAGTTTCACTCTCTATATCAGCCTTAATAGGCGTCTCAAAGTAGACCTCCTCTTTCCATACTATTGCCCTAGCTTTGAACGGTAGGCTATCTCTAAGTTTCTGCGAGAAATTCTTATTATCACATAAATTAATTATAACTTCTCCTACATCTTCTGATATAATGGTAACCAGCATGTAATCCACCTCCTAAATAATAGACACCTTACCACAGATAAATAAAAAGATCAGATACGGGGTCTCTTCATTCAGTATCTGAGATCACCTTCCTTCATCATCTCCTTATAAAAATGCATCCTCTTCTTTTATATCTCTTATTCCATTAGATCGATATCATAATCGAGAATACTATCGCTATAGGAAATGCTGTGAAGATAAGACCAGGAATAATTTGCTTTTTCTTCAAGAAGTACGCATTTACAAGTAGCCCAGCTACTAACATAATAAGTAAAATCCATGAAATGATTTTAGGTAACCTTGAAAGAATGTGAGAAGGAATCATCGCATAAAGAATGATATCGCCTAAACCTATATTAACAAAAGACGTTGTTACCGAAACACGTCTAAGCGCATGTTCACTACTATGAAGCCCAGAGATAATATGATGCCTATAGGAGGGGATACTGAGTACTAGTAGATCGCATATACTTAACGTTATTAATAGAGGTATTACGATTAAGGTAGGCATTAAGTAGCCTAAGAGAAAGCCTAATACACTTCCGTAAAAGACATATATTACATTCTTAATGTGATCTGGAAGCGTGTCCGTTATAATGAATATGGACGTAAAAAGCCCTGCATAAATCGCAATTAGTGTAATGATACCTAGTACTATTCCCAAAGAAGTGGCTGAATACTTTTTATATAATGCTCCTAGAATCGTAATTCCTAAGATTATCACAGATAAAGAGGCTGTAGGTGTAAAAATTAATGCTATCATAAACCTTAACACGACATCATTATCCCTCATTAGAAGCCTATAGAGTATGAAAACTCCTGCAATAGAGGAACAGACCGTCATAACGATTACTATGGGTGCATAAGTGTGATTAACTGAAACCCCCCCTACAAAGTTAACTTCTTCATTAAGTCCCATAAGTATTGAAAATAACAGAGAAATAGCGACGCTTATCGTGGATGTTAGGACGTAGATAAAGATTCCCTTGTTCTCATTATTTTCGAACATTTTAATTCAATATCCTAATTATTATTAAGGCTTTAATTACCTTATTCACTCTTTTAAAGCATGATGAAGGATGGTAAGGACTTAAAACCACCAGTCTAATGACTTAAAAGCTTTATCTAGTAGAGTTTAAATGTGACTAAGAATTTAAAATATCGAGTTTCTCATCTAAGCTGAAATCGATTAGCCACCATTATAGGTGTTATTCTTTGCGTGCTAGAGAATGGTCTAAGCTTAAGAAAATAATCTTAAACGCTGACATTGTAATAGAGGTACTTGATGCTAGGGATCCTTACATAACACGATGTAAGCAATTAGAGAATCTAGTTACCCAGCTAGGAAAGAAGCTAGTCTTAGTTATAAATAAAGCAGACTTAGTACCTAAGGAAGTTCTCGATTCCTGGAAACGTGTACTAAACAAGGAATATCCAACAGTCTATATAAGTGCTCAGAAAAGACTTGGTACTAGACACTTATGGAGGCTAATAAAACTATTAGCCACAAAGTTCCCTGTGAAAGTTGCAGTAGTAGGTTATCCTAATGTAGGAAAATCCACTATAATAAATGTGCTCAAAGGTAAATACTCTAGTGGAACATCCCCTCTCCCCGGCTTCACTAAAACTAACCTCAAATTACGTGTAGCATCATGGCTTATAATATTCGATACTCCCGGTATTATACCTAAAGGAGAGGATGAAGAAGAATTAGTAATTAAAGGGGCGCTGAGACCAGAAGCACTTGAGGATCCTATAAACCCTGCTATAAAGTTAATAATGATAGCGCTAGCTCGCGATCCAAAGATTATAGAAACAACATATGGTCTCAGAGGAGAAGATCCCTATGAGCTACTAATAAAATTAGCTAAAAAGCGAGGTTTACTACTTAAAAATGAGAAGCCTAATGTAGACGAAGCAGCGAGAATAATACTGAGAGATTGGCAAAGAGGAAAACTTGTCTTCTACTCAAAGCCTGAACATTATGGTCTAAAATAAGAGAGAATAAACAATAACAGTTATCACTTTTCTTGTGATTTATATTAAATTAGGGTGATATGATGTTTAAATTGGGCATAATAACTGATGAGATATCACAAGACTTTGAACATGCATTAGACGTTATAGTTGAATTAGGTATGACGCATATCGAACTACGAAAGCTCTGGGGTAAAAGCATAGTTAAGCTCTCTGAGGAAGAGTTAAGATACACGAAGAAGTTAATTGAAGAGAGAGGTTTAGAAATAGCTTTAATCTCTCCTACCCTTCTTAAGGCTAATCTATTTAATGAAAGAGAGTACAATTCTCATTTAGAGATGTTCAGAAGGGCTATTACTATTGCTAAATTCTTCGACATAAATCTAGTTAGGATATTTTCCTTTTGGAGAATAAAAGAATCAGAGAAGTACTGGAGTCTAATGATTAATAAATTACTTCCTCTCATTGATGAAGCTAAATCTGAAGGCATAGTGTTAGCTTTAGAAAATGAATACTCATGCATAGTAGGAACTGGTAGTGAGGCAAGAAGAGTCATAGAGGAAGTGAGATCTCCAAATCTAAGAATTTTATGGGATCCTGGAAATGCATATGTCAAAGGTGAAGTTCCATACCCTAATGGCTATAATATGATAAAGGATTACATAATACACGTTCATATAAAGGATGGCATTAGATTAGAAGGCGGTAAAGTCAAATGGGTAGCAGTAGGTAGAGGTGAGATAGACTATAAGGGACAATTTGAAGCTCTCATTAAAGATAAGTACAATAGAGTCTTATCCTTGGAGACGCACTATTCAATTAGTGGAGATAAAGAGAGAGCTAGTAGAGAATCCTTTTCCTCTCTTAAGGAAATTCTCCATGAGTTAGGAGTCATTTAGACTAATCAGAGAGAGTTGCATTTCTTCATACTCTTTATGAAATTCTGATTTGGTACCCCTCATCATCTAATATAATTAGATCACTCCCATAATAAATGTATAACTACAAGAAAATAGACAAAAGGGTATCATCAGACAATAGCGCCTATTATGAATTTATCTTAAATAATGTATGTACACAATAAATTGTTCATTTATTGAAGAGGGGAGAGCAACGGTAAACAGTACAGTAGGTTGTTTATAAACAGCCTATGAATAATTAAGTGCTTGGATAAGCTCATAAAATAAAGGTTAACACATTAGGAAATCTTCTAGTGAGAATAAAATCTAACAGAAAAACCCTCCAAGGAAAGGAACATGGAGATGACATATATAAAATCGAATAAGGATGATAAATTCCTTGTAGTTATTGACCGTAGTAGAGGGAAGAAGACCTACTACACTCTTGTTGCTATGAAGCGAATTGATCAACATAAGCTTCTAAGGTATGCTGATAGATTTAAGCACGTTAGAAAGCTAGGAAAGAAAAGCCGGCAAGTATACTTTCCTATCGCTCTCTCCATTATTAAAAAGCTTAGAGTAAATGACCTGGTAAAAATATAGTATATAGGCGATAGCTTTCTTAACCTATT
Source organism: uncultured Thermoprotei archaeon (assembly GCA_964517845.1). GTDB lineage: Archaea > Thermoproteota > Thermoprotei > QMSL01 > B3-G16 > CAZFCQ01. The sequence goes on along the minus strand of CAZFCQ010000004.1, from coordinate 100,072 downwards.
GAAAATCATCCAAAGATTAGATTTAGATAAGGTCGAGATCTTTTTAGTAGGTAATCACTTGATAAAACCATTAAAAAGGATAGTAGAAGCTGATCTCATAATAGGGGAGGGGGAGCTTGAAAAGAGAAGAAGATTTCTACACAAAAAGGAGATATCTATTTCGGCACTAAGAACGCTAATGAAAATAATATAGCCGACTCATTGAGCTACATTATAAACCATATGAGGAAGTATATATATCTAGCTTATTGAAGTTAAAAAGGATGAGAAAGTGAAGGTCTCTCCATGGCTTATCGCATTTGATGTAGATGGTACTTTACTTAAGTCGCCAAGCTCGAGTTGGAGACTAATACATGAAATACTAGGTACTGTAGATAAAGCAAAGCAGTATGCGCAACTTTATGAAAAAGGCAAAATCTCATATGAAGAGTGGGCAAGACTAGATGCAAGTCTATGGAAAGGACAGGATTATGAGGCACTAAAACACAAAGTCCTAAATAAGGTAGTGTTAAGAGAAGGTGCTTTAGAACTTGCTCATGCTATCAAAAAGTACAATATGATAATGGTTCTTGTAAGCGCTGGGCTTTCTATAGTTGTAGATTATGTATCTATGAAACTTAATGCTGATTACTCATTCTCCAATAAACTAATTGTTAAGGACGGTAAAATAACTGGAGACGTAGACGTAATCGTAGACTTTTACGGTAAAGACAAGATTCTACAAAAAATTATAAGCACTTTAGGGATTCCTAAGAGAAAGACTATTGCAGTTGGTGATGATGAGAATGACATATCCATGTTTAAGTTCGTGAATTACCCTATAGCTTTTAATCCTAATAAAGAAAGTATACTAAGATATGTTGACTATGTCGTTTATTCAGAGACTCTTTTTCCTGTAAAGGCACTTATAATAGAGACTATCGTATCTAGAGAGAGATTATCCTAGTTTTCTTATGGTATGAAACCCTCTATACTCTTTAAGTTTATGGTAATACATATAATCTACAATTACTAAACTTTTTTAGTGAGTGAGAGGGGTGAATGCCATCTCAGGTAAAATAAGCTTTCTATTAATACTTGGAGTGTTAATATTGTCTATAATTTTCACCATAGATCCTACCTCCTCAGAGGCCATGGGAGAGATAAAAGGATTTGTATTTGATGCTTCGAATAACGCACCTCTAAAGAATGCTTATGTGATAATTCTAGATTATATAAACTTCAAAACACGTATCATCAGAACTAATGACGATGGCTTCTTCACAGTAAAAGTACCATACGGGATCTACTGTATTTTCGCAGTATACGATAATCCCACAACTCCAGGAGTAGATTATATTCCATCATATGCGCTAAATGCTTCCTTAGAGTCTCCAGCTAAGCTTAATTATGAACATCCAGTTATCTACACGAATTTCTCACTCATACCCGCAGCCTCTATACTATTAAATGGATTCATAGAGTATGTAGGAGGTGCCTACACTGGCTATTTCAGCGTTTACATAATAGATAGCTTTGGTAAAAGAGTTAATCTGAGAGCATTATATCCCAATATTCAAGGAATACCTCTTTCACGATATGGTAACTCTGAGATAGACTTTATGTATCTTGTTGAAGCATTACATGAAGTTTTTAGTAGTGAGAACTTAGTTCTAGTTCCAGCGAATAAAGATGTATACCTACTATTTTCTGCTATGGTATTCGATAATCGTATTAATGGCCTAAGTAGGTTCAATTTTACTATAGGAATAGGAGAAAATCCCATTAATTTGCCAAAAGGTGGCTTTACTGTAATCAACTACACTAAGACTGCTATGAAACAGTTAATAAGCCTTATACGATCTGATGTAAACTTCGCGGAAGGTCTCCTCTCTGAAGCTGAGGGATTAGGCTTTTATATAGCATCAGAACGAGAAGACCTACGAGCAGCTATAAACTCAATAAACTATGCAGAGAATATGATTGAACAAGGAGATTACCTAAGAGCTTTATTAGCATTGGGCGAAGTCTATGCTATGTCTCGTCATATACTTGTTAGAAGGCTTAACTATATGTACGCTGTAGCGAAAGCTGGGGCTTATATCCTTCCTAGCTTCTTAGCCTTCTTCTCAATGAGTATGGCATTCTTCCTCTATGAAGATCCTCGAAGAAAGATGCTATCCTTCGTTATAATATACATACTATCAGTTCTAGGATTTTGTGTTACTTATCCTGGTTTTCACTTAGTAGTAAGTCTTAATGAACTCCAGAACTTCGTTATAACTGCCTTAGCCTGTGGACTGGGTGTACTCTTCCTTGTCTTCATTCTGCCTAAGATATTCCGAGAGCCAGAATTACCTAGTGAATTTACAAAACTTTCCGTACTAGTGATTACATTCTCTTTAGCTAAACGTTATGCTAAATTGAGAAGGCTTAGATTGATTCTAACACTCTTTACGATAGCATTACTGATATGGGCTTTCACTACGCTAACTTCTATCTCAACAGTCTACGGTCTCGCAATAGATACTAAAAAACAAGAAGCAGCTCCCAACATTCAAGCCCTTCTATTTAGGAACATAGTAAAAGATAGTGTCTATCAACTTCCATACTCTGATTATAGCTGGGCACAACGCATCGCTAGTACAGAACTAGTAGCACCTTTAGCATGGAGCGATCCTCATCGTTCTTTAAAAATTACTGTTAAATCAGCTTTCAGCACATATAATTTCAAATCAGTATTAGGAATAAGACCTTCTATGGAGGGAAGCATAACCGGCCTCAAAGACTTAATAGTAGGAGGTAGACTACCTGCAGATGAGGAGCGAAGATATATAATAATATCACGTGATGCAGCTAGAAGACTTGGAGTAGGACCAGGAGATAATGTAACTGTATGGATTCAAGTGGGTACAGTAAAGGAAGAAGTAGGAAACTTTGTAGTAAAAGCAATACTCGATGATGATGCTCTATCCAGAATAAAGGATATAGATGGAGGGTACTATCTTCCCCAGAGGTATGAACGTGGCTCTTTAGTAGTCTCAAGTCCTAATGAAGTCATAATTATGTCCTTCGAAGACGCAGTAAGGTTACCCCCACAAGATGATAGAGGTTTCTCTAAATGTGTACATATCTATAGGATAATGGTAAAATTGCAGAATAGCAAAGTTAGTTATGATGAGTTAGCAAAAACAATAGTTTATTTAAGAGGATATCAGGTATGGGCAGTAGAAGGAAACATTCTTAAACATTACTACTTTGGAGCTAAGGTCGAAATAAGAGGGTATCAAGATCTTTTAGCACCTCTACTTATAGTCATCGTAAATGTCGGCATCGTAATGTATAGTGCAGTGAGAGAAAGACAGCGAGATGTTCTAATATTTACTGCAGTAGGCTTCAACCCCACACACTTAGCATTACTATTCCTAGCAGAGTCAATAGTTATGGGTCTAGTTGGAGGAGGCTTAGGATACCTAGGTGGCTTAGCTACGTTCAGGCTCTTCTCCTTCTTAGGTCCTCAATATCAATTAAATATTAGAGAAAAGCTAGAATGGTACTGGAGTATAATAGGATTACTTTTAGCATTAAGCGTCTCGATAGCCTCATCGTTAAGAGCTGCTTTTAGGGCTATGTACCTAGTCATCCCCTCGCTTAAGCGTAAAATAAAAGTAAAGAGCGAGGAGGAGAGGAAGGAAATAATGACAAGAATTATGAGAGCTCACAGTGAGAAAAGATATGATATGCCACTAAGAATTCATGAGTATGAGGAGATATTCTTTGAAGGATTCCTTCTAGATAACCTTAGAGAGTTATCAACAGGCGTCATTGAGCGTATCGAAGACATAAAGGGTATGCCCGTTAAGGAGGAAGATGGAAGGAAAATAAAACTTTACAAATTCATATTTCGGAGCACACGATATGGAAGATTAGAACGTGTAGGTGCAGAGTTAAGACTTGTAAAAGAATCAGGAAGAGATTACTTTGTACCACAACTTTATGCAAGACCACTAACTTCCGAGACCTCTGTAGAAACCCTAGATAGACTAGCAGAGATAATGAAGGACATATGTGTTAGGTGGACAAGAGAAAGAAGCGATATAGTAACACCATTAAAAGGTAGGCGAATGGAAGGAATATAGCCGGGAGTTGACACCCCTTTTCATTGACACCCTAACGGGTTATCCTCGAGGGGCTTCCGATAAATTATAATACCTCAGGGTGTTTATTAATCTTTACTATTTTTGCTTAATATAGCCCCTTTATAGGCTCTATTCTCGTTCTATATAGAATTATGGACTTTATTTAAGAAAAACGCCTTTTATTCTTTCATCCAAAATAATCTTTAATTTAAAGGTTATTTTAGATACCAATGGGAGTAGGTTAATGGGCAAGTTAGATGAACTACTACGCAAGGTAGGAAAGCATAAATCAAAAGGAATGCCGTATGTCAGAACTTCTGATGGACATTTAGTACCATGGAATAAACGCTACATAGTCGATCAGCTCTTAAGAGAGACTAAATTATGTGAAAAACTTCTCCGTATAAAGGCTATTACAAAGACTGAAGCAGAGAAAATAGCTTCAATAGTTGAGGAGCGTGTGAAGAAATTAGATCTAAAGTTTGTAAGTGCTCCTCTGATACGTGAAATGGTGAATAATGTACTCTTAGAACTTTCAGAGGAAAATCCTCGTTTTGCTTTGTATAGAAATCTATGCACAAGATGTGGAATTCCAGTGTATGATGCTTATACACTACTACAAGGTAAGGTTCCTAAGAGATACGTTATAAACCCTGACTTACTATATAAGAAACTTGCCTATAATTCTTCTCGAGAGATGGCTCTTCTTCTCATGCCTCTTCCTTTAGCTGATGCGCATTTAAAGGGGGATATTAATATACATGATCTTGAAAATTTCTTAACTAAACTATATGGCATAAGTTATGATTTACGCTTCCTCTTCTTCCATGGTCTAAGAATGCAAATTGGCCTGAGCCTCAGCATAGCTAAATGCGCTAAACAACCGGATACAGCTATAATTCATGCAGCGAAAATCTTAGAACGCGGAAGTACCTTTGTTTCCAATAGTCAAGTATTATTGAACTTTTCAACGTTTCTAGCACCTTATTTTGAGAAACTTAGTAAGAGAAAAATGCAACATTACTTGCAAACATTTTTGTTCGAGGTAATGCATCACTTTATAACTCACTCATTGCAAAAGGGTTCTCTTTCTATACAGATCTCTCCTCATGTAACCTCATTATGGAAGAATAAACCTATTGTCTATAAGGGAGAAGTTTATGATAGAGTATATGGTGAATTTGAGGATCTTACCAATATCATATTTAATCTATTTATAGATCTCTTAACGAAAAGAATTAGAAGAGAATCCTTCATGCTCCCTATTTTCGAGTTCTTAGTGGATAAGGATTCTATAAAAATCTATAAAGATAACATAATAAGCTTATTCTCACTTCTTTGTACTCATGGGGAAATCTGCATTGAGAATCTATCCACTCCCAATTGGGAGAAGAGCATATGCTCTCATCATATGTATGATTACTTTTCTTGGGATAATGAAGAAATAGAAGATAAGCTCATGTTTAGAAATTATTCTCATTTTACCTTAGGTATAGGCGGTATAGTCTCGATAAATCTGCCTAGACTAGCTTATAGAGTTAAAGGTGAGGATGAAAGATTAATAGATCAAGTAATGCGAGTCATAGATGTTGCTTATAATGTACTTAGCTTAAAATACGAGTGGCTTAGGAAGTTAGAAGAAAATAAAATTCTATCTTTTTCGCAGCGGAAACTCAGAGAAAATAAACTTCTTAATATCGATAAGGTTAATTACATTATAGGATTGGTAGGATTGAGAGACATGGTGTACTACCACACAAATGCCCCTCCACTAAAGGATAATTCTTCACTTAACTTTATGCTTACTTTCCTTAATGAAGTAAGAAAATACATAAGAGAGTTAAATGAGAAGAGCAACTTTAAGGTGTCTTTAGTTGAAGTTAAGGAAGAGATAGTATGCAAAAGGTTAGCAGTCTCCGATATGCTAAGTCCCACTTACAGATATTGTGCTCGAAAAATAGTTAGTGGAGACTTAGAAAGAGCATCAAAGCTCTTAAAGAAAAGATCTAGAGATTTACCGGTAATGTACACTAGTAGATCGAACCTAGTTATTAATGGAGTTAATCCAGAATCATTAAAATTAGAGGAGGAGCTATCCTCTAGAATAGACGGGCATACGGTATATTTAAAGATAAACAATATTGAAGATATGTTAAAGCTTCTTGAATATCTGAGCAAAGGTAGCAATATAACACATTTCATTTTAACGAAATAACGACAAGAGGGAATACTATGAAGAAGATAGTGCAATACTTGCTGATGCTGTACTTTATATATGAAATCCTAACTTTACCGCCTAGCATTATAGCAAATGAAAATCATGTGTTTTTAAGAGTCTATGAAGATGGAGTTGTAGAAGTGAATATGACTCTAACTTCTGACCCATTTATGCCATCCATAAACGTATACCTTATCGGTAATCCTACAGACTTACTTATAGTTGATGAGAATAACACCCTCTTAACATATGAATTAAAAGATAATAACCTTACCATTTACACTCTAGGAGCTAAAAAGGTTATCATATCTTATTTCACACAATCACTCACTTACAAGTTCGAAGAGATATGGACATTAAACATTACATCACCATACAATCTGACTGTGATTATGCCTCCCAACGCTATAATCCTATCTCTCAATGATGTCCCCTCTAGTATTATCTCTAAGGATAACGTAACTATATTCTCCTTTAGAGAAGGAGCAGTAACTATAAGTTATACTATCCCTCTTATAAGACCTACTCATACACCTCCCTCTACCTCTGACAAGAAGAAGGCCAAGGAGTTACTATTCCTGAATTCACTACTCTTACCCATAATATCAGCTATAAGCGTAACTATGCTTCTGATTCTACTGCATAGAAAATTACGATCGTCTAAGATTTTAACTTCTCTTAGCGAAGAAGAACGGGCAATAGTTGAAGCTTTAAGAAGAAGAGGTGGTAAAGCATACCAATATGAAATTGCTCGTGATGTTAATCTTCCGAAAACTACCTTATGGCGACATGTAAGAAGATTATCACAGATGGGTGTAATTGAGTTAGAAAAACATGGAAAGCAGAATTACCTCAAGCTTAAGAAGGCTTAAATAAAGCTTTCTAACTTTAAACTCATGGTGAAAAGCCATATGAGAGGCTTACCCTTTTCTTTACTACTGTTGCTTATATCTAGCTTAATTTCATTCAGCTTCCTTCCTCCTTTCTCCCTCTCCCACAAAACCTTTGTTAAAGTTTACGCCCCAGCTGTATCGAGAACTGAAGAAGGATATATTGGAGTTATTACAGAGATAGAAATATACGTAGAGAAACCAGGACAAGGTGACGTATTTTTCTCGGTAAATACTCTCACCGAAATCGATATGCAAGCCTCCGCAAGAGTTGCAGCTCTTGTCGCTTCAGAGGTAACCGGAAGAGATTATCGCTCTTATAATTACTATGTCAAGGTTATCTCTGAAGCCCCTATAATAGGAGGACCTTCTGCAGGTGCACTTATGACCATAGCAATGATTGCTATAATTAATAATTGGAGCCTAAATCCTAAAGTAACAATGACTGGAATGATAAATCCAGATGGGACTATAGGTCCTGTAGGTGGTATTTTTGAGAAGGCAGAGGCTGCTCATAGATTTGGTATAAAGATTTTCCTAATTCCTTATGGTCAGGCTATTGTTAGGAGAGTACGTATAGTTTACGAAAAGATAGGTCCCCTTATTGTGGAGAGACGATATACTGAGAAGGTTAACATTACTGAATACGCTTTAAAGAATTGGGGAATGATTGTTAAAGAAGTAGCAGATATACGTGAAGCTATTTACTACTTTACAGGATATGAAATTCCTTCCACTTCTTTAAGTATCAATATATCTATTCCTCAGATAGTAATAAGTCCCCTTCAATGGATGTTTAAGGAGCTCCTCTCCTCAGCTAACTCATTAATAGAAAATACTACAGAGTTGAAAGTGAGCAATTCCTTTATAAGAAGTTCTATGAATCGTTTACTTAGTGAAGCTAAATCTAAGATGTCGCTTGCCAATAACTATGCTGAAAGAGGATATTACTATGTAGCAGCCTCATTAGTCTTTCAAGCAGTTTATACAACTCAATATGCTAACTACTTAGGTAAGTATGGGTATTCTGGAGAAAAGATATTAAATGCAATAATATCAGAAGTTAATGAGACTCTACAAGATGCTAAAACATGCGTAAGAAGCGTTAATACATTAGATCTAATTAGCTTAGAACTGCTGATAGGAGCTAAGCTCAGACTAAAAAGTGCTCTAGAAGAATTTGAAAGAGCATTGAAATATAGGCGGAGCTGGAATATAGAGGATGTTCTATGGAGTTTGGCATATGCTAAATGGAGAGCTAAAACTGCTAAATCTTGGGCGAACCTAGCAATGAACGTTTCTAAAAAATATCCTGTAAATATCAATATACTTCATAGCCTTGTCAAAGACTACCTCTATGAAGCTCAGACTATGTCAATCTACGTTAATCAGATATTTGAAGAAGCAGGAGCCACAGGGGTTACTCAAGAGTTAGCAAGTGAAGCTTTAAAATGGGTAGAATATTCAAAAAATGATTATTCAAAGGGAGACCTACTACTTTCCCTAGCTGAAGCCCTCAGCGCCATAGTTTATTCATGTACTGCAATGTCTCTATTTTCTGCCGTAGAGAAAGAAGTATTACTAAAACAAGTTGAAATTTCACGCAATTTAGCAATATCTCAACTTATTAGTGTATCACAATTCAATATGACACCTATACTTGCTTTTTGTTACTTTGAATTCGCTAATTTCAGTCAATTCCAAGGAGACTTCATTCAAGCCTTACTAAATTATAAAGATTCTATCACTTATGCTAAACTTATATATACATTATTCAAATCTTCCCATAGCATAACCTACCCAAATGGAACTATAACGCCCTCTGTACCGAATATAACAAAGCCGGAATCCCCCAATATCCCTCAAGAGAATGAAAAAGAAGACATCCTAAATACCATATTAAAATTAGTGAAAGACATTAAGATCATGACCTCGTTCTCAATAGGTATAATGGTAGGAATCCTAATAGGAATTCTAAGACGAAGAAAAACTCGGGAAGAATGGCTTCACTATCAATATCCATAAAGTGTTAAATGAAGGGGCGCCCAAAGCTCGCTGCGGGGGCTCCGTATCATTCAGGCCCTTTCGGGCCAGTCTACGGGCGTCGCGGGCTCAGGTATATCCTGTATACGATCTCCTATATTAGAATTACCTAAATTACTTACCCTTCAGGAGAAGTTTGTTATGGAGCCGGGGCGGGGATTCGAACCCCGGACTACCCGGTCTCTGCTAAGGATGAAAAGAGCTGCAGCCGGGCGCCTTTGACCGCTCGGCCACCCCGGCTCTCCTCTCACATTTTTAACTTTCTAGAAGCTACTTAAGTTTTCCTCCTTAGAACTTTTTGAAGTCTAATTAGCCTGACATAGCTTATTAAGATGTAATACTTAAATTATGATATTATGAAATCATGGTTTAGAGATACCTTTATTGTTATTATATACATAATTTCATCACTCTTCTTCCTTTGCAGAGGCCTTTATATCCCTTTAATTCCCTTGCTGATAGAGGATGTCTCTTCATCCTTAGCTTATGTAGGTTTTGCCTCTTCTCTTCTTAGTATTTCATTAACATTATCCCAATACTTATGGGGTCTACTTTCTGATTACTTCGCGCGGAGGAAACTTTTCCTCTTAATAGGTCTTTCATCTTTAATATCGGCTCTCTTTTTAATGGCTTTTATCCGGAATGTACTTATTTTATGTATTCTAAGAGCTATAGAGGGAATTGGCTCAGCTGCATTTTTAACTTTAGCTCCCTCTCTTTTAGGCGACTACATTGAGCGATCTAATATTAGAGTAGGAAAGAATATTGGAATCTTTAGAATGTTAGGTTCCTTAGGCTTCGCGACATCTTGCTTAATTATGTACTTTTTGCTCTCCTTTAAAGAGATCATGTATCGCGAGGTATTTTTGTCCTCCTCTTTTATCTTATTTCTATCCTTACTATTGTTATTACCGTTAGAAGATGTATACAAAGTAAAATCTCATAAGGATATGTCTATAAATAGAGAAAAGTATGATTATAGAATTCATTATATATTCTTCTTTGAAGTCCTCCTATGGTCTATGTCTTTCATGACTGTAACCTCTATATGGCCTAATTTTGTAAAACGAATCGGTTATGAATCTAAGCATGTATACCTTTTATGGTCCATAGCTGCATATGGAGAAGTCCCCCTTATGTTTCTATCTGGCATAGTGTTCGATAAATTAGGGTATGGGATATTATTAAGATTGAGTGCTATCTCTTTAACTGTAACATTCATACTATATTATTCTTCCTCATCGTTTGCGATTTTATCTTTCGCACAGCTATTTAGATCAATAGCTTATTCATTCTTTGAGATTTCAACGCTCTCTTACGCATCATCAAGTGTAATGTTTAAGAGGAGGGGAAGACTGATAGGGTTGCGTAATGTTTTTATTAATGTAGGGTGGAGTATAGGCTCTCTTTTAGGGGGACTATTAGCAGAATTGTTAGGAATGAAAAATGCAATGTTGCTATTTTCTCTCATTCCCCTATCGACTTTGCTACCTTATATAATATTGAAGAATAGTTTTATCAAAGGGTCTTGTCTCTCTAAAAAGGGCTAAATATGGTTAATGAACTTATCTTTAGTGTCTATGGCCATTGCACGAGTATACCTATAGCTATACTAAATGAGCCCTTATTAGGTTCATTTTTTAGAAACCTACTCTTTAAGGCTAGAAAGGGTTTAAGTGCTAAAGATCTAGATAAGGTCATTTCCCTTAAAGACGTTGAGAACATATTAGATGTATACATAAGATTAGGAGTCCTTTCTAAAGAGAACTACTTCTTTAAAAGTATAATACCGATATTAGATAAAGAAGAGAAAAAACCATTTATGGAGAAGGCATCATCTATTGCGGATATCATAGTTAAGTACATAAGCAGGCATCTAAGAGAGTTAATAAGTATATATAAGCGTACTTCTCTGCCAAAGCAGGGTTTTTCATGGAATGATTTAAGTTTTACAATAATTGGAGGTATACTTTTGGATCAACATTTATTCAAGGTACTTCATGAAAAACAGGTAGTACCGCCGCCTCCTTCGAGACCTGATGGAGGCTCTTGGTATTTATGGTGTCTAGAAAATGGTACTGGCTCTAGATATGAGTATTGGGTTAACATAATCTCCTCTCCCTTAGGTGGATGTGGAAGTATTTGGATTAGAGGCTTCCGTCGTGAATATGTACATATATATGGTGAACTTCTTAGGATATCCGCCCTCTTGGCTGAAGGTCCAAAAACTTTAGATGAAATAGCATACGAAACAAATCTTCCCTTCGACTTTATTGGAGATATTGCCAAGAAGTTCATTTCGCTGAATCTATTTAGAAAAGAGAATGGAAAGTTAAAAGTAAATTTTCCAGTTTTCTTAAGACGCGATATGGAGATAATGTTCAGCTCAGCTAGAAGGTTAAGTAGAGAAATCGTGGAAAGCATATTACGCAGGCAGTTAATTAGGGTACTTAGAATGAAGTATAGGTATGGCTATACTCATGTTGATGATGCAAGTTTCACTATAATGATATGTCAGGCTATAAAGCATTACTCTATTGAAAAGCTTATCGAGCTTAAGGTACTTCCCGATCCTCCTAATCCCATCCCTGCTAATTGGGGATTCTGGATATGGTGCTCGTTTAAATGACGAAGAAAACATAATTATATTGTAATATATTAAAGATAACAAGAATTGAGGTTAAGGTTTTATGAATAAAGAGACCCGTCCTCTGGAGAATCAAGATCTTAAGGTGATGGCTGAGGTTTTTAAGTCACTCTATTCAGGACTTTCTGCTTTAAGATTAATTGTAGAGGCACTTAATTCATCTATTTCTAAAATGCAAGACTCCTTAGTCGCTTTAAGTGATCGTATCTCTTCTTTAGAAAGCAAAGTTAATAAGTTATCTGATGATGTTATTCAAGCTAAGACTGAGATGTATGCAGAGCTCAAGGAAGTCTCTAAGAGAGTCTCTCTCCTAGAGGAAGTCAATGAAAAAGGCTTTTCAGAAGTAAATATAGAGCTTAATAAATTAAAATTTCTCTCAAAGGAGAGCTCTATGCTGTTAAGCGAACTTAATTCCACCATTAGAACAACATCTAATTTATTGCTTAACAGGCTTAAGGAGGATATTGTAATGCACGAGACAGTTAATTCTAGGTTAGGTAGGCACGAAGAGACCCTTTTGAATGAATTAAATACTATTAAGCTCTTAGTAGCTCACATCTCAGCTCGCATTAGCAAGCTTGAGAAGACCATTGAAAATTTAAATTTATGTGTTAAAAAATAACGTGAGGAGAAATTTATGCCTCTTGGTGGTAAAAAAGTTGAAGTCATTATAGAGCAAGTTAAGGAGGAGTTATTAAAGAATATCCAAGAAGGTATCAATTTAACTAGGAAGGTCTATGCGGATCTAAGTATGGCCATAGAATCCCTAAGAGGAGAAGTTCTCAGGTTCTCTGATGAAAGTAAACGCTTAGTAAACGACATGCTGAAGCTAATAGAAGCTGAAAGACGAGCTATGGATATTAGAGCTAACGAGTTAGTAGCTCTCTCTCAAGAAATGAATGAGAGACGTTCTAAGCTTGAAGCTCAAGAGACGAAGCTCATTAATATAGCAGGTACGATAACTGAGTCTCTCAAAGCCATTTCTACTAAATATAAGAACTTAGCTGATGAGATAAGTAATAAGTTTAATGCACAACAAAAAGATATAAATGTAGCTCTTAAAGAGTTTAAAGAATTAATCTCAAAAATTGAGAGCTTCAAGGAATCTGATGAAAAGATATTAAAGTCTATTAGCGAAGAAGTCAGCAGAATCTCTAACATTATATCGAACTTTATTAAACTAAAGGATGAACTGTCTAAGACTCAAGCTCTCTTAGAATCTAAAAGAGAGGAATTAAGAAAAGTTGAAGAAGAGATAAAGGAGAAACGCAAAGCCATAGATCTAGAGAATAAGCGTTTACAGAAGGAAAGAGAAGCCATAGAGAAAGTTAAAAGAGCTTACGAACAAAAACTAAACGAACTAAAGAATACTGAAAGTGACTTAAAAGCCATCTTAAGTGATGTAAGCCAAAGAGAGAAGAGATTAGAAGAGCAAATTAATGAAATTAACAAACTCTCTCGCTTACTAGAAGAAAGAAGAAAGAGCCTTCAAGAAAGAGAGGGAAGACTCTCTGAGAGAGAGTTAGAACTTAGTAGAAAAAGCGTAGAGCTTGAGACTAAGCTTAAAGAACTTGAAAAAGTAAGAATAGAATTAAATGAACGATCTAAAGCTCTTGAAGAGAAGGAAAATAATCTTAAGAAAAAAGAGAAAGAGCTAAACGAATTTAATATATTACTCAAGAGAAGGGAAGAAGAGCTAAGAGCTCTAGAAGAGAAGTTAAGGAATCAGTGGAATGAAGTGGTTAAAAAGGCTGATGAACTAAATAAATTAGAGAGAAAACTACATACACTCGAAAGAGAACTTAAGAAAAAAGAAATAGCGCTTGAGAGCTGGCGTAAGGAGATAGAAGAAATGGACAAACGATACAGAGAAAGGGAGAGAATGCTTGAGGAGAGAATATTAAAATTCAACGAAGAACGAGAACTTTATAACCAAGAGCTTAGTAAAACTCGAGCTAAATTAAAAGAGTGGGAGGAAAGATTAAGTAAATGGGAGAAAAGCCTTTTCGATAAAGAGAAAGAGCTTGTAAGTTATGAAAGAGCACTAGTAGCGCGTGAGAGCGCATTAATAGAACTTAAAGAGAAGGTAGAGTTTGAACGCAAGAAAATTGAAGAAGAAAGAGAAGCTCTTAAGAATAAGGTAAAAGAATTTGAAGCCCTAAAGCAAGAACTAGCAAAACTTAAGCTAGAGAATGGGCATCTTAAAGAGCTATTACGCTCAAGGGAAGAGGAACTTGAAAGACTTAAAGCAATACTAAAGAGTTAATACTGATATAGGCACTATGAACATACCTATAACTGACAATCACGCTCATATAAACCTATATCAAGGCTTAGGAGTCAAAGCTGTAGAGGACTTCGTAAATTGTGGAGGAAGGAATTTACTATTAGTAAACCTATTATGCAAGCATTATGGCTTACCATACTTATCATGCTCTAACTTCAAGAAAGTAATTTCGAAACACTTAGAAACCGTTCAAATAATCAAATCAAGATTCCCTAATATTAGAGTTTATGCTGTAGTAGGTCCTCATCCAGCTGAGATTACTGAGTTATTAAGGAATAGCTTTTCACTAACTACAGCTAAAAAATTCATGATGATGGCCATAGATATAGCTACTGCTTTACTTAAGGAGGATATAGCGGTAGCATTAGGTGAAGTTGGTAGACCCCACTATCCTGTGCCAAGAGAGGTATGGGAAGTCTCCAATGAAATTTTAAAATACGCATTTCAGAGAGCGTGTGAAGTCAATAAGCCTGTTCAAGTTCATATGGAAAAACCGACTTTAGAGTCTTTAAATGAAATAGCTGAAATAGCTGAGAAGGTAGGCTTTGAAACTTCACGAATCATAATACACCACTCACCTCCAATAGTTAAAATAGCTGAAAGTGTAGGTGTCTTACCCTCCATAGTTGCAAAAAGATCCTTCATAATAGCAAGTTTGAAGGAAGGTAAGAGGTTCTTATTGGAAACAGATTATCTAGATGATCCTCGAAGACCTGGAGCAGTACTAAGTTTACGCACAATTCCTCGAAGAATACAGAGCTTACTCAATCAGAATAAAATAAGCTTAGATACGGCTTTATACATTAATGTCTACTTACCCGAGAAAGTATATGGTGTTGACTTCCATTAGATTATTAAGATTATTAAAAGAATTCTCAAAATTTAAATTAAGTAGTAGAAATCCGAGTCTTGGTCATGATATTTCTCAGAACCCTTACACTATTTATCAAGCCTTGAATACCTCTTGTTTGGACCACTAAAGGACCATTGTATTTCTTTCTACTGAGTGTATAGAGACATGCTGGAACCTTAAGAGTCCCCCTTCCTAATGGCAGATGTTCGTCCCTTTCACCATTATTATCGTGAATATGAATAATTGCAGCCAATGGTGCTAATTCATTAATGTAATCTAATGGATTTCCCATGGTATTTGCGTGACCTAAATCTAAAGCCAATTTACATTCAAGTCTTGTAGCTATGTCTTTAATCTCCTCTATAGTACTGCCTATGTAAAGCCCATCATCCTTAGGAGTATTTTCAATTAATACCTCTATATTAGAATCTTTAGCTGTTCTTGATAAACTGTATATAGTATTAATTAAGTTGTTAATAGCACGTCGCCTTAACATTCTAGGATAATCAATAGGGAACTCACCAGGGTGTATGACGATGTAGTTAGCTTCGAGTGTTTGGGCCAGGTTCACACAATGTAACAACACTCGTCTAGTTATTCTGCTTATTAAGGGATTTAGACTAGCTGGGTTAATATCAATATAAGGAGCGTGTACTCCTAGATCAAAGTCATAAGAGCTTAAAAGATCCTTAAATCTATCTACGAGCACCCTCCTAGAGAGCTTTGGATCATCACTTCTTACTTCTATTGTTGTTACTCCAACTTTATTTGCCATATCGAGCAATGTACGCCATGATACATTAAGAAGATACGGAGCATATGCTACGCCTAGCCTCATAGCTTTTCACCCAACATTTCTACTAAGGAGAGTAGTATTTTTAAATATTTATGATAATTTTTAATAAAATAGAGGCACCCCCTCTAGGCGGGGTTTACTGATCTAAATGATGAGCCATTGCAGATGAGGGGGTGCCTCTATATAGCTTAAATCTAATGTTAATAGCTTATATTGCCTTTTCACTTGAAATAATCAATAAGTATGAAGCCTAATGAGCTCTTATCATCCCTCATAACATTCTTAATATTACTATCCACATGTTCTATCCTAGCAAGTAGCACTAACGAGAACCTTGCATGGATAAGTGTACTTATATTATCTCATAATTCAATACAGCGAATCATTAAAGTGAATGGTATCCTGAATATAAATACATCAGGATACGTACCAATTATGGATAATCAAGTTATGCTAATGAGAATAAGAGTAGAGAATGTAACCATAGAATCTATCAGTTATGCTCAAGTAAAAATTGAAGATAAGAACGATTTACTATTAATTTCATATAATTCTTCACCAGTGATACTTGTAAAAGGAAAGGGTACAGTATCGCTTTCGATTGATTATTACTTAATACTAGATAGTTTCAAAGTTCGAATCTCACGCCAAAGGAGTTATTACCAAGCGAGTTTTTTCCTAAACCAGGATTACATTAAGAAAGAAGGAATGAAAAGGTTACTAATGGTTGTAGGCTTTCCGACGCCTACGAATTTAGTTATAACTAAAATCTATAACGAATATGAGAATCTGACATCTTATATCCTCGATAAGCTCATCGAGTATACATTTAACTCATTGGTTATATTAGATGTAGAAAAGTTACCAAGGGGTACCTACACTATACTCCTAGAAGATATAGGTGTTTATTTACCCAAGGAGTACGACCTCTATATCTCATGGGAAGTAATTAATAATCAAAGCTTATTACTAGTCCCTTACGATGAGTATCTTGAGCTTAAATTAGCCAATCACTTATCCGTAATTAACATATTGTACCTACCTTATTCCGCATCTTTACAAATTAAAGGAAAGGGCTATATTATCTTTGAGAAAATCATTAAGGATCACATTCTACTACGTAATATGAAGGTATTAGCTAGAGGCAATGTATTGAAATTACGTGCATTAGAAAGTAAAGAACCTATATACGCACGAATTAATCTCACTCTCTCATCCCTAGCCCCTATTGGTAGCCTAAAAGGTGATTCTTTCTCTGTAGTAAGATACCCCCTGTACAATATTCTCCAAGGAGAGGGCGAAGTAGTTTATGCATCTCCTTTTATAATGATAATTAAGGGGTTTAAAGTTAATCGGAAATCTCCCTCATATATCCTTTTCTCCTTAGAACCCGTCACTTCACGTAATGTACCCATTAAAAACGCACTTATTAAAGTAGAGATATATAACATGTCTGGTTCTTCGCCAATACTTTATAAACGAATAATCTATAAGGGATCCCCTCTTCGCACTCTAAGATTGAACCTTAATAGTGTAGTGAATGTAACCGTGTACATCGGTAATTCAGAAGTACTACATACTACTATTATAAATCCCCCTACCATAGTACCTTTAAGGTGTTCGGTATATGATATCACACTTACAGTGACCGACTCAAGAGGTAACTATCTTCATAATACTAACTTAGAGCTATTCACACTTCCAGGAAGACAGCTCTTCTATAGTAACCGTAGTACTAGCTCGCTATATAACATATGGAACGTACCAATAGGAAAGTATGAGGTGAGAGTATATTGGAGAGAGAAGCTTGTATATCATGGAATACTCTACATAAGTAAATCCGAAAATTATGTATTAAAATGCAATATATTTAGCTTGGCTATAAGACTATTTACAAAAGATTTAGAAGTTCTAGAAGGGGCTGAGGTCTATATCAAGGATTTCAACAACTTCACCTTCAAGAGTATAAGCAATGGGAGTGGGATTGCACTATTTCCTCAAATACCGATAGGAAAGTATAAGGTTATTATTAGGTGGAAAGATACTGAAGTATACGTAGGGAACCTTGAAGTTAATAGTTCACATCCTTCACTGTTCTCATATGTAACTAATGTTCGAGCCCTTAATGTTCTCATTACAGACGCCTATGGTAATCCTATAGAAGGTGCGAAGGTCTCTCTCCATACAAATAATGTTACACTAATTAAAATTAGCGATGTTACAGGCATTGTTAAATTCGGAAAGCTACCTATTAAGAAATATCGCCTTCAAGTAGAGCTAGGCTCATATTCTCTTTCTAAAGAGATATCCCTAGATACCTCAGGGGAAATTAGGCTAACATTACCAATAATTTTACATATTGGAAGTTTAGTACTTACTATTAATGACCTTTATGTAATAATACCTATAATACTCATTATATTAGCACTTTCACTAATTGTAGTATTCTACAAAGTTAGACAAAGAAGAAGTATAGTCATAGAGTGATATCATCTTCCTATAGATATTCCCTATAGAATATGGAAATATATTTTACTTATGTAAAGAGTAGGGTCGTTTTATTAAGTAGACTCAGAGATATCTACGGTGGACATGATGAAGTGGAGCATAAGCGTAGTGCTCATCTTATTACTAGTCAATATAGTAAACGTGGGAGTACTAGGTGCTACTCTAAGTGAGACCGAAAAAGTACCATACTTCATGAAATACACTTACATGATTAAAGAGCGTCAAATATTGGATCTTGTACTAAATGCTAGTGATACCTTTGAATATAGACCACCAGCACCTCCTGAGGGTGTAGAAGGAACCACCTTTAATGATTTCAGACTGTATTATGTAGAGATAGAAGTCCCCTCAGAGATAGCTCAAGTCATTAAACTTAGTGGTGAGAATTCTAAGATTAGAGTCAGTGAGAACGGCATAGTAGGGTACAGATTCTATACTGATAATCCCATAAGGATAGAAAATGTAGGTAATTCAATACTTATCACTTCACTTACTATCAACATCGTATACGTTCACGAAGAATGGGTTGAGATAGAATTACCAGATACTAAGGTAAACATCCCGCCACCTCCTGTACCTTTCGTAGGGGATAATGTTACAGTAATGCTTGAAGTACCCCCGTATACGCCTCTCTCGTTTGCTACGTTAATTACTCCTAACAATTTAGACCTAATATCTCTAAAGACTCAAAAGGCATTTCCTCCTAGTACAGTTGACGTATCACCAAGGTGCATAAAGTTCCAGCTAGCATCATTACCTTTTGGAACATATCTCGTAGGCTTTGAGCCTGCTAGACCACTACCTGCTAGTCGTATATATAAGAGCTTAGAGATATTTAACATTACGATTCCTGCAATGTCAACTAGAGTAATAGCTCTTCCTGCTCCTCCAGAGGGCTGGAACTTTAGTCATGTTGAGTTAGTAGTGGCTACAATAAGTGTAATAAAGCCAACTATAAAAGGAGAAGTCTATGTAGAGGCCCCTCTAGTGGACCTAGCTTATGGAACTTCAGGTCTTATTCCTATTAAATTTATAGAAGCTAGATATGCACTTGAAGCGTATGTAGTTTATAGTAGCAGGTTTACTATAGTAAATAAGCTTAATATCCCTATAATAGTCTATCTAGTGCCTTTCGTCTATCGCGAAATCGGAATATGGAGTCCGCTAGGACTAACAATTAAAGTTGAAAGAAACGATATAGGTGGTGCTACATACGCATTCCTTGAAGTAGAGATACCTAATGGCATAATAAGCGAAGTGACGCTACCAAGTAATATGGTCGTTACTCGCTACTATGATTCAAAGTTACCCTGGTCTGAGGATACTAATAGGACGATAAGCTGTACACCACATTACGTACTAGTACAAATAGCACATGATGAAGTTATGGAGACCGGGACATATTCGTTCAAAATAGATTGGTTCCCTATTCACTTTAATGTACTTGATTCTAAGGGCAGACCTTTAGAGAGAGGATCTGTAAGGTTGTATGATAATGAAACGTCAATACCTCAGGATATAGTCCAGGGTGTAGCTGAAGTAATACCCTACAAGCCTTCAATTTATCGTCTCGAAGTCAAATATAAGGGCACTATAGTGTATGATGGCTTCATAGGCTTTCCAGTTAAGCCAGAGTATACTGTATATTGTAAAGTCTATGACCTAGTGATAAGAGTTTCAGGTGTTAGAGGCCAATTCCTAAGTAGAGCTGTAGTTAACTTAACAGCAGTGGAGGGTAAAGCAATAGTCAAGGTTACAAATGAGAGTGGAATGGCCTGCTTTGAACAATTACCTATAGGAGACTATCAAGTTAAGGTATCATATAGGAATGTGGTCAGTAGTGTAAGTGTCTCACTTACCGATAATTTAGTAAAAGATATTCGATTAGATGTATTCATAGATGTACCCGGTACGAATATAGCTCTAGGTGCAGATGAAACTGCTATCATTGCAATAGTATTTGCATGCATAGTGACATTAATAGGTGTCATTATTAGAAGGCGTCATCAAGAGGTAATTCTTCATTAGTTTTCTTTTTCTGAAAGCTAATTTTTAAATTTTAGATTTTTAAGAGGGTAAATGGGTATAGGTATCAATGACTATTACCTCATCCTTACCTTTCTATTATAAGGAGCTAGACGTAAAGCTTAAACCTGACTACTTTGAAGATTATATCTACTTCCTAGAGAAGAATCTGGTAGGCCCTAGAAGAGAGCTCGTAGAATATATACTTAGAACCACATATGAAGAAAAACCGATCCTTGTCCTTAAATTAAGAGATGAAAGGGGAAATCCTATTCTAGAACTAATAGTTTATGCCGATGAAAAACCTAAAGTATGGGTTATTCCTTTACATCCTAAATTTAGTAAAGAAAGAGCTGAAGAAGTAGCACGTCGTGTAGAACTTGCAACTTTGTATTACCTAGAGGGTAAGGAGGAGGCGAAGGCGTGCTTTATTCTCCTTGAAAAAATGAAATTTGCTCCTGAAAAAATTAAGGAAGCACGCCGTAAAGTAATAGAGAAACTCTTCTTTGGAACGATGTTTCCCCTATTTGCTCTCTCTTTACTATTCGCTTACATACTCTTTGTACTTCTAGGCGTCTATGTGCTAATAGCTATGCCCCTTTCTCAGCTCCTTTTACTAGTCTTTTCTGATAAGATAGTTGAGATGATGTGTGATTGGAAGATAACCTCAAGTAATAGGCACGTATACTTAGTTTGTTACACTATGCCCCGAACAGAATATCAGTACTTTCTAAGGAAATATTATCCTCTAAGAATAGAAATAAAGAAGCGTCTTTATGAAATCTCATTAGGAAGGGGTATTGAAATAACTCCGGAATTAGCAATAGAAGTCTTTACAGAATATGGTATGAGAGTCGATGAGTTTCATAAAGTTTCTGTAAAAAAGATAGATGTATACGGTATAATATCTCGTGTCTTCTCCCTTCTTGACCTTCCTCTGCCTCGTATCGCAATACTTAATACTGTAATACCTAATGCTGCAGCAACTGGTATTAGTCCTGATGTAGCACTAGTAGCTATAACGACAGGACTTTTAATGAAATTAGATGAAGAAGAGATTGAGAGTGTTATAGCTCATGAAGCCAGTCATATTAAAAATCATGACCCCTTAATGATGTTTGCATTAAGTACAGGGGAATACCTTTTACGACTCTTTGTCTTCTTTACATTTATATACATCATGATAAATCCTCTAATAGACTTTCTCTACCTATTCGTAGCATTTACAGTATTATTTTTCATAGCAAAGTTCTTTGAGGCACGTGCTGACCTAGAAGCTGTATTCGCTATTGGTAAACCTAGAGTACTTGCTAGAGCTTTAAAGAAGATAGCCCTAAGGCGTTTGATAATCGAGAAGTATCCTCGCCCATCTTTCGAGTCCTGGCTAAGCTGGGATGCCCATCCACCCGTTTCGTGGCGTATCTTACGTTTAGAAAGAGAGGAATTCACATTAAGTGAACATCCCTTCCTAGCTTCTATTAAGGATTGCATACTTGGCCTAATGAGTACACTTGGCCTTTAAACTCGTTATCTGCTAATATACTAAAAGGTACCTTAGTTAAAGATATAACTAAACTTCAGACATTTAACTCACGAGAGGATTATGTCTAGTGCTAGAGGTTTCATTGAAGAGGCTATTAAAATACTTGATAGACTTATTGCTAACGAAAGTCTAGGAAAGGAGTTAAGAGCAAGTCTAGTACATGTAAGATCCCTCCTTTTTAAGGCCGATATTGAGGTAATAGCTTTATATAAGATCTGCACAGAGATCCTTAAAGCATCATTGGATTTAGCTCGCTATCTTGATGTAAAGATAGTCAAAACCAAGATTGAGAATACACTTCCCTCAGAGAGAAATATTCGAGAGAAATTATTATCTGCATGGGAGATAGGAAAAACGCTATCACTTGAAGAAGTAGAGACCATTGTGGGCCCTAGATCCAAGGAATTAATAGATCAGCTTCTTAAGGAGGGTATCGTTAAGATTGCTAAAATTGAGTGGGATCAAGGAGATCTTCACATATATTACAAGCGCATAAAATAGTCTAGAAGAATGGGGGCCTCGCCCCTCTAGAGGCCTCATGTCTCTTTCTCAATAATCTTTCTCTAGCTTTTCTCTTCCACTTATATTTATGCGTCTCCTTTAGTCTTATAGAGACAAGTCCCCTAGCCTTCCTTCCAGATGGTGTAAGTCCTCTGAAAACTCTTCTTTTCTTAGGTTTGACCTTTTCAACTTTAGGAATCTTAGGTTCACTTATCATTCCTTTTTCTATCACCATTGTTAGATAAGCCTTGAGAGTCTCAATATTTTCTTCATGGATACTCTTTCTTCTCTCATCTACGTATATCCCTAAAAGTCTAGCTTCCCTTGCAGTAAGTCCTATAGCCTCTATTTCTCCTATAGAAAACCCCCTACCTTGTCTAATGCGTGGTAATAATCCCTTATGTCGTATTAATCTAGGAGATCTAACGAGGGGTATGGGACCGTATTTTCTATCAATGTTACCTACACTCATTGATATTCAATCCTCCTTAGGAGTTAAAAAAGAGGGATATTTATATGTTTATTTAGTGTGTATTGAAATCGTCATTTCTTCTCTCTAACTCTTCCTCAGTTTTCCTCCTCTTAACAGCTCTATCAAATATTATCCAATTTCTATACCATTCCTCATTCTCCTTCTTTAAAAGCTCTAATATCATTCTTGTAAGCTCCTTTGCAGAAACCCTATCTACTCCCTTATCTAGAAGTCTTCCTTCAACAATCTTTGCTATCTTCCTAGCTATATTAACTGGAGCGCCTGACTTTAAGCAGCTTACAACAATTTTCTCTGGAATAAATTCCTCCTCTCTTCCATCCCGCTTAATAACTACTATAGGCATGGATTAATGCCTCAATAAAATGAATACTAATTACCAATTTTGATGTAGATTACTATTTAAATTTGATTATGCTTAACCTCTCGTATACTCGACTCTTGCAAAGAAGAGGCTATATTAGAGGCTATATTTTTATTTAGTCATTAAGAAGATAATATGAGGGACTCTTATGAGCTGGTATCCCACAAGAAGACGTCTTCTAACTATTAGTATCATAATCCTGGCTATTCTAGTAATAGTCATATTAGTATCAACAGTAGATGTCGTCGAATTAGGATATAGTGCAGTAATAGTCGATCCCTTAGTTGGTGGTATTGTGAACGTTGTCCACGGACCTAGATGGTATATTAAATTGCCTTGGCAAGTCTCAATTAAGATATATACTGCAACTGATGTACTTGATATGTGGACTGAAGAAGCTACTGGTCAAATAGGAGATTATCCTGCTATTAAATGTCTAACTAAAGATGGACTTGAAGTAGCAGTAGACATAACCATTAGATGGCGTATTGATCCTTCAAAGGTAGCTGATTTGTATAAGAATTATCCTAACTTACAGTGGAAGGCTAAGACTATAGCTTCAATATTACGCGAGACAGTAAGAAACGTAATAAGTAATTTTACAGCAACTGAAACTTTTGAAAAGCGTGCACTAATCTCACAGATAATCTCTCGTGAATTTGAAATAGCTATAAAGAAGGAACGAACTTTAGCTAACTCAGTAATATTAGAAGATGTTGATTTACGCAATATTGAGCTTCCAAAAGCCTTTAAAACTGCTGTCGAAGAAAAATTAGCCGCTGAACAGAGAAAAATAGCAGCCTTGTACGAGAGGGAAAAGCGATTAATAGAAGCTAATGCCTCTGCAGAAGCTAGAATTTTAGAAGCACAAGGTGAGGCACAAGCTAGATATATTGAGGCAGAAGCTATAGCCTCCCAACTTAGAATAATATCATATTCCTTAGGAGAAAATGAGACAGATCTAGCAAGAATCTTTCTTACGTTACAATTACTCAATGAGATAGCTAGAAATGGAGGAAGGATATATGTAATAGTTCAAGGTCCTGGAGGATTGCAAATAATACCATTCATGCCTCTACAATCATCAAGAGAAATAACTGCTAGTTAGAAATGGGGAGGTATGAGATGTTAACCTTACTTATAATAATCTCCGTAGGTTCTTTAGCAGTACTTCTTATAATATGGACTTATCTTCTATTACTATTCCTATTTACACCAACAGTATCTAAGGTAATAGAGAAAGGGCCTACTGAAGGTATTATAGCCATACGAGGAAAGCTCATCAAATTAGAAAAAAGACCTCCAACTCTTAATAAGGAGCCATATGCTTACGCCATAGTTGATAATAAAAATCCAACCATTAACATTCCCTTCGCTAGTTGGGTAAACCTAGATAAGTTTGTAAATGATGAGATCGCCATAAAGATAAAGAGAGTTAGAGATCATTTCGTATTTCACGATTTTGTCCATAAACTAGATCTCAAGTATCTTATAGCATTACTAGGTCTTGGAACTCTTCTAGAAGTGCTACTATACCACATCGAGAAACGTTCCAAAATCACTTCTAGAGAAATCTCTCGATAGAGTTTAATCTTAAGCATAATTAAGTATATATGCATAGATGGTCTTCTATAATACTTAAATTGCTTATCACCTTATTATGAACCCTGATGACTCTCCCAATCGATATAGAGAATCTCATAGAGGAGTACAAGACTTATCTAGAAATGAAGGGTTATAGTAATACTACCATTAAGCAATACTTATATGATCTTAATCTTTTCCTAAATTTCATAAAAAAACCTCCGTGGCAAGTTAAGACTAATGACATCTTACTATTTCTGATACACTTGCGAAAGGAAAGAAGGTATAGACCAACCACACTCTTAAGGAAAATATCAAGCCTTAGAACATTCTACCTATTTCTACAAAAAATAGACGTCATTAAAAGAAATCCCTTTGATAAAATAGATAGACCAAAGGTAAGAAGGAAGTTACCTACCTTCTTAACACGGGAAGAAGTTAATAAATTACTAAAGGTAGCAGACAAATTTAGAGATAAACTAATAGTACGACTACTCTATGTCACAGGACTTCGTGTTAGCGAAGCAGTCAATTTAACTTGGAGAGATATAGATTTCGAAAAAGGTGAGATTAGAGTAAGGAAGGGAAAAGGAAGAAAAGAGAGAATAGTCTTAGTGGATCCAAGTACCTTATGCATGTTAGTGAAATATAAGAATATGATATCCCCTCCCTCTGAAGATGAGCGAGTACTAGGAATATCTGTTAGAACAGTACAGCACATAATTAAGACGTTAAGGGAAAGGACTGGATTAAGTAAGAAAGTTACACCTCATACCCTCCGCCATAGCTTTGCTACTAGTCTCCTTGAAGCAGGTGTCGATATTCGGGTTATTCAAGAATTACTGGGCCATTCTAGCCTTAATACCACACAGATATATACGCATTTAACCAAAGAGCATCTGAAGAAGGAATATCTTAAAGCCTTTGGACCTGAGGAATCCTTATAGTATAAACATTACTTCACTCTATATGCATAGAATGAGGAAAAGCATATATACTCAGTCTTATAAGGCAAAATGATGTGAATGATAATTTAGCATCATTAATTAGACCTGAAATCGTTTCTCTTACTCCCTATAAATTCCAGAACAAACCCTCTGGTGCAATAAACTTAGACTTAAATGAAAACCCCTATCCACCATCTCCTATAGTCATTAAGTCCCTTTCAGAAGAAATATTTCATGTTAATAGATACCCTAATCCTCAAATGGAGCATGAATTAAGAAAAGAGCTCTCTGAGTACACAAACCTCGACCCTGAGAACATATTTATATCCAATGGATCAGACAGTATAATCTACGCCTTAATGGACGTCTTCATATCTAAAGGAGACAAAGTAGTAACTCTAAAACCCTCGTTTAAAGTATATGAGATCGCTACCATGAAAAATGGAGGGAAGATGGAACATTATCTTCTAAGAGAACCTGATTTCAGAGTTAATAAGGATGAATTAGTAGAATTAGCTAAAGGTTCTAAATTGCTCATATTAGTTAATCCTAATAATCCTACTGGTAACTTGGTAATTAAAAAGGATGACATAGAAAGCTTACTTTCTGAATACGAAGGTTTAGTCGTAGTGGATGAAGCATATTACGAATTCTGTAATGTTACGTTTGCTAATCTAATTAATGAATACCATAACTTAGTAATAATTAGAACCTTTAGTAAGGCCTTCTCACTAGCTGGCCTTAGGATTGGTTATGCACTAGCTCATAAGAATATCGTTAATCTTTTGCTAAAGGTTAGGCAGCCAATACCCTTTGACAAGTTAGCATTAAAAGCAGCTCTCATGGCACTTAAAGACATAGAATATATGAAGAAAATTGTTAAGCTAATTATAAATGAAAGAGCCCGTCTCTTCTCTCATTTAAAGTCTATTGCTAACATTACTCCATTTCCTTCTCAGACAAACTTTATTCTCTTTAAGTCGAGTATTGCTGATCTTTCTAAGAAATTAGCTGAACATAAGATCTTTATAAAGGATTTCTCAGAAGCTCTCGGTAATTATTACTATCGCGTAAGCATAGGACTCCCCTCTGAAAATAAACTTTTCATAGACAAGCTAAAAGAAATTATTAAAGAACACTAATGACTACTCTTCAAGCTTTAAAGCCTCGACTTGCAGAAAAACTCCTACCTTTCTTAGGAAAGTAAAGCACGAAGGATATTAATGTTACTACACCAATTCCAATTATGAATATTAGAGCTCCTATCAATGGTCCAGGGTATCTTAATCTCAGACAGAAAGGCAGTACAAAGAATCCCACATAAATTAGACTCATAATGAATAATATTAAGTTTATTATTGGAATTATTCTCAAAGAGACCATATTCCTCACTCTTCTTTTTATCTTCTTAATTACTTTAAGCTTATTCCTTATTTTTACACTTAACGAGGATGTCCCATGATAACTTAAGAGTTAAAACTATAAAATAACCTAACGGGGTTTATTTATGAGAATTACAAAGGAAAACTTAAAGAAACTTGAAGACTATTACAAAGGATATCTTGAAGGCAAGAAACTTACAGAGTTCTTTAAGGATTTTGATATAAAATTCGCTTGCGGTCATTGGTGTGCTGGAGATTTTAAAGACCGTTTTGCTACAGAAGGCTACTGGCCAAAGCTCGAAAGTAGTATAGAAGCACAGATAGCACGTGTAGCTAAAGCAGGAATAAAAGGTATAGAGTTCCATGATGTAGTCTTCCTAGATGAGAACTTAAAAGTAGTGGAAGATCGTGTTCAGAAAGTTAAGGAACTACTCGATAAGTATGGTATCATACCTACAACGATGAATGTAAATATGTTTACAGACCCAAGATGGAAACTAGGAAGTGTGACCAATCCAGAGAAAGAGACACGCGAAAAAGCAATAGAGATTTTATTACAGGCAGCAGATATAGCTAAGGAAGTCGGTTGTCAGACATTAAGTTTTTGGCCTGGACAGGACGGTTGGGACTATAATTTTGAAGTAAACTATGGTAAACAGCTTGAATGGTTCTTGGATGCTTGTCGTCAAGCAGCGAAGAGATGTAAAGAGTTAGGACTTCGTTTTGGTATTGAGGCTAAGCTTAAGGAGCCAAAAGAAGGCAATATGATTGTGCCTACTACACATCTCTCTGGATGGATAGCCTTTGTGGTTAATCAGGAACTAGGAGAAAAGGTCATGGGAGTCACAATAGACTATGGCCACGAACAAATGTATGCAGTAGAACCTGCATTTACAGTCTATACACTTCATAAGATGGGAGTCCCGATTACGAACTTCCACATTAACACCGCAAAACTTCATAGTAATGATGAAGATAGGGTATTTGGTACTGGAGACATTTGGCGCTTCGTAGATTACCTCTATGCAGCTATAGATATAGGATATGATGGTTGGTTCTCAGAAGATCAATTTACCTATCGTATGGATCCTGTTAAGGGAATGGCCCTCTCAATGGAGATATTCGGAAACTTAATGAAGAAAGCACTAGCAATATATGCGCATAAAGATGAGCTTGAGGAAGCACGTAGCTCAGGAGATCAAGCTAAAGTTATAGATGTAGTTAAGAAATATATACTAACATTCTAAATCTTGAAAAATTTTTCTTTTAATTTTAATAATCTCTCGATAGGATGTAGTGGATCGTTTTTAATCTCCTTTCTTACGAGAAATACCTTCAACTTGTCTATAGAGAAAGCCGTTTCAATAGTTCTTAGTAATTCATTCAATTCCTCTTGTTCGATAACCATAGCCTCTACAAATAGTAAGCCCTCATATGATCTATAACACCACGTTATACGTGAATCATTCATTAGTAAGTTTTGTAATTCCTCTGAGAGTCCCCTCTTCTTAAGAGGTATCTGAATTATTGCTTTTAATTTAATACCAAGCTTATAAGGATCAACTTGAACAGTGAATCTCCTTATTATACCATCCCTTTTCATAGTCTTAACTCTATTAGAAACACTCTGACGACTGACCTTACATAGCTTACTAATTTTAGTGAACTCCTTTCTACTATCCTTTATAAGTAACGAAAGTATCTTTATATCAATCATCTTCATTTCAAAGCCATACTTCATACATTCTATTAATAATGACCTAATAGAAATAAGCATTTTAGAGAAACGAATCATTTTTATTTTTATTTAATAAGAAAATTTTTTAACTAAAAACCTAGTATGCGACTTTTTAGCGATAATTAACGACTATTTCACTGATTTCAAAAATTCGTCTATACGCTTGTTATACTTTTCTATGTATTTCATTAAACTAAGATTTATCTTTACCTTACTCACGTTCTTATACGGGATTTGCGATCATTACTGATGGATACTTAGTACAGCTACTAATAGGCATACTAAAAGGTAACCTAAGTATCAAAGATATTGAGGAGTATGATTTAGATACAAATTTACTCAAAGAATTAAAAAGAAGATCTGATCTAAAAGATAGGCTTGCTCTTCTTCTTGCTAGAGGTATATTAAAAATTTCAAGAGAAGGAGTAGAGATCCTCGGCTATAAGATAAGAGATACTTACTATCTTAGAATACTTTTTAAAGAGCTTTCAGCATATTTACCAAGTAATGAACGAGGAATACTTGCTTCTCTTTCTATAGCCCTCTCATACCTTTACAAGGAACGGAATTGGAATGCTATTAATTCCTCTCTAAGGATATTATTATATAATGTTGCAAGTGAAGATCCCCGGAGATACAGATCTGAATTACAAGAAGCAATAATACTCTCTGAGCGAGACCCTCGTCTATTGATGTTACTTCTCGAACTCATCGATGAGCTCATAGGAAATTTTCCATCAAGTGGAGTCTATGTCTCTCTCTTTTTAGCTTACATAGCATATGAAGTAGGAGCTAGATCCTATAGAACAATTTTAAGGAGAGTAGGATTAAAAGGGAGCTGGGATAAGATAGAATTTCTCTATCCTAATATAATATTAAGCATGTACGGAAAAGACTTCTTAGTAAGGACAATAGTAAATAAAGCTGATGTCACCATAGAGGTATTGCCTAAAAGAATAGACTACTATTTAGGAGACTGCTTAGCCCGTGCCACTCTAAGAACGGAAGACATTCCAAGTAAATTTGTAAGAACTTTAAAACGTGTCCTAAGAAGAGCATTTTGGCAGTTAAGCCTTTGACTTAGGGAGATATCTTTTCATTAGAGAAACACATATCCTCTAAGTTAACAAGGATCCTCATGACTCACAGAACCAGTTAAAGAGAGCTAAGCTGAGATCTGATAAAAAGTATATTAAAATGAAATTTAGATCATAAAGACTATTAAAAGTAAAGAAGTGGCTTAAAATCTTCATTAGTAAGGAAATTCATAACTAATATAACAATCATAAATTTAGAGAGGTTCGTGAATAGCAAAATGAGAGGTATTAGCGATATGGACTTTAAGGGAGTCATTTTTGATCTAGATGGTACATTATTAGATACAACCCAAGCACATATTCTAGCATGGATCGAAGCCTCAAAATCTCTAGGTATCCATGAAGTTGATGAAGCCTTTATAAGACAGCAATTAGGAAAAACATCTTTAGATATAGCTAAGGAAATTCTAATCCATTATAATAAACCTACTAACCTAGTGGAACGCTTGGCTAACTTGAAGGATACTCTATTTATTGAGAAGTACCTTAAAGAATCTAAGTTGATACCTAATGTTAAGAAAATGCTTTACTCTTTAAAGAATAAAGGAATTAAGATAGCTATAGTCTCTTCTAATCCGTCATCTGTTATAAGAGAGGTACTGAAGCATATGGATATACTGAAGTACGTAGATGTGATTATAGGTCAAGATGATGTTAAGGAGCCAAAACCCTCACCCCAGCCTATATTAAAGGCTATTTCTGAAATGAACCTTAGAAAGGAAGAAGTACTAGTAGTGGGGGATAGCATATACGACATTATAGCTGCTAAGAGGGCAGGAGTAAAGGTTTATGGCGTTCTAACAGGAGTAGGATCTCTCACGGAGCTTAGAAATGCTGGAGCTGTAAGAGTATTAAGAAACGCGTCTATGCTAGTAGACTATGTGAGTTTATAAGCTAAACAGCTCTTAGAGATAATCTGAGTAAATATGGTAGTAGGAGAGACTATTCGTATCAAACAGGTGATGTATAAAGACAGTATAACGGGTATAGAAGTAACAAGATTGACAGACGATTATGGTAACACCATACACCCATATTTTACACAGAACCTAATGACACCAAATAGCGAAACACTCTTAGTAGTTTCTGACAGAACTGGATGGTGGCAACTTTATCGTTTAGACATACCAGATAGTGAGTTAACACAACTTACTGAAGATGCTAGTATAGCTCCTCATTGTCCCTGTCTTGACGGCAAACATAATATAGCATATTATTGGGATGGATCTTTTCTTAAAGCTGTAGACTTAGAAGATTATGAAACAAGAGTAATATACTCCGTCCCAGAGGGTTTTAAGCCAGGTATACTCTCTATAACGCCTGACGGTAGATACTTAGCGTTTGCATACGTAGAAAAAATCCCCCTTAGTACTTTACGTGGAAGAGCTTATTCGGCCTTCATAGAATATATGTACTTAAGACCACGTAGCGTTATTATGAGGATAGATCTAAAGAAGGAAGAGGCTCAAGCAGTTTGGGGCGAAGTAGCATGGATTTCCCATGTTAATATAAGCCCTGTAAACCCAGACATAATACTCTTCTGTCATGAAGGTCCATGGCATTTAGTTCAACGTATGTGGATTGTAAAAGCTAATACACATGAGATATGGCCATTAGTGCCTCAAAAAAGATATTTAGAACGTGCTGGTCATGAGTTCTTTACAAACGACGGTATAGTTGTAGCTCAGTTTAGTAGACGTAGCTCTCCTTCATCAAGTGACTGGGTCTACTACGACTTATTTGTAAAGCCAGATGGAAGTGATTTACGGATGTACAAGTATCCTAGTAGACCACCTGCTCATATAAAAACTAATAGTAATGCATCTCTCGCAGTAGGAGATAGAGGCTACATATCCCCTAATTTTAAAGAAGGATCATCATTCATTTCATTAATAAAGTACAATAAAGAAGGTACTGTGAGCCTTAAACTACTCTGTCGTCACGATACTTCGTGGCTAACGCAGAGATCGCACCCTCATCCAATATTTACACCCAATGACGAGTATGTTATCTTTACGTCAGATAAAGGTGGACGTTGTAATATATACATGGCTCTGGGTAAATGGGAAGAATAACTTTTATACTATAGATAAGTAATTTTTATATTCAACAATATTACATATTTAACGTGAGCAAAAATGGAAGCTCATCCTCCCCCTCGCTCCTTTCCGGCTATAACTAAGGAGAAAGGGCTTAAGGGCAAGTTACGCCTCTTTAAATTAATAGGAATCCTAAGACCTCATTTAAAATTCTTTATCATAGGACTCACTCTCTCTATGATTTCAACTGCAATAGGTCTATTACCGCCGTACATAAGTAAGGAGATAACAGATAAGGTTTTAGTTCCTAGAAAAAACTTCGAGCTTTTAGTGTTCCTAGTAAGCTTACTAATCATACTTCATTTTGTAAATGTCATAATTTCTGCTACAAGAGACTATGTTATGGCAGTGCTTAATAATAGAGTAGTCCTAGATCTTCGAGAACGCCTATATAGGCATGTAATGTCTCTAGGTTTAGACTTCTATGATCAAAGTCGAACAGGTGATATAGTAGCTAGAGTCTTCAGCTATGTAAGGCAAATTCACTCATTCCTTGTTCGAGGTCTTCAGACACTTATAATTAATATTCTAATGCTAAGTGGTACTATAACCATAATCTTCGCTATAAACTTCAAACTCGCCTTAATCTCTTTAGCACCTATACCAGTAATACTATTCGGAACTTGGGCCTATCAAAGAAAAGCTCGGTTTGCATTTCTTAGAGTATGGAAAGTCATATCTAACTTCACATCATATGTAACATCAGTATTAACTTCTATAATCCTAGTGAAAGTATTAGGCATGGAAAATATCGAAATCAAAAGATTTCATAAATATGCAAAAAGCATATACGATGCAGAAATAGACTTAACCAAGTTAAACATTAGGTACTTCCCCTTCATGGGACTTTCTTTAAGTCTAACATCAACATTAATAATGTTCTTCGGGGGGATTATGGTACTACGTGGTGAAACAACGATAGGAACTCTCATGGCGTTTTTAGGTTATATGTGGCAGGTTTATGGCCCCATTCGTGTCTTAAGTAACCTAATGACACAATACACTCAAGCTGAAACTGCTTATGAGAAATTATTAGAAGTTCTAGGTGTAGAGCCTTCTATAAAAGAGGCTCCAGATGCTATCGACGTAAAGTTAAAGGGCTCTATAAAAGTTGAAGATGTCTATTTTGCCTATACTGATAGATTAGTATTAAAGGGTATTTCCTTTGAAGTCAAACCCGGTGAAGTCGTAGGTATTGTAGGACCTAATGGTTCCGGTAAAACAACTTTAGTGAAACTACTCAGTAGGCTATATGATCCTAGGAAAGGTAGAATACTATTTGATAGTATAGATTTGCGTAAAATAAAGCTAGATTCCTTAAGAAGACAGGTTGCTATGGTTCCTCAAGAGCCTCTATTACTTCCTGGTTCCATAGCATTTAATATAGTGTATGGGTCAGAAAGTGCTTCCCCTGAAGATGTATTAATCGCCTCTAAAATAAGTTGTGCTCATGACTTTATAATGCGTCTACCTCTAGCCTATGACACGGATGTAGGCGAAGCAGGAAGGAGGCTTTCTGGAGGACAAAAACAAATGGTATGCATTGCTAGAGCATTAACTAAGAGGCCTCGTATACTAATACTTGATGAATCTATGTCTAGTATCGCTATAGATCTGGAGAAGAAGATCATGAAAGGCATACTGGCTTACCTTCCAGATTCTACCATAATCATGATCTCACATAGACCTACCTTAATAAACTACGTCAATAGAGTAATAGAGGTGAGAAATGGCACTATAACAAACCAGTTTGAGGGTCTTTTAGAAGAAAGACCTGAGGTAGAAAATTATGCAAACTTTATAAATCCTAAGGACTTATCGATTAGATATGATGGCGCCTCGCTCAAAGTATCTACTAAAGAAGGTTACACTTTAAGCAATATTAAAGCTAAATTACCCTTCCCTACATCATATCCTAAAATGGTCATTCTCTACGATAATAAAGGAAATGAACTCTGTATTATAAGAAACTATGAAGAGCTAGATTCAATAAGTAAAAAAGAGCTACTCAATTACATTAAGAGAGAATATAACATGATTAATATTAGAAGAATAATTAAAATAAGCCCCATAAGGAGGAGGAGAAGAGAATTTGATGTTCTCATTATCTTTGAAGACGAAAGAGGTATTACAAGACGAGAAGTAGTGCCATTAAATACTATAACCGTTCAGGATAGTAGATTAATGATTTCAATTCCTGGTAGAATCTATATTGCTAACCTAAACAATTTAGATAGAAATACTAGGATTGGCTTACTTTCACTTGCAGTAGAAACAGAAAGCCTATGGACTTCTACGTAATAGTGAAACCTGTAGCTATTCTTCGTATTTCCTAACATCTAACCATACTAATGTTATAGGATCCTTCTCATCTGCAATAACATGATGTTCCTCGCCTGGCTCTACTACTATTATATCTCCTCCCTTAAACTCGTATTTTTTGCCATCGATAATCATAACTGCCCTTCCCTTAATGCCTATAAAGACTTCTGGATGATCATGTACGTGATACTCTCCTTTGTGACTTTCTTCACGAGGATTATATACATGTACACCACCTCTTATTACCTTATGCTCTGATAACAGGAGTGATGCTAGTAAATCCCCCTTCACGAGCTCTTTAAGAGAGTATATAGAGAACTTCCTCATCCTAACACTCCCCATACATGATGTATATCAAGCAATATTATATTTTGTTTAGGTGAAACTTAGAATGTCCTTTTCATATTTGTTATCTTAATCAAGCTATTTATTCTAATATTAATCTAATAGGTAGTTGGTGTGAGCTAGATATGAATGCATACGGTATAGACACTTGGATCTACATATCTCTGCCTATCGAAGAAGCTCTTAAAAGGCTTGAGGAAAAGGGAATTAAGTACATAGAATTTAGTTATGAACATTTCTCAAATCTAAAAAAGCGAGAGGATTTCTTAAGACGAGCAAAAGAAGTGAATGAAGTTCTTAGTACCCTTACAATTAAGCCTATACAAATGCATGCTATATTCGGTGAAATTGATTCGAGACTATGCTCAAAGGATACTTCTGTAAGGGAAAAGGCATTAGAGGAGTTAAAGTTATGGATAGAATTTTGCTCTCTTCTTGATTCTGAAGTATTAGTAGTACATACTGCTATGGATAAACTCCAGCTTAATGAAGATTTTACCAACTTCTGTAATCGCCTCAGAGATGCAAATATACAGGCCTTCTCGGTATTAGTTAAACACGCCTCAGAATATAACATAAAATTAGCTGTAGAAAACAGGCTAGAGAATATCTTTGGTGCTACACCTAGAGATCTGATTGCTTTAATTGAAGAGACAGATCCAGATTTCATAGGAGTCTGTTTCGACACAGGTCATGCTAATGTTCGAGGACTTAATTTAATAGAGTTTGTCAAAGAGATAAAGGATTATCTAATAGCAACTCATATTCACGATAATAATGGAAGAAATGACTTGCATCTCCCACCCTTAATGGGTAATATAAGCTGGCATCAGCTCATGAAAATCATGAAAACATCTTACAATAAACCTCTCATCCTAGAAATAGCAGGACACAAGGATATTGCTATATGTGATAACCACATTGAACTCTCAAAAGTAGTGATGAATTATCTACTTTAGTTATTTACTTAATCATTTATTATATTAATTCGATAGATGCTATTAAAGGTGAGTATTCTGTGAAAAAGAAATTAAAGATAGGTATAATAGGCTGTGGAGAAATTGCTGTGCGAACTGCTAAGGCTATTGATGCTGCTGAGAATGCTGAAATAGGAATAGTCATGGACATAAGGGAAAATTTGGCTAAAGATTTAGGTAATAAATACAATGTTCCATATACCACTAAGCTAGAGGATGTACTTAAGTCCGATGTAGACGCAGTTTACATAGCGACGCCTCATGATACTCATGCTCCTATAACCATTGAAGCGGCTAAGGCTGGGAAGCATGTGCTAGTCGAGAAACCTATAGCTACAAACCTTAAGGATGCTAATTTAATGATAGAAGAGTGTAAAAAAGCTGGAGTTAAGCTTTCTGTTTGCTTTGTGTTACGATATAGTCCACCAGTAGCCAAAGCTAGGGAATTAATAGAGAATGGTGTCATAGGCGAAATAATAGGAGTCCATACTTGGGCATTAATAGATAAACCAAATTACTATTGGGAGGGTGGTTATACAGGACGTGTTAAGGATGACTGGAGGAAGTATAAGGCAAGAGCAGGCGGAGGAGTTTTAATAATGAATGTTGTTCACAATATAGACTATCTAAGATACATAACAGGGCTTGAAGTTGTTAGAGTATATAGTGAATATGAGACCTTAGCTACCCCTGTAGAAGTTGAGGATTGCATTGTAGTCACATTGAGGTATAACAATAAAGCCATTGGAAGCATAGTCGCCTCCTCTTGCGCTAAGGGAGGTATAGGGCCCTTTAGTATAGGTCAAGACAGAATAATGGGTACGAAAGGTCAGATAATATTAAGTGCCCCACTCTTAGTTTACGTAACCGAAGAATGCAAAGAGTATTCTTTAAAAGCTAATACATGGAATAAAGTATCATTAAAAAGGGTTAATCCGAGACAGAGATACATAGAAGAAGTAGCTAGTGCAATTCTTTTGGATAAAGATCCTCCTATTACTGGAGAGGATGGATTAAGAGCCCTTGAGATAATTACAGCTGCTTATGAATCGCTTCATTTAGGTAAGCCTATAAGTCTAGTAAAGAAGTGAAAGTATGCTAGAAAGACCTGCTATTCTAGGCGGACAGCCAGTACGAGATAAGCCCTTAGGAGAGTGGCCAATAGTAACTGACGAGGAAATTGAAGCGGTTATTCGAGTTTTAAAGAGACGTAAACTCTTTGCATCAATGTATGAAGGTATAGAGGTTCCAGCCTTTGAGGAGGAATTTGCTAAAGCTATGAATGTAAAGTACGCTATAGCAGTTAGTTCAGGAACAGCAGCCTTGGATATAGCTGTTGCAGCCCTTGGTATAGGTCCTGGGGATGAGGTCATAACTACACCTTATACTTTCATTGCAACAGCTACATGTATCTTGCAAAATTGTGCAATACCTGTATTTGCTGATGTTGATTTAAAGACAAGAAATATAGATCCAGAAGAAATCGAGAAAAAGATAACTGATAAAACAAAGGCTATCATAGTCGTTCATATAGGGGGCCATCCCGCTGAAATGGACGAAATAATGAGAATCGCTAGAGAACACGATCTCTATGTAATAGAAGATTGTGCACAAGCTCATCTAGCCGAATATAAAGGTAGGCTAGTTGGAAGTATAGGGCATATAGGTATCTTTAGTTTCCAAGAATCAAAGAACATGATGTCTGGTGAGGGAGGAATTATAACAACTAATGATCCTAAATTAGCGGAAATATGTTACTCTTTAAGGGAGCATGGACGATTAAAAAATAAGCCTTGGTATTATCATGCAAGACTTGGATGGAATTACAGAATGACTGAAATGCAAGCTGCTATTTTAAGGGTTCAGTTAAAAAGGCTTCCCAAAGTAACTCAAGAACGTAGAAGAAATGCTGAGTACTTATCCAAATTATTAAAGGAAGTTGAAGGAGTTAGACCAGCCTATGTAGCTCCTTACGTGAAGCATGCCTATCACTTATATATGATTGATTACTTTCCACAGATCCTAGGACTAAGTAAGGTAGAGTTTGTAAAAGCCATCAATGCAGAAGGAATACCAATATATGGCGGTTATATGTGGCCCTTATATGAGAATGAGATATTTAGTAAGCTCAAAGCTAGACCTAAGGGTTGTCCATATACTTGTCCTTACTATGGTAAGGAAGTAAAATACCCTAAGGGATTATGTCCTAATGTAGAGAAATTATGTTATGAGAGAGGGCTTTGGATGCCAGGGCACTCACTTAATGTACCTAGTGAAGAATTAGACGATATACTGAGAGGTATAGAGAAAATTATAAAGTATCGTGAAGAGATAGCCAAGCAACTGAGGAGTAGTCATTGAATTAGTAACCTAATCATTTCTCATATTTCTCTACTATTTCCCTCGCTTCTTTTTCAGAATTACAATAGGTTTGTATTAATATCCCCTTGGGTGGTAACCTCTTTAATAGGAGGTCTATGCTTCCTAATGGAACTGAGATTACAAGACGTTTGCCCTTCTGTAATATCTTTCTATAGAGTGGTAGCCATATAGGAGATCCGCAATGGTACCCCCTATTTTCCATACCAGCTCCTGGTACCCACTGGATACCGTCTAGTTCTTCTATGTTAAGTAACATGTCTACATGAGGTAATTCTCCTGGGCCATCTAAATGATATATAGTAAAATCTAAGAGTCTACAATGTTCGGCTATATGGGGCAATACGAAACGTCTAAAAAGCTTAGGTGAGAGCATAGCAGCAAAATCACATTGTATTGGATACCATCTCTTATGGCACCATATACCCATCCATGCTGAGGTACCCTCTTGCGGGATAAGACTATATAACTTATCATAACATTGGTGCCATAATTCAAAGATATTCCAAATAACTTTCTCAACATCGTTAGGTCTAATTATCATATCTTTAATTAAGTGGGTGCTTCCTCTTAACGAAGCTAGTACGTCGACTACACCACCTATATCTGTCATTCCTACTATAAATCTTCCTCTTCCTAGTCTTCCTACAACTTCTGTTGCCTTCTTTACTCTTATCCACCATTCATTTGAAGGATCTATATCTAATCCCTTTAAAAGTTCATCTAAGTTTCTAGCTAGAGAAGGATTCCAGCATGCACCAAACCATACAGTATCCCCTGTAAATTTAGGCGTAGCTCCTAGAAAAGCACCTAAGATTCCTGGACCAAAATTTATCCATAGGTTAGGAAAAGCTTCGCCTCCAAAGTATGTAGTTTCACACCATCTTTCAAATTCTCTAACAATCACTTCAAATTTATCCCGAACTTTCATAAACATCCACGTATCCCATCCATACCATTTTCCTTTAAACTTGTTTCTTGGTGCTATCACCTGAATTAATACTCCTTCTCCTTCCTCCCACCATACTCTTAGTTTATCCTTAGCCTCCTTCCAATTCTCTTTGTACAACACTATCATCACCTTTCATAACATGAGGACTATTTACAAAGATATCATTTATACTAAACGTTTCCTTCAATACTATTACTCCTATTAAGGATAAAGGGTACTTATGAAATTAAACTTAGAGAAAGAAACTAAAAGATCTCCCTTCGAAGAATTAACTGAACTCGTAAATGAAGTTTGGCGTTTGCAGAAAGAAGCAAAAGAACTATGGAGAACCCTTAATGAGTATGCTTCTGAGGCTCCCCATCCGCTTATACTTCATATGATTAAAGAGTTAGAGAGTTTAGAGGAAATTCCTGAGCCTATTAAGGCTGAAGAGGAACTAAAAGGTTTAGTTTCATCACTTAAAGAGTACGTTGATTACTCTAGAGAAAGAATCGAGTCTTTAAGAGAGTATCTTAGGTCTATTCGAGACCTTTCAGCAATGCTGATAGAAATAGAAGAGAAGGTTCCTCTACTTGAAGCATGGTCTGAAACTCTTAAAAATATAGAACCAAAGGTCTCCTCTGAAGCTTTACGTGCTATAAATAAGGTAAGGCGAATAAGAGAAACTAAGAGTGTTAAAGACATTAGGAGAATCACGGATGAGGTAAGCGAAGTACTAAAAAATGTATACTATACATTACGGCTATGTCAGAGAGTATACGATAAGAAACTATCTTTAATTCGCGAACAAGTAGAGAGCGCAATTAAGTTATATAAAGGAGCTCGAAAAATAGCTGACATATCTAGTATATCTATGCTCGAGGGAGCTTATGCTAGGCTAATTCATGCTCAGAATATAATTGAGGATGTTAAAAGAAGAGCTCCATTTGTAGATGTAGACTTACTTCAGGTAGAAAAAGAAGTTCAAGAAATTTTAAGAACATTTAAAGAGATATTCGACTCCTCTATGAAGGGAAATGAAATGAGAGTACTTAAGGCATTAGGTACTCTTGTTCCTCAATATGGTGACCGGGCATTGCCACTTCATATAGTGATCATGCAGATATCTAGATTAGCAGAAATGAATATAGACGAAGTCTTAAAGACTCTCTTTGTACTAAGTAAGAGAAGATTAGTCCCTATCAAGATAAAAATTAGCTAGAAGTATAAGCTAATTTTATAGCTTTAGTATTCGCTTTATATTCTCTCCTAATATTTTAGCTTCATCTTTAGGCTCAAGTTCTAATAGCTCGACCTTCTTTCTCTCTATGAGAGGATGATATACTGGAGCATCTGAGCCAAAGACTATTCTTTCAGGTCCTACTCTTTCTACAGCAAGCTTTAAATTCTCATGAATATCGGAGCCTACAGATGTATCTAAATAAATGTTATCGTAACGCTCTGCGAGGTATATTGCCTGTAACTGATGATAGTAATTATTAGGACTACCTAGGTGAGCTATTATTATCTTAACATCAGGATAAGCTTTAATGAGAGGTACTAGTTCTAAAGGACCTCTTCTATCACTAGTATGTATGAGAAGTGGTAGATCATATTCAAGTAAAAGATTCATGATCCCTCTAGTTGGATACCCTTCATGGGAATGTAGCTTAAGACCCTTCATACCTAGTCTCTCGATTGCCTCTCGCAAATAGTTGACAGCTCCAGGATGTGAAGCAGCTACCTTAGCAAAGGGTATTAACTTATCTGGATACTTCTTTGTAGCCTCAGCTACCTCCTTATTAGCTAGATCATAAAGTTCAGGTGGGTAATGTACAGGAAAAATAACTGCTCTATCTACTTTAGCTTTCTTTTCTAACTCAAGGACTTTTTCAGGAGGTATCTCAATTGCCCACCAGTACTCGAGA
The DNA here is from genome assembly GCA_964517845.1 of uncultured Thermoprotei archaeon. Taxonomy (GTDB): domain Archaea; phylum Thermoproteota; class Thermoprotei; order QMSL01; family B3-G16; genus CAZFCQ01. The sequence goes on along the minus strand of CAZFCQ010000004.1, from coordinate 59,060 downwards.
ATTTCACCTTTTCCCATATGAGTATGACAGTCTATTATCATGAATATCCCTAATATAAGATTATGAGTAAAAATGTATTTAAGATCAAGTTACTATCCCCCAAGATATTTACTTCCGCTCAGCTAATGCTTTAATTAACTCACGAGTAAATTGGTCAAGTCCTTCGAATTGTGCTGTTATTATGTTACCATCCCTTACAACCAGGCCACCAGTTATTATACCTCCACTTTTCTTTAAGTCAGCAACTACATCGTCGTGTCCCATGACCTTTTTTCCTTCCACTACTCCTGCCTTGGCTAAGACCCAAGGTCCATGACATATGGCTGCTATTATCTTACCTTCTGAATAAGCCTTTCTCACAAGCTCGTAGACGACTTCGCTATCGGGATGAGATATGATATTTCGAGGGCTATTTCCTCCGGGTATAAATATAGCATTTATCTCTGAGAGATCAACTTCATGCACAGTAACATCGGGTACTATCGCACCACCCTGTCCTACTATAGGTTCCTTAGTGAAACTAGCTACTATAACCTCTCCGCCTTGCTTTTCAATATTTTCTCTTACGTATTGATACTCTTTCGTATCAAACCCCTTATACAGTATAACGAGTATCTTTGTTCCCTCGATACGTGGCATTTCCTCTTTTTGTAGGAACATATTATACGATATGTACGCTACAGAAGCTAATACTATCAATAACGCTATTACCAGAAGTTTATATTTCATATTCAGAAAAACCTCACTTCAACTAAGTATAACTCACTTATAAACTTACCTTGCTCTCTTAATGTAGTTCACTAGCGAGTAAGCTTTAAATGCAATTGCATGTATTCCTCAAAAGCTGAGCAAAGTGCCTCTATATTCTCTAATGGAACATCTGGATATACATCTGCAACGAACATTAATCCTCCCCTCTTAGACCCTAGCGTTAATATAGCTTTCCTTATGTGTTCCTTTACTTGATGGGGCTCTCCAAAGGGAAGAATATACTGCCTATCAACATCCAGGTCAATGCACACTTTCCCCTTACATATATCTCGTATATTGTTAAGACCATTAACTCTATCCTGTATATTCAGAATACTCACTCCTGCCTCTATAAGCTGATCTGCTACTTCTATAACGTGACCATCACTATGTAAACGTACGTGTACGTTATGACTTCTGACTAGATTGAATATCTTCTTATATGATGGGAAGATGTATCTTCTAAACATTCTGGGGCTTATAGGCATTCTATCTTGAGTTCCTAGATCATCACCGAAGCTAATTACATCAACATTAAATCTTAGAATTCTTTTCACAAGCTCTATGTTATATTCCGTCAATAGATCTATTAACTTCCATATACGTTCATCTCCTTTAATAAAATCTCTTAGAAGATTATTGAAACCTCTAAGATAATATAGCCTCTGAAAGAAGAAACCATGAGGCATTCCTATTATAACTAGATCCCCCCTCTTTTTTGCTCTTTCCACATGCTCTCTTACTCGATCCCAGCTTACAATAGTATCTCCCTCTCTTGGTAAACCAGCATCAGGGTCAGGAACCTTCAACTTATTAAGAGCCTTCCAGTCCTTTAGTGGATGTTTTACTACCTGACCTTGTAGGCCATTTATTGAGAACTTCCAAACACACCCCCACTCATCTATGAATATATTACCTTTTCGCCTTATACCAAACTCATCGAATCTAATACTCCCCTTTTTGAACTCTGGAAATATCTTAGGATGTCTTAGGAGTAATTCCCCTAGCTTATTTCTATACTTACTCCAAGTTGCCATTGAGAATCCTACTCTGCAGGGTATCCACCAAGGCTTCTTAAATTCTACTGCTTTGAGGAAGTTTTCCCTACGCTTACGTGGGTCAAACCAGGGCTCAGAAACAGTCTTCATCAATTTTATTATTAAGTGGCTATATAGTAAAAACCCTTGCTAAACGACTTTAACTTTTTATTCTCATCACAATTATATGAGGAGGATAGACTTGAGCTCTACTCATGAGTTCCCTAAGGGCTTTTTATGGGGCATTTCTATGGCTGCATTTCAATATGAGATGGGAGTATCAAAGGAGGCAATAGACCCGAATAGTGATTGGTATGTATGGCTTCATGATGATAAGAATATTAAAAATGGTAAAGTAAGTGGAGATGTTCCAGAAAATGGACCAGGCTATTGGGATCTATTCAGAAAGGATCATCAATTAGCCTCTTGGCTTGGCCTAAATGCATGGAGGATGAATCCTGAATGGAGTAGAATTTTTCCTAAATCCACAAAGAGTGTAAAGGTTACGGTACATAAAGATGATGAGGGGATAAAGGATATTGAAGTCAGTGAACAAGCCTTAATAGAGCTCGATAGACTCGCGAACAAATACGCTGTGGAACATTATAGAGAGATATTTAGAGATATTAAAGGTAGAGGTATGAAACTCATAATTAACCTATACCACTGGCCATTGCCACTATGGCTACATGATCCTATTAAAGTGAGAGATACTAATCTGAGAGAAGGTCCTAGAGGTTGGTATGACGAGGAAACTATAATAGAGTTTACAAAGTTTGCCGCATATATCGCTTGGAAATTTGGAGACTTAACTGATATGTGGAGTACCTTTAATGAGCCCAATGTTACATGGAGTATAGGGTACACAGGAGGTAACTTCCCACCAGGTATAACAAATTATGAAGCAGTACCAAGAATAATGAGTAATATGGCACAGGCACATGCAAGGGCATATGACCAGATCAAAAGGATACTAGGCAAAAATACTAAAGTAGGAGTTATATACGCAACAACACCTGCAGAGCCAGTAAATGAAAAAGACGAAAATGTTGAAGCGGCTAAGAGAGCTAATTATATTCTAAACTTATGGTTCTTCAGAGCTATAATTGAAGGTGAATTAGATGCTTCCTATGGAGCTTTGGGATATGAAAACATTATCAGGCGTAAAGATATGAAGGATCATGTAGACTGGATTGGAGTGAACTACTATACTAGGCAAGTAGTAGAAGCTTATTCTGCTTTTCCTGGTTTTAAAATAGTCCCAAATTACGGTTTTGCTTGTAGGCCAGATTCGACTTCAGCTGCTGGAAGACCCACATCTAATTTTGGTTGGGAGCTCTACCCAGAGGGGGTTATTAATGCATTAAAACTATTCGTAAAGTATGGTAAACCTATGGCTATTACTGAGAACGGTATTGCAGATGCTATTGATAGACATAGACCGTGGCTATTAATAGCAACTCTTCGTTATCTACACAAAGCTATAAAAGATGAAGGAATTAACGTTTTCGGGTACTTCCATTGGAGCCTAATAGATAATCTCGAATGGGCCTCAGGCTTTAAGATGAGGTTTGGCCTTTTCTACGTTAATATGAAATCAAAGGAAAGAGTTCCGAGACCTAGCGCTTTCATATATAAGCATATAATAGAGGAAAATGGAATCCCAGAGTACCTCGAAGAATATTCACGTATACCTAACTTTCTACTTGGTAAGATTGAATAGAGGGTAGATCTCTTAAGGAAACTCTAAATTTCTTTTATTTTTCTAAATTAGCAAGAGCTATTTCTAGAGCTTTTATTCTATGATGATGCCATAATGCTTTACTATATGGGCAGACTTTTATACAGATTCCGCATCCTCTACCGATATTTGCCCAGTAGTTATAACACTTTTCATGATTTACATGCCACTTGTATACACCTTTCTCTTCTGATATAGTAGGTCCATCCCAGCTAGGTCCATCATATGGAATTGCTCCAGCAGGACAAGCTTCAGCACAGATTTGACATTCACGACAAAATTCCCATACTCCAAATCGTACTGGTTTATCAGGTATTAGAGGTGCATTAGTAAAGACTTTAGCTAATCTTACTCTAGGCCCATATTCAGGCGTTATCAAGAGGCCAGAACGTCCTACCTCGCCGAGACCTGCTAAAACTGCAAGAGGTATTGAGAGCGAACCTTCATTACCCTGTGGCTTAGCTTTAAATCTTAGACATCTTAAAAAAGCAGATACATAAGTGCTCACTATACTCATTCGTGAATATCCTAATCCTACCTCTCCTGGATAGGCTCCTTCATTGGCAGTTACAATAGCGTAAGGATCCATTTCAAAGGCCAGGACAATCACGTATCTATACTCCTCAGGTAAGCTAGCTTCTGCATAAAGCCACTTCCGGTCAACATTAGCTATACCTACTAAGTCAGCTCCAAAAAACAAAGAGGCACGTTTAATTAGCTTTGTAAGAATGGGAGCTAGTAGCTCCCTACAGATCTTGCCCTCTTTATTGAAATCTAACTTAGAAAGCTCATGTAAAATTCTTCTATGGATATTGCTAAACATATGTGAAACCTTCTCGAAAGAGTAATCCACGAAAGAATAGCCTGGAATATTTTTAGCTAAATTCTCTTTTCGTCTTCTACTAAATCTCTCACGGATTTTCATAATTTTTGGATCCCACATAGTTCTTGAAAATATGGTATGCCTGCTAGAGAATCTCCTAAAGCGTTTTTCGTCTACTCTATATGGTAGTTCGTCAGGGGTAACCTCCTTAACATTTAGAGTCCTCCTAACTAAAATTGAAAATATCTCCTTACTAAGCACGCGAAGTGTTCCTAAAGAGTTACTCAACATCCTCAATGCCTTAACAGTTGCATCATAATCCCTCATATTATTCCCCGTTGCTACTATTTACTCTTATAATAGTATGGACTGAAGATATCAGCTATCATGTCACATATCCACACTGTACTTATAACTAATAGTGACATACATAAAGCTGGAGGTATAATAGCCCACCACATATGTGATATAGATCTACCATACATCGTAGAATACGCTATCATATTTCCCCAACTTATTATTGGTGCAGATTTTATTTCCTCTATCGTTGAGAAAGTGAACCTTTGATAACCTATGAAATCTAATCCTGATTGAAGACCTATAGCAGTAGCTGCTGTGAATACTATTCCAGAAAGTCCTGTTCTTAGGGCTTCTGGAAATATATGTAGAGACGCTATATGAGCGTCATCAGCACCTAAAGCTTTAGCCGCCTCAACATAACCTTGCTGTTTAATTACCAAAATTCTCGACTTTACTAGCTTGGCTGTAATACTCCATGTTCCAAGACCTGTAAGTATAACCGATCTTAATATTATTGGATGTAGGAAAGGAATACTCAAATTCAGTGGGAAGACGCTTACAAAAATGACTAGAGGCATAGATATGGAGAGATCACTTAGCCTATCTATGAAGTAGGAAAGAAATGTTCCATGGTAATATCCTGAAAGAGTACCTAGGTAGCATCCTAAGATTAATGCTATACTTACGGCCCCTAAATATTCTGCCAAAGAGGTACTAGTCCCTTTAAGTAAGCGTATAAATACATCTCTTCCCCATTCATCAGTTCCTAAGGGATGTATTAGACTTGGTGGCTGACATGGATTAGAGATATTACTTTCTAAGAAGGACCCTATTGTAGCCATTATAATGAATGCAAGGAGCATGCAAATTCCGATCTTACCTTTAAATGAGACTTTATTCTTCCAAGAATATCTGCTGAAGAACTTTATAGTTCTTGGCAACATTATTAGGCACTTTAATACTTCGCGTATGGTAGGTGTGAAATAAGCTTTTCCCTCATCATTACTAATTCTAGGGTCGAGAATAAAAGCAACTAATTCTAGTAAAAATATTAAAATAATATTAAAGGTCATGAATATGCAAAAAAGAGCTTGAAGAACTTCAAAATTTTCTCTATGCATAACCATGAATCTATATGTAATCCAGCCAAGTCCTGGTTTACTACATGTAATCTCTAGAAAGGTTAATGCTGTACATATCATCGAAGGAGTTATAGCAATCGTAAAGAGAATAGAGGGCATGCCATTCCTTAAAGCGTGAATGAATAATACTCTTAGCGTGCTTGTGCCTTTAGCCTTAGCAAGATTGATAAAGTCTCTTTTAAGAATTTCTATGATATAGCTCCTAGCAATTATGTAGTAAAAGCCTGTGAAGTTTAGTGTAAATGCTAAAACGGGAATTGTGATATGACTAAGTATATCATATATAAAAACAGGTATCTCTTCAAAAGAAACTCCTCTGAACCACCTTACATAGTCATAGTAACCATGTATAGGGAAAAGCCTTATTCTATACGAAAAAACATACGTTAGAGAGAAACCAAGCCACCAGCTAGGCAGGGAGGATAATAAAATTAAAAGTGCTGTTAGGACTTTATCTAAGTTCGTGTTATATTTTGAAGCGATAAAAGTTCCCAGTAATAGGCCTATTAAAATACTAGAAGGAAGGGCTAGAGATAGTAACAAGAGAGTACCGTATAATCTATCGCCTATTAATTCAATTATCATATTGTTTAGTCTACCATAGAATAAAGACTTCATATTTAGGTAAAGTTGAACTAAAGTTGATGATGACTTCAAGAAGGGAGTATTAGCTACAAATATGAGGAAGCTGAGCAGATATCCGCAAATTAATGTTATCGCACTATCTATAGTCCTTTTTAAGATGTATTCTTTAATTCTCATAATCTAGCATACCATAAGTAGGATAGTAACTCGTTTAATGCTTAAATGCTTTACCTAATAGTTAGTGCTTTCATAAGTTCTATTAAGTTAAGCAATCTTATAACTAGTCAAACTTCCCTTATGAAGTAAATTTTTAAGAAATATAGTCCATCTATTGTTTTGGTGGAAGCTTGCGTTACAAGGTATTAGGGAAAACTGGTCTTAAGGTTTCAATTATAAGCTTTGGTGCTATAAAATTACCACAAATTTCCGTAGAAGAAGCTACTAAAGTGCTTAATAAAGCCTTAGATTTAGGTATAAACTTTATAGATACTGCAAGAGCCTATAAGGATAGTGAGACCAAGATAGGTATAGCTCTTAAAAATAGACGGGATGAGTTCTACATAGCTACAAAAACTCATTCACGTGATGAAGATGGTGCTATGAAAGATATAGAGAGGAGCTTAAAAGAACTTCAGACAGATTACATAGACATTTATCAATTACATACTGTTAGCAATAAGGAAGAATGGAAGAAGGTAATGGCACCTAATGGAGCACTTAATGCTTTAAAGAAGGCAAAACAAAGGGGAATTATTGGACATATCGGAATTACGATTCATAGAGATCTAGACGTAATGAGATGGGCTATAGAAAGTGGTGAATTTGAAACTATAATGCTAGCTTATAACCCATTAGATCCTGAGGGAGTAGAAAGGGAAGGTATACTAAAGTTAGCTAAAGAACATGGATTAGGTGTTATAATAATGAAGCCCCTATCTGGTGGACAATTAGTAATGCCAGAAACGGAAATGGGTAGACAAGTTGGGAATGATCCAATAGTAAGAGGTTGCTTAAGATTCATATTATCCAATGATGCCGTTGATACAGTTATCCCAGGTATGAAGCGCATCGAAGAAGTAGAAGAAAATGTCTCAGTAGCAGATATGCCCTTACCTATGACTGAAGAGGAAAAACGTGAACTATTTAAGTTAATTGGTAGTTTAAAGAAGTCTTTCCGTTATGGACAGATGTGTCTTAGATGTGGTTATTGCCTCCCCTGCCCTCAAGGCATATTAATTCCGGAAGTTTTTAGAGCCTACGATTCTTATCTGAACTATCCAGATCACGTTAAAGATGTAGGTCTTAAGATATACATGTCGCTTGAAATTAAACCTGATGCCTGCATAGAATGCAGACAATGTGTATCCCGATGCCCTGCAGGTATAGACATTCCCACTAGGCTTAAGGAGGCTGCTAAAGTACTAGAGGCGGCAATTAAAGAAAGGGGTTTAAAATGACCTATTCATTTTTCTTTTAATTATTCCATTAAAGAAAGAATTTTATCATTCTTAATCCTCTTCTTAATTAGAGCTAGACATGAACATCACCTCACTAATACCAATATTAGTAAATGGTGGTACTGGCATCATATTAGGGGTGGCTATCGGCTATCTTGCTAAAAAGGCATTTAAACTACTCCTCATAATTATTGGATTAATTAGTATTGTGCTCATAGCCTTAGAGTATATCGGAGTTATAGTCATTAATTATACGATGCTAGAAGCACTAATTATCAAAATAGTTAGCTACCTCAAGCTTGAAGCAGCAAAGTTTGTGAACTGGTTTACGGTCAGTATACCCTTTTCTAGTGGTTTCTTACTTGGTCTTCTAGTAGGCCTTAAAATGAGCTAAGCGCTAGCCATATATTCTTTTCTACTCAATTAAGTTAAAGATGAGAATTATGCTAGGGAAAAACTTAAAGATCAAAATAAGCGAACAAGGTCTAGCTACCATATACGTTAATAATGAAGTGCTTATTGATAATCTCTTGTTATCTATAGTAAGAGAAGGACGACATATAGTGTTAGGAGAAGATATTGCCCCTAAAGAGATAAAAAGATCTGAAGGAGAGGATGAAGTTGGTTACTATAATGAAGTACGTATCATGTTCGCTATAAACAGTGAGGAAATAGTTAACTCCATATTTAAAACGTATAAACTTAAGGAAGGTAATGTACTTTACGTCTGGGCGGAGTATAAAAATGCTAGACCGTGTGATTCTTATGAAACGGGTCATTTTGAGTTAAGCTTACCTAATTTAGAAAAGGTACTTGCTTATCATTTCTCTTTTGATCCTCCCGATTACAGAAAGGCTTTTGCTTACTATAATCCATTAGGTAAGGGTGAACAACCAAAAGCCTCACCGCCACCATTAACCCCATATCCACCATCACCACCTAAAGAACAAAGTGAAATTCGATCAACATGTTGGTCTTACCCCCTCATTCTTAATAACATAAAGGAGTTGGAAGGTTATGATAAGATACACTTCTTACTCATTAAAAGAAGCAGTAATTTGAATATAGCTATACTACCATTATCTGCATATGGTCAACGTGCCATAATCCGTAGCAAAGGTGATAGACTATACACGCTATTCCAATCTTTCCTTAAGACATTTTCACCTCAACACCTTCCTGGCTTTATAGTAGCTATAAGTGATAATCCCTATAATGCGGTTTCTCTAGCATTTAGAGTAGGATTCTCTTTACTAGGAAGAAGACATTATCTAAGGGATACAAAACCCTATCCTACTCCCTTTAAATACTTAGGCTGGTGTAGCTGGAATGCTTACTTAAGGGATATTAATGAAAAGAGCTTACTTGAAGCTCTTGAAGAATTTAAGAAAAAGAAGATTCCTGTAAAGATGTTCATTATAGACGATGGGTGGCACACCACTGAAGACTCTAAGCTTATGGATTTCGAGGCAAATAAAGCGAAATTCCCTAAGGGACTAGGTCATGTTGTTAAAAAGCTTAAAGAAGGCGGTATACTTCATGTGGGTGCATGGATTACCTTGCAAGGTTATTGGCGTGGTATACATGAGAAATCCCATATTGCTAAGCGTTATCCTATGCTCTTAGGAGGTATTAATAAGCAACTAATACCGGATCCTAGAGAGCTTAAAGGACTAGGTTTCTATATAGATTTCTATAATTTCCTTAAGAAATCAGGTATAGACTTCACTAAAGTTGATAATCAGTATGATGTAGTTCGATACGCAGCTGACGTAGCACCGATTACCGAAATTGCAGATAAGTTGCACAGAATGTTAGAGTCCGCTGCTGGTCTTTTTGCAATGCCAATACTCGACTGTATGGCTATGACTCCTGACTGCTTCTTCTACTGGAGTGCATCAAATATTGCACGCACATCTATAGATTATATACCTTATTGGAAAGATGGTGCGAAGAAACACTTGCTTATCTGTGCTTATAATGCATTATGGCTCTCGCAAGTCGCTTGGCCAGACTGGGACATGTTTCAAAGCCATGATCCCTATGCTTTAGTTCATGCAGTAGCTAGAGCAATAAGTGGAGGACCCATCTATATAACCGATAGGCCTAAAGACTCAAGAGCAGATATCATAAAGAAATTAGCGTTTAAAGACGGTACTTTACCCACTTTAGTTATGCCAGCTTTACCAACATTGGACGTAATCTTTACCGATCCTTATAACAATGACTGTCCCTTAAAATTGTTTAATCAAGTAGAAGTTCCTGGTTGGGGGCTTATAGGGCTTATTGCAGCATTTAATATAACTGCAAAAGGTAATATATTAAAGGTTCGTGTTAGTCCCAAGGAAGCTCTTCTTAAAGATGGTAGGACATATATTGTTTATGAATATTTCTCTCAAAAGTTAGAAAAAGTTCCCCTAAATGAGCTATCTTCACCTTTAGAGCTCGAAGAGCTAAGAGCAGCTCTCTTTATAATTTCCCCCATAAAAGTATGGTTTGCACCATTAGGGCTCTTAGACATATTCATAATGCCTAGTGCTATAAAGTGGATTGAAATGGACGAGGATAAGACTAATATTCTTTTAAGACAAGAAGGCACCTTCACTGCATTCGTTGAAGGCGATGTAGAAGTCTATATAGGTGGGAAGAAAGCTAAGGAAGTCTCAGAAGAACTTAGAGATGATAGCTACATATTAAGAGATGATGGATTACTTAAAGTCAAGAGTACCTCAAAGTTCCTCAAAATAGTGCGTAAATGAAGTTCATGGTTTTATTATTCTTTTTAACCATATTGAGAGTAAACTTCATTATCATTTACTTTCTCTCTATTCTTTTACATGATTTGGCTATAAGGCTTTAATATCCCTCTATTAAATAGTATTGGGTTAACTAAGACCATGAGCATAGTTAAGCCCCTCTTTGACTTACTCGTGCATGCTATAAGACGCTTTTCATGGCTAGGTGTCCTAGTAACTATGATAATGGAGAGTGCTTGCCTACCCATACCTAGTGAGATAGTAATGCCCTTGGCAGGCTTCGCCTTATGCAGTACTATATATGATTTAATAATGGGCACTCTAATAGGATCTTTAGCCAATTTAATCGGTTCATGGATAGCTTACATAATAGGTCTCTATGGAGGGAGACCTTTCTTACTAAAATATGGTAAGTACCTTCTCATAGGAGGAGAGAACTTCAAAAGAGCGGAGGATTTTTTCAATAAATATGGTGAAATAGCTGTATTCGTAGGTAGGATACTCCCTGCTATAAGAACTTTCATTTCATTACCAGCAGGGATCTTTTCAATGAATCCAACAAAGTTTACCTTATATACTTTCATAGGATCTTTACCATGGAATTTTCTTCTGATATATGCTGGCTTCAAACTAGGAGAATATTGGTATATAATTGAGGAATACATGAGATACCTGGATATAGTACTCGTATGCCTTATTCTTATCCTATTAATATACCTTATAAGGGAGAGAAAGTCACAATAAGGGGGGAGCAAAGGGGATCCTCTGCTTCATCCACTGCCCTCCTCGGGCTTGTCTGCAGGGCAAAAGTTCGTTATTAAATATAACAAAGATATTTATTAGCTTTCCTCTTGGGCCTCCTCTAGTAGATTACACTCTCTTATAGGCTCTCGTATATCTAAAGGAATTATGAAGCTTTTTATTTCGAATGGCTTAACCTTAAAGCATAGCTCTCTCTTTAAAGTTTCTATTTTTATACGAGCATCTGCTTCTTTGCCGAAAGCTTCGTAACATCTCATGATAAGTCCATCATAGTCTTCAGCCCACTTAAGGACATTAACTACTATATTGTCAGTATTATAGTTTACTAAGGAAAAGATCCTTGGTAGAATTCCCTTATGCTGATCCTCTATTATGTAAGTTAACCTGGTATTCAAAAACTCGGCCAAAGCATATGTAGTATTTTGCCTCCAATCACCTATGTGTGGGTAGAGGATGTATCTGAACTCATGCTCTCCTATATCAATATACCTATAATCTACATTTGGACGAGGAGTATGAGGAATGTGATGAGCGTATATAGGACTACGAAGTACTGTCATGCGTAATTCAGAATTTACTGCACTAAAGCTATATTTAGAGTCATTTATGAGGGTAACTCCATACATGAGTTCCTTTCCTTGTGAGGATCGTGTAATACCAGTTATATCAACCCATCTTTGTCCAGGTTCTTCTTCACCATTAGCCTTACGTGTTATCACACCATATGGTATCTCATATGTTACTGTAGGATTCTCTACATTTATTGGGAAGGACAACTTTAACATCTTGTGCTTTTCATACCAGAAGACCCTACTTCTGACTTCAATGTAATCTAGATTTGAGTATAACATTAGATCCTGCCACAATTCAGAAGACCCATAACGACTTTTTATCCTAATAGTTGCTCTAACAGGCCCTTTCTCAAGAACCTTTACTTCAAATGCTTTAAACTTACCTACTTCCTTATCAAATTTAAAAACTCCATGAGACCATGTATCGCTTTTATCATCTATGACTATAGGGACTGCACTAGCATCTTTAAAGACCGTAACCCCATACCTTTTATCTATTAGACTTCTGATATACCCAGTAACTTCATCTATTTTAATGATGAAGAACTCATTCTCTAATGATGTATTCTTTGCTCTCAAAATACTCTTCTTAGAAGGTATCTTTTCTTTGACTATTGAGTAGGTTCTATATCCCAAGGGAGGCAATTCAGCTATAAAGAGTATCCTACGCCTTCCACTTAATGACGAGGCTTGTACCTCTTGTGAAGGTACAGCTTCTCCATCCTCATTAACTATCGTATATTCCTCTCCCCAAGCAGGCTCTACCTCTATTGGAACTTTAAGCTTAAAGAATGTAGGATTAAATACTATTAGACTTAATTTGCTTTGAGAAGTATCAATTCTCGATGCAATACGCTGTGTAGCCAAATTCATTGCTTCTTCGGCTCTATATATGGCCTCACTATACATGTTCTTTATATCTTCATAAGCTTCCGGAATACATGTACCAGCTAATGAATCATGAAACTGACAGAAAAGTATTAATTCCCATGCCCTTCGTAGTGAGTCTTTAGGGTACTTCATATTAGTTAAAATATTGGACAAAACCGATAATCTTTCCGCTGCTAGTAGTAGATGTTCGGCTTTTCTATTAAGTTTCTTAACTTCGGAATTTACTGAGTAACATCCAGATGCATGATGTTGCAGTTCATCCTTTACAACAGGTATTGTACGATAACTCTCAAGGACTTCCTTGAAGAAACTTGATGGAGAGCTAAAGACTAATTTTACATTCTTCAATTTACTTTCTAGATCCTCTATTATGCTTAAGTCCTCTTCACTTGGTCCTCCACCATGGTCTCCAGCACCATATAGACATATAGCATGTCTTATACCTGGGCTTAATCTTGCTATAATTCTCTTAACGTGTTTAATGATATTTTCTCCAGTGGCTACGTAGGGAAGAGGGATTCTATATGCTAATACTTTAGAACCATCAATACCTTCCCACCAGAATAGATCTGATGGTAACTTTTTCTCGTGTGGACCTGGTCTCATGAAGATATAAAAGCTAAGTCCTGACTTCTTAAGTATCTGAGGAAGAGAAGCACAATGACCAAAGCTGTCGATATTATATCCAACATTTGCCTTTCTACCGAATTTATTCATAAAATATTTCTGTCCATAAAGTGCTTGTCTTACAAATGACTCACCTGAAGGTAAGTTGCAGTCTGGCTCTACCCACCATCCGCCTACTATTATCCATCTACCCTCTTTAACTAGCCTTTTCAACTCCTCGAAGAGCTCTGGCTCACTTTCTTCTAACCACTTATACATTAAAGCTGATGAGAAGATAAATGTAAAGTTCTTGTGTTTACGCATAAGTTTTAAGACATTACGTATTGTGTGTCTAACGACCCAAAACCCCTCATTCCATCTCCAAAGCCATACTGGATCTATATGCGCATTACCAATCATGAAGATCTTTATGTCATCCACTATAACTCCCCTATTCTCTCTTTAATATTCGAAATTCTTAGCTATTAATGAGAATTCCTTCTTAAGGTGTTTCATAACTTTATTATATTGCAACACTAAAGGGAGCAGAAACGTTAGATTACAGTTTTCTGTATCACTTTGTATCTTTTTAGGGACAGAATGTTTAAATGTAGCAGGGTATAGTTTTTGTGGTGAAGTGTGTTACGGGGCGATGGGAGTCGTGCTTCAAGCCCTATAGGGTTAAACGTAGATGGGTGCCTCGTTCCGTTAGGCATGACTACCACCCATGACTCCATAGGGATACCTAAGTCCCTATGGGAGAGGCGGAACTGATGAAACCGTATCACAATGAAACAAAAATATGGAGTGATACGGTAAGAAGAAACGAGTAACCTTTATTTTAATCAAATGTATAAGAGCATTAATCTATTTATCTAAGGTAGACCTGTGGTGATGTCTCATGAGAAGTAAGCCTGTAGTATACTTTGGCTCTACTGCTAGTGCTGAACCTAAGCCTGAACACTCAATTATAGGCAAGCTGGATAAAATAATCAATGAGTTAGGACTCCTTGAAAGGGTTAAGGGAAAAAGTGTTTTAGTGAAAGTTCATGTAGGACAGAACATAGGATTTTCCAATATACATCCCTTTATAGTAGGTTATATAGTCAGGAAGATAAAAGAAGTTGGAGGAGAACCTTTTGTCGTTGATATAATTGAGCAGGTTAAAAACGCAGTATATAGGGGATATACACCTGAAGTGTTAGGGTGTCCTATATACCCTGTCGCTGGTCCTAGAGATAGCTACTATGTCGAAAAGGAAGTGAACTACAAGAATCTTAAGGTTATACAAATGGGAGGCTTCTGTAAAGATGCCGATGTACTAGTAGATTTATCACATGTAAAGGGGCATAATACATCAGGCTTTGGTGCTGCAATAAAAAACCTAGCATTGGGTTGTTATACTAAGGTTACTAGGAGGGGCATTCATAAAACAATGCAATATGATAAATACTGGTTTCCTGAGAAATGTAAGGATCCTGAAGTTACTGCCAAACGACTTGTTAGCGCTTGTCCTTATGGAGCGATTAGGTACAGTAAGGGTAGACTAATAGTTCGTTTTGGTTTTTGCAATCAATGTATGAGGTGTAAATTAGTCGATGAAGAAGATTGTCTTAAAATTCAAAGAGCTAACTTTGAATCATTCTTCGAGGCCATGGCCATAACTACTAAGTTTGTCATGGATCAGTATGACGATGATTCGAGATTCTTCATAAATATAGCATTAGACATAACTGAGCGCTGTGATTGCTGGGGATTTACAGCTGGTAACATATTACCTGATCTGGGAGTCTTAGGATCTACAGATATACTAGCTATTGATAAAGCTACATTAGATCTACTTAGGGATAAGCCCTTAATAAAGGAAAATATCCCTAGATCACTTGATGTAAATGAGGATCCGGAACTACATCCCTTCGCTAGGATCCATGGACCGTGGAAAGATCCATATCTTCAGATCTATTATGGTGAAAAATATGAACTAGGAGATCCTAATTATGAACTAATAGAAGTTGGTTCCCCTGGGCCATGGAGAACTGAGCAACTACCCCCTCCTCGCTTCCCTAAGGCACTTAAGCTCTACTAGCCTCACATTTTTCAAAAAAGCCTTATAATCTATA
Organism: uncultured Thermoprotei archaeon; assembly: GCA_964517845.1. Taxonomy (GTDB): domain Archaea; phylum Thermoproteota; class Thermoprotei; order QMSL01; family B3-G16; genus CAZFCQ01. The sequence goes on along the minus strand of CAZFCQ010000004.1, from coordinate 43,518 downwards.
ACAAGTTTTCAGTTTTCATTATTTCTTCTATAGATGTTGTAGACTTGGAATACATATCATAGCTTTTACTAAGTTATACCATGAAACACGTTCATCAGATTAACTTCACTAATTATGAATTGGGTTATTAATATAGAAATTCCCTAGGAAGGAACTCTATTTATATCTTAGTAGCTTAAAGCTTAATAGACCGGCAATGAGAGCAAAGGATGTTATAGTAGTTTTAGACTTTGGAGGACAATATACTCATCTAATAGCAAGAAGAGTACGGCAACTTAGGGTTTATTCTGAGATTCTTCCATATGATGTATCTCTTAAGCGAATCTTAGAATTAAAACCTAAAGGTATAATACTTTCAGGAGGGCCTAGAAGTGTTTATGATCCCAACGCTCCTCGATTAGATAGAAGAATTTTAGAGCTAGGAATACCCGTCTTAGGTATATGCTACGGTCATCAATTAATAGCTTTTACCTTAGGGGGAGTAGTAAGTAAGGGAGTTGGTGAGTACGGAAAAGCGGTCATTAGAATATTAAATAAAGATACTATTTTTAATGGATTAAGAGATACTGAAATCGTCTGGATGAGCCATAGAGACCAAGTGACAAAGTTACCAAAGAACTTTGAGCTATTAGCCTCTACTGAAAATACGCCTATAGCTGCCTTTAAACATAAAGATAAACCAATCTATGGCGTACAATTTCATATTGAAGTCACTCACACTCCTAAAGGCACGAAAATTCTAGAAAACTTCCTCTTCAGAATATGTAGGTGCTTACCTTCATGGAATCCTACAGGTTTGATAGAAAGTCTAATAGAGAATATTAAAAAACGTGTTGGACCTGAAGAGAGAGTCCTATGTGCAGTAAGCGGAGGAGTAGACTCTACAACTACTGCTCTATTAGTACATAAGGCTGTAAAAGATAGGCTGATAGCAGTTTTTGTTAATCATGGTCTTTTAAGAAAGAAAGAACCAGAGATCGTAGTTAAAACCTTAAAGAAATTAGGATTAAACTTAATCTACGTAGATGCTCGTGAACGTTTTCTTAAAAGATTACAAGGTGTAAAAGATCCTGAGGAAAAAAGAAAGATCATAGGTGAAGAGTTCATTAGAGTATTTGAGGAAGTTGCTAGTAAAGTGCCTAATTTAAAATGGCTTGCACAAGGGACTATTTACCCTGACGTAATTGAAAGTGGAAGTAGTAAGGGAGCTGCGCGTATAAAAAGTCACCATAACGTAGGTGCCTTGCCTAAGAAGATGGGGCTTAAACTTCTCGAACCCCTCAGATATTTCTATAAAGACGAAGTGAGAGAGATAGCCAGGAAGTTAGGAGTACCTGAAGAAATCATAAAGCGTCATCCATTCCCTGGTCCAGGATTAGCTGTTAGAATAATGGGGGAAGTTACTCCTGAAAAGCTAAGGATAGTAAGGGAGGCATCAGCTATAGTAGAGGAGGAGCTTATAAAGGCGAATCTCTATGACAAAGTTTGGCAAGCTTTCGCAGTAGTTGGTGATGATAAGTGGGTTGGTGTCATGGGGGATGAGCGAAAATTAGGCTATATAGTCACAATAAGAATAGTAGAAAGCGTAGAAGCGATGACCGCAGATTGGTCTAGAATACCATTTGAGGTACTCGATAGGATAAGTCGTAGAATAACAGGGGAAGTAGAAGGTGTAACTATGGTTACTTATGCTATAACCTCAAAACCTCCTAGTACAATAGAGCCCTGCTAAAGTTCTTGAAGAAGTACGATTATGTAAAGTTAGCTAATAATCTTCTATATAACTAAGTGTTTACCATTCTCTTTAGAGTCTTTATTTAACTAAGTTAGACAATATTATGAGATACTATTTGTAGTAAGTAAGAGATCCTTTTTCATAAGTCTTTATTTTCCTATGAGTTTAGTAAAATTTAAAAATGTTTTCTTCTTAAAAGAAGGGGCAGGGTGTATTAACTTGGCGAGTCCAAAGAGTAGTCTCGCCATAGCATTAGTTATAGTAGCCCTCCTAGCTGGCTTCGGAATAGGGTACGTAACTTCACCTGGAAAAGTCGTAACCAAAGAGGTCAAAGTAGAAGTACCTGTTGAAGTTGTAAAGACAGTATACAAGTATAAGACGATAGAACCCGATATCATAATTGCTTACAGAAATATGCGAGAGATACCTGCTGAGGAACTATATCCATATTCTAATATAAATCCAGCACTTTATAAGGATCCATATCTTTCTGCTATAATAATTGCAGCCAAGTATGAGACTGACCCTGTATTAAGGGAGAGACTATATAATATAATACAACGTTTAACTAATGACCTATTACCATGCATTTGGATTGGACAACGCGTTAGATATGATCCAGTATGGAGCTGGGTTCACGGATATGCATATCATCCGCTACATATATACAAATTCAATTATGTATGGAAGGATAAAGGATCTCCTCGTGAGGATACTTTCATATACTTAAGTGACGCTGAGCCCAGATCTCTAGATCCCGCTGTTAGCTACGAAGGACCAGGCTGGTTGAACATACATCAGATCTATGAAACTTTAGTTACATACCCAATAAACAATACTGAATATGTGATCCCATGCCTAGCTGTAGCTTGGGCTTATACACCTGATGGTATGGAATGGTTCTTTATCATAAGAGGTAATGTTCTCTTCTATGATCCTTGGGAAAATACTACATATCCTCTCACGCCAGAAGATGTAGAGTTCTCTATAGAGCGCGCTATAACCATGAAGTTTGGGCCGAGTTGGATTCTTTCCCAGTTTATCGAAGATGTTGAAGTTATATCTGAAGATGAATTCAAACAAGAGCTATCTTCAGGGTTAGAAACGTATCTAAAGGATAAAACCGCTAAGGTCACAAGCATTGAAGAGCTACTAAAGTTCTTTAATTACGACGGTCCTATTGCAGGCTATGTAAAGTTTAAGCTCTCCAAGCCCTATGGTGCTGTGTTAGCTTGTTTAGCTTCGACTCCTGCTTCTATCGTCTGTAAGAGCTACGTATTGAAATATGGTGAGGTAAAACAAGGAGTTGAACATAAGCGAATGTATGAGTATCCTGTTGGCACAGGACCCTTCTATCTAGTAAAATGGGAGCATAATCAACAATTAGTCCTTAAGCCCAATCCATACTATTGGGGTTCTCCAAAGCCTAAGATTAAGACTTACATATACAGGATAGTCCCTGATGCTAATACTAGGATCTTATTACTCAAGAAGGGCGATGCTGATGCAGGAGCCATACCTTCAAACCTCTTAGGTAAGCTTAAGGGTGTAAAATTAGAGTATAATGGTAAAACCTTCGAACTTAAGATAGTTAATGTAGGACTAACATTCGGAATTCAATACATAGTGCCTAATGCACAAAAAGCACCATTTAACAATGTTTATGTTAGAAAAGCTCTAGCTTATGCTATACCTTATGAGCAAGTATACTTAGGCGCCTATAACAATACACTCATATGGTTACCTGGAGTCTTACCTAAGGGTATGATGGGCTTTACTGATAAGGGTCTAACGAAGTATACTTATAACATAACAAAAGCTAAGGAGCTTCTAGCTAAAGCTGGCTATCCTAATGGCTTGAACGTAGCGCTAACAATGTTAATAGTTGAGGGTGTTAAAGAGTGGGAAATAACAGCTACTGTACTACAGCAAGCATGGAAAGAACTAGGTATAGATCTAAAGATAGAAACTCAATCATGGCCAGTAGTCGATAAGAAGATAGAAAGTGGTGACTTCGACATTTACATAATGGGTTGGGGTCCTGACTATTTAGACCCAGATGACTATGCATATCCTCTGGCTACAGGTGGCTTTGAATTCAGTGATGTAAAGGCCTTCGTTGTATCACAAAGTACACTCTATAATGTAACAGGTGGAGTAGTATACGTAGGGGGTAGCTAACTGTGAACATGTTCAAATTCCTCTTTATTTTTCTTAAGAGGTGTTCCTCGTGGCTGAGCTAAAGTATTATATAATTCGTCGTATACTTACATTTCTTCCTACACTAGTGGGATTAACACTCATAACGTTTGTAGTCTCTATATTAGTTCCTGGAAATCCAGCCCGTCTCTGGGCTGGAGGTATTAAGGCAAATCCTGAAGTAATCGAAGCTATTAAGAAGAAATATCATCTTGATGAACCTTTACATATACAGTATTACTACTACTTGATTAAACTCTTAAAGGGCGACTTTGGTACTTCTCCTCTAACTCATCGCCCAGTTATAACCGATATTCTCTCGTATTTTCCTGCTACAGTAGAGCTAGCTATATTTGCTGAGATATTAATCATACTAATGGGAATTCCTTTAGGGATAATCTCTGCGCTTAAAAGAGATAGCCCAGTAGACCATGCTGTAAGAATTTTCTCATTAACAGGTGTTTCAGTTCCTATATTCTGGTTAGGTCTTATGCTTCAATGGGTATTTTACTACTACCTTGGGTGGTTACCAGCAGGTGGTAGAGGCCCTGCTCCTCCTAAGGTATATACGGGACTCTATTTATTTGATAGTCTATTATGTAATCGCTTAGACATATTTTTAAAGAACTTATCTCATCTTATACTGCCCGCTTTTACTTTAGCATATACCGGAGTGGGCATAGTAGCTAGAGTTACTAGATCAAGCGTACTCGATGTGATTTCATCAGACTTTGTAGTATTCCTTAATGTAAAAGGTCTTGATAGAATGGATATACTCAAGCATATTATCAAAAATGCTTTAGTACCTATAATTACGATCCTAGGTCTTGAATTTGGAGGTCTTCTTGGAGGAGCTGTAATAACAGAGACCATATTTTTCTGGCCAGGTATTGGTAGATATGCTGTTCAAGGCATAAGTAATCTAGATTTCCCTGCAATTATGGGAGTTACTGTGCTAATAGGGTTAATTTACATAATGGTCAATCTAGTCGTTGACTTACTTTATGCAGTAGTAGATCCTCGGGTGAGACTATGAAGCTTGTACGCTTATCCCCTCGGTTGCAAGGATATTTAGAGAGGAATAGAGCAAAAATAGAAGAGTGGAAATTAACCCTCAAGGTAATGTTAAGATCGCCATCTACGATTTGCGGTATGATTCTAGTACTAGCTTTTTTCATTATGGCTATACTCGGTCCATATTTAGCACCTAGTGACCCATATAAGATAGACTTCACTATGCGTCTTAAAGCTCCTAGTCCTAAGAATCCTTTTGGTACAGATGAATATGGACGTGATTTATTAAGCCGTATACTTTACGGTGCTAGAGTCTCCCTTGTAGTAGGAGTGACTACGCTAGCTATATGTGTGCCAATAGGAGTAGTTTTAGGTCTAATAGCAGGGTACTTTGGAGGGATTATCGATGAGATCATAATGCGGTTAACAGATATATTCCTAGCTTTTCCAGCTCTCGTACTAGCTATGGCGCTTAGCGTAGCAATGGGAAGTGGTTTAATGACTGTGATGATAGCTTTAGCCATTGTCTGGTGGCCTGCATATGTAAGACTTACAAGAGGGCAAGTTCTTACCGTGCGAGAAAACCTATTCATAGAAGCTGCTAAAGCAATGGGCGTTAGTAATTTCTGGATAATACTTAAGCATATACTTCCCAATGCAATCTCGCCAATAATAGTTATGGCAACAATGGATATGGGAGCTGTTATCTTAACAGCAGCAGCTCTCTCGTTTATAGGTTTAGGAGCACAACCTCCCACTCCTGAATGGGGTAGATTAGTTGCTGATGGGCAACCATATTTCCCTGAATGTTGGTGGTATGTATTCTTTCCAGGTATGGCGATATTCCTTACAGTTCTAGGATTTAACCTACTAGGCGATGGAATACGAGATGCTCTTGATCCTAGGATAAGAAGACGCCTTGAGTTTAAGTCTGTTAAGGAGGAATAATAATGAAGGGAAGAGAGGAAATATTAAGGATTGAGGATCTCCACGTTTACTTTTACACTTATGCAGGAGTAGTTAGAGCAGTTGAAGATTTAAATCTAACAATTTACCGTGGGGAGACCTTTGCCTTAGTTGGAGAGACAGGTTGTGGTAAGTCCATGACTATGAGAGCAGTGATGAGATTAGTGCCTCCCCCTGGTCGTATAGTCAAGGGTCGGATAATATTTGACGGTATAGATCTACTCAAACTACCAGAGAAGGAGATGCGGAAAATAAGAGGGTCTAAGATATCAATGATATTCCAAGACCCTAATACAGCATTAGATCCGCTCTACACTGTTGGATATCAGGTTGCAGAGACTATTCTTGCTCATAAAAAGGTACCTAAGAAATCAGCTTGGCAAAGAGCTCTTAGGTTATTTAAAGTTACTGAAATTCCAGAGCCTCAACATAGATTAGGAGCGTACCCACATGAGCTAAGTGGTGGCATGAAGCAGAGAGTCGTAACTAGTATAGCTTTATCTCTGGAGCCTAAGCTTTTAATAGCGGATGAGCCTACAACGGCACTTGATGTAACCGTACAAGCACAAATACTAGAGCTCCTTCGAGAACTTCAACGTAAATACTCTGTAACACTTGTTATTATAACTCATAACATGGGAGTTGTAGCAGAGATGGCTAATAGAATAGCAGTCATGTATGCAGGGTCTATAGTTGAAGTAGCAGATGTTTATGAATTATTCAGAAATCCCCTACACCCATACACTAGGGGGCTGCTTAATGCAATACCAAGTATTACTGAGAAGAAGCGTCTTCAAGCAATTCCTGGGACAGTACCTAATATGATAAGACCTCCTAGTGGATGTAAGTTTCATCCAAGATGTAGTTATGCTATGGAAATATGTAAACATAAGAGGCCACAAATTGTTGAAGTAAGTGAAGGCCATCTGGTAGCATGCCATCTTTACTCATAATCTAGGTGAGCTTTCTATGGAGTCGCTTATAAGAATCATAAATCTAAGAAAGCTCTTCCCCGTAAAGAAATTCTTTCTAACAGTAGGTCATGTACATGCTGTAGATGGTGTCTCCCTAGAGATCTTTAAAGGAGAAACTCTTGGACTAGTAGGAGAGTCAGGGTGTGGTAAAACTACTTTAGGAAGATTAATCCTTCGGTTAATAGAACCTACTAGCGGAGAGGTATTGTATAATGGTAAGAATATCTTCAGGTTAAAAGGTAAAGAGCTTAAGGAATTTAGGAGACATGCTCAAATAGTTTTCCAAGATCCATATTCCTCACTTGATCCTAGGATGACAGTATACGACATAATATTGGAGCCTGTTAAAGCTCATAAAGTAGACGTAGGAGATCCAAGAGATTTTGTCTTATCATTACTAGAAGAAGTAGGACTCAAGGAAGAGCACCTTTTCCGTTACCCTCATGAATTTAGCGGTGGTCAAAGACAGAGAATCGCCATAGCTAGGGCACTTGCACTCAATCCTGAATTCTTAGTTTTAGACGAGCCTACTTCATCGCTTGATGTGTCAGTTCAAGCTCAAATATTAAACATGCTTAAGGATCTGCAATCCGAAAGAAGATTAACATATCTCTTCATTTCTCATGACTTAAGCGTAGTTAAGTACATGAGCAATAGGATAGCGGTTATGTATCTAGGAAAAATAGTTGAATTAGCCGATTCAGATGAACTGTTTGAAAATCCTCTTCACCCATACACTCAAATGCTCCTCTCAGCACTACCACTTCCTGATCCTTTTAAAACTCGCTCAAGAAAGAGAATCATCCCAAAAGGAGAACCACCAAGCCCAATGAATCCACCATCAGGCTGTAGATTTCACCCTAGATGCCATATGGTTAAGGAAGTATGCTCAAGAGAAGAGCCTCAATTAGTTAAACTAAATGGTAACCACTATATTGCATGCCACTTATATTCTGATTAACGATGTCCTTAATTTCCTTTCTAAATCCCTTATCTAAGCGATATAGTATATTGTAGATCCTTGTATACCCTGGGTTTTGATTCTTAAGTGAAAAGAATTCTATCCTTCCTTGCTTTACAATAGCTCTTAAAGGGATCCAATGAGTAGTCTTGCCCTTAGGATTCCTTGCCTTATCTATTTCTAATTCTTCTAGTAAACTCTTTACTAATTTTCCTAAAAGAAGCAAGTTTACTCTCCCCTCTATTCTTCTCTTAGCTAAAGCCCATGGGATTATTCCTAAAGCTATTGCACTTCGTACAAGAGAATGGGAAGGGTGTATTCCTCTAAGCCCTTCCGATATTAATTTTTCTGCTTTCATGATGCTTTTCTTAAGAGCTTCTATTATCTCTTTAGCCTTAGCTTGTTTCTCAGTGCCTATATAGACTATGATGTCTTCTCTATCATTTAGAATTTCTTGAGGAAAGCTTGACTCCAGTTCTTTTCTTACCAAAAAGACTGCATAAATCGGATCATGAAGTCTTACTGAAAAGTAAGCGTCTACATATATCTTAACAACTCTCTGTTTAGTATAGTAGGTTATCTCCTTATAAGGGATCATTAAAAGCAACGTGCTCACCTGATAATTCTTCTTCTTAACTTATTCAATAAGTGTTAAAAAACTATTGCATGCGGTGGGGAATTGTTAATAGATATTAGCTCTTAAAAGAATGATATATAATGGAATCATTAAAGTACATTTAGGTGGTTATAGATGGTAGGTTCGCCTAGGGAGACGGAAGAGGAATTTAATAAAAGAATGGCATGGTGGCGTGAAGCGAAATTTGGTATGTTCATTCACTGGGGTCTCTATGCTATACCAGCAGGAGTATGGAAAGGTAAACGGATACCCGGAATAGGAGAATGGATCATGTATAGGGCTAGGATACCTGTTAGGGAATATGAAAAGCTTGCTAAACAGTTTAATCCAGTAAAGTTTAATGCTAAGGAATGGGTTCAAATAGCTAAAGAAGCTGGGATGAAGTATATAGTGATTACCGCTAAACATCATGATGGCTTCTGTCTTTTCGATACCAAGTACACAGATTACAACATTGTCAAGGCAACACCTTTTGGACGTGATCCCCTTAAGGAATTAGCTGAGGCATGTAAAGAAGAAGGAATAAAATTAGGGTTTTATTACTCTCAGACACTAGATTGGCATCATCCAGATGGATTAGGAAATGATTGGGATTATGACCCAGCGAAGAAAAACTTCGTTAAGTACTTGAGAGAATATGTAAAGCCCCAGCTTCAAGAATTATTAACAAACTATCGTCCAGTTGCCCTCTTATGGTTTGATATAGGTACCCCAACACCTGAGCTAGCTAGAGAGCTTAAAGAGTGGGTTCGCAGAATATCGCCAGACACTATAATTAATGGCCGAATAGGACATGGCCTAGGTGACTATATAGAGATGGGAGACAATAGAATACCTGACCATAAAATAGAAAAAGATTGGGAAGTACCAATGACACTGAACGATACTTGGGGATATAAAAGTTATGATCATAATTGGAAGTCTCCTGGAAGAGTTATTCAGATACTAGTAGAAGTCGTAAGCAAAGGTGGTAATTTATTACTTAACGTAGGACCTACTGCTGAAGGAGAAATCCCTCAGCCATCTATACAAATATTAAGAGAAGTGGGAAAATGGCTTAAAGTAAATGGTGAAAGTATTTATGGAGCCTCTGCTAGTCCAATAGACATTCCCTCTGATGCACCTTACCTATGTACCACAAAACCAGGTAGGTTATTCATTCATATCTTTGCATGGCCCTGGGATGGAGAGTTAAAGGTTTATGGAATTAAGAACAAAGTTAAGAATGCCTACTTCTTAGCAGATCCGGATCGAAAAGAACTCAAATTCAAACAGGAAGGAGAGCATATTACGATAAAGGTTCCAGAAAAAGCTCCAGATCCTATAGATACAGTCGTAGTCTTGGAAATAGGATAACCCATTTACCTTTCTATATAAATAACGTCGATATCTGCTAATCTAAGAAATGTTTCAATAACATGCTAGGTGCTGAAACAAGCCTATCATATGCTCACAGACTAGCAGTCTATATGCAGGTTCATACAGATACATAGTACAAGTACAAACATATAAAGAGGCAATTTTCAATGAAAGTAAGGTATGCTAAATCATGGATAAAAGTTAGCACTATTCTATTAATTACAATAATCCTCCTACTATTCCTATTTTCTAAATTTATAGAGAAAAGAACGGGTGAAGAAGTGGGTAAGGAAGCGGTTAAGTTATTCCCATTTTATCTACCTTGGGATGACTCTGAGGAGACAACAGTAAGCCTCAGTAGATTTCTTGATAAACCTGCTGGAAAGTACGGTCATGTCTATGTAGGTGAGGACGGGCATTTGTATATAGGTGGGAAACGTATAAAGTTTATTGGAGTTAATATATGCGCTAGTGCTGCATTTCCAAAAAAGGAAGATGCTAAAAAGATAGCAGCTCGACTAGCAAAATTTGGGATAAATTTAGTCCGTTTTCATCACCTTGAAGCTCCTTGGGATTCGTTCAATATTTTCGATAAAAAATACCGCGATACTAGACATTTGAATAAAGAGGCCTTAGATAGGCTCGATTACTTTATCTCTAAACTTAAAGAAGAGGGAATCTATGTAGATTTAAATCTCTTAGTATCTAGACGCTTTACTACAAATGATGGATTACCGCCTGAGATAGAAACTATGAATTGGAAAGACCAGCACGTCCTCAGTTTCTTTGTAGATAAAGTTAAGGAACTCGAAAAAGAGTACGCTAAACAATTACTAACTCATAGAAATCCTTACACCAACATGACTTATGCTGAAGATCCAGTTGTAGCTTTCATTGAAATAATAAATGAACATGGCTTAATACACTCATGGCTTGGTGGTGTAATCGATAGAGTACCTAGTGTCTTTAAAAAGGAGTTGATGCAGAAATGGAATGATTATTTAAGAGAGAAATATCAAACGACTGAGAGATTATATAAGGCATGGAGTGAAGGTGAAGAGTCCCCGATAGGAAAGGAAATTCTGGAAAACGGTTATTTTGAAAGAGATACGAGGGGATGGAATTTAGAGGTGCATGATGAGGCCTCAGCATACTACAATTTAGTCAAAGGTCCTGAGAACATTAAGGGACGTGTACTAGAGGTCATAGTCAAGAAAAGAGGTAAAGCAGGCTGGCATGTACAATTTAACTATCCGGGTCTCAAAATTAGAGCTGGAGAAAACTATCTAGTTACATTTTGGGCTAAAGCTGATAAGGAAGCCACCATAACAGTATGCCTAAGACAAGCACATAGTCCTTGGAGTTCCCTCTCTCAAATAGTGCAAATTAAGCTTACAGCTCAATGGAAGAGATATGAAATAGCCTTAATGGTCTTAAAGTCTGACAACAATGCTAGATTGGACATATCTAACTTAGGATTGGAGGAGAACACCTACTATTTCGCTAGTTTCTCTCTAAGACCTTTTAAAGGATATTCACTACTAAATGGAGAAAGTCTAGAAGAGGGTACAGTACACATATTCACTTTAGATAACTACGGAAAGAGAACTAAGAAAGCTAGAAAAGACTGGATTGAATTCTTGTGGAAACTAGAGGAGGACTACTTTCTCGACATGTATAATTATCTAAAGAATAAGTTAAACGTTAAAGCATTAATTATAGGCACTATTGTAGGATGTAGTACACCAAATATTATGACTAAACTTGACGTTATTGATACACACGCTTATTGGCATCATCCAGCTTTTCCAGGAAAGCCTTGGGATCCAGAGAATTGGTATGTAGTAAACGAACCAATGGTAAATAAGCCTCTTGAGAGTACAATAAGCCGATTAGCATTAAAAAGAGTCTATAAGAAACCATTCACAGTAAGTGAATATAACCATCCAGCACCAAACATGTATGATACAGAAACAGCTATAATTCTCGCAACCTACGCAGCGTTACAAGACTGGGATGGAATATTCCTATTTAACTACGGTAAACTTGATGAGTGGAACTCCAGGTGCATAAGAGGATATTTTGATATAGACCAGCATCCAACGAAGTTAGCTTCTTTAATATCAGCATATATGCTATTCATTAGAGGAGATGTACGACCTGCTGATAAGATTGTAGCCGTAGAACTAGACAGAGAGGAAGAAGTAGAACTAGTAGCTAATCTCAGAGCACGTGCATGGAATTTACCAGATGGAAGTTATGTGGGGTTACAGCCATATACACCTCTCATACATAGAACAGTATTAGTAGTCCAAGGCACCTCTAAGCCTGAGGAATATCTAACACCTCAAGATGTAAAGAAACCTCAAAGTAACGTCTTCATATCAGACAATAGGCAAATTGTTTGGAACGCTTCTGATCCCCAAAGAGGAGTACTTATCATAAATACTTCAAGGAGTATAGCTGTTCTAGGATACATATCTAATAAGACATATCGATTTGGAACTATAACAATAAAACCAGGGAATACTCTCCTAAATGGTTGGGGCTCAATAGCTATACATGTAATAGAAGGAAACGATTTCAGAGACTGGAAAAGGTTATTGATCATAGCAATAGGGTATACAACTAACACAGGGATGGTCATATATGAGTATGACACAAAGAAACTTCTATTTATTACGACATCAAGCCTCATCAATATACATGAATATCTGGGAAAGATAACCTGTAATAGGAAATGGGGTCATGCACCAACATTAACGGAGGGTATACCTGCTCAGATTTTGATTCAGACTTCTACTTCAATTAAAGCATGGGCATTGGATAATATAGGAAAAAGAAGTCAGCCTCTATCAGTCCACAGTAGGGATCATTATAAGATGATTAATATAGGTCCTCAATATAGGACAATATGGTACGAAATTTCTAAAGAAGGAGGCAAGTAGACATCGTCATCTATATAGACATAATGTCGTATGTAAAAAGCTATACTATCTCATTAACATTGTAAGCTCTTTTAACTAAATACTATAACCCCAAGATAAAATTACCGGATTATCGTCTCTTCTGGAGTTCTCTAGCAAAGAACTATATAAATAAAGGAGTGAATTCGTAGTGGATCTCAATCATTGGTGGGGCATGATAGAAGCGGTCAGCACTTAAAGGATCGGTCACAAGGACTTACCCCCACCTCCTATTCATCATTCAAGAAGTTAAAGTAAAAATTAGCAGATATAAACATTAAGCTACTATTAAGAAATATATAGCATAATAAGCTCTTTAAGTAAGTACTATAAGGCACGTGCTGAGCAATATGAAGGTTTATGTAAATAACGTTGGTGCTATAGTGTTAGAGGATAAAGTAGTGTGTGATGCTTATGATAGATTCAGAGCTTATATGATAGTCACACATGCGCATTATGATCACATGATAGGACTCCGAAAAGCTTTGAGAAGAAGAGCAAAGGTAATAACTACTCCTCCTACTAAGGATCTAATTGTAGCCCTTGGTAAGGCCAGATCCGATGAAATATTGAGTATTGATTATGGGAGATACTACCATATAAGTGAGGGTAAAATGAAGCTTATTAAGGCTAATCATATACTAGGCTCAGCTCAGGTAATTTACGAAAAGGATGAGGTATTAATCGCATATACAGGAGACTTCAGGCAACCTGGCACTCCTATAATCGAAGATCCCGATATTCTTATCATAGAAGCTACTTACGGAAATCCTAGTTTCGTAAGGCCTTCACTTGAAGACATATATAACGCTTTTTTAAGACTTGTTAAAAGAGGACTAAATGCGGGTCGTGTAAATATCTTTGGTTATCATGGTAAGATACAAGAGGCAATGGAAGTAATTAGAAGGGAGATCCCGGATGTACCTTTCTTAACTTCTAGAAGAATCTATAATCTTAGTAAGGTCGCGATGAAACACGGTATGAAAATAGGTACAGTAATTCCCATAGACAGTGAGGAGGCATCTGAGATTTTAAGAGATGGAGAGTATATAGTATTTTATCATTCGAATTACTTCAGAAGAATTAGACAAGGGGTTAATATCTTGCTTACTGGATGGAATTATAAAAGAGTCGTTAGAAAGATAAGTAGTAGAAACTTCGTAGTATCCTTAAGTGGTCATGCTGATTTTAAGCAATTAATGGAATATGTTGAAATTTCAAAACCGCGTTTCTTAATTATCGATAAAAGTAGAAGTCTTTACGCCAGCATCTTTGCAAAAGAAGTGAATAGGAGATTAAGAGTAGAAGCAGTTCCCATGCCTTGAGGTGGGAGTATGGTTAGTGAGAAGGAGTACATTGTAATAGAGATGTACGAAAGTGTCTTCGATAAAATTAAACGGGCTTTTAGACGAGGTATAGGCATAATATATAATCCTTTTGTTACTTTTACTGATATAGCCGAAGACCCCGATGTCCTTGGTCCCTTTCTTATAGTCTTATTGTACCTTTTTTCGTCTCTAATCAGTAGAGAGCTTTACTATAACAAAGTTATCGTCAATATAGTGGATCCTAAAAGTAATGCTGTAATTGAGAGTATAAGTATGACCTTTCAAGATATTAATCAGGTACTCGTCTTCCTAGGTTCGGTAGGATTAAGAGTGATTGTGGGATGGATATTGATAACATTAGCTCTGTGGATTCTTGGAGGTCTTTTGGGAGGTGATGTAAGAGGAAAGGCTATATTTGCTTCTGTTGGATACCTTCTAATGCTTAGTATATTAGAGTTGATCTTACGCGATATAAACTTTATAATTGCTTCCTATGGCTTTAATATTATTGAGGTAAATATATCATTAAAGGAGGATAGAAGGAATATCTTACCTATTGTTAGTAACGAGATCAATAGACAACTCAGTTCAGTATCATGGCCGTACATGCAGGTGGATAAGTTTCTATGGATACTCTTTAGGACATGGCTTTTAGGTAGTTTCATAGCGTTATCTAATTCTGTATCTAAATTATCATTAAAGAAATCAGTAGTAACGGGAGCTATTTGCTTTTTAATTGTACTCTTTACAGGCTTATTTACATAGGGGTCTTTAATGAAGTCTTTCATTCTCTCCCAAATATTAAAAGTTTTATTAGAGATACATAGAAGTGATAAACTTCTAATACATATTGATGAGTTAATTGAGCACTTACACATTCCAAGGAGTACTTTAATGAAGTACCTTTCAGAATTGGAAGTAATGAACCTGATAGAAGTAAGAGGCGAGAACCTTATAATTAAAAAATCAAATGTTGAGCTTGCCTATTATGCTGTAAGCATGGGTGCTGACATAGAGGATGTGGCTTTTAGCTTAGATTGGAGGGATTTTGAGAAATTCACAGCTAAGTGTTTAGAGGACAATGAGTATGATGTAATAGAACATTTTATTTTTAAATCTTTAAAGAGGCGTTACGAAGTTGATGTTTTAGGGATAAAAAGACCTCTCATCATAGTGATAGACTGTAAACATTGGAGAATGAGAAGCCATAGAAGCTCTAAATTAAAGAGAGCTGTTAAAGAACATAAGAGACGTACAGAAGCTTTAGCAAACAATTTGCTTTCTCTTAAAGGTAAGCTAGGCATATCTAGATGGAAGGAAGCTATCCTAATACCTCTCCTAGTAACTCTCTATAATGAGAGACTAATGGTATATGAGCAGGTACCATTAGTTTCAATTTACAAGTTAAATAGCTTCTTACAAGAAGTATGGAAAGCGTTAGATTATCTTTTTACAAAGAGAATTCTCCTCGAGAGTTTATTTTAATGAGATTTTTATAGAAGCGTATTCTTTAATGATGAAGAGGGAATCCACCCGTGAGTATAGACGTGAACAAATGGAATTTAGAAGTCATGTTTGATGAATTATTCAACTCATTAAGGGACGCTATTCGTAGTAATCATAGAAGGATGCTAGTCCTTAGTGGGAATGATGGTAAGAAACTAGCTCTTATAGCTGGAATAACCATAAAAAGAGTTTCAGAATTCCTTAAAGAGAAGAGGAATGTTGCTTCTCTTAGAATACTCTATGCTTATAAACCTACTTATGAAGACGCTAAAGTTAGGCTTAATATAGTTAAAAGTTTGATTAAGGGCTGTGAAGATGTAATCTTTGAACATATAAGCTATGCTGATACGGATCGTGTTTTAGGTACTACTTATGATATGACTGTTCTAGACTTAATTAATGATTTAAGACCTAATGATGTGGGTAGGCTTATAGGAATAGTAAGTGGTAAAGGTTTAATCATACTCATAACTCCTTCATTCGACAAGTGGGTGAAAATGATTACAGAGTTTCAAGAGCTTCTCTCTACGCCACAACATCCTAAAGAAGAGGTCAGACACATATTTATCAAACGATTTATTAAGAAACTCTTAAAGCATAAAGGTATAATGATTTATGACACTGATAAAGATAAAATCATTAAGACCCCAGGTAAGATAAAGGTATTAGAAGCTAAGAAAAAAGAATTAAAACTTCCTGAAAAAGGACAGTTCCGATTAAAAATCTACAGGCTTGCACTCACACAGGATCAGGTAGAAGTACTTAAACTCATGGAGAAATTATTTAAGAAGCCTAAAAAGGGAAGAAAATTCATACTAGTTATTACAGCAGATCGAGGTAGAGGCAAATCTTGTGCAGTAGGTATAGGCTTAGCTTCATTAGCTCATAGGATCCGACGTGTTAAAGGTCTGGCTAAGATAGGCGTAACAGCCCCCAGCGTGAGTAACGTTCAATCATTAATGATGTTAGCTAAAAGGGCTTTAGAGGTTCTAGAGTATGATGTAGAAGAAGAAGAGGAAAAAGGGATGATTTGGTCTCTCAAAGCTAAGGGAATACGAATAAGGTACCTATCTCCACTAAGCTTACTTGATTCAAACCCTGATATAGTTGCTGTAGATGAAGCAGCAGGCCTTCAAGTACCCATGTTATACAAGATATGGAGGAAATTTGATCGTGTAGTATTTTCATCTACTATTCATGGATATGAAGGTGCAGGAAGAGGTTTTTCCGTTAGATTCTTAGGTATGATCAAAAAGGATCCTAACACCAAACTTTTCGAATACGAAATGTACGAACCTATAAGATATGCCGAGAATGATCCCATAGAAAAATGGCTCTTTGATACATTATTGCTTGACGCTGAACCAGCTAAGCTTAACGAAAGTGACTATGAATATATAAAGGACAAGAAAGTTGAATATATCGCTCCTAAAATAGAGGAATGGTTCTTAACTTCTGAGGATAAACTAAGAGAGTTTATTGGCATCTATATACTAGCACACTATCGTAATAGACCGAACGATTTAGCAATGATGGCTGATGCTCCTCATCACACGATAAGAGCCCTATTTCTACCTAGCGGAAAAGTAGTTACTGCAATGGAGTTAGCCGAGGAGGGTCCTATACCTGAAGACATGATAGACTATCTAAAAAGCGGTGGTTGGATTCATGGAAATGTCATACCGGATAGATTCCTAAAACATGCTAGAGATGTGAGATTTGCTAAGTATGCAGGCTGGAGGATAGTAAGAATTGCTACACATCCTGATGCTATGAGTAGAGGACTTGGTACACTAGCCCTTGAGAAAGTCTGTGAAGAGGCGTTACAAAAGGGTTATGGATGGGTTGGAGCAGGATTTGGAGTAAATTATAGATTACTTAGATTCTGGATCCGGAATAACTTCATCCCCATTCATATTAGTCCCGAAAGAAATCCAGTTAGTGGAGAATATACTGTATTAGTGATAAAGCCGTTAAAAGATGAGGTAACAGAAATCGTTTTAGGTGCTAATAAAGAGTTTCGTCTTAAGCTACTAAATTCTCTTGTGGATCCATATGATGATCTGGAGCCTCATGTAGCTCATTTATTACTTAAGACTTGGGGAAGACCTATATTTAAGGGGTATAAGCCAAGATTAACAGATGTTCAGTTAGAGCGTGCAGAGAATTATGCATGGGGATCTATGACTCTTGAAAGTGCTAGCGATTGTATGCGTGAACTTACTTTAGCCTACTTTTATAATGATGAGGGTAACAGACCTAAGTTAAGCGATACACAAGAGCTAATGCTCATTACTAAGGTTCTTCAGGCAAGGAGCTGGAGAAGTGCATGTGATGCCCTTAATGTACCTCCTCCATTAATAATGAATGGACTTAAGGAGATAGCTAGAATACTTTTAAAATACTACTATGGTATTGATAAACGCTAAAGTAAAGTAGGTCTCTTTATGTTGAGACTCTTTACTTCGTTTACTTCTACAAAACTCCATTTATATCCTCTTACGCCCTTCCATCTGACTGCTATAAATGCTTTAAAGCCGAATGCCCTTGAAAATTCTAAGAGACGCCTTACTAACTCTTTATTAATATATATCTTATCTTTCCTAGTCTCTTTGACTTGATAAGCTCGCTTATCATTGCCTTTAGCGGCTAAAACGTCACATGGAATACTTTTACTTCCACTAACAGGGATACGTACTGCATAAAAGCCTTCACGCCTTAATACCTCTATAAGTTCAACCTCAGCTTTATACCCTTTACGAAAAGCCAATTATAGAGCCCTCCTAGTAGCCTCTAGATATGCCTGAAGAGAGGAGGGATATATATGTATTGTAATTTAATATAACTTATATAGTATGATATTGGTGGTCGATGAGATATGGTTAAAGTTAGGTGGTTAGGACATGCATGTTTTGCAATATATGGAAAAGATCTCACAATAGTTACAGATCCTCACAATGGAACAGATATAGGTCTTCGACCTCCAGACGTTAAGGCAGATATAGTCCTAGTGTCTCATGGCCATTATGATCATGTTGATGGTATAGAATTGGTCTCTAAACCTAATACTAAAGTGTTTGATAGCTTTGAAGGCGAGACAGAATATAAAGGCGTTAAGATAATCGGAATAAGAGCTTTTCATGATAAATCTTATGGAGAGATTAGAGGAGAGAACTATATATATGTATTTGATATAGATGGAATGAGGTTTTGTCATTTAGGAGATTTAGGACATATACTTGAGAATGAACAACTTGAAAAAATAAAGAATATCGAGGTGCTCTTTGTACCCGTAGGTGGTGTATTTACAATAGATGCTGAGGAAGCCAGAGAGGTCGTGAATCAGATAAAACCTAACATAGTAATACCAATGCATTATAAGATTCCAAAGCTAAACGTACCTATAAGAGGAGTAGATGAGTTTATTAGAAGTCAGAAGAACGTAGAAGTCCTTGAAACGGATACTGTAGAATTAACAAAGGAGAATCTACCCAAGGAAACTAGAGTTATAGTACTTAAGTATTCATACTAAACTGAAAGTAATACCATTAAAAGATTCTCTTTCTTTACGCTATGAATAAATACTTTCTCTAAACTTCTTTATTACGGAATACATTCGGTTAACTCTCCCCCGGAGTTGAGCTATGTGAAACATGAAAATGATCTTGAATGCTGGTCCATAGTACTTTCTGACTACCTAATAGTGGCTATTAGAAAGAACGACAGAGTCGTAATTTTATATGAGGATGATGCTGAGGAATTCGTCATAAGAAAGCTACTAAGCGTATTCAAAGAAAATCACTTTCTAAGATGTAAAGATTGCAATACTATACTCACACCAGAGAACATAGGACAGTTAACTAAGGATAAGGAAGGAAGAATTAGTGGTAGATGTATACATTGTCTGGATAGAGAAATAATACGGCTCATACGAAGAGCGCATAAGCCCATACTAATACAAAGTACAAGTAGTAAGAGATAGCTAAGGTAGAAGAAGTATGGAGTATGTTATAATCAAATGTCCCTACTGTAAGAACTATCTAACTGCACCTACTAATATAAAAACGAGAACTTGTCCCTATTGTGGTAGAAAACTTAAAATACCTACATTAAAAGTAATAGCAAGAGCTAAGAATGGACGAGAGGCTGCATTTATTGTAAAAATACTTAAAGCAAAGGAGGCAGGAATGCTGGAGATTCTCTATGGAGATAAAAAAGAAAAACACAGATCAAGCAAAAGTAGTCACACTTAATTTACCCCATATAGTACTACGCTTTATAATAGTACCTAAGCTTAAGAACTCTCCCCTAGTTATAAATGTAAAAGATCATAACCTTTGTGAGATTAAAATTACGCGAGAGAAAATCTTAGAAGACATAGAGCAGAATGCTCTTTATGGCTTTATAAGCGATCATATACTACTGGCTGATAATGTTAATGAACTTAAAGTATTACTACTTAAAAGCATCGTCAGAGAATCCCTCTATTCACTTTACAGAGAGTACAAAGCTATGCTATTTGAAATGCTAATAAAGCCTTCCTTCCTGATAGCTGAGCATTATATAAGAAAAGGTAATATCTTTTTTATGATTAAGGATCATTATAGATGTTTAGCTCGAGAAGCTTTACAACGCATTATAGATAGTCCTCTTCTCAATAATGTTCTAGATGAGTTAGAGAAAGAGGGGCTTATAGAAAGAAGGGGATCATTTATAAAACCAAGTATAAGATTGAAAGGGGAATTCGAAGAGAAGAAAACGAAGTACATGTCTCCTTTAATCACAACATTGAAAAATGTCTCTTCGTTTACTCTTTTATCATCTGCGTTTTCAATAATAAATCTCCTTGCTAGAATTGCATTTAAAGTAGATAGATCACAGTTGCCATCAATTAATGAAGATAGTAGCATTCTAGTAGAGACGGATAAGGGTCTTAAACCTCTAAATCCTGAAGAGGAATTAAAAGGAATCTTTGGAAGAAAGATCGTACTTAAAAAATTAGGAGGGATGATTAATACGGCATATCTTTTAATTCAAGAGGATGGGACAAGACGAGTTATTAAACTTTTCAACGAATGGACTAATCTAAAATGGCTTCCATTAGCCTTCTGGGCATTAGGTGCATACACATTCGATCCTACAGGAAAAGGGCGTTTAATAAACGAGTATACAATGAATAGACAATTTAAGAGAATGGGACTAAAGGTACCTAGCATATACTCTATCGATTTGAATAGAAAAATCATAGTAGAAGAGTACATAAATGGAAAAACATTAAAGGACATCATAGTTGAGATTCTTAATAAGAATTATAAGCCTATATATCTGGAATACATTAGGCAAGCCTTAAGCAAAATCTCTTTCATCCATAGCAGGAATTACGTTCTAGGTGATGCAAATCCATCTAATATCTTAATACATGATAGAAGTAATGAGGTATATTTCATAGATCTAGAACAGAGTAGAGAAGGTGACAAGTTTGCATGGGATTTATCAACTATCATGTTCTTCTTAGCACATTATATGCAGGGCTTCTCTTTCGATAATTTAGACTCAATAGTGAATTCTATGATTGAAGGCTATCTTGAGCATGGTAGTATTAAGGATATTGAAGATGCTTTAAGGATACCTTATTTAAGAGTTTATGCATTCTTTGCATATCCCCATGCAATATACAAAGTTTATAGAACTGTTTCAAAATGCTTAAGATCATTTAAGTAGTGATGTTATGCCAACCATAAGAGAAGTGATGAATACATTTAATGAAATAGCTAGAGTTTTCGATAGAACGCGTAGAGTACCATGGCGTTGTGCACTAGAAATAACAGAAGATCTATTACAAGGAATAATTCTTGATGCTGGGTGTGGAAATGGAAGACATACAATACTACTTGCTACTCTAGGATATCAGGTAGTAGGCATAGACATATCCTCAAAGCTAATCGCAATAGCTAGAGAGAAAGTTAAAGAACTCTCTCTAAGAGATAATGTAGAATTCATAGTATGTGATATCCGTTTTCCCCCTTTTAGAGAGAATGTATTTGATGGAGTGTTATTAATCGCTGTCATCCATCATATCCCAGGGCATACCGAAAGGATATTAGCACTAAGAAATATAGCTAACGTTACGAAGCCTGGCTCTAGGCTTATTATAACCGCTTGGAGTATTTGGAACATAAAACGGCTAGCTAGAGTACTTAAGTTTAAACTTATGAAGCCTCTCTCGTCAGAATTTGGAGATGCTTATATTCCATGGCGCATGAAAAGCTCGAAGATTATGAGGTTTTATCACCTCTTCTCTTTAAGGAAGCTAAAGAAAAATGTTAAAGAAGCAGGCTTGGATATTATTAAGAGTTATAGCGAAAGTAAAAAGTATTGGTTCTTCCCTGAGAATCTAATAGTAATAGCAAGGAAGCCTATATATGAAGGAACGAATTAAGTTCAAAAAACCCATAAGGGCGGCCTCGGGCATTACAGTAGTTGCTATTATGACTAAGCCTTTTCCTTGTCCTCATGGTAAATGCATATATTGTCCAGGAGGTCCAGAATATGGGACTCCTCAAAGTTACTTAGAGGATTCCCCAGCTGCAGCTAGAGCTATCTTCTGTAATTTTGACCCTTACGAACAAGTAAGGACGCGATTAATGCAATACGTAGCAATGGGACATACACCTTCAAAAATAGAGTTAATTATAATGGGCGGAACCTTTAGTGCATTACCTCTTGACTATCAGGAATGGTTTGTAACCATGGCTTTAGAAGCTATGAATCGTTTTCCTAAACCTAAACCTAGAAGGTGGATAAGCTTAGAGAAAGCTCAGAAAAGAAATGAGAAAGCTAGAATAAGATGTATAGGCATAACTTTTGAAACGCGACCTGATTGGGCTAAGGAAAACCATATTGATATAATGCTTAGGCTAGGTGGTACAAGAGTTGAAATAGGTATCCAATCTATATACGATGATGTTTTACAAAGAGTAATGCGTGGTCATACAGTTAAAGATACTATTGAGGCTACCCAGTTATTAAAGGATGCAGGCTTTAAAGTTTGTTATCATATAATGCCAGGACTTCCTGGATCTGACCTTGATAGAGACTTCGAGATGTTTAAAACCATATTCGAGGATCCCAATTTTCGGCCTGATATGTTGAAGATTTACCCCACTCTAGTGATTCCAGGAACGAGACTATATGAGCTATGGAAGCGTGGAGAATATCGTGCTCTTACTACTGAGGAGGTCTTAGAGCTTCTCCTTAAAGTAGCTCCTTTAATACCGAAATGGGTTAGAATAATGAGAATTCAAAGGGATATTCCTCTTCATCATGTAATAGCAGGTGTAGATATAGGCAATCTTAGGCAAGTCTTCGAGCAAATGATAATTGAAAGAGGTATAGAATATAGGGAGATACGATTCAGGGAGGTGGGTATTAGAATGGTAAAGTACGGTCAAGTGCCTGACATTCATAATATTAAACTACTAAGGGAAGATTACGAAGCTAGTGGTGGTATTGAAGTGTTCCTCTCTTTTGAAGACGTGAAAAAGGATATTCTGATAGGCTTCTTAAGATTAAGAATACCCTCTGAGAAAGCTCATCGATGGGAAGTTAAAGGTAAAACAGCTATCATTAGAGAGCTACATATCTATGGCCCTCAAGTACCTATCGGCAAGAGATATGATACCGCATGGCAGCATAAAGGTTTTGGTAAACGATTAGTGCTAGAAGCAGAAAGAATTGCAAAAGAGGAGTTTGATATGAGGCGTATGCTAATAATCTCAGGGATAGGTGTGAGAGATTATTATAGAAGACTGGGTTATAGACTACATCCTCATTCTACTTATATGCTTAAACGTCTAGATTAATAATATTCATGAAGTAGAAATATTATCAGAGGAGATTCTTCTTTAGAAGAGAAGTACTCTCTAATCATAAATACCACCCGTTCTTCCTCCCATACAGGTATCCTAAGTAACCTATACTTCTTCTCTATATAGTTTAAGATGTACCTCTTGCTTAATGGTAGGTTTTCATCTAGTAATAATACAACAGTACGCGATAGCTTACTCAATATATCTAAACATTTTATTAAGGCGATGACTGATGATATTACTATCAAATTCGCTTTAATACCAGACAATCTCTCGCCTAAAGTAGTTGATATAGGATTATGTGAAGCATACGCTACATCAATTACATCAACTGGAAGTTTGACTCTATATTTTCTAGACTTAATGTCATAATCAGCCTTAGCTTTACTTAACATGACCTCATTAAGCAAATTTCTTAGCTTAACATCTGAAGTTGTAGTGACTATCACAAATCCCTTAATTAGATTAAGCACCTTTGTTACGATATTAACTATATGCGATAGCGCACCTTCTAATGAAGGTAAACGAGGAAAGACTATTCCCTCAACTTGAGCCATATACTCTGTAACGGCATCCTTATGTTTTATGAAGTCCGAAACTAAATCTCTCACCAATAGGTGTAAAGGAAGGTAACGTTTGAGATCCTTTTTACCATATATTCTTAGATCACCTCTAGCTAATGAGCTAAAGTAATTTTCAAGTATGGATTCTCCTGATTCAATTATCAACATTTCCTTTACATCATTTTTGAGAACCCTCATAAACCAAGATGGTGGTTCTGAAAGCACATAAAGGGGAACATAAATGCTTATACCAAGTAAGCTCATATTAGAGGTATCTACTTTCATTCTTAGTGACTCTAGGTATGACTTTGCATATAGATAACTCCATCCAAAGCAGAGTATCATCTTCTCCCTGAAAGTATCAGGGATAGAGTTAAATTCGAACTCTGAGAAGAGCCTTTCGTATATTTTTGACAATAAAGCAGTTCTTTCTTTATTACGTGTAAAAGACTCATGTATCCATCTATAAGGATACTCCCAATGCCTTGAGAAAATGGGTTCTATAGATACACTTGAAACAGATACCTCCATAGGAGAAACCTTAAAATCAAACTCCGGAAGATCAATTATTAATGGAACTTCTATAGCTTCTGAAAGCTCAGAAGCAGTTTCTAGTATATGTGGGATATTTAAAGGATCAAGAGGCTCTAAAAGAGGAATGAAAGCAACATCCGAAACCAATCTAGGATCAAAACCTCTAGTAGTTGTGACTATCAAAAGTAAGGAACCTCTAATACCCGAAAGAGATATTTCTCGTAATAATGGAATGATCTTATAAAGATCTATTGAACTCGTGATAAAAGCCGATCTACAGCCAGTTAGAGATGTGCCTAAACATGTGCTTAAAGCTAATGTAGGATCTTCAAAGAAAAATACGTTTAACTTTCTCTTCTTTGTATATGGATATAAGCTTCTAATAGTTGTGGTTATCGTCATAAAAGATAGATCTTTTAAAGAATCGAATACGATCTCGTAGAGAGAATAGGACTTGTTGTATGATTTCATTTCTATACACCACTACTAGTCAATTATATTCCTACGCTCACGAAGAGCATCATTAAGTCAATATTGTTGAAGATTTATAAATCACTTCGCTCCTATATTCTATCTTGAAACAAATAAGCCGGGGTGCCCGAGCGGCCTAAGGGGCTGGCCTGGAGACGCCTTATTAGCCTCCAGCAAGCCAGTGGGTGATAAGCCCGCGCGGGTTCGAATCCCGCCCCCGGCGCCATTTTATTAAATTTATCTTCAATCCCTTTTCAAGAAATAACGCAGAATCTTATGAGGTGGCTTTGAAGAAAGAGCCAAGTAAGTTTTTAATAATCGCTGAAGTCTCTTAGGAATTCTAGTACTCTCTACTGTAATTTCTCCTTTATACCTATATAGGATCCTATATCCTTCGTTCTTTATCTCTTTAAGTAAGATCCCCTCCTCATGTAAGGCTTCTAGCCCTCTCATTATATCTTGGTAAATTATTAGTTCATTTTCTATATCAATCAATAATTCCTTAGCATTAAGAGGATTTTCCAAGAAGTAGTTTATGATAGATAAAGTAATAGGATCCACTTCTTTCAAAATTGAGATAAGGGTTTTAAGTTCTTGCTTAAGAGTGTGCTCACGCATACTCACTTTTAATCCATTAACTGAGGCTTTTAATACTTTAAAAAGCAAAGTTATCTCGGGTGAAGCATTATGCCCTTAACTCATAAGCCTTTTATCATAATAGCTGGAATGTTAGGTGCTGGATGTACACATGTAGCTGAGATCCTTTCAAGAAAGCTGGGCATTAGTTACATAAATTCTGAGAAAATTCTAAGAGAAATAGTTGTAGAGAAAGGAATTTCGTATGCTCAATTCGCCCAACTCGTCTCTTCCGGTGAGGTTGACATAGAAAAACTAGTCAGAAGCGAGTTACTAGACTACGTTAATGAAAGGAATATAATAATAGAGGGTAGGTCTGGTCTCATAGTATTAGATAGAAAAGCTGATATCAAGGTGTTCCTCTGGGCTCCTGAAGATTATCGAGCAAGTCTAGTTGCAAAAAGGCGCAAAATATCTCTTGATGAAGCCTTAGAGCAAGTTCAGATCTCCGATGAGGAAAGGCGAAATCTTGTAAGGAGATTACATAAGAGAGACTGGCTTGACCTTAATCTGTACGACCTGGTAATTAATACAGGGAAGTGGTCGTATGAAGAGGTAGCAGAGATAATTCTCAATGCATATAGGATGCGATTAAAAAATAGAGGGTCATAGTGACTAATAATTCCTAAAGTATCGAAAAGCTAGTAAAGCCCTCAATATTATCAGAGTACCGAATATCTATACGTTTAACTAAAGCAAAAGGAGAGCCTCTCTTAACGATATCAATAAAAAGCTCTACAGAAGTTCTAGAACCTTCAGCAACTATTTCTACACTTCCATCACTTAAATTTCTAACATATCCTTTAATGCCTAACCTCTTAGCATGGTAAACTGCGAAAGCTCTAAACCCCACTCCCTGAACTATACCATAAATCCTCATGTAAACATGAATTTCCTCCATAGAACTTATCCCTTTACTACGTCTAGATAATCAGGAATGAAACCCTTTCTTACCATCTCTTCATATAATCTCCATATACGTTTAGTAGATACTAAACCCGCATAAAAGCCTCTCTCCTCTAGCTTCTTCTTGACCTCTTCAATGAGTTCCTGAGGATATATAAGTCCTTCATTTAAAACTTCTATAATGGCTTGTCGTATATCCTTATTGCGAGGATATGGTTTCCTACGAGGCATGATAATCTATACCTGTCTATTATTACTACCTCACAAGTATTTTTTAAATAATCTACTTGGGTTCATTTAAGCAAATGTCTATTTCTAAGATCACCTTTAATAAACTACTCAAATGAAGGGAATTCTCGAAATTCACCAAAACAAAAACTTTTTGATTATAGTGTTCCACGTGATAATATGTACATCGATAGGTGAAAAAATGATCATTGACTGTATCCTTGGTATACTCTCTGATGGAGAATGGCATAATATTAATGAACTTGAACGCCAGTTCATCATCACTAAAGAAAAGCTTAGGCTATTACTAGATTTCTTAAAGAAGTATAGCTTTATCGAGATCACAAATAATAAAGTACGACTAACAGAAGAGGTGTATTCTCTATTAAAGGAGCTTAAGTACTAGACTCGAGATCTAGTAGCCTTTTTAGTCTACGAAATTCATAAAGAAAAATTTTACCTTTGATACTAGTTACATATACCTCACTCTCATTGTCAACATGCCTCTCTAGTAATCCTCGTAGAAGAGCAAAATTAAGGTAAACCTCAAGTTGAGAATAACTCAAATTTGCCCTATACATGATATGCGTTTTCTTTGCACCATCTAATGCTACAAGCAGTATATCACTCAATACATCTAAGTATGATCTCTTCCTAGCAAGTACTTTTAATCTTTCAGCAAGAGACAATTTGCTTTACCCCTTAAGGATGATCCTAAGCGAGGGACATTACACATTAAATGCATTTTATTTTTGTTTAATTTTTTAAATAAAACTTGTTGTGTAAATTAAAGATCAAAAATTATCTTATACCTAGATAATTTTCACAATTAAATTATGAATAATAGTACTTAAGATAAACTTTTCTAATAGAAGCTCTGAGAAATTAAATAGCTATGAGGAATCGAGGGCGAGTCTGAGTTACGGCTTCTGTATGACGATGATGACCCCCTCTCGTTACTGAGCTTAAGAAGAAATTTTTCGGCTCAAGCGAGGCCTTTCGCTCATCACGCATCAGTTAGGAGGGCCTTAATCATTGCCGTTAGAAATCGAAGGCCGGGAGAGGACTAATCATCCCTATCCCCCCTAGGGGAGCGTCCTAGCCCCGCTATGATAGTTATTAAAAGGGAGATATATTTTTGACGTCATTTAAGATTCGCTAGGGGAAAGAAGAGCGCGGTGAATACGTCCCGCACCTGCTCCTCCCTACCCCCTCGGGAGAGTCACAGGTGCCTATATAATCCTAATATAAGCTTTAAACTTAAAAATTACTCCCTGAACTTTAACCTCTTCAACTACTCACGGGTATAAAATTAATTTATGTATTCTTTATAAATTAAATCATGAGGCGGGGCTGGTCTGAGGATAAGCCCTGATGAGCCGTTGGGCGCTTGACCGAAAGGGATGATGAGTTGGTTCTCTCAAATTAGAAGAGCACCCACTTCCCTAATCCAAGTAATTCTACCTTAACACCTTTAGGTGCTACCTCTCTAAGTCTTTTAAGCACATCATATATATTGACATCACTGCCTGATATCGTTGGTTCATCTACTACATTATAATGCATTAATATTGTACGTGTTGGCTTCAGATACTTTATTACCTCTTCTGCGCACTCAAGCCATGTAAGAGCTATATCAACTTTACCTTCTCTCTTAGCACTCTCGGGTAGTTTGTGAGTATCGCCGCTATGGAATATTCGAATATCTAAATACTTAATAAAGAAGCATGCCCTTGTGCAGGTCTTATCCTCAGCAATAAGGGTTATATTAAAGCCTCCTAAATTTGTAGTTTCCTTATCTCTTAATCCTATGACATTTTTCTTAGGCACGCCATCACGTGATATTATGTTCCTTATACCATACGGACATATCACTTTACTTCCTGTATTCTTGACTATCTTTAAAACAGTATTCTTATCGTAGTGATCTTCATGTTCATGAGTTATTAAAATACCTTCACAAGAAGCTATCTCATCTACATCAGCACTAGGCGGTATTCTTCTCCATACAACTTTA
This sequence comes from uncultured Thermoprotei archaeon, assembly GCA_964517845.1. GTDB lineage: Archaea > Thermoproteota > Thermoprotei > QMSL01 > B3-G16 > CAZFCQ01. The sequence continues at coordinate 14,650 of CAZFCQ010000004.1, read as the reverse complement.
TCATTCCATTTAAAGCTCTCGCTAAGGAAGGGATCTATCAATAGTATTAAGCCATCGGCGTTCATTAGGAGCCAAGAGGCATGTCCTATGTAGTATAAGCCTAAACGCCATCCATCGGGTGGGAAGATTATCATAGTGGACTCCTAGATTGTAATTAACGAGTATATAAGTATATTTATCCCTTATCCTATCCTATAACTCTCTTAATTTAAGACATAGTATACGTCTTCGATTCTTACATTTTGCCTCATGTAATGCATTAAAAAGCATAGGTACTATTTCGAAAATTGAATTAAAAGATATATAAAGTCTAAATTAATACCGTTACAAAATGATGCAAGAGTGGAAAAAATTAGTGATTTTCAGCGCTATTGTCTCCTTCGGAAATGGTATACTTAATACTTTTATAGGTATGTATATCATAGAGACCACGAAGAGTTACTTAATGTTTGCCTTAACTGTGATACTGCCTAATGTAATGACGATATCCTCAAAGTTATGGGGAATTCTCTCGGATTATTATGGTTCTAGGAAGATCTTCATAATTATAGGGGCTTTCTCCTCTAGTATTATATGGTTGCCTTTGACATTCTTTCTAACTCCCCAGGGTTTAGTAATAATCTCCTCCTTAGGTTCTGCCTTATGGAGCATAGGGGAACCCGCCTTCTATGCAGCACTAATAGGGGAGGGTAGTGACAAAGGTAAGAGGATGGGACTTAACAATATGGCTGGTGTAGGTATGCTAACATTAGGAAGTTTAATTTCTGGTTACTTGTATAACATCTTAGGTGGTAAGTTTTTAGTAGGTTTCTCTGCATTATTATTCATAGTAGCAACGCTATATGTAGCCCTTTCATACAGAGAGATAATTAGACAGAGAATTAGCGATAAAAGCTTTATGGAATATCTCAGAGAGAGCTTTTCCTTTACGCTAATTAAGGAGCCTCAATTAAGAGTAATAAATATGAGTATCATCATAGCAGATATCGCATCATCATCAGCATACCCAATACTCTGGGGTCTTTATTACGAGAAAATAAACTATAATCGAGAACTCTACGGTATAGCGAATGCTATAGTGGTAGGCGTAGCTTCTATAGTTTCTCCTGGTCTAGGCTACTTAGTAGACCGTATCGGAGGATACTTAAGCTATATCCTTTCTCAAGCAGGAGCTGTACCAATTTTATGGATATATGGAAGTATTGAGAATCCTCTTTTCATGGTCATTCTTTTGATGATACCATTAGGCTTACTTAAGTATGTAGCATTATACAAGCTATACACAGATATATGTAAAGAGAAGGCAGGAGATGCTATAGGAACTGTGAATACTATGAGTAGAATAGCCTGTCTGCCAGGAGTATACATTGCCTCACTTGCAGACATATTTGGCGAGAGCTTAACCCTAGAACTATTAGCATTAATCAAGATAGTCTCTGTACTTACTGCTTTAACCTGCTTAAGGTATAGAAAAAGTGGAGAAAATGCTGATATTTCATGATACCTTTGTTACTAAGTACTTCATAAAAAGAGGCAAGGCCTTTTAGAATTAGTCATCTCAGGGAGTTTATAACTGCCTTGTAGATGTCTATTAATATCTTCTTGGCTTTATCGACATCGCCTTTTCTTATAGTTCTATCGTAAATAGTCCTCCACATCGATTGTGAAAGTAAGTCATAGGTTTGAAGAGTTTCTGGTGGTAATTTTGAAATTCTCTTAAGCAGTAGATGAAGTGCATGTACATATTTCCAGAATATTTGATCCGTGAGATCCTCTGCTTCTAAGTCTTCTAAAACCTCACTTAATATCTCCTTAGGAGTTCTAGGAGGTAAAGGTATTCTATCCTCAGGAGGTGGCATTTTAGAGAACTCTATATGAGGCTCTACTTGATACCAGTAAGCTACACTTGATATATCATCAGATCGATCGTTAGCATGACCATGTTCTATAGTGACTTTTATTGACTTACGAAATACTATTGGATCTTCAATATGAAATCTATACATAGAGAAGTAACCAGTCCAGTCATCTTCACCTCTAAGCGGTAGGCCATGATAAGGACCATAGAATTCATGGGCAAATCCCCAAGCGGCTCCAAAGTAATCTTCAGTACCTGTTCCATGAACTGAGGGAGGCCATGTTTCGCCATCTACAAATATCATGTCATCCCCTTCACCCCACCATCCAGGTCTTAGACCATGAATGCTTAGTATGCATCCAATATACTGCCCTCGTCCCTCAGCATATAATATTAGATAATTGTGTTTTCCATCTAAGTTCTTATCTGCTCTTATAGCTTTAGGTCGTTCCCTTCTCCATTTAGCATGAAAGTATCCGATATCATCATCTAACTTATCATAAAGTTCATAATCTATGTGATAGTAAAATGCTCTAATTTCAGTGTCACATTCGTTTACAATTTCTATTTCTGCTAAATCATTAAAAGGCATTGGAAAATAGCAGTTAAAGCCTCTTGCAGTAGTCATAGTTAAGGGCAAAGAAATATAGTGCTTAACTACGCTATGACCAATACCGAAGAAATCTCCGATAGGGCTTTCCACGCTAGGTTTATTTTCTTCATCCCAATACATACGTAGTAAAATCTTCCTTAGATAATGCTTATCTGAACATGAAATGGTAATCCATATATGTCTTATAGCACCAGGGCCTTTTATTCTCGCTAAAGTAGCTGTATCCCCCGCCTTTACGGTTATATAATCTCTATTTCCTCCTGTTCTATCCCAGCTAGACTCTCTCTTTGTTATACACTCTCTTAGGTACGGTAAATAATCTAATCCTCCGACTATCTTACGTCTTGGGATTGTCTACACCCCATCTTACCTTGTTCACTTTGAAATATTAATCTTAAAATTCTCACGTGCTTTAAGTTTCTCATATACCTTTATTGTAAAACTGAAAATCTCTAATGCATTGTTGAGAGTTAGTCTTCGCCTTTGAGGACTTAGTGGATCTATTAAAGTTACTTGTCTAGGAGCCACTAGCGCGATTACCTCAGGTATGTCTGCATACTTTAGTATATTTGGTGGAAAAATGGATGGTGAATACGAAAAGCCATCAGAAGACTCCCATGTTGCAAGACTTCTTTCGAGAGTTAAGCTTCTTATCCTTTCATCTAGGGCAGTTGCGAAAAGTGCTACAAGACATGCTTCATCTTCTGCCCAGCATGATATATTAGAATTAGAAACATCAGGTCTATTTACTAAATAATCTAAAGTTCTTATCACATCGTAAACTCGCATACCAAGGATATGCCTCCCTATTACAAGAGAGTTCTTTGCAGCAATTGCTTCATTAAACTTCGTTTCACCTATACCCCTATAGTCTATACCAACTACCATATACCCTTCATCAACAAACTCTCTTACGTATCGCCTCGCCAGTATAGAGCTTTTTCCTAATGGTGTTATGTAAAGAACCACAGGCAAAATAGCTTCCTTTTCTTTCTTAACTATAATAGTAGGAATTAGAATATCGCTTTCACTACGAAAAACTATTTTCTCTACGTATAACCCTTCCAAGCATACAGTCTCGAGTATATCAGCATAGATAGGCTCTCTTTCAGGAAATTCTCCAAAAACCTCATTAACTATTCTTTTCTTTAATGGTTCACGTTCCCTAAGCCACTCATTAAGATCTCTTAATAATCGTTGTTTCCTTAATCTGCATACCTCTTCATAGTAAATACCATTTATAGTCTGTGTATCTTCAGGAAATATATGAAAACAGTCTAAGGTATATGAAAGATCAGACTCTAGCTCTAAGATGGGTTCTTCACTTTCTTCTTCACTTTCACCTTTAAGCCATCTATTAAACCATGAGTACATAGCTTCTCGCATTTCTCTATTATAATCATGACCCGTATAGGCTTCAAATAAAGCTACTTTCTCCTTAGCACCTAATGCCTCGTATACGGCTTTTATCCTACTGAAGGCTTTTCTAGCCCTTAGAATAGTAAAACCTCTGTCCTTTATACCATTTATTAGAAGAAGCGGACGGGGTGCTACAAGAGATAGTATATCAGGAACATTAGCAAATTTTAACATACCTGGAATGCATTCGCAGTAACATCTTCCAGAGACCACTTGGTCCTCAAATAACTCAGCAGAGACTACAGGAACTGCTACCTTAACTCGCTCATCTAGTGCCGCTAGATACATTGTTTGATTGCCGCCTCCTGAAGCCCCTGTTACACCTATCCTATCTGGATCAACTTCCTCTCTACTTTGTAAATAATCTAATGCTCTCATATTATCCCATAATAGGAGACCTTGTAGAGTTAACCCTACCATGGGCAACCATATACCATCACTATGAGATCCCTGCGCTTTTCGCTCTCCATATCCTATAGCATCAATAGCTAGCACTACATATCCTTTTGAGGCTAGTCCTGCACAAGTAGCTTGGATTACATCCTGGCTCTTAGCATATTTCCAATGACCATGGACCCTTAGTATAGCAGGAGCTGGAAAATCTGCACGTTTAGGTATGTACAGGTTGCCAGTCACGTATAGCTTAGGCCTACTTTCAAAGACTACCTTCTCTATCATATAATTTCTTCTTTCAATTTTGCCCACTACTTTAGCATTAAGCTCATTTTTCTCTTCGGGTAGTCTACCTAGAGCTTTCCTAAGTAGTTCCCTAACTCGAGATTGGAATTCTCTTAATTCTGTAGGAGTACTCCAGCGTATCCTTTTTCTCTCTAATTCGTCAACTATTCTAGCAAAATGCTCTGCAAGCATAGCAGTATAGTCAGAGTCTAGAACCCTTAGCCTTAAAGGATCTTCTTTTGATCCCATGTTTGAAGATGTGCCTTTAAAGGGAAATAAATATTCATGAGTAAGGAAAGTAATATCTAAAACTTAGAATAATCTATATTGAGGTAGATCCCTTGCCTATTCTTGCTGTGATAAAAAAGAATACTAAATTAATCTTTGTAGATAAGGTATCAACGATCTTCTTCAGGAAGGACTTCCTTAAGCTTCTTCATTTTCTTAATCATGAATATAAGGTATCCTACCCAAGTGTCGTAAAAGCTTTCTTAGGAGAGAGAATAAAGGACTTAAGACAATTAGTTGATGAAAGTATAAACCTACTGAAGTTTACATACAATAAAAATAAAGAGATTCCTCGAGTGTTCTTCTTTGCTGTCTTTCCTAGGGATTTTTTAGAGGTAGTGAGCCTTCTTCTAGGAGGAGCATCTAGTATAACAGTTCCTCTTAAAGATGGCGTGTATGTGTTAGATGGAGGATTAGGGGAAGCAGCACTCTATAAAGATAATACTAAGGTTCGTGACTTAGTAGAAGGCGAGGAGATCAAGCTCGGTAATTTACTAGTAAAGGTCTTTAGTAAGACAGCATATGATGTAATAGATGGACCTATTAAGACAATAATAGTACTATCCCTGATAGCCATGAAGGAAAATGGTGAACTTCAGCTAGTAGATACTTCTTATTTAAACATGATATATAGGAAGTAAGATGCATTTTATTACTTTACACCTAATAATCCTAAGATCTTCAAGGCTATTTCATTAAGTACTTTAGCTGTTTCACTCTCTGGATAAATACTTAAGAAGGAGAGACCTTTATCGCATGCTTCAGCAAGTCTAGGGTCTAGTGGAATCTCGCCTAAGAATCTTATGTTCATTTCCCTGGCAATCCTATATCCTCCTCCTTTACCGAATATGTTATACTTAGCACCACAATTGGGGCATATAAAGTAGCTCATGTTCTCTATGATACCTAGTATAGGAATATTAAGTTGTCTAGTAAAAGATACGGCTTTTCTTACTACATGTTCTGAAACCCTAGAGGGAATAGTGATTAGTATAGATCCACTAATATTAGGAATAAACTGAACTATACTTAGAGATTCATCACCGGTACCTGGAGGTAGATCTACTAGTAAGAAGTCACGTTCACCCCAATTAACTCGACTTAACAGTTCCATTATAGCTCTTGTTTTTATTGGGCCTCTCCATATAACAGGAGATTCTTCACTTGGTAAGAGAAAATCCATCGAAACCACTTCTATATTGTTCCTCGCATTGTGAGGGTATATTCCTTGATCGTTAGCTAGAAGGGATACATTACTGAGGCCTAACATCTTAGGCACGCTTGGACCGTGTAGATCACAATCGAATATAGATACTTTGTATCCTTTAAGTGCAAGGGCTTCTGCGATGTTTACAGTTATCATAGTCTTTCCTACACCGCCCTTACCGCTCATTATGATAATTCTATATTTTACCTTCTCTAATCGTATCCTAATGTCGTCCAATAACTTATCTATATTACCTTTAAAGGAACGAGAAGCCGTAAAACTTTCACCTCCATAATAAGAAAGACTATTTAATAATGTTTCTTAACATTCTAGGCGTTAGAGGGAATTCATGCCCACATTTAGGACATATTATATAGCCACAATTTCCAAATACTGAGTAATTACACCCACGACACATGGTTGCTCTCGAGTAGCTTACATCGAATGTAAAACCACATTTAGGGCATGTAACTCTTCTTGCCATATATTACACCATAAGGATAAGAGCTATACTCTTAATTTAAATCTACCGCTATCCTCCATTAAACGCAGAATGAATAAGATATAAAAGGGAAAATGAAATCCCTAGTAAGGGTATAGTGAAAAAGCAAGGGGATTGCTTATGAAGCATAGAGTTGCTTTTATTAATGCTAGTAATGGTGTTACGAGAGTTAAAGAGATAGACAGAGACGATATTCTAGGCCCAGCAGATTGGGGCATATATTGCCATCTAGAGGTCTATAAAAGCTTTAAATATCCTCCCTTCGATGAACATAACGTATTCTCCTTTGGCATGGGCAAGTTAGCAGGTGGAGTACTTTCAGGTACCCATAGACTTACAGCAGTTTTCCGGTCGCCCCTCTGGGGAGGTCTTTATATCTCAACAATAGGAGGAGCAGGCTACCCATTTAGGTACTTAGGAATAGACTATATAACAATAGAGGGTAAGGCAGAGAAGCCATCAATCCTATTAATTAAGAACATAGATGGAAACTTTAGTGTAAAGCTGAAGTCTATGGATCTTGAGGAATTAAATAACATTTATAAAGGTTACAAAGGATGGGAAGGTGTTTATGCATTATATAGATATCTTCTGGAGAAATACAAAGATGAATACAAAAAAGATGGAAAGTTCCTTGAATTCCGAATACTCGTAGTAGGTCCAGCAGCCTTAAATACTAATATGGGTGGCATATTCTCTACTACCATAAGAAATGGAGAGATCGACACAGGATCAGAAGGCTGGATGGCACGTGGCGGAGGAGGTTCAGTACTTTGTCAAGCTCATGGCATCGTAGCCATAATTTACGGCGGAAATTATGACTGGAGAGAATTTGAAGGATTGAATTTGAAAGATGCTAAGGAGGTAAACGAATTCTTTAAGAAGTCATTAGGTAAGCCCATGAGTAGAGTAATATTCGAGGCTACTGAAAAGTACAGATACTCACCTAAGGTAGGTTCAGGGGGCACTTTTGGTGTTAATTATTCCACTCTCAAGGATCGATCAATAATGTTTAACTGGAACAGCATATTCCTAGACAGAGAAACTAGGTTAGAGCTCTATAATAAGTTAATCCGTGAACATTACTTGAAGCAGTTCAATGAAGAGATAATTAAACCTAGATCTTTTAAAACTTGTGGTGAACCATGTCCTGGTGTATGTAAGAAGGTAAGAGAGAAGTATAAGAAGGACTATGAAGTCTATACAGCAATAGGACCTATATGTGGAATATTTGATCAACGTGCTGCAGAAAAAGCTGTTCACGCTGTAGACTCTATGGGATTCGATGCCATAGAGTTTGGAACCCTTGCAGGGTGGATACTAGAGTGTTTAGATAAGGGATTACTTAAACCTGAAGAGATAGGAGTAAAATCTAAACCTGAATTCGATATCAATAACTTTAACGTCGAGAAATCAAACATCAATGCTGAAATCGTGGTAGAGTTAGCAAAAAAAGTAGCGTTCAAGGAGGGTGAGGTACCTTCCATACTAGTTAAGGGTATGAGAATTGCTGCTAGGGAATTAGATCGCAAATTTGAAGATAGAGTAAAGAAGGTTGGTATTAGGTTTACTGATTTAGCAGCTTATGTTCCACTAGGTTCAAATGGATGTATAGCTCCCTGTCAGTATTGGGATCCAGCATTTCTAGTACCCCTTCCTCTTCAAGGAACATTCTTTACAAGATATCATGCACCTTTCATGGAGCCTGAAGACTTCGCAAAGGCATGTTATGAAAGGTTTATACGTGAATTAACAATGTCTGAGAATCTAGGGATATGTAGATTCCATCGAGGGTGGGCTGAAAAAATAGGAGAAAAACTGTTAAACGCAGCTTATAACGTAAATGCAGACTTTATAGAGCATGGTAAGAAGATTCTAAGAGATATCGTGAAGTATGATGTAATGGCAAAAGCTACTCCAGTCTTCTGGGAAAGCGAAAAGATCCTTGATATCTTCTGGACCTTCATAAAGGTTGAAGCAGAAGCTGGGAATGAAGTAGCGTTAAGGTGGCTAAAGAAATACGATGATCAAAAGAAGAATGAAGCTGCTAAGGACTATTGGCGAAGATTCCTTAATGAATTTGAAAAAATAGTAGGCTTAAAGTGGTCAGAATAAAAGTAAACTCCTTAACATTATTTTAACCAAGGCCTTATGTATTCCTCTTTCGTCCCTAACTCTTTTAACCTTTCTACAAATTTTCTACGTAATTCCTCAGCTACATCGCTATATTCCTTTAAGACGTTCTTTGACTGCTTTGGATCAGAAGATAAGTTATATAACTCTGTTTCTATCTTTCCGAAGGGTTTAAGTATACGAGGAACACCATCGACTATCATCGTATAAGTGGCTTCTTCTAGCTCTTTTTGCCTTTCTGAAGGTGCCAGGATCAACGACCAATCTTTTGTAGTAATAGTGACTCTAAGCCCTGCTCTAGCACCATGAATTAATGAAGGTGTAGAAATAGCAAAATCCCACAATTTACTTATATCCCCTCTGACAAGTGGCAATAAGGACTTACCTTGTATTATCTCAGGAACTTTTATATTGGCAAGATCTATTATTGTAGCTGTTATATCAGGTGTCTGTACTAATTCATCTATAACTTTATTATTTGCTATTCCAAGATTATCTGCAAAACGAATGATAAGTGGTACGTGGCATACTTCTTCATAAAGTGGAGCTAAACCATGATATTTACCCATTATTATAGACTTACCTATTAAACCATGCTCTCCTAAATAGAAACCATGATCGCTTGTAAAGATTATGGTAGTATTTTCGAAAAGACCTAGTTCCTCTACCTTCTCTAGCAATTCTCCTATCCATTTATCTACAAGAGTTGCCTCAGCAGCATAAAGAGCTCTGCAGTGTTCAAGTTCCTCCTCCGATAGATATCCGCAAGGTCCATAAACTGGATATATAACCTCTTCTCCTTCGTAGTCTGGATCGTACATATCTACATACCATTTAGGGGGATCCCAAGGTTCATGTGGATCGAAGAAATCAACATAAAGGAAAAACTTCCTATTATAGTTCCTTTCAAGCCATCTAATAGCTTCATTAGCTGTTTTAGCGGGTATCCAGTCTTCCTCAAACTGTCTAAGAGCGTTATTACGTAAGTGTTGCATTGTAGTCTCTACGTTTCGTAATTTTTGAGGATTACAAGGTAGCTTTACTTCAAGAGGATCAGTTCTGTACCTGTCATTTTCTTGACCACGGATCCATACCCATCCGTCAAATCCTCTATCAAAATGATATCCGTTCTTAAGGATATGTGGTGTATCAGCAATAAGCATACTTACATAATCGGCTTTTTTAAGGATTTGAGGTAGTACAGTCCAGTTCCTAGGTAAAGGTGACCAATCATAGTATGTGAAGGTAAACCTCCCAGTCAGCAAATCAGCTCTATGAGGTACTGTAGGAAAAGAAGCATGATAAGCTCTAGTAAATAATACTGATTTATCTGCAAGCATATCTAAATTAGGGGTTTTAGCATAGACACCTTCTTTCACTTTAAAGCGCCTTTTAAGAAGATCCCATCGAAAAGTATCTGATACTATGAGGATTACGTTACAGCCTCTTATCATATCCAAACACCTACTCTAATTAAGCTACTAATTAAAATAAGCTTAGGGAAATAGAAGTTCCATTAGAGACCTTACACAATCTACAGATAGAAGATTTCAACAAAAGTGTGCTGAAGTCTACATTCAGAGTACATTTAATAATGTCATAAAGTGAACTCACATATATAAGTAAGAGCATTATCTCTAATCGATTGAATATCAGACTTAATGTGAATTCCATGAAAGTGAAAACGCCGATCCTACTACTGTTTATTATACTTTTTACTTCCTTTTTAACAGCATTTCTTCTAATATTAGACATGTATTTTCACTGGCTTAAAAGCGGTGTGTATTTTATATATAATGAAACTAGTAAAGACCTCATTACGAACGAAATAACATGGGTTGTAATGGAAGAGATAAAAGTGGTTGAGGTTCGTGATGATTGGATTGAAGTACTATATAAAGTGATAAAAATGAGAGATAGCATCCCTATAATGTCCTATATTATGAAAAAGAAATATCAGATTAGTAGAGTTCCCTTTATCTATACTACAGACCTTATAATGAATGCTTCCCAGAGACGAAGATTACTTGGAAGTGAAGTAGTCAGCTTTAGAGAGGAGACTCTAGTTACTAATTATGGAAGAATTAGAACTTATGTGATTAATATCGTAGAGGGTTTTGTAAAGATGCAGATATATGTAGACAAGCTTACAGGTATTCTATTACTAAACAACATCACAGTTCTATCTCCAGATCATAAGGAAGAGCGAATCATAGTCCTTGTAAGAACAAATGCTCCGCTCTCTTATGAGGATTTTAACTTCTTGAACCTCATTCTTAGCTACGAATCACCATACGCTCTTAAGTTCTGGATTTACTTTATACTAATCTTTCTTAGTTTATTGATGATAGCTTATCTAGCTCTTAAGGAGGGGCACTTTTAAATACCTATCTAGTACCTAAAATACTAGTTTATACAAGGGCATGAAGTATGTATGAAGAGTTATTTAAATATATAGAGAAAAACTTTGACCATTTCCTAGAGAAAACACGGCGTTTTTTACAACAACCGAGCATTTCAGGAAGTGGAGAAGGTATAAGGGAATGCGCTGATATGCTAAAAGAAATCCTAGAGAGCTTAGGAGCTAAAGTAACTTTACTCAAATATGTAAGACATCCTATAGTCTATGGTAAGCTTAAAGGAGCTGGTAAAAACAAGCCCTTAATATTCTACAGCATGTATGATGTACAACCTCCTGAACCTCTTGAAGCATGGATAGCACCTCCTTTCGAAGCAAAGATAGTTGATGGTAAAATTATCGCTAGAGGTGCTACCAATACTAAGGGTCCATTAATGGCTTTTCTTTGCGCCATAGAGAGTTTACTCGATGTATATGGAGAAGTGCCTGTAGATATAATCTTTGCCATAGAAGGAGAAGAGGAGATAGGAAGTCCTAGTATACCAGAATTCGTAGATGATAAAAAGAGTGAACTCGCAGATGCTGGATTAGTTTACTTTCATACGATGAGTGAAAATGAAAAAGGGATACCTGCAGTGAGATTAGGGAATAAAGGAATAGTGTTTATGGAGCTATCCGTCAAGAGCTCAGATTACGATATTCATTCATCCCTTGCGCAAGGTCTTATTAATCCAGTAGCTAGATTAATTTATGCATTAGCTACAATGGTTGGACCTAATGGAGAGATCCTGATTAAAGAGCTACTCGAAGATGTAGAGTATCCTTCTGAGAAGGATTTAAGATATCTTAAGGATATAATGGAATATTTCAATCTAGATGAGTTCATAAAGCTCTACAATGTAAAGAGACTTAGACATAAAGGAGAGGCGTTCTATAAAGCCGTATTTTTCCAGCCATCAATAAATATTGATGGAATAATAGCAGGTTATATGGGTCCAGGAACTAAAACTATAGTACCTGCTGAGGCTAGAGCTAGAATCGATGTAAGGCTAGTACCTAATATGAGCAGTGAGAAAGTGATTAAGATAATAAAAGATCATCTTAAGAAGAAGGGATTTGAAGATATACGACTAGAGGTACATGATAGCTATGAGTGGAGTAGGACAGATCCTGAACATCCCGTAGTAAAGGTAGCTATTGAAACCTTTAAAGAACTAGGCTATGAGCCTAAGATAATACCCATGACTCCTGGCTCCGCTCCCTTCTATGCTTTCAGTAGAAAATTAGGCTTACCTACTATAGCGACGGGACTAGGTTATGGTGCAAGAGCCCATGCTCCAAATGAATTTATAACTGTTGACGGTCTAGAACGAAGTATAAAGTATGCAGCTCTTTTCCTCCTAAAGTACCCTAAAGTAAAGTTCTAAAGGAGGATCAGCCACCTTTTTACTTTATTCAATTTTGCTAACCTTTTAGGAGTTGGATTAAAAGATTTATTGCTAATGGTATTATAGTTAGTAAGGGAGTCTTAATGAGTTATAGTGATAAGAAGATTCGCTACTTTAATAAGCCAGGTCCAGAAAACACTGAAGCTACATTAAAATTAGCTAAAGAGAGAGCCAAGGAGCTAGGCATTAAGGATATAGTCATTGCATCTACATATGGTGATACCGCTTTTAAAGCCTTAGAAATATTCAAAGACATGGATGTAAATATTGTAGTAGTTACGATATCCATGGCTTTTGAAGAAGAAGGGTGGATTATGAAACCAGAGGTAAGGCGTAAACTTGAGGGATTAGGTGCTAAAGTGCTTACATGTACCCATGCCTTAGGAGACGATGTAGATTCTGCCTTTACTGAGAAGTACGGCGGCTTTTCTTATAAGAGGATTGTAGCTGATACCTTAAGGAGATTTTGCCAAGGAATGAAGGTTTGCGTAGAGATAACTCTCATGGCAGCTGATGCAGGCTTAATAAGTACAGATAAGGAAGTAATCGCTATAGCCGGAACAGACCGTGGAGCTGACACAGCGATAGTAATAAAACCTAGTTGTACACGAAACTTTCTAAACCTTAGGATAAGGGAAATTATAGCTAAGCCTAGATAATTGACGACTCTTTCTAATTTAATTATGATCAATGGAGGGATTAATGTTGTTCAAGTATAGTATGATACTTAGAATAGGTATAATTGTTCTTATACTCATTATAGCTGCTTACTTAAGAGTCTGGAACCTTGGAGGTAAATTTTCCTATGATTATGACGAAGGAGTATATGCTATGAGTGCTAGGATGATCTTGAAGGGATATAAGCCTTTTAAAGAAGTATTTAGTTCTCAGCCATCCTTTCACCTTTATGGTATAGCACTGTTCCTTTTGATATTCGGTATGAATATAGTAGCAGCACGCCTCTTCTCGGTATTTCTCTCCTTAGTGGGTATACTAGCTACATATTTACTTACATCTTATCTCGAAGATGAGAAAGCAGGCATTATCGCCGCTATTTTTCTCGCAATTACTCCCTATTTCCTTTATTATAGTAGAGCCGTAGAGGCTGAAGTGCCCTGCATTAGTTTAGCAATATTAGCTTTTTACATGGCTTTTAAGGCTATCGAATCCTCTAATAGAAACGTCCTTTATTCACTCTTTAGTGGAGTAGTCTTTGGTATGGCGATTTCTACTAAACTTTTAGCAGTATATACTGCATTACCAATCCTCCTCTTGTTCTTAATAAAACGTAAGTTTAAGTTTCTCTCGATATTTATAGGAGGTGCAATGATAGTTCCTGCTATAATAGCTCTAAGTCTTGGACCTAGGGAAGTCATAGCTCAAGCGATCATCATGCATCTTAATAAGCCACCTACAGGAACTTTTGAAAGTAGACTAGCATTATTAGTTAAATTCTTATCTCGAGATTCTGGCTTAGCGATACTATCCTTGATAGGAACGTTATTTAGCATAACAACTGATATAGCAAACAGAGAGTTTAAGCGAACACTTTTGGTAATATGGCATTATGCAACCATAATAAGCTTACTAAATTATAAAGCCCTATTTATTCATCATTATGTGATTCTGATGCCAACATTCGCTATGCTAGCTTCTCTCAGCCTAGTCACACCCTTTAACTTCATGATAAGGACGTGTAGTATCTACTCAGAATATATAATCCGAGCATTAGCATTAGCCAGCATACCTTGTCTCTTCTCAGCTTCAGTCTATGTGTATCATCTACCAGAAGTGATAAACTATGATATGTATTTATTGAAGTATAAGGATATCGAGTATTACGAAGCTATTGCTAGTTTCATAAAAGAACATACATCACCAAATGATTTCATAATAACTGATCAACAAGCACTAGCATTTCTTGCTGATCGGAATGTACCACCAAATTTAGTGGATACCTCTCATATGAGGATAAGTAGTGGCTTCTTAACTTCAGAGATGATGATCTCTTTAACTAAAAAGTATAATGTAAAAATGGTCATATTCTGGACCGGAAGGTTGATCAGATTAAGAGAGTTTGTCAATTACGTTAAGGCAAATTTCAAGTTGATAAAATCTTATGGATCGGGCAGAGAAATTTATATT
>CAZFCQ010000003.1:0-142251 GCA_964517845.1 uncultured Thermoprotei archaeon | reverse complement strand
GGGCGGGTAGTGCTAAAATATTCTACTCCGTATTACTGCCGTAGCTAGCGATGGCAAATACCTTATGTTGATTTTCGAAAATTTCCTTTCTATTACCTCAGGATTCCTCTTCGCCATTGATATTCCATTCTCCATAGCCTTGAAAGCTTTTTCAGCAACACCGCTAACTATCCTGTGAATCAGCGGGTTTCTTATAGAAGAGATTACCTTGGGGTAGATAATGCGCGAGAATTTTATGCTCAGCATCCATCCAGCAGTCATGCAGTCTAATGCCTCCTGCGGTAAGTCCATAAGTACCTTGAAGTCAGCTTTACCCTCGATCTGCGTCCCCCCTATCGGAACGAGAAGCAGAGGAAATACCCATCCCTTAAACCCCTCGTCCTTGAGTTTATCTATGAGCTCTGTAGTTTTTAAGTAGTCGTCCGGTGTAGCTTCAGGGAACCCAACGATGTAGGTGAGGCATGGGTACCAATAATTATCATTGAAAAGTTTAACCCCCTTCAACACCACATCGGGCCATTCCTCAGGGCCCCACGGATACGCTTTACCCCTGAAGTACATGTCGACTATTCTCGGGCTCCCGCTCTCTAACCCTACCTGCGGAAAAACTGGCTCGCTATCTGAGAACCCATTAATGTCTGTTATAAACTTGACGACATTCTTTAGCACAAGAGCTGATGATAATGTTACATGGCTAAAGCCTACTTTGTCAATGCCATACCTCCTCGTTACCTCAAGTGTCTTTGAGAACAACTTCATTACCGCCTCAGGATTAAAATTAAGGCCCTTAGCACCATAGAGTAGCACATCATCGGTAATGTAGTAGATTTCCCTTACTCCTGCCTCAAGGTTTAGCGCTACCTCCCTCAAAACTACGTTTATAGGCATGGATCTGAAAAAGAACATTGTGGGGCTACAGAACTGACACCTCCTAGGACACCCGCGAGTAATCTGTACTCCACCATCCCTTGATGGAGTAAGTATTGGTGGAATTTTATCGACGGGTGCGATATCCCCTCTAACATACTTAGGTACGTCTTCTCCGCTGAGTATCCTCCTTACTATAAGCGGGAACGTGAGTTCAGCCTCACCATCAAATAACACATCTATACCGTATTTCTTCTCGACATTCCTAAGTTGCCATACCCCTGGACCACCCACGATGACCTTAAACTTGTACCTCCTCCTCAACTTTGCTAGCCTCCTCATCAGCCTCTCGAACTCGTATTGCGTACAGGTCACTCCACCACCAGTCAATACCCTGAGAGTCCACGATACAGGTGCTAGCCCCTGAGGATCAACAACGTGCACGCCAACTACAGCTGTATCTTTATCTATCATCTTTTCAACGTGCTCTGGAGGTGTAATAACCACCTCATCACGTCTAAATCCGGCCGCGAGTAATGCTGCCTCAACCTTAGCTAGTGCATATGGTGCAAATGCTGCTCTGCCTCCTCTCCCTACAGGTGCTGGAGGCGCCAGTATTCTGTACTCGATAAATCTTGGCACTAGCCTCAAGGGCATGCAGAGACCGAAGCCTAGGGTGTTACAATTATTGAAGTCCGTGAATAAGGCCCTATCGGCCGTGAGTACAATCTTAACCATGTTTTTCAACCTTTTCTCTTCAAGCGAAGACTGTGAGAGTTATCCTTTCAGCTTCCTTAGCTCTAGTTCTCTTAGGTATTATTTTCCTTAGAATTCTCCTTACCTTCTCTAGAACACTTTCCTTGGCCTCCTGACCACTAACCATAATAGTTTTTCACCTAAAGTATCTGTATTCAATTTTTGAATATAAGCTTTCCTATCATACTTACGAGCTCATAGAAAGCACTGCATGGTTGTCCAAGGTAACTGCTAAGCTAGGAAGTAACCGAGCTAGCTCATAGGTGCTAGCCCTGACCGTGAGAGTTACCATTAGCGCTCCCGCCTTAAGCACGATATCCGGGGTAATCTCACGGGCCTTTCCCGAAGTTGGTGCCCACTATCTCGAGCTCGTACGTGCCATAGAGTATATCCTCGATGATGTACGTGGGCTCTCCTGCGAGAAGCCATGTACAGTTGCTTCCTAGGAGCTTTAATAAGAGGACAACCTTCAAGTTCTCACCTTCAGGCATATCATCAAAGGGTTAAGCGTACCATTAATTCCAGAGAGCATAATGACTGAAGCTAGGCCTTTGATTGGTTGGCCGATGCTTAGAAGCTTATTCCCCATAGACATCGTATACTGTAAGGCACCTCTACGAACTCTGAATAAATTCCATGGCACATAATGTACTTCACTCTGAGTTTCCCAACTTCAAGAATGATCCATTGTAGCAGTCACATCGAAGAGTACTATGTAGTATGTGCCTGTAGCATTGCTGAACGTTACAACTACATAGTTGTAGGATCCTTCCTTGTAGGGTGTCTACTTGGAGCCATAAGGAGAGTTCAGACAACGTCTATGTTCCAGCCTCCATACACGGAGGCGTAATGATTGCGCATTGCTTTCTATCGGCTTACACAAGCAAATTAGCTCTGAACATCAGCCTTTTCGCTAACTGGGCAATATTCTTCTCCCTTCTTGAAACATTCTTTAACGAAGTTGAACGCTTAAGGGTATCTTTGCCTAAGATTAAATCTGTTCGAAGCTGAGCAGGAATTAGATGATTTTTCTCCCCCTCTCTCAGCCCTCTAAGTCCAGATCTGAATTATTGAGATGTAAGTAACTCTGCTTCTTCTGCTGCAGCAGAAAATAAGAAATTCCTTTAAGAAAAATTATTTTAAAGATATACTTTAGACTAGCTTATGCTAGGGAAGGGTAAGGCTAACTGCTCTACTAGGTGGGAAGGGGAGTTTGTGAGTACTGTGAAAAAGAAGGGGGATTATCTACTTCCAGATATAAACTAACCCTCTCTTGATCAGCTCTTTTAGTAACCTTGGATTGCTTCTAAGTAGCCTCATGATATGCCATTGGCCGACAACTAGCCTTCCATTGATATAAGCCCACGCTATGCTTGTACCGCACTCTCTAGGGACTTTCTGTAATGCTTCATTAAGGCCCAAGCCCCTCCTATTGTAATGCTCCAGCCTGATATCTATCCCGAACCTTCGGAGGCTCATGCTATCTCACCCTCATCTGAACTGCTAACACTCTACTGACGACCAGACCAGTCTTGCGATCCACTAGATAACCATCACGATTTCTCATAACCTTGCTCATTGAAGTTCCCTCGTCCAGCTCCCAGATCTCATAATACACTTCTCCAACGGCTTCCTCCCTCGGGCCCACCTCCGCTCTCCCGAGCCTTTTAAGCCGAACAGCTTCAATACCTTCCTTAACGTCGATTCCTCAATACCTGAGGCATAGGCTATTCTCCATAATGGAAATTCCAACCCTAGCTCTTTACAGGCTAAGTAGATGGCTACTGCCGTTAGTGTCTGAGGCTTTAGCGAATTCCTGGTTCTGCTCAGCTTTGATAGCTGAGTAAAGGCTTTAACTACTATCCTGTCCTTCAGTTCACTATTGCTTACAAGCCTCGAGCACGCTCTAGGAAGGTAGAGGCTTGGGTCAGCTCTTGGAAGATCTACCAGTATTGCGGCTTCGAGAAGCCTAGCCTTAGCTCTAGGAAATAGTTTGAGAGCCTCATCAAAGCTTAACGGGTACCTAAACTCTCTTGAAGCTTTCAATAATGCTACCGCCTTAAGGGAATATTTAAGAGGAGTATCATCAACCCCCTTCCTAGCCTTCCTGTAAATGGTAAGAGCTCTCTTAATCACATGCCTAGGGATATCGTTACGTCTTAGGTAGGCCCACCCCCGCAGACACCTCGAGGAACGTATGAGGAAGCATAAGAGACGCTAATCCAAGGCATAAAAATGATGCGTTTAAAAATGAAATAGGGATAGATCATCCTAGCCTTCATAGCTGGCGAACTATGCTTTAGGGGGTTCTGAAGAGCATAAACTATGTTAAGATAATAGAGCATCTTTTCAAGGTCTAACTCGGTCGCGTTAGCATACCTATTTTTAGTAAGGAGAGTAGGATTTTCATGTAATCAATAGGATTGATGAGTATTCCTAATATTCTGTATAGAACATATCTAAATGCGATGTAGAGTATAGCTATGATTAGTACGAGAAATATTGCTCTTGCCCCTCTACATCGTTCGATTAAGGTTTGAGGGAGAGCTAGAGCGATGATGAAGGGGAGGATGCAAGCTGAGAATACCTCCACCATTAGCGTTATTGGCGAATACACCATTGGTTTTACGTAGGGGTTATGTTTAATCTCAACTCTTAGCTTCTTTAGTCTTCCCCAAGTAACCTTATCTACAATAACATATACTCTACATGGTGTTATGCCTTGAATCTTATCTGCATCAATTGCTACATGATCCGTAGCTACCCTAACAGCCGCCTTTACCCCCTTATACGCTTCTCGAGCCCATATAATCTTACCCGCCGAATCACACAGCATTATTTTTAACAGAGCATGCTTGTCCCCTATTGTTAAGGGATTAGGCTCCACTGATAGTTCGTAACAAATGAGGAGAGTGCCATTTTCCGGTGGGCAAAAGCTCACACGAAGTCTATCGAGCCCCTCACCTTTGGCTAGCAATCGTGCCTGTGAACCTACATAGAGTGCAATCGCAATTGTGTCCCAAATGCCAATAATAAATAGTAGCAATATCGTTGCAAGTAGAATCCTCGCTTCAGCCTTCATCAGCCTAACCTACAATCAATTTAGACTCACTAATATTTAAACCAATAAACTAAAAATCACTATAATGAATTAGTAGAATTATTCTTCCTCTTCACGCATTTTGATACATTCAGGAATATTCGGATATTCAGATAGTTAGAAAAAGGAGAAGTAAGATTTTAAGGAGTCTCAATTAGAGTAATTACCTTTCACTAGACCGGGTCATCTCTCTTCAGAGGGCATGAGCTTCCACTTCAGCCTTAGGCGATTAGGTTCTATGGTAACTTTAGTCTCAAATCCTAGATGCCTAGGAGAACATCCACTACCATGTGGAGCTCTGAAATGCCTACTTTATTCAGATGAACGTAGCTTAATGAGTAGTAGGTTCTTCTCTTCCACAATTGGTATACGCTTCCCCTCTCTCACGTTCCAACCATAGAAGAATGGAAAGCCTGCCACATTAACGAAGACTCCACCATCTTGTACATAACCCCTAATTATATTGAAACACAGTTTCCTCTTGAAATCTTTTTCTGGATAAACCTCTCCAAAGGGATTTATGATTACAGCAAATTCATTATCTATTTCTTAGATGGAAATTCTCCTAATTTCGTACTTCCTCTTCCCATTAATAGTAATGTTAGAGATGCGCTCTTCCCATGTGTCGATGTTCTTAAACTCCATCCCGGCATAATGATTACAAGGTCTTTCTGAGGGGTCCTCTCTTTCCGCATAACCATCAAGAATTCCCACCTTAACCTCTATCCTATTGAGTAGATTGCATGCCTCCCATGCATCAGCTTTTATCAATTCAACATCTTCTTTCCTTACAATTTCCGTAGCTAGAACTTTAGCATCTTGGTTACCAAATTTTATAATCATCCTCGCTCTTTACCCCATCCTTACCCAACAACTTGAAACTAGTGCTAGACGTAAAAGCTCCTTCTTATAAGCTTCTTTTTCCTTTGCAAGCTTCTCTAAGGATTCGCTCATGTCATGATTCTTTGGGTATCTCTTTCCAAAGAGCTCACAGATAGCCTTTGATGCGAACTCTATACATTAAACAGTTGAATGCTTTTGAGGAATCTGAGCTGGCAGTAGTATTCTTCGGCTTCCCTTAGATAGAGCTTAACTTTACGGCTTATCAAATAAGACTGTGCTTAAGGCTATCAAGGCTCTTAAGGAGAAGGGGCTAGTTGAGATAGTTGAGGAGTATAAATTCCCCTTCAAGAGTAGGCTTAGGCTAACCGATCTGGGTAGGAAGATTGCTGTCTTCTTAGCCGAGGTTGAGAGGATAATGCCAAGCTCTGAGAGGTACCCTGAGCTACTAGCTAGGGTTTAGTGAGGACATTACTTCAACAGTTATGACTGCTTGAGCAAGACAATTTGAGAAGTGCTACCTCATATTAACCTTACAGAGACATCTGACCCTTAGGAGTGAGAGAATGCATTCTGAGAGCATCTTCTTCATTAAGGGCAATAAGCGAATCATCATGGACAAACAGTCGATCCCATCTTTTGAAGTTAATATTTTTAGCTTGATTCCCTGATATAACTATGTGGTGTCTAGAGGTTTGAGTGGAAAATACCCTATACTACTGCGCAAGAGAGCTCTTAACGCACTGAAATGGGCTAAGAGAGCCCTTGAGGAGGGCGACTATGATACTGCCGCTCGCGAGGCTGAGTATGCCGCTCAACTATACCTTAAATCGTTGATATACAGGATCCTTGGCGAAGAGGTCAGAGGCCATAATCTAAGGGAGCTCTTGGGGGTGTTAGTCTCTGCCCTACTAGAGGAGGGGTTCAGAAAGGAGGCTGAAACACTCGCTGATTACGTGAGGAGGAAGAGGATAGAGCTCGCCGAGCTTAGCGACGCCCACACTAGGGCCACGTACGGTTTAGCCGAGTATACTAGGGCTACTGCCAATCTACTAGTCAAGGTAGCCCAAGACATCATAAGGAAACTTAAGGAGCTGGAGGGAGGACTCTTTGCCGGAGAGGAGGCTTAAACTTCTGAGTAGATGGAGAGCCATAGCCACTAAGGCTGCAAGCATTATCAAGGAGTTTTATCCGAACGCGGAGGTCTACGTATTCGGGGGCGCTGCTGAGGATAGACTCACGGTACTGAGCGATATAGATATAGCCGTAGTGATGGAGGATCCCCCTAAGGACAGAGCTAGAATGCTAGCCAAGATATGGGAGATACTCGAGGCTAAGGGCATACCACAGTACTATCCCTTAGAGATCCACCTCCTCAGCAAGAGGGAATTTGAGCATCTTAGGGGAGTTAAGATTAGACTAGCGTAGAAACAGGAGGTCCCTCCTGGAGAACCTTCTGTGGTGTTATCCAATAAGTATTGGACTATACAGAACAAGAGAAAGCTATACTTCTAAATGAGACTTCATGGGTTAAAGAACAAATAGAGACTTCTGAGGATCTAAAAAGGCTTTGCTAATATCCATGCTAAAACTCTTAATAATGGCAAGCAACAGTAACTTAGAGTTCAGGGAAGAGATTAAGGAGGCTAGGGCTAATCTTAGGGGACTGATTATAGAGCTCGAGGTCGAGGAAAAATTGAAAAATCCTTAGATGAAATGGAAACTAAGGGCCAATAGTATACCGATACCCTCGTCCTCTTTAAGGCTTCTTTATTCATAAAAATCCCTGGTAGTTAAAATTAACCTCTACTTTAGTTAGTGCTTTTTCATCCATAATATTGATAAAAGCAGAGAGTAGCCTAGAGTAACTCCAATTGCATTATTAAATAAGTCTATGATATTCGCATCACGCCATGGTATGAAGGCTTGTAAAATCTCTGTTAAGGGAGTAGTGGCTAATGCCAGTATAAAACCTTTAGTACTACTTCTGAGAGTCCAGATCCATAGCATTGAAAGTATAGCATAAGACACTATGTGACCCACATCAAGCATTTCTGAGGGTACATGATCCTTGTTTACTGGAGATATAGAGCCTAAAGATATGAGCAAAGTCCAAACTATCGGGATTAATATCTTTAGTTTCATGGATTTAAAGTATAAGAGGTGAACTACTTATAGCTTATAGGGCAGGGCTGACCTTCTTCTTGATAAGATTATAGGAAGCGAATTTTTATTAGCTGATAATAAAAGACAGAATATCGTAGATAAAAATAGAAGGAGCTCAGGTAAGAGCTAATACCTGAGATATCCTCTTTAAATTCAAGATTCTTCGGTAGAGGGGGCTTCTCTAGCTTGTTCTATCTCTATTACGCTACCTATTCCTAAAGTGAGTTCTCCCTCTTTAGGAATTAATATTGCAGGGCTTAGGGGCATTATCACCTCTCGTTCCTCTCCAGGCTGGATTGTTAAACGCTCCTTTGAAGAAAATTCACCTTTAGTTTCAGAGGGCTTACCTCGCTCCTTAGAAGTAACAGAGGCTATGAGTAATAGTCTATAAGACCTGTCACTATCATTCCTAATTCTAATCTTTAGAGCTACCATATGACCATATTGATCATACTCAGTACCTATAGACAGTATCTTTATCATCTCGGTCCCTCTTAGACTGCTACTTTCTTTAGAAGCATTTCTTTAATAACTTTTTAGGATAAGTTTTTTAAGTAACTAATGAAGTTCAGAATGAATCATTCAAATTTGAGCAATATGCTGTTGCAATCACATACATATATGTTATTTGAATAAGATCTTAAAGAGATACTATGAAAAATTGTCAAAGTATAAAGGGAAAAATATAGCAAAATGATGGAAAAGGTTATATAACTATCTTTGTAACTTTGCAGAGAGGTGCAATGATATGAAAGTAACATTACCGCCATATCCAGTAAAGGAAAGTGAGTTAGTAAACATAAAAGAGGGAGATGTCAGAATACTGGCTTGGATTCATGATATAAAGAGAGACGAAAAGGGAACTATAATAACATTACGAGATGCCAGCTGTTTAAGAACTTTGAAACTTAAAAGTAAGAACCCATTGGGAAAGCTTACAAAAGAAAGCCTAATCTATATTAAAGGTAAATTAAGCGGAGAAGAACTTGTGATTGATAGTTATAATATACTAGTAAAAGCTCCCGAGAAACTACCTGTAAATATAGACGTATTACCTAAAGACCCAAAAGTCTTCGCCCGATACAGCTACCTCCTAATAAGATCTCCACGTTATGCGAAAGTACTGAAGTTACAACAATGGATAGTACATTATGCAAGAGAATTCCTATATAAGGAAGGGTTTGTTGAGCTACTCTCTCCTATGATTAGTCCATGTAGTGATCCAGGATTAAGAGGAGCAAAGAAGCTAAGGACAAAACTATATGGTGAGGAATATGAATTAATGTCAAGTGTGATAATGTTCAAGCAATCAGCTGTTTCAGCTTTCGAAAAAGTATTTTTTGTAGCAAGAAATGTAAGAGAAGAGCCCCCTGAGAATTGTAATACAGGAAGGCATCTATGTGAGTTCACGCAGATAGACATAGAATGGGCTTTCAAGGGAATGTATGATGTTATGAGGCTTTGCGAAAAGATGTTAGTATATGTAATATCTAAGCTTAAGAAGAGACATTACGACTTATTAAAAGAATTTAACCCAGACCTTGAAGTTCCTAAAACGCCCTTCAAAATACTTACATACGATGAAGCTGTAGAAGAGTTAAGGAAATTAGGTATCGAAACCCCTAAAGGAAAAGAACTTACGCAAGAAGGAGAGAGGAAACTCTCAGAAGTATATGGAGGGCCGTTATGGATAGTACATTATCCGACGTCCTCTAGAGGCTTTTATTATATGGAAGAACCTACAAGACCAGGCTATAATAGGGACTTTAACCTATTATTACCAAAAGGCTATGGCGAAGTAGTTGATGGTGGAGAAAGAGAGTACAGATACGAAAAGATAGTAGAGAGAATAAAATTCATGGGAGAAGATCCAGCCAGATATAAATGGTTCCTAGAGTTAGCGAGAATAGGGATACCTCCAAGTGCAGGCTTTGGATTAGGTGTAGAACGGTTAACTAGGTACATACTCAGCCTTGAACATATATGGGAGGCTGTACCATTCCCAAAAATACCAGGTATAAGATACAACTCCTAGAGATGAGTAATCCCTTTTCAAATCACATAAGTATCATGGTTTTTAATTAAAGATAGGATAACAACGACTATTCGAAAAGTTATTTTATCGATCCAAAATAGTACTTAGGGACTTTCTTAAAGGGATATAACCCTTAGAGACATAACTATATAACATGAGTGGGGAGCTAGGCTCAGTATTAGAAGTAATTAAGACTAGAAGGAGTATACGTAGATACGATCCTAAACCTATACCTAAGGAAAAACTCCTAGCTATCCTTGAAGCAGCTAGGTTAGCTCCTTCAGCAGGCAATAGACAACCTTGGAGATTCGTTATTGTAAGAGATCCTGAAAGAAAGAGAGAATTAGCCAAAGCATGTCGAAGACAAATGTTCATAGCAGATGCAGGAGTGGTGATTGTAGCCCTTTCTGATCCTCGTGCCTCGCCTAAATGGCATGCACTAGATACAATGATTGCCGTAGAACACATGGTATTAGAAGCTGTAGAACAGGGATTAGGTACTTGCTGGATAGGAGCTTTTGATCCAGATGAAGTTAGAAAGGTGATTAATGCACCTTCTGATTTAAATGTAGTTGCAGTACTACCTGTAGGGTATCCAGCAGAAAGCCCAGGGCCTCGACCAAGAAGGTCTCTTGAGGAAATATGTTACCTTGAAGAGTATGGTAAAAAATTTGATGAATCTAAACTTTGAATATTTAAATTATTTATTTTTTATAATAAGAGTATTATTAAGGTTATAATATTCGATATCAGCGGTATACAAGCTAAAAAGATTATTAATTTGGCTACTTTATATCCTCCGTACCTTATCGCCAGATATATCAATGGTGAGAAAAAGAAACTTAATGGTACTGGAATGTTGTTTTCCAAAAGCCAGGCAGAGATGGGATTACCTTCTATAACTGGGAGACTCCAAACTTTGATTACAATCCAGGTAAGGAAGTAATCCATAGCATTAAGTATAAGATATAGCGATAGTAAGAGAAAGCTTTCTCGAGAGGCAAGAACGTAATCTTTACTCACATTTTGATATACTCTAAATTATTTAATTTAAATTTAACTACTAGCAATGTTGACGAGTTTTACTACATAAGGATAAGAGAGGAAGTACGAGTACGATGGTGTTAGTAGACTCGCTCTTAAAAACATAAAGAAAGGAAAAGATTAAAGAGCGTAAAGCACCTTTATGCTCTTTAATCTAATGTCAAACGTCTCGTTATCCACCTTCTTAAAGATGAACCTAGAGGAGGGGTCGAGACTTATAGAAGAAAATTAAGAATAAATAGAGATAAGTTAAAGCTCTTAGAGGGGTAAGCATGAACATAGTACTTTTAGGTCCGCCCGGTGTAGGTAAGGGAACTTATGCTAAGAGGCTTTCTGAGAGATATAATATACCGCATATCTCGACAGGAGATATTCTTAGAGAAGAGATTCATAAAGGAAGCGAATTAGGAAGGCAAGTAAGAGAGTACGTAGAGAGAGGCGAGTTAGTTCCTGATGATATAATAATTCAGGTTGTTAAGGAGAGATTAAGAGCAGAAGATTGTAAAAAAGGATTCATACTTGATGGTTTCCCTCGAACACTAAATCAGGCTAGAGCATTAGATGAGATAACTAAGATAGATGTAGTCTTTAATTTTGTAGCACCGAAAGAAGTAATAATAGATAGGCTAAGTGGAAGACGAATATGCAGTCAATGTGGAGCAATATACCATATAAAATATAGACCTCCTAAAAAACCAGGTATATGTGATGTATGTGGTGGCAAGTTATATCAAAGAGAAGATGATAGACCAGAAGTTATAGAAACACGGCTTGAAGTTTATAAAAAACAGACAGCACCTCTAATAGAGTACTATACTAAGAAGGGATTATTAGTCGATATAGATGCGAGTAAGGAAATAGATCAAGTTATAGCACAATGTGAGGAAGTCTTACGTAAGAGGGGGGTATTAAGAGATTAATTAATTAAAGACTCGTTTCTTTAAATCTAATACTTAAAACTTATCCCATGAAATTTTATTACATGAGAAAAATTAGGATTGGTGTCGTAGGAGTTGGTATACAAGGCGAAGCTCATGTTATGTGCCTAAAATCATTACATAATGTGGAGTTAATAGGTATCGCAGATGTAAATGAAAAGCGTGCAAGATATATAGCTGAAAAATATAAGATACCCAAGGTTTATACCGACTACCGGGATCTGGCTAGAGATAAAGAGATAGAGGCAATCACCGTAGCAACTCCTGACTTCCTTCATAAGGATCCTGTTATAGTAGCTGCTGAGAATGGAAAACATGTATTAGTTGAAAAACCTATGGCAACATCACTTAGAGATGCTGAAGACATGGCTAATGCTGTAAGAAGGTACGACATTAAGTTTATGGTTAATTTTGAGAATAGATTTAATCCCCCCTTCGTTAAAGTAAAGGAAGATATCGATAAAGGCATATTAGGAAGGCCTTTATATGCATATATAAGACTTAGTGATACCATTTACGTTCCTACACAGATGATAAAATGGAGCAATAAGACTGAAGTATGCTTCTTTCTAATGAGCCATACAGTAGACTTAGCTAGGTGGTATTTCAATGATAGTGTAAAGACAGTATTTGCAACTTCACGAGCTGAAGTTTTAAAGGGACTCGGGATAGACACTCCAGATATGTATGTTGCTCTTCTTAAGTTCAAGAAAGGCGGTATAGCCTTTCTAGAATCGTGTTGGATTTTACCGAATTCAATGCCTTCTGTATTCGATTTTAAATTCGAACTCATATGTGATAAAGGAGCGGTATTTGTTAATACACAGAATGAATCAATAGAGAGATTTACTGAAGGGAAGTGGAGTTACCCTCATTTCATGAAGCTTTACTCAGTTCATAATAGAACCATAGGTTTCTTAAGGGAGGCTTTAGGACATTTTATAAGTTGTATAGCTGAAGACCAAGAGCCACTAATAAGCGTTAAAGATGGTTTAGAGAATGTTAGAATTCTATGTAAAATAAGAGAGTCAGCATCAAAAGGGGTCTCTCTTTCCCTTTAAGAACTCAAATATTAAAGACTTAGCCTATGGTCTTGATAACGATGTCGTTGAAAATTTAAGAAAGGTAAGTTTTTCTTTATGTAGATTTTCTTATCTCTTAAGGGGATCACTAAACGCTATGAAAATCCTAAGGATTTTCATATGTGGAGTACTTCCTGAAAACTCTGGCAAGACAACGGTTGCTGAAGTCTTAACTAAGTGGTTAGTAGATAATAAATTTAAAGTTACACCATTCAAACCTCTTTCTGCTCATAGTTACTGGTGGCAATATGATTCTTACTTGGAGAATATTAAGAGGAATATGCTAGTTAGTGAGGATGCTATAAAGTTATGGAAGGCTTCTGAGAGTGAAATACCTATTGAGATCATTAATCCATGCGATATGTTACTCTCGATCCCTGATTATTCATACTATGGTTATCAGCGCTTTATCAAGCTTATTCTTGAAAGAAAGACATTCGACTTATTGGCAATAGGAAGGTTTACTAAAGTTAGAGAAGGAAGACTATGGAGAATGATATACTTTAAAGGTAACACAGTTCTAGAAGATAACTTTTTAGAGAAATTGATGAGGAAAGCTAATGAAATAATAGAAGTAAAAAGCGAAGAAGAGTTTCTAAATCTTCATAAAATTCATTATAATGAAGCAGTAGAGAGCTGCTATAATAGAGTACTAGAGTATAGGCCGGATGTGTTAATAATAGAGAGTTTTAATGATGCGGTATATCCTTGGAGAGGTATAGAAGAGTGTGATCTAATAATCGCAGTAGCACCTACTGTACTACTGTTATATGATAAGAAGGAATTTATTCATGCTATACATATATTCAAAGATCCCTACATCTTAGAATTTCATAGAATTGCAGATTTAATAGAGCCATACAAGGTTATTAAGGTAAAACCACTAGGATCCTGTGAGATGAAAAATAAAAAGAGAGTTTTCAAAATGTATAATAGCTTAATAGAAGAAATCTGTAGCATATTATGAAGTTCCTTTAATCTCCTTTATAAATAAATCAAAAATCCATGCAGTATCATTTGGACCAGGAGATGCTTCAGGATGAAATTGAACTGCTAATATGCGTCTACTATTCCTATGTATTATCCCTTCAACGGTCTTGTCATCTGCATTAATAAACCAAACTTTCAATGGCGTCTCTTTTAGAGAGCTTTCATCCACTGCATAGCCATGATTTTGTGATGTAACATAACAATGGTGAGTAAATAGGTCTATACAAGGCTTATTTTGACCTCTATGACCATAGGGTAACTTGTATGTACTACCACCTAATGCTAAGGAAATTAACTGATTCCCTAAACATATGCCTAGCACGGGTATTCCATATTCAACTAAAGATCTTATGGTCACTATGGTATCTCTGCATAACTTTGGATCTCCAGGACCATTACTTATTACAACACCTAATGGATTCCATTCAAGGATCTTTTCAGCAGGATAATTAAATGGAACACGTAGTACATCATAACCTCGTATGAGTAAAGATCTTATTATGCTATTCTTAACACCGCAATCTATCAATGCTATAAGACCAATACTTTTTCTTGATTTGTGAAGTATTGGCCTCACTACGGAGACTTCTTTAACATAGTTTATTTCGCCATAATTAGGTGCTTTTTCTAATCTTTCCATTAGTTCATCTATATCTGGTTCCTCTTCTCTTGAATCGTAAACCTTTAATAGTCCCATCATAGTTCCTTTTTCTCTTAGGAGCATAACTAACCTTCTAGTATCTATTCCATAGATACCCGGTATATCTTCCTCCATTAACCATTCATGAAGATTTTTGATAGAGGCCCAATGATTTGGATTCCAACAAACTTCATATACTATTACTCCATTAACTTTTATGCTACTAGATTCAAAGTGTAAGGGAATTCCATGTTCATCTACAATGCTATAAGGAGGTACTCCATGGTTTCCTATTAGGGGATATGTAAAGCAGAGAATTTGTCCTTTATATGAAGGATCAGTAAGGGACTCTGTATACCCAACCATTCCTGTCGTAAAGACTACTTCACCTATTACAGTTTTAATAGTACCAAAGCCTCTTCCCCTGAAAATAGTACCGTCTTCAAGAATTAATAGAGCTTCTTGATATTTTTGTACATTATTATAGGTCTTCATAAACTCACACCTTTATAAAAATCATTAAGAGGCATTATCGAGAGTTTACCTCCACTTAAATAATAGTCCATAGCTTTAGCAATTTTAAGACCTAAGTTCCAATCGAGAATTAAAGGTATATCAAAGTCAGCACAAGCTCTTCTTATAGAATAGTCATTTTTTATACTATTATTGTTATGCTTATCTGCAATTATCGCTAAACCTACATGTCTCTCTCTGATTAGCTTAAGGTAGTGCTCTATATAGGAACCACCATTTTCTTCTGCTAAAGTATTGATAAAATGCACTTTATAGCCATACTTAGAGAAGAGATCTCTGATTTCTAGAAGGGATTTTAATGAAGGAAGGAATTCATTAATGATTATAAGTATATGAGAATTTCTCGGAGGAAGCCTATTTGGAGGAGCAGCTAACCATGATTTAAGTAATGCGTCATAGAAGTTAAGGCCCAAGGCTGCTACTTCACCAGTAGAACGCATTTCAACACCTAATTCAGGATATGCTCCCCTTAATCTTGTCCACGAAAATTGAGGAGATTTTACTCCCCAGTAGTTTATTAAAGGTTCATAAATTTTATCATTATTGGGGAGAGTTAAATGACCATAAAGTAATACGTCTGCTACATTTTCCATCAAGTTAATACCCTTAACCTTAGAAACGAAAGGCATTGAACGAGAAGCCCTCAAATTGCATTCAATTACATATACTTCACCATTCTTGACTAGATATTGAATATTAACTGGACCTTTTACATTAAGTGAGTTACATATCAAGTAGGTATATTCCTTGATTTTATCAATGATTTGCTTACCTATACTTATTGGAGGAATAACCATGGTAGAATCTCCTGAGTGAACACCTGCATTTTCGATATGTTCTATTACAGCACCTATTAGTACACGATTACCATCGGATACGCAATCCACTTCTACTTCTCTTGAACCTTCAAAGAACTTACTAATAATTAACTTATGATATCTCGATATCTTCAAACTTTTTAAATATTCTTTTAATTCATTAAAGCTATAAAGAACTTTCATAGCAGAACCAGATAGCACGTATGAAGGACGAACTATGACTGGAAATCCTACTTTTTTACAAAATTCATAGACCTCTCTTATATTTTCGCATTCTGCCCAAGGTGGTTGGGGTATATTGAGTTTATCTAATAAAGCACTGAATTTCTGCCTATCTTCTGCAATATCTACAGAAGAGCCACTAGTGCCTAATATCTTAATACCTTCCTTTTCGAGTAATGGTGCAAGGTTGTTAGCTATTTGGCCACCAACACATGTGATGACGCCTAAGGGTTTTTCCTTTTCATATATGTCTAATACCCTCTCTAGGGTAATTTCATCAAAGTAGAGCTTATCATTTACATCCCAATCTGTCGAAACAGTCTCCGGGTTATAGTTTAATACGATAACTTCATCTACTCCTCTTTTCTTTAAAGCCCATGCTAGTTCGACTACACACCAGTCAAATTCTACAGAAACACCTATTCTAAAAACACCTGCACCTAATATGAGTACCTTCTTCTTTCCCGAATTAAAGGAGATATCATCATGATCACCACCATAGGTTAAATACAGATAGTTAGTCCTAGCAGGCCATTCTGCAGCCAGGGTATCGATTCTCTTAACTACGGGTAAAATACCATAGCTTCTTCTAAATTCTCTAACCTCTTTTTCACTCCACCCTAAACAGATAGCTATTTGTCTATCAGAGAAGCCTAAACGTTTAGCATCCCATATCACTTTTTTAAGCTCATTTTTATTTTCAGAATTGCGTAATGATTTCAATTTAGACTCTAGTTGAACTATATTCTTGATCTTGAAAAGAAACCAAGGATCTATTCCGGTTAGCTTATAAATTTTACGTATTGGTATACCTAGTTTTATCGCTTTAGCTATTAGGAAAATCCTCTCAGGGCTCGGACTACTTAATAACTTAACAAGTTTTTCTTGAGATAGAGGAATATCATCATCAGGATTACAAACAAGACCCTCCTTACCTATATCTAACATTCTTATAGCCTTTTGTAAGGCTTCCTCAAAGCATCTACCAATTGCCATAACTTCTCCTATGCTACGCATTTCGGTTCCTATCGCTTTTATGGCGTTAGTAAACTTTGAGAAGTCCCATCGAGGCATCTTTACTACAACATAATCTAGCGCAGGTTCGAAGTGAGCTGAAGTAATTCCAGTGACTTTATTGACTAGTTCAGGCAATGTATAGCCTATTGCTAGTTTAGCCGCTATGTAAGCTAGAGGGTAGCCTGTAGCTTTACTAGCAAGTGCTGAGGAGCGGGACATACGAGGGTTGGTCTCAATTATGTAAAATTCCTCAGAATTCGGATCCAGAGCTAATTGAACGTTACATTCACCGATTACACCTACAGCTCTAGCAACTGCTAAAGAAGCATCTCTAAGCATTTGGTACTCACGATTAGTAAGGGTTTGTGATGGAGCAACAACTATAGAATCTCCCGTATGGATACCCATAGGATCCATATTTTCAAGGCATGCTACTGCGACGGCATTATCTTTATAATCTCGTACTACCTCAAATTCTATCTCCTTCCAATGATGAAGATACTTTTCAACTAATACCTCTCCTATTAACGATTGTGCTAGAGCTCTTTCAACTAACGATGCTAATTCTTGCTCATTAAAAGCAACTAAAGATCCAGCTCCTCCTAAGTTAAAAGCAACTCTAACCATTACGGGATATCCTATTTCTTCTGCAGCATCTAGGGCTTCATCTACAGAGAAGACAGCTTTAGAGGGAGGGACAGGTAGTCCATTTTCGATCATTAGTTTTCTAAAGAGGTCTCTATCCGATGCTTTCACTATACTATCTACAGGCGTTCCTAGAACTCTAACCCCATATTTTCTAAATATACCCTTCTGCTCAAGTAGCACTCCACAATTCAAGGCAGTTTGACCACCGAAGCCTAGTAAAATACCATCAGGTAACTCCTTCTCTATTACTTCCTCAACAAAATTAGGAGTGACCGGAAGGAGATATACTTTATCTGCAAGTTTAAGAGAAGTTTGTATAGTTGCTACATTCGGATTAACTAGTATGACTTTAATTCCTTCTTCTTTTAGTGCCTTGATAGCTTGAGAGCCACTATAATCGAACTCAGCAGCTTCGGCGATCTTTATACCGCCTGAACCTAGTATTAGAACACTTTTTATATCATTAGTTCTCGGCATAAAGATGTCACCTCGCTCTTAAGATGAGAGAAAATGAAAGTTAATGAGCTTGAATTATAAAAGCGTAAAAAGCCAACAGGAGGACAAAATCTTGACCAGAATGTACAGGAAAGACAACGTTTATTGTTCGGTGAGTCCAAGACCCTTACTATCCTTCCTTTTTGACAAAATATAAAACTTACGGTTATTTTTAGTCCTAGATAGAGGTAGAGCATATATCTAGGCTACCCAAGAGGGACCCCCCTTGGTCAAATGCTTTTATTGTTCAAGACAAGCGGTAATAAGAATAGCTTACTCTAAAATGCATCTATGTAATAAGCATTTCTCAAACTATCTTATACAGCGAGTTAGGGATACTATAGAGCGTTATAGAATGATTATCCCCAATGAGAAGATACTTCTAGCAGCCTCGGGAGGTAAAGACAGTACGGCTATGATACATATAATGACCTTATTAAAATATGAAGTTGAATACGATGTTATTGGCTTACACATAAACTTAGGCATAGGTAGTTATTCTGATAAGTGCAACGAAAAAGCTATAGAGCTATTCGAAAAGCTGAACATACCTTATGTAGTTATAAGATTAGATAAAATAATTGGACTAGGAATACCTAAGTTAAGTAAAATAGCAAAAAGAAAGGCATGTAGTATATGTGGTATAGTAAAGCGTTACCTTATGAATTATACAGCAAATTATGTTAAAGCAGATAAAATAGCCACGGGACATACTATCGATGATATGGGGCAATACCTACTAAAAGCATTCCTATTACAAGATATAAGGCAATTGAACAAGATAAGACCTATAAACGAAAAAATAGAATGTCTTAATTTAGCAGGGAGAATAAAGCCATTATGTGAAATAACAGAGAAGGAAACATACCTTTATGCTTATGTAAATAAGCTACCCTTCGCTCACGAGGAGTGCCCTCTTGTTAGAAGGGATACTTTAGATTTCCAGATTAGATCATTTATTAAGGTATTAGAGTATAAAAACCCATCAATTTTAATATCATTAATAAGAAAACATTCTGAAATCTCAAGAAGTCAAGGAGAATATATTAATGGTATTAGTACATGTTCTTATTGTAAGATGCCAAGTAGTTCTGAGATATGTGCCTTCTGTAGGCTTATGCTAAGAATAGGAAAAGAGCCTGAGAGTATTATAAATAGCATACAGGATAACTTAGAGGGAGCTCTTTTTGAGTGAAATGAGAGCTAAAAGGAAAAATAGCGAGAGATAAGCAAGAAGTACGATTGAATGAATGATAAAATTTTATGAAAATGTTAAATAGGAGGATCACTCTAAACTAAGATACTAATAGATCTGGAGAGGAAATATTTGAGTTTAAGAGTTAAGGAAGGGTCATTTTCGATATTTGAGACTATATATGCAATTTTGCTTAATATTAAAGAAGAAGCGAAAAGTAAAGAGAAGCTCGCATATAGTGTGAAGCTCAATGAAGATGAAGTAGGTATATTTTTAAGATTCCTACTTAAAAAGACTTTAATAAGACTTGAAGACGAAAGTTATGTTCTAACTGGGAAAGGTAAGGAATTCTTGAACGATTATACAAGAATGAGAGAAGGAGAGGAAACCTAAAATTGACATAGCAGTATACCCTTCACTCATTTTTCTTTAAATCTTCAGATATAATTCTCGCAACTTTCTTACCTGAGAGGAGCATTCCTCCGAAGATTGGCCCCATTCTAGGAAGCCTATATAGAGCAGCTACTGCCATACC
Source organism: uncultured Thermoprotei archaeon (assembly GCA_964517845.1). Lineage (GTDB taxonomy): Archaea > Thermoproteota > Thermoprotei > QMSL01 > B3-G16 > CAZFCQ01. Next base: position 122,329 of record CAZFCQ010000003.1, on the reverse strand, counting down.
TGCTGCGTAGAGCCCAGGGCATACTTTACCCGTCTTTTCCACGATAGCATCTTCTGCATAAGGGGCCCACATAGAGCTCTCACCAGGTACTCTTATTTTTAGATTAGGTATTTTCTTTGCAGCAATTTTAATTACCTCTGCCTCATGACCTGTACAATCAACAACAGCCCTTGCTATAAATGAAAGAGGGTCTACATGAAGTCCGCTCATAATTACTGCAGTCCATTGAGTTACTACACCAGCGATTTTAGGTATATTCTCCTTCTCTCTATAAATTAAGTCCTCGACTGTAATTCCAAGGAGTATATGTGCTCCTGCATCGATAGCAGCATTAGCTAATTTTGCAATAAGTTGTGAACTATCTATGACATATAAATCATTATTTATCTTCTTTAACTTACAACCTATTTCTTCTAAGATTCTGTTTGCAGGAGTCTCTACAATTACCTTTGGCATAAGCATTCCTCCACCGCCTATTCCCCCTCCAAAGCTAAGTCTTCGCTCAAATACTACTACCTTAAAATCCTCTTTGGCTAAGAAGTAGGCAGCAGTAAGACCAGAAGGACCAGCTCCTACTATAGCTACATCGATTTCTGCTATTTCATGCAAGAAAGATAGGGATTCTCTCAGTATACTCTGGGTAATTATCGATTCCTTAATCTTCATAAAGATCATCCCTCACTTCCTATGCGAAAGCCTTATATAAGGCTTTCTTCAAAAGTGTAGGCGCACTATGATTACAGAAAACAAATTGACAATATATAATGATAAAAAAGATTCAGATTTAAGGATAGATGAAGTAGATATAAAACTGATAAAAGAACTTAAGAAGGACGGAAGAATTAGTCTAGTTAAACTTGGTAAAAGGTTAGGAATGAGACATTCTTCAGTACGTAATAGATTAATGAGGTTAATTAAGGAGGGATACCTTCGGATACAGGCCAATTTGGGAATACAGAAGCTCAAACTTCAAGTAGCCTTCGTTTTCTTAGATATGAGAGATAGTAGCATCTTACTAAAGAATATTAAGAGGCTAATTAATTGTCCAAGAATAGTAATGATCGGAACTATTATGGGTGAATACAACTTTCTGATAATACTTGTAGGCAAAGGTTTTGACGAAATTCAAACATTTATTGAACGAAACCTTAGGCCACTTGAGAGTTTACGTAAATTAAGTATAGTCTACGGCGAGATAGTTTATCCTGAATACCTACCATTAAACATATTCAATGATGTAGAATGCGATAATGAATGTGAAAGATGTGAAGTTATTTCCCTTCAAGAATGTAAAGGTAGTAAATACCTATAATGAGAGGGGATTAAATATCGAGCTTTTAAGAGTAGAAGAGCTCTACGTTAGTATTAATAATAAAGAGATACTCAAAGGAGTGAATCTCAATCTAAATAACCAAGAAGTCCATGTAATTTTTGGGCCTAATGGTTCTGGTAAGTCTACACTCTTAGCAACCATCGTAGGTCTGCCTATATACCATATTGAAAAAGGACGTATAATATATATGAATGAAGATATCTCAGGATTAACCCCCTATGAGAGAGCTAAACTAGGCATCTCTATAGCATTTCAGAACCCACCTAAAATAAACATACGATTAAACTATCTAATTAATCAGTTAATTAGGAGATTTAAAAGTAGTACATCCTTAAGTTACGAAGAAGTAGGCATAGAACATTTACTTAGCAGAAATCTGTACTATGGGTTTAGTGGAGGAGAAATAAAGAGAGTAGAGGTTTTCTTAGCATTACTTCAAAGACCACGTTTAGCTTTGCTTGATGAGCCTGATAGTGGAGTAGATGTTGATAGCTTAAAGATTATAGCAAACATAATAAATGAGCTAATAGAGGAAGGTTCATCGTTAATCATTGTAACACATTTAGGACATATATTAAAGTATATAGAGCAGGTAGATAAAGCTCACGTATTGATTAATGGAAGAATCGTCTACACAGATGATCCAGATAAGGTTACGAAAATAATCCTTAGGGAGGGTTACTCTTATTTTAGAAACATGGTGAAAGCTTATGAATAGAATGGAAGAGCTAAGAAGGAGAGCAGAAAGAACGATAAGAAGAGATGAGAAATGTAATGGAAAGATAGACTTTAGTAAGTATGATTTTGGCCAGCCTGAAAAAGGGGAATTATCACTTTCAGAACTATCTGAAGAAGTGAGAAGAAAAGCGGAACAGGTAGGAGTTGAATTAAAGAAGGAGATTAATAGTGGTACCTATTTACAGATAGATCATAGTGTAGTATACGCTGATGTTATCAATTATTTAAAAAAGAAAGGCGTCATTGTAATGAGTACATCAGAAGCATTAAAAAAGCTAGATTGGGTTAAGGAGTATTATTGGAGGATAATACCAGTTGATATGGATAGATATACCGCTATAACGGAACTAGAATTAAGACATGGATACTTCATATATGTGCCTCCAGGAGTAAAGATAGAGCGGCCTATACAAGCCTGCTTATTTACGAAGAGAAGGAATGTAGCTCAACCAGTACATAACATAATAATTGTTGACGAAAACGCTAGCCTTAACTTATTAACAGGTTGTGTGACTATGGCTAATGAGGGATTACACATAGGAGTTTCAGAATTTTATGTTAAGAAAAATGCAAAAGTGAATTTCATAATGATACATAACTGGTCACAAAGATATCATGTAAGACCTCGTACTGCTGCTATAGTTGAACAGAATGGTGTTTTTGTAAGCTATTATGTAAATCTATATCCTGTACAGAGTTTACAAATGTTTCCTAAAGCATACCTAAGAAGTAGAGCTCGAGCCTACATTACATCAGTAGTCCTTGGAAAAGATAGTTCTAATGTAGATATTGGTGGAGGTATTGAATTACTAGAAGAAGGAAGTAGAGGGGAAGTAGTCTCTCGTAGTATAGTGAAAGACTATGCTAATGTAATTATGAGAGGATTGATAGTAGGTAAGGCACCTAATACTAGAGGGCATTTAGAATGCAGAGGATTACTACTATCGCCAAATGCTAAGGGTAGTGCCATACCACAGCTTAAAGCCCTTACTGAAGGAACAGAGTTAACACATGAGGCTGCTATAGGAAGAATATCTGAAGAAGAATTATACTATTTAATGGCTAGGGGCTTTACAGAAGAGGAAGCGACGTCTTTAATAGTACGTGGTTTCCTTGATGTAGGACTAGAGATGATACCCCAACAACTTCGCTCATATTTAAAGAGCATATTAGATCTTGTAGCTAAGTTATCTAAGGGATAAAAATGTCTATGAGTGTAAGTCTCTCACAAGAGGAGCTTATTAGGTATGATAGACAATTAAAGGTACTCGGTATAGAGGGGCAGAAGAGATTAAAAAGAGCAACAGTAACATTGGTAGGACTTGGTGGACTTGGTAGTATTGTGAGCATTTATTTAGTTGCCATGGGGATAGGCAGGATAATTCTAATAGATAGGGAAAGAGTAGAACTTAGTAATCTCAATAGGCAGATATTATATAATACTAAAGACGTAGGAAGGTATAAAGTAAGGGTCGCTGTTAAGAGATTAAGTGAAATAAATCCTACCGTAGACATAGAGGGAGTAATTGCGGATATAAGTAAGCTAGATATAGGAGAATTTGTTAAGGTCTCCGATATAGTCATTGATGGTACAGATAATTGGAGAAGTAGGTTCTTACTTAATGAAGTTTGTGTAAAGAAGAATGTACCTTTTATTCATGCTGGTGTAAAAGGAACCTATGGGCAGTTATTTATAGTAATTCCACATAAAGGACCGTGTCTTAGATGTCTAATTGTAAGAAAGCCTAAAGAGGAACATGGAATACCAATTCTTGGAATAACACCAGCTATCTTAGCTTCTTTAGAGGTATTAGAGGCTACTAAGATACTCACTGGAATAGGTACGCCGTCAGTAGGATATTTAGTATTGTTTAACGGAAGAACTATGAGTCTTAAAAAACTTAGGGTTTATAGAAATCCTAATTGCCCAGTATGTGGTACAGGTAAAAATACATCATGATAGGATGTTATGATTTAGTGAGTATAATTGATCGTTAATTAATACGAAATGAATTAAATTGATAAAGTGAATATCATTTGAGGCTTTCCATTTTCTCTATAATTTTCTCAGTCATTTGACGAGTACCTACGTAAGTAGTACTTCTCTTCTTGGAAGCTATATCAAATGTAACGTACTTGCCTTCACTAACTATCTGTTCTACGGCCTCCCTTACTAGCCTAGCTGCTCTAACTTCCCCTATATATTCAAGCATTAGTGCCCCAGCAAGAATGGTAGCTATAGGATTAGCAATTCCCTTTCCAGCTAACTGAGGAGCAGTACCATGTGTAGGTTCAAATATAGCGTACTCATCTCCTATATTAGCGCTAGGTACAATGCCTATAGTACCTACTAATCCAGCAGCTAAATCTGATAATATATCGCCGAACATGTTACTTGTTAATATAACATCAAAATGTCCTGGATCTAATACTAGTTGCATAGCCATATTATCTACAAGTAGATCTTCAACTTCTATATCAGGATACTCCTTAGCTGCTTTGTAAAATTCATCTCTAAGCATGCCACATGTTAGTTTAAGTATATTCGCCTTATGTACGAGTGTTATTTTTCTTCTTTCATACTTTCTAGCATAATTAAATGCGAAATGAACTACACGCCTACAGGCTTTTCTTGTGATAATCCTTAGAGCTATTGCCATATCATGCTTTTCACTTACGTAACATTCAGCGCCTGAATATAGACCTTCTGTACCCTCTCTAATGATAACTATATCTAAGCCTTTATAATGTGTAGGAAGTCCTTCTAAGTACCTAACTGGGCGAACTATAGCATAGAGATTAAATATTCTACGTAATGTTACATTCACACTTTTATACCCAGTTCCTATAGGTGTCATTAATGGACCTTTAAGCGCTATTTTATTCCTTTTAATGCTTTCTACTGTCTCCTTAGGAAGTGGAGTTCCATATTTTCTATATGCACTCTCACCCGCATCTACGACCTCCCATTCTATGTCTAAATCTGTGGCTTCTATAACGGCTCTTGCAGATTCTATAACCTCAGGACCAATGCCGTCTCCAGGTATTAGAGTAATTGTATATGTCAAAAGTTTCACCTTGATGGAAGATCGTTATATTTTAAGACATACCTTATAATACCGCCTTCCTTAAGTATCTTCATCATGATAGGAGGAATGGGGTTGAATCTAATGACAACGTCTCTTGTAGTACTTATAACTACTCCCTTGTCTAAATGTATCTCGAGGGTCTCTCCCTCATTTATATCAGTAGTATCAGCAATTATCGCCGGTATACCCAGATTAAATGCATTTCTATAGAATATTCTAGCAAAGCTTCTTGCAATGATAGCACCTATGCCTAACACTTTAAGAACTAGGACTGCATGTTCTCTACTCGATCCCATTCCAAAGTTATATCCACCTACTACAATATCATTAGGTTTAACTTTCTTAACGAAATCAGGACGTATATCTTCAAAGGTATGCTTAGCGAGTTCATTTATATTGCCTCTGAGGTAGAAGTATCTTCCAGGAATTATATGATCAGTACTGATATTATCTCCGAATTTCCAGACACGACCTTTTATAATCAATCTCACATCACCTCTCGAGGATCAGTTATTTTACCCATTATAGCGGAAGCCACTACAGTAGCAGGACTAGCCAGGTATATTTCAGAATTAGGATTTCCCATACGTCCTTTAAAGTTCCTATTCTGAGAAGAAAGGCACACTTCACCATCTCCTAGTATCCCTAAGTGAATCCCTACACAAGGTCCACATCCAGGGGGTAAGACTATACCGCCAGCTTTTACTATTATATCAAGTATACCTTCTCGTAGTGCTTGAAGGTATATTTTACGTGAGGCTGGCGCTATTAGAAGTCTAACATTTTTAGCTACCTTACGGTCTTTAAGTATAGAGGCTACAATTCTAAGATCTTCAAGTCTTCCATTAGTGCATGTTCCCACGAATGCTTGATTAATCTCTATACCTTCTACATCGCTAATAGAGACTACCTTATCCACTGAATGCGGAAGAGCAATCATAGGCTCCAAGTTACTCACATCTACGTATATACGCTCTTCGTAGTCAGCGTCTTCATCAGCTTTAAGAAACTTAAAGTTTGAAACTTTTCGAGTCTCTAAGAGAAAATCCTTAGTAATGTTATCAACTTCAATTAAAGCTGTTTTTGCACCCATCTCAACAGCCATATTAGTTAGTGTTAACCTAGAATCTATGCTTAATCTTTCTATAGCTTCACCTTTAAATTCAAGTGCCTTATATATAGCACCAGTTACACCGATTTTCTTTAAGAGATATAAAGCTATATCCTTGGCGAAAACGCCTTTAGGTAGCGAGCCATAAATAACTACTTCAATCGATTCAGGCACTCTTATCCATATCTTACCTAAGGCCATAGCAATAGCAACGTCAGTAGATCCAAAGCCTGCAGCGAATGTAGCTAAAGCACCTGCTGTGCAAGTATGTGAATCAGCACCTACCACTACATCACCAGGCATAGCATACTTTTCTATAAAAACTTGGTGGATTATACCGTCACCTACATCGTGGAGTATTATTCCCATTTCTTTAGAAAAATTACGAATTAAGAGGTGTTCATTAGAGAGTTCACGACAGGGACTTGGTGCAGCATGATCTATAAAGAATATAATTCGTTGTTCGTCAAACACTTTGTCCTTGTTAAGCTTTTTGAATTGTCGTATAGCTAGAGGTGCTGTTCCATCTTGTGCTATGATCCAATCTACATTGGTTATTATAATGTCCCCTGCATGAACTTCTTTTCTATTTTTTAAGCTGAGTATTTTCTCTGCAAGTGTAAGGCCCAAAAGAAATCACCTTACCTATGGAAATTCGCATTTTTCCATACCCTAGGTAAGAATTTTTTAACTAATGCTAGCATCTCCTCATCGGAGAATATCGTTCTTCTACCTTGAGCATAAGCTCGCATTATCTCATTATAGATTTTATTAACACCTGGATCATCTTTAGTTACACGCTCTGACCCTTTCAAGTTAAAGAAAGTATTAATCCACATAGCCACTCCTGCTCTGCCAGATCTATCATTAATAAATACTCGAGGCTGTCTTCCTAAGATCATTTCTACATTGAAAGGTAGGTAGACTTCCTTATTTTTCATTAAACCATCGGCATGAATACCTGCAGCTGTAGAGAATACTCTCTCCCCAACTAAAGGTTGTGACTGAGGGACTTTGTACTTTATAACATTTCTATAGTAGTCAGTTATTTCACTTATTAGTCGTAAATCTATGGATTTATCACCTGTTAATTGAACATAATAGAGTAACATCACCTCTAATGGAGTGTTTCCACACCTTTCGCCAATACCTAACAGTGTACAATTAACTGCAGAAACTCCATAAAACCATGAGGCTAGAGAATTAGGAACAGCCATACAGAAATCGTTATGCCCATGAAATTCAAGCCATGAGGAAGGTATATCACAGTGATATCGTATAGTATAAATAAGTTTAGGAATACTTCTCGGTAAAGATACATAGGGGAATGGTACACCTAAACCTAAGGTATCACAGAGACGGAATTTAACAGGCACTCCATATTTTTCAGAAAGCTTCATAAGCTTATTAACAAGAGGAAGAACACATCCATAAATATCAGCTCTTGTAACATCCTCTAAATGACAACGAGGTATTATACCATTTTTTAAAGCTTCTTCAGCGACTTCCAGATATTTACTGATAGCAGTATCTCTACTAAGGCCTAGTTTAAAGAAAATATGATAATCAGAAATGGACATAAGTATGCCAGTTTCCTCTAATTTGATACTTTTAACTAATTTCAAGTCATTTAACGAGGCCCTAATCCATCCAGTTATCCTTGGATACTCGTACTCGAGCTCTAGAAGCTCTCTAACTATTTCTCTATCTCGTTTTGTATATAGAAAAAATTCAGTCCACCTTACTACCCCGTTTTTACCACTAAGCTTATGCAAGTATTCGTAAAGTGTCAAGATCTGCCTAGGAGTGTATGGTTCTCTAGCTTGCATCCCATCTCTAAATGTGGTATCTGTAATGAACAATTCGTCAGGTATATCTATAGGAGGGGCAAGCAAATCAAAAGGTAAGCGAGGCACTTCATTAAAGGGAAATATATCCCTTAAAAGATTAGGCGAAGGTACTTTCTTTACTTTAAATGAAGGAATAGTAGTATTACATTTGAGGAGCTTCATACACTCACCTCACACTCTAAAATTATTCTTTACATATTTTTAAATATTTTTTACTATAAGCGATTAATATATAAAACAAAAGTAAAGAAGACTCATAACAAAGATAAAGATTCTACTTATTAGTTTCTATAGAAATATAAAATTCGTGAAGCATGAGATTTTAAAAATAGGAGCGGCTAAAGTTAGCATCACTCCAAAAGAAAGGGTGTTTCTAGCAGGATTTGATCGCAATAGGGTTAGTGAGGGAGTTCATGATGAAATATACTTAAGAGCCGTAACATTTGAACATGAGGATGATAAACTAATTTTAATATCCGCAGATCTAATAGGCTTACTTAAAGACTTCATAGACTCTATAAGAAGGAGAGCTGCAAAGATTTTTAACGTAAAAGAAAGCCACATTATATGTTGTTGTACACATACTCATTCAGGTCCAGATACTATAGGATTATGGGGGCCTAATTACTTTACACCAGGCCTTAATGAAATGTATATGGAAGAACTTAAGAGGAAATTTCTCCTAGTAATAAACAAAGCTTTGGAGAATATGCAAGATGCCATAGTAAAGTACTCCTGGAAATGGATAGAGCCAAGAGGTATCGTGAAAAATGCTCGAGACCCTTATATTGTAGATAGATATCTTGCTGTAATAAGAATAGAGAACCTAAGCGGAAAAAGTATAGCAACAATAGTTAACTTTGCATGTCATCCAGAAGTCCTAGATACTCATAATAAGCTAATCACATCAGACTACCCACATTACTTAAGAGATTATATAGAACGTAAGATTGGAGGTATAGCTATATTCTTTAATGGAGCTTTAGGGGGGATGCTAACACCTGATGTAAGAATGAGAGACTTTAATGAAGCGAAAAGGGTGGGAGAGAAGCTAGGAAGAGAAGTAGTCATGACATTAGCTGGTGAACGTGAATTGAAGGAAATACATATAAGAGTAAAGAACACTAAGCTAAGGATTCCTCAAAGAAATAAGAGCTTTGAGGAAGCTCTTAGAAAGGGGCTCATAAAGCGAAGGATGTTTGGTAGTTATATTGAAACTGAAATAAGTTTAGTAAACATAGGCGAGATTTCAATTGCTACCCTACCAGGTGAAGCACTACCACGAATAGGGATAGAAATTCGCGGAGGTATGAATGGTAAATGCAAATTAATCTTAGGATTAGCAAATGATGAAATAGGGTACATAATCCCTTCCGACTCATGGGATGACTCAAAATATGAAGAAAGCATGAGTTTAGGTCCAGAGACTGCAGACATAATACTAGAAGAATTGTATAAAATGATTACTTTAGAGTAGGTGTGTAGAAATGAGTGTATTAACGAAGATATATGATGAAATTTCTACCATATGGGCTATTGATACTCATGAGCATATTTATCCATACAAAGTCATAGCTGGTAAGAGATTAGATATCTTCGAGATCATGAAAATGAGCTATGTATCATGGATCACAAATATACCCAAGGAAAAGGACTATCAAAGATTAACGGAGAGTTTAAAGAGAGTAAGAGGTAGTGCTTTTCTAAGAAGCTACATTAGAGCGATCAAAGATATTTATAATATTGATATTAGTGACCTAGATGAGGTGAGTCTTAGAGTAGTTTCAGAGAAGATAAGTAGAGCTTATCATAATAGGGAATGGCAGAAGGAAATCCTCAGAAAGAGGGCTAGAGTAGAGAAATGTATCTTAGATCCTTACTGGAATATATGGATTGAGGAGTACGACAAGGAGCTTTTCGTGCTAGCTCTAAGAATAAATATGTTCTTATTTGGGTATAATAGAGAGGCAAGAGATCATAATGGGAATTCACCTTACTTCCTTGCAGATAAATTGAAGTTTAACATAGAAAGCTTTGATGATTACTTAGAGTTCATAGATTTCATATTCAAAATCGTTAAGAAAAGAGGTTATATCTGTTTAAAATCAGCACTAGCATATGATCGAGACTTATATTTTGAGAATGTAAGTGAGGAAGAAGCTAAGCAAGCTTTCGGAAAAGGGGAAAAGGAAGTTTCAGAGAGAGAAAAGCGTAAATTTGGGGATTTCATAATGCATTACATATTGTCTAAGGCTGAGGAGTATTCACTCCCTATACAAATTCATACAGGATTAGCACGCATAGAGGGCTCAAGCCCTATGAATTTAGTGAATCTATTTAGACAATATCCCGATGTAAAATTCATATTATTTCATGGAGGATATCCCTGGACTTCAGAGGTTTGTGCATTGGCATTAAGTTTTCCGAATGTCTATGTTGATTTATGCTGGCTACCGATAATCTCTCCTTCGATAGCACGGAAACTATTAAAAGAATTGATAGAAGTGACAGGAGGGTATAAGATCATGTGGGGAGGAGATTGCTGGGTAGTTGAGGAAGCATATGGTGCATTATCAACAATGAGAGAGCTTCTAGCAAAAGTTTTAGCTGAATACGTAGAAGAAGGATATTTCTATTTAAATGACGCATTAGATATCGCAGAGAGAATATTAAGGCTTAATGCAAAAGAAGTTTTTAAGATGTAGCTTTCTTTATAAGGGATAATAAGGTCAATTAAATTTCCTCATAAAGATACTTTAGAGGCTTGTTTTCATAAATTAGTAGAACTTAGAGTCGTGAATAGATATGAATGTAGAAGCAGTATTGTACGGTGTAGGATTCATAGGAGCACTCATAGGTAAAGTGGCTATAAGGAAGGGTATTGAAATTAAAGGAGCTATAGACATAGATCCAAGAAAAATAGGTAAGGACTTAGGTGAAGTAATTGGTATAGGAGAAAAGATCGGAGTTAGGATAAGTAAAGATCCTGAAGAAGTGCTTTCTAAGGCTAAACCTGATGTAGTGTTTCATGCTACGGGTAGTTTCTTAGATAAAGTGTACCCTCAAATAGTTAAGATAATAAAACACAACGCCAAGGTTATTTCAACTTGTGAGACTCTAGCATATCCCTACTATAGATATCCTGAGCTAGCAGAGTTAATAGATATCTATGCGAAAGCACATAACTCATCAGTACTCAGTTGTGGTGTTAATCCAGGATTCATAATGGATCTACTACCTTCAATAATGACCTTATCATTAATTGATATTAAATCCATCAAGATTACACGTAGTCTTAATGCCGCTAAAAGGAGATTTTCATTCCAAAAGAAGATAGGTCTAGGACTTAAACCGGAAGAGTGGAGAGAAATGTTGAATCAAAGAATAATATCAGGACATGTAGGATATGCTGAGTCTATATGTCTCATAGCCTCGATGTTAGGAATTAAACTTGAGAGAATAGAGGAGAGACAGGAGCCTATCTTAGCAGAAAGAGACTATTCAACAAGGTATTTTAAGATAAAGGAAGGTAATGTAGTAGGCATCAAAGGTGTAGGTAAAGGTTACTGCAAGGAAGGAATAGATATTGAGATTAATTTGATAGCTTCAGTAAGTGCTGAAGACTATGAAGAGATAACAATATTGGGAGAGCCTACTACGAGGTGGAGGAGTAACGGAACACCAGGAGACCTAGCTACAGCAGCAGTAGTAGTGAATGTAGTCCCTAACATACTTGAAGCTCAACCAGGGTTATTGACAATTAAAGATATAAAAGTGCCATCTTGGAAAAATCGCTTGTATGTAGTTTCTACCTCATAAAAATGTGTTTAAGAAGATCTTATTTATAGTCGTTATTTTCATTAACAACTATATCCTTAACTTAGAATTTCGGAACAGGAGTTTCTTCAAAATGCCAAAGTTTAAAAAGTACTCCTGGAGCCTCATTTGTAAGTATTAAACGAATACCCATGGGTCTCGGCTTAATCATAGCGATAGATAACATATCAGCAATAATCCCTCTTATAACATCTAAATCACTTCTAGGTAAAGGTATCATATCTACACCTGCTACACATAATGCTGAAAGAGCTATGAAATCTCGTACTCTTAATAAATCATGTTGTACTAGTCTCTTGAGTTCATTATCCTCAGCAAGAGGAAGCATTACTTCATTAAAGCCAATAGACTTAATCTTAGAGGCTACATTACGTAAAATTTCGTTTACGCTTAAAATCGAAAAATACGAGGGTTCACTTACTCCTCTGCTTTTTCTGTAAATGTCCAGTAAAGGAATTACACTTTCTTCCATCCATGGAGAAATAGATAGATCTATACCATAAAATGGGATATTTATCTCTTTAATGCATCTACTAAGGGGAGTGGAGACTAGGTTGTAAGCTTGAAGTATAGCTTTTTCAAGAGGAATTCCTAATCTGATATTTCCCATTAGAAAGTTAGGATAAAGTAAAGCAACCATTATGCCAGGCTTTTCCCTAAGACATGCTCCTGAGGGAAAGTAGGGAGTCATTATTGGCCCCTTTAATGTAAGCGAGATCCTAGTTTGAGATGGATAATCCATACTTCGTCTTAGAGCGTCTAGTATGTATGAGTAAAGACCAGCTATCTTAGGAATATCCTTCAAACTAAATTCCTTGATGTTTAGACTTAAGAATATATTTTCATAATTCCTAAAAGCATTAACCCAGCGCTTAAAGGATTCTAATACATCTATAGAAACTTCGGCAGGTATTATAATTGGAAGAGAGAGGTAATCATAACCAGTATCCAGTATTAGATTATTCATTGATGAAAGTATTTTAGGAGCATTAAGCTGTACCAGGTCTTTTTCCTCAATAGGTTTCAAGGCTATACGAAATGAAATTATAGGAAGGGGAAATTCTCTTAAACTCTCTTTAATTTGTAGACATAAGACCTTGCTTTCTTCAAAGACTGCAGATTTTAGGAGGTCTTGAGGTTTGTGGGGGAGAGCTAGAGTTATCGCTCTTACGCGTATGGACATAGGATAATATTATCTTCTAGAAAAGAAAAATATATCGAAGAGTGCCTAAAAGATGGAGGGAGCTTAAAAATGCACCCCTTTCTAAAGCTCATCCGCTTACCTAACTGTATCATGATGGGAGTAGCAGTTATAACGGGAATAGTAATAGCCTCTAAGGGAAATATAGTAAATATCGACGTCCCTCAGATCATAATTGGCTTTTCAGCGGGCTTCTTTCTAACAGGATTTTCTATGATATTTAATGATTACTGGGATAGAGAAATAGATGCAATAAACGATCCTACTAGGCCTATACCTAGCGGAAAGATAAAACCCCGAGAAGCAATCATATATGCATCTATCTTCTTCTCTCTAGGAATCATTCTCTCGCTTACCATAAACGAATATTGTTTAATAATGGCTATACTCTTCTCAACTATTTCAATATTATATACCACTTGGGGAAAACGTACTGGCCTTTTAGGTAACCTAATGGTTAGTAGCTGTGTAATAGCACCTTTCCTTTACGGAGGAGCTATCGTACAAAAAATAGACTTTGTTTTATGGATTTTCATACTCATGGTGTTTTTATCGAATACAGCTAGAGAAATAACTAAAGGAATTGTTGATATAGAAGGAGATAGAACCTATGGAGTAGAAACCATCGCTGTCAGATATGGAGCAAAAGTGGCAGCATTTATTTCCGCGATACTTTATCTTTCAGCAATCTCATTAAGTTTACTTCCTATCCTATGGAAATTAGTCTCTATAGGGTATGTGATATTAGTAATAGTAGCAGATGTGGGATTCATCTACTCAACAATATTTTTGCTTAAAAATCCTAATAAAGAGAATGCTAAGAAAGCGAAAAATGAAGTACTGGTGTGGATGTTTTTAGGTCTGCTAGCATTTTTACTAGGCATGTTCAAGTTTTAATAGTTTAGCTATGAAAAATCCCTGCGTCCTATGAATATGAGGGAATAATCTCCGAACGAAAGGGCTACAGTAATAACCTGGGTAACCCTTAGTCCCAGGGATATTCGATAGGCGTAATAATTTTACTTTACCTAAAGTATAATCTATAACCTTCTCTCCCTCTTCAGGCAGAATGCTACATACACAATAAACCGTAATCTCGCTTAAATTAATAGCATTTAAAAGTAATTCTTCTTGAACCCTTATAAGTGAGGGTATATTAGTTCTTTCAAGCCTTACCCTAAGTGAAGGATCTATAGAGATAGCTCCTGAAGAAGAGCAAGGAGCATCAAGTAGGGCCTTATCGAAATGAGCTTTAAAATTCTCTAATCGAGAATCCGCTATCATTACATGTACATTTTTAGCATTTGATTTACGTATAATTTTAACTAGCTCACGGACTCTCCTTTTTGAAATATCAACAGCAACTATCTTGCCTTTGTTTTCCATGTACTGAGCGATCATCGTAGTCTTTAATCCTGGTGCTGCACACATATCTAATATAACTTCATCAGGGTGGGGATCAAGAGCATAAACTGCAGCTATGCTTGCCTTGTCTTGTATAAATACTTCATAATTCTTTACAAGAGAAGAAAGTGCTACTTTTCTTAAATATCTCTCTGAGATCCCTAGCACTTCAGGAAAATCCTTATCCTCTTCCACATATACGCCTAGCGATTCTAGATGTCTTATAGCTTTATCAATAGATATTTTAAGAGTGTTGACTCTAAGCCATACAACATCCCTCTCTAGATAAGACTTGAATAATGAAAGGCTCTCTTCATAACCTAATAATCTTATAACTTTATTGACAAACCATATTGGAAGGGAATACTCATAAGATACTCTATCAAGCATTTTCATTTTATTTAACTCTTTTGTACTACAGCTTAAAATTAGATTAACATTATAAGGGATTCCATAATTCTTTAGGAGAATATTAACTTCTTCTAATAACTTCTTATTCTTAATGAGAAGAATTAATGATGCTAAACCCTCAGCAATCAAGTCATTATCGATGAAGTCGCATAACTTAAGCTTAATTAGTTTTACTTTACCATAGTTCTTTAAAGCTTCAATAGCAAGATGATACGCAACTGGATATTCCTCTGGCTTAAGCATCTTATTAGCTGTATGGTAGAAAGCTCCCTTGAACGAGTAGTTATCATACTTAATGGACTTAAAGAATATTACTAGAAATTTAAGTAACCTTTCAATTAAGGACATAGTACATAACCATTTATTAGGTTATCCGGGGTTAATACCGCTAATATGCTCCTTAGACAACTCTTCTCTTAAACCTTCTGGAGTTATAAGGTTATTAAGATAACGGAGTGGCATTTAGGACTTAAAAATTAGCATAATTTTATAATCAGGATATCTATAAGAATTGTTAAGGGAGTAGAATATGACGAAAACTTTTAGAGGGCTGTTTCCTCCTATGATAACCGTTTTTAAAGACAATGAAGATATCGATGAAGAGAGAACTAGGGAACATGTAAACTTCTTAATAGAAAATGGAGTAGATGGCATTATAGTCTGTGGTAGTACTGGAGAATTCTTTAATATGAGTATAGAAGAGCGGAAAAAAGTTATCAAGATAGTAATAGATGAGGTCAATGATAGAGTACCAGTAATAGCAGGGACTGCGGATTGCAGTACTAGGTTAGTAATAGAGCTAAGTAAGTATGCTGAAGATGTAGGAGCAGATGGTCTTTTAATAGTACCTCCATATTATTATAAGCCAAAGGAAGAGGAAGTATATCAGCATTATGAGGCTATAGCACAGAAGGTTAGTATACCTATAATGCTTTATAATAATCCATGGACTTCAGGAGTTTATGTTCCTCCTAGACTCTTAGTTAGGATGGCAAATAACGAAATAATACAATACGTTAAAGAAACACATGGTGATGTAGCATATGTTCATGAGATAGTATACCTAGGTAAAGGAGAAAAGCCAATAGTATTCTTTGGAAGAGATGAAAACGCGTTCGAAGCTTTCATAGTAGGGGCTAAAGGATGGGTTTCAGGAGCTGCAAATGTCACCACGAAACTTCAGAAGGAGTTATTTAATAAAGTCGTTAATGAGAGAGACTATGAAAATGGGTTAAAATTATACTATAAGCTATTACCATGGTTCTTATTAACAGAGAGGAGAGGACGATGGATTGCTTATGTTAAAGCTGCGCTTGAGCTCATGGGAAGACAAGTAGGAAAGCCAAGAAAGCCTATAAGACCATTAAATAAAGAAGAGAAGGAAGAATTAGCGAAAGTACTATCAGAATTAGGACTTCTAAACACATAGCCATTATACTACTCTTTTCTTCTTGAAAGAGGAAGAAAAATAAGACCTTCTAAACTAAAAATATCTTAGTAAGAATGAGGTATGTTAATCATGAACTTAGAGATTATTAAAAAACTTAACGAATGTAATGATGTTTCATGTATCTTTAGGATAGTAAAAGAATGTGTCAGACACGTCTTAGGTAGAGGTAGAGGAGGATTAATGTTAGCTTTGCAGGAGCTTCCAAGTTATGTCTTTGCATATTATCCTTATCACTCAAATGTAATAGTCATTAATAAATATGTATTAAGAGAACTAAGTAAGGCATTAAGTCCTGAAGAATATAAAGCATATGTTTTTTATGTCTTATTACATGAATATTTACATTCATTAGGATATCATGAAGAGAAGAAAGTGTACGAACTTTCATTTAAGATATGTAGAGAAATTTTAGGAGAAGAGCATTTGGCAACGTTAATAGCCTTTTATGGGCCTCATAAAGTAATACCTGAACTTAGAGATCTAATAAAGAGGGATATAATGCATAGACGATCTCTAAACTACAAGATAGAAATAGTAAAAGATTTTGAAAAAGAAATTATCTATATAATATAGAGGGCTAGAAGGGTAATAACCAGAGTGACTTCGCTATCAATATCATGATTACTCTTAATGTCTCCATGAGTCCGTCGCCGAGTATGTATCCCATTGTTATTAATGGTACGTATTGACGCCATTTATCTAGACCTACTTTAGGACCTAGTATCTTGTGTGAAATTGCAGAGCCTATGAGTTGTCCTAACGCTGAAGGAACACCCATGAACATTCCAGTTATAGTACTGATAAGCAAATAGGGACTCTTTAGTAAGAAGAAGAGCACTACGTAAGCTGCAAATCCTGAACCAAAGCCATACATGATCCATTCTTTTCTGAATAGGTATCCTGTCCAAACCCACGCTTGCATCCTAGCCCAGGAAAGAGCGTTTACAGGCCAGTTAATTATTGTAGCTGGGTATGCACTTGATGGTATAGGTGAGACCCACCAGAACATTTGAGTATAAAGGAAACTACTAGCAAGTCCTAAGAATACTAGAATTATGTAAGCTTTAAAGTAGTCTCTATGTTTCACGCCAACTATATCTGCCTGGAATAAACCTTGGACTATAGCCGTACCACCTATAGAGACGCTAGTAGTAGTAGCGACAGCTTGTCCTACAGGAGCAACTGCAGATATGCTTAGTGGTATGGGAGCGAACCATATATCTTTGTACGGATAACCGCTATAATAGATTATCAGCTCTCTAAGGTAAGGTATGTTAAATCCTGAGAAGGTGACTCCTACTGAAGCAGTAGATATGTATGTTACGAAGAAGCTACCAAAGAAGAGGAAAGCTGCTAAGATCCATATTGGGAATCTGAAGTCTGTTAAGTACCATACTATGAACAGGATTGATGAAAGTGAAACCATATAGAATAATAGTAACAATAGGGGAGAGGACAGCTTTGAGGCACCAACTCTTCTAGCTGCTACACTTAGATTTCTAATACTACGTAATATTGGCTTAGGATTGACCACTAGGGATGCAACCGTAGTAGCTAACGAGAATCCTATGAGTAAGCTCACGTAGAAGTATAACATAGCTCTATATTGCAATACCCAGTAACCCCAACCAGTAGCCCACTTACTCTCAGGAGGCCATAGGTCGTATAGTGTTATGATATGAGTACCAACTACATATAGTAAGAAAGCTCCTATGAACTGGCATATTGTTATAGATAACGGTAGTACGAAGCCAGGAATGTACCATAACGGGTCAAAGGGAATGACGAAGCCTGCACCAGGTAGTATGTAGTCTAGGTATGGAGTGAAGTCAAAAGTGGTAGTAACACCAGTCGTATATGCAACTAATCCGCCATATAGGAATGGTCCAAAGACGAAAGGTAAGAACTTAAATATTAAATGTATTAATGCTCCTGCAAAAGCTGAGAGCATTAATATCCTTATCCTATCAGTAGGTCTTTCAGCTAGTGTAACAATAGAGTTTATCTGAATAGATGCCGCAGGGAAACTTAGCTTCTCTGTAACTACGAATACTTGATAACATAGATATCCTAAAACCATATCTGAGACTAAGCCTAGAAGTGCTACTCCTAGAGCTAGACCAATAGGCACTACCCAAGCACTATGCATAAAGACAAAACGACTATTCAGAACTTCCTCTAGTGCTTTACCAGTAGGTACCCACCAGTCGGGCACATATTGTGCTATACCTAGCTCTCTAGCAGGAATACTGGTGGCATAGTACATATTGCGTATGAAATTAAGGAAAAATAATGCATAGCTAGTAGCAATAGGCTGAAATACTAGGAGCAAGAAGAGCTCTTGTTTTGTCAATTTTGAACCCATAGCTCTAGCGAGTTCTGCCCAGAGGATTATGACTAACCATGCAGAAATAGGCAACATTAGGTTTGAAATTAAATTATAGTAGATTATGGCTGGCTGTACTACAACAATGGAAAAGAGGAATGCAAGTAGAACTCTCCATGTTAGGGCTTTAACTTCTTCCTGTTTTACCCCGTTCATCACCCTCACCTATTAGGTGGAGTATTAATTCTCTTTACTAACATTTTGAAGAAGTTCTCGAGCTGCCTTAATATACTTTGCTCTCTCACTTATAGGCATTGTCCTCCATATTAGAATTTGCTTTCTTACATCGTCAACGAATATTGTTGATGAAGACATCCATGAAGCTCTATAACCACTAACTCTTCTAAGGACTAATCTTAGGCCATATAATCCTCTTCTTTCATAAGTGCTTTGGAAGATAGTCTCTTGTAGTATACCTAGATCGTATGGAGGTAGCCTTATATTAGCTATTAAAGCATATATTGGGACTTCACCTTCTTTGCTCACACTAAACGTCACCTTCTCCGTATAGAACTTAGTCTCTCTAGCTACAGAGTACTGAACTAGGTATTCTCTTATAAACTCTAGTACACCAAGTAATTCGTCTAGAGATGGAACTGCAAGAGGTAATGGTATCTCCCATACATCGCCTTTAGGTCTTATAATTGCCTTATGCCACCTCCTAACCATTGATGGAACTGCTAACTTTGCTATTAACATAGAGGGATACAATGCTGATAATAATATTGTAAGAGCAGCCATGCCAACTACTATTAATACTATTAGTGATGAGAAGTTGGGATAGAATCCTGCAGGATAGGCCCCTATTCTAATCATAATATTCGTTGCTACTATACCAAGTATATATCCGGTGAAAGCGGAGGGTATTGTATAGCTTAAAGCTTCTATTAAGAACATGGTTGATATATGGCTGGGTGCCATTCCTACAGCATTGTAGATCTTTATTTCACGCATCTTCTCATATACAGACCCTAGCATAACCGTTAGTAGAGTGAGCGTAGCTATTATTAATGGTACTATAAGCATTTGCATTCCTAGAGGAGTAAACCATTGCCTAGCCCTTATGAAGATACCTCCTTCTTCTGGAGAACCATAGTATACATTATAGACTACTCTTAGAGGCAATTCAGAGATTAGACTATCGAAAATCTCAGGACGAAGAGGCTTTAATGCAACATCTGAGATTGAGGTTGGATACACTATTCTGCTATAGAGTTCATAAGGTATTATTGCGATCTCTCTACCATCAAAGTGAGGTGGTGCCGTAAGGGTTCCAGCTTGTAGATTAACAGGGGTGATAGCTTCGCCATCAGGATCGAATATATTCGACAGAGCGGGACCCATATAGATTCCAACTACCTTTAAGTCTAAGCCCCATAATGAGATCGTTGATCCTACAGTAATCTCTCTGCCTAATTCTTTAGTTAAGTTAACTGCTAGTTCCTTAGGTATTATGATACTAAAGACATCGTCCTTTGTAAACCATCTACCTCTTATTAATAGTTTATCAATTCCTGATACTTTGGCCTCTTCAGGAGTTACCGCTAGTAAAGCAGTTACATGCGATATTCTCTTAGGAGAGAATATTATTATAGGCAGGCCTGTAGCTTCAGTAAGAGTAGCTGTCATTGGCGGTGCAGGTGCATAGAGCCATCCTCTAGGAACAATCTTTGCTTCTTCATGCAGTAATGACTTCAGAGATAGATAACATTCTTCAGGAAGTGGAGCCCAAGGTTCAGCCCTTATGAGTACTCCCTCATAGCTTGGTGGAGTAGCTGTTGAGCCAGAGAGTAGCTGAGGTGAAATAGTAAGTGATGCGAAAGTTACCATAGCGAATACTATTATAACAACAGAGATGAACGTCATAGTAGTTCTTAGTCTCCTTCTCTTCATACCTTCTATACCAGCGCTAGCAGATGCTGCAAAGAATCCGCTTCTGCTTATTTCTGCAAAGTGATGTCCTACCAAACGAGCTCTTAATGCCTTAGCACTTGAAATGCTCTCATTTATTATGAATGCTAATAGAGGCAATACCATTACTAATAGTCCTACACTAAGTAGGACTACCACAGAGTTGGTAGCTATAACGTAACCTGGATGAACTAGATACAATGTTATATTGCTTAGTGCTATTATCGCGACCATTGCTATGACTCTCTTAAGCCCACTATAGCCCAAGAGTAGACGTTCTGTAATGATGGCGAAGGGTATTGTTATTGCGAAGAATACTGATATAGTCAATATTACTTGCCATATGTAATCCATCATTGAGGAATATGAACCCAATGTAAAGGCCCAAGTATGATAGGAGAGTCCATAGACCTTATCAAACTCATTAGTGTTTAGAGATCTGATTAATTCATTAAAGTACTTTGATGAATATCTTTGATAGATCTCCAATGTGGGTGTTAGGCTGTAATAACTAGCTAATGTTGAGTATCTTGAATATGTTAAGTAATATAGTTCTCTAGCTATATCATCTGGTCCTAGAATGAGAGTTTCACCTTTAGATAATACAAAGCCAGTACCTATAGGATTCTCTGCAGAAGCATTATGAAGAACACATATAGGTATCTTTTCACCCATTGAGAAGACTATCTCAGCTGGAACACCAGGATCTACGAATGCAACATAGTCTATATCAGCTTGGAAGAAGCCTTGCCTAATCATAGGGCCATGCGCACGAGCATTATAAACGAATAGAGATGGGATAGCCCTGAAATCGAAGGGATTATAGGTACTTATTACAGCTATCATAGCACAAGGGAATATAGATAATATCTTAGTATAGTTGGATGTCGTGAGGGAGACTGTTTTACCTCCAGGAGCCATGAAGACACCCGTATCTGTTGCCCATTCTATATGTCCATTAGTGCTGTTCACTACAAAGGCATCTACAGTAGTCATAAGATAGGGCTTTAAACCGTGTATTGTTGCAATACCTTTTCTATTAATTTTTGAGACGATAAATAGGTTACCATGCTGTACATAGACTAGGACTTCGTCCCATAGTTCAGGTCTTCTTGTCTCATTAATAGGATCGTAGTAAGCTGTCAACATGTTATATTCAGAGACTAGGACATTTAGCGTGGCATAACCCCAGTCATCCTTTAGCCTTGCAGGAGATCTGAAAAGTAGTATTGTTTCTTCATTAAGTAAGCCCCATAATGAACAAGCTATGAAGTATGCTTGTGGCCATAGATTTTCAAACTTTATACGGTCGAAAGTATCTATCGGTGTTTTCTGGAAACGTCTAAACGCATTAATTGTGTGGAAGGTGAAGCCACTACCATAAGTAGCTACAACGAATGGATCTGAATCGAACATGAAACTTGAAGCTCTAAGATAGTTGTAGTAAGTAAAGTAGACCATGCCTAGAGTACTATAAGTTCCAGGATCGTAAGGTGGGACTGTCTGTATGTATGGTGGATGTGTTAAGAGAATAGCATCTACGAATCCAGTGCCGTATTCCGGACCAAAGATCATCCTCATTTCAGGGAGATATATCTGAAATAGTTTATTTACGAGCCATGAGTATTTGGAGTTAACGATGTACTGGTAAATGAATGAATACGTATAGCCTACACCACATAACGCTACTGTATTAGAATCGCTAGCAAGATCTAAACCTGCGAACATTACAATTCTATCTAATTCATCAAAGTGTCTTTCAACAAACTCTCTAGCCCCCCATAGTGCCTCCCAGTGTCCTGCTAATGCTACTATTAGAGCAGATCTACGTGGAGGATTTTGTGCGAGATATTTAGCGAATTCTAGTAAGAAAGCTATTCCTAAAGAGTCTGTAGCTCCAGGGGAAATAGCTGGTACAATAGACCATGAGTCATAGAAAGCAGTTATTACAGCTATTTCTTCAGAAAGTTCTGGATCTGTGCCCTTTACGAAACCAACAATATTTGGAACTTGGATACTCTCCCACTGCATATTTAGCCTGATATGAACACGGATACCTTCACTTCCTTTACTTTTACATAGTCTAAGTAGTTGTTCGCCACCTTCTTCTAATGGGACATAAAGCCTTGGGAAAGGTAATGGTATAAGCAGTAACTTCTGTTCAGCTTCTGGACGCATTATTAGCTCAGGTATTTCAGGTACAAATATCACACCTTTAGCACCATGTAACAATGGGATCTTATAGTACCAGCGTGAATTGAAATCCATTAGAACAAATTTCCCTTCTACGTTAATACCCTTTAGTTCTTCGAAAGTACCTTTACCAATATATACTAAGATATCTCCTTCTTCAGGGCTCTCGTATGGGCTAGGATTTACTAGATTAGGCCAAAGCGCATATGCCTTTATCTTTGTACCATTCTCTAGCTCTACATAGCAACCTTTGTCAATAGGTACTGTTATATTGAAGTACTCAAAGTAGCTATCACCATAGGGTTGAACACCATATTCACGGAGTTTTGCGACTATATATTCAGCAGCCTTAAAGAAACCAGGGTATCCTGTAACCCTAGAACCAAGACTTGAGAAGAAACGGACATGCTCCATTATGGCCGTCTTATTCAAGCTCTCTATTATTTTTTCGAAACCATGAGGTGTCCTTACAGAACTTTGCTGGGCTTTTATTAAGGAAGTGTATGGTACTGTTAATGACAGTAAAGTTATCAATATGAAACTAATGATTAATAGCCTAATTCGCATGAAAATCCCCTTTCAAATGAATCTCTAAGATAAAAAAACAATAGAGTAGTTTATATAAGTTTACCTATCTTCTTCTCCTTCGCATCATTATAAATACAGCAAGAGCTACAATAATGACCACAACTGCTATTCCGACTATCATTGTAATGTTTAAACCGGCTTTGATTTCACCGAAGCCTTCTGGTATTTCGTATGATTTGAGAATATCAGCAGGCTCAATCAGATACTCTCCCCAAGCCCATGGTGTTCCTTTTGTGCAGACTAGTTCGATTATTATGGGAGCATCTGCTTTAATTGAGTGAACACCCATATCGAGTAGTGTAAACTCATCCTTCTTAAGCCTCCTCATAACACCATCAATCGTAACCTTAACATCCTCAGGAGCGAAAATTATACCAATAGTTGGTACGAAGACTTTAATGAGTTCATTAGGTCTAGCACCAACAATAGTAACATCAGGACCCATATCCTGAGGATCCTCACTACCATCAGTAACACCAGTATAAACAACAATATTACCAGTACTCTTAATTATGTACTCCTTCTCCCTAGTTTGACCGAATTTTCTAAACCAGTAGGTGTTTTGGGCTACATCACTCTCACTAAAGCTTTTCTCAGCGACTTTCTCACCACTAGAAGCATCATAAATCTCAACCTTACCAGGCTCACAAGGAATAATTAGCAAGCCAGCAGTACCTACTCCTGGGCGGAACGACATGTGTACTGGTGCTAGGAATAACTTACCAACAAAACCTCCTGTAACTGCTGGTACTGCTATTAAAGCACCACTATTCATTGAGGCTACCATCACATCATCACTAGCGGTTAGATGGAATATCATGGAGTTCCCAGCGCCCATCGCTGCATCTCCATGATTAATTCTACCCCATAATAAGTACATTTTAGCACCGTGTTGATCAACAGTACTCTTTGAGGACCAAACACCAGATGAGTCTACTAGCTCAAAGTCTGCTTTTGTTAGACCAAGAATATAAGCATTATAACCATTAGAGTGCCCCGTTACATAGCTGTCAGATACTGACATAGGTATGAATATGAACTCTTTACCTCTAAACCCTCCCTCTACTGATGGGTAGAAGCCTGCTTCACCACGATCCATACTGGGACCATCATTTCCTCCGACTAGGTGGGCTATTACTCTCTTATTACTTACTACTTTGAAATAAGTACCATATGGTATGAATAGTGTCTTCTTCTCTAACCTATCTACAGTAATGCTTACTATCTTTTCACCAGTTGATATATCGTAGACTTCAACCTTTGTATTATCCTCTGTGCCTATTATGTCTAGTAGTGCTGTTCCAGGGGGTGGTGTGTAGTTTCTTATCTCACCATTAATCAGCTCATCAATATTCTCGATATCAGTACTAGGAGGAACATAACCATAGTAAACATGCTCAGCACTAGCACCACGTAAAGTACTGGCTATCATTAGGAGACCATAGATAGATAGGACAAGTATTAACAGAGAGAATCCAAAGATGATGCACTTGTTATTTCCATTATAGAATGCATATTTTCTCCTTTTCATTAGAAATTCACCACAAGATCTTTTCTCTAAGATATTTTCAAAGGGAAATTCTTTAAATAAGTTATTAAGAGGTTTTTATATTAGAAATCTCCTTTCATAAAATCGCTGAAATTCTACATACTTAGTTAAAAGCTCTGATGTTATACTTGGCTTCATGCGAGAAAGGACCTTGAGAAAGTCTTCCATTGTAATTCTACGGTAATGCTTAGTTTTAGCAGCTTCTAGAGCCACTCTTCTAGCTACCTCCTGACATAACATCGCTAAATCTGCGCCAGAAAAACCATCCGTAAGTGAAGCTAATTTCTCTATACTTACATCTTCACTTAGGGGCATATTACGGAGGTGAACTCTAAGGATTTCAGCTCTAGCTTTTAAGTCAGGAGGAGGAACGTATATTAGTTTATCGAAACGACCTGGTCTTAAGAGTGCAGGATCTAAGAGGTGAGGAGTATTTGTAGCTGCTACGACGATAACGCCTTCGCTTGGATCCAGACCATCCATCTCGCTTAATATAACACTTAGTATCCTAGGCGCTACATCATCAGATGAATATGAATCACGACTACGTCCTAGCGCATCAATCTCATCAAGAAATATTATACAAGGTCTCATACTTCTTGCCTTCTCAAAGATTTCAGCTATTCTACGCTCACTTTCTCCATACCATTTAGAGAGGATATCACTAAACCTGATGTAAAGGAAATTAGCTCTTATCGATGAAGCTAATGCACGCATTATTAGAGTCTTACCACATCCCGGAGGGCCAAATAAAAGTATACCTTTAACAGGCTTTACATTATAATATCGCATTAATTTAGATTCGATAAGTGGAAGTACTATTGATTCATAAAGCTCTTCCTTAAGCCATTCCATATCTCCTACATCATCGAGAGATAGGGTTTTATTTAAAGGGCTACTTTGATAATAACCATAGTTAGAGGAGTTAGAGGCATATGCTAGTCTCTCTGAAAGAAGCGAGATTTGAGTTAAAGTATAGCATAAAGCTAAAGTTACTATTAGCAAGAGCAAGTAGTTATGATAAGGGATTGAAAGCCCATATTTAGCTAAGAGAAATCCATGATTTGCAATAATCAAAACCAAGGGTAAAAATGTGGATGCTAGCAACGATAAAAATGCGCCTAATCTATGTTTCATCTTTTCATGAATCATTGATGATATATAGGAGGAGGAGACGTAGAGGGAGAATTGTAATGGTACTACTAAATCAGCTAGGAATATCCGTAGAAGACTAGAAATGAAAGGGTAGGATTGAAGAATCGTATCAACTATACTTCCATTAAACTGCATACCAGTGGGTATTGAGAAATTCATGAAAGGAGGAATCACCATTAGTAAAGATTGATAAGAGCCACTCCATACTAATAAACAGAGAGAAGAGATGGAAGTAAATATGGAGAATATTAGAGCTTCCTTTGCAGGCATAAAGGAGGATGTGATTAAAAGAATAGACGGAGCAAAAAACGTAAAGCGATTATTCAATGCTGATAACATTATTGAAATGAATCCTAGACCGCTAATCCATGTATTTAGAGATTGTAAAATAATTATTATGATTGAGGGTAGCAGTATTACAGCTAAAGGTGTCTGATAAAGAAAGCATAAGAACCAATAAGCTATGAGGTCGTAGATAACTGCATACGACATGCTTTTTAGGGCTAGAAGAGGAGCTATGAATGCTAGGCTTAATGATAAAGGTGATGAGGATAGTGATGAAAAAGTAAGTAAGGAGACTGCTAACATAGTACCAGCTCGTAAGAGAAATAATTCCTTAGCGTTAGTATCTCTGGATGCTCTTCTCATTGTAAGACCCTACTACTTCTAAAAACTTAAGAAAAGTTAAGGTATTTCTTAAAATAGCTAAATGCTATACTCGTATCTCAATTATATCCCCATCATGTAATTCAAAGTCAGCACCTACTCTTTGAGGAGAATAAGGTAAGTATTCTGACCATACCTTAGCGTACTTAAAATACTTTTCAAAATGGCTATGAATTCTACGAGCTACATCTATTACTCGAGCTCCTCTTGGTAAAACAAGTGGCTTAGGAGATGGGGGCGAACCAGGCTCTTTGGTGTATACGCGAATAACATCTAATGTTTTTAATATTAAGGAACCTAGTTTTTCGGGATCTAAGCCACTACCACTTTTAGCTGAGATAAGGAGAGTAGGTACTTTCTCCTCTAATAGATCTTTTACCTTAATAGCTTTATAATGTGCAGATTTATCTTCGACTTTATTTACTAAGACAATAGTAGGCTTGTATACGTAACTTTCAAATATGGAGTTCTCTATATCGTCAAGGGTTGCTTCGCCCCATATATGAACTACTGCATTAAAGATTCTATAAGAATTCAAAAGTTTTATGACATCGTTATGAGTGCACCCTCTAAGCTTACCAAAAATCCTTATACCCCCCTCTCTTGTACGTTTTATTTCAATTAAGCATGATGATCTAACTATGTTGATATGTGCTCCTTCAAGGGCTTTAGTTATCCTATTGAATTGTTCTAAGGGATCTTCACTAGCATCAAGAACCATGAGGATACCATCACTATTTCTTATAAGTGCTAATGATTGAGAGGCTAGAGAACCCTTACTTGAGAGGAGGAAAAACGAAGGAACTTCTATGATCTGTATTAGGACGCCTTTATAAATAAACATACCAGGTACAGGTATGTTAGTAGAGAAGGGTATAGGAGAAACCTTAGGTTTAGCATTAGTTAATCTTCTAAGTAGTAAACTTTTACCAGAGTTAGGCATACCTATAAGTACTAATTGAAGATTCCCCTCTCGTGGTATAGAAAAAGGAGAATAAGTACTATGTTTCTTTCGTCGTCGCTCCTCTATCTCTCTACGTAATAGAGCCATTTGACGTCTAATTCGACTTATAAGCTTTTCAGTTCCCTTATGTTTAGGGACACAAGAGAGGAATTCCTGTAATGCTTTTAATTTCTCTTCAGGAGTTCTAGCTTCCATAACTTTAATCCATTTAGCTTTTGCTTCAGCAGGCAGATTAGCAGGCATAAAGTCCCCCTTATAAGTACATGGAAGACATACTATGGGTAAATATACATAAATGCGTGATTAATACTAGTTCAACTTAGATTTAAAGGTTAATAAAGAGGGCTTAAAGTGAAATCATGGGAGACTCTAATTAAAAGAGTATTAGTAGAGAGTAGAAAGGACATAGAGTGGATAATAGTCTTAAGTAGTAATGGTGATGTACTTGGTAAATTTTCCCCTAGAGACATAAGCGAGGAAACTCTAAATGAAATAATAAAGATCATAAAAAGCGAGATTTTTCCTCATAACATAAAGCATGTAGATATCATGTTAGAGGATGAGAGTCATATCATAATTGTTAAAAAAGGAAAAGAGTATATTGTAAGCAAGACCAGAGTTAAACCTAACCTAGGTAAGATATATGTTATACTAAGGAAGATATTTGGAGGTGAAGTTTCTGAGTAACTTATGGGATTTTATAATAAAAGATCTGCTTTCTTTTACCCCTAAAGACGTGCTTATGATCATAATATACGCCTTAACGTTATTACTTGTCAGTACGTATTTACGTAGGAAGCTTATTAAAGACCTAAGAGAAACGAATAGGGTACTCGGGAAATTCATAATGGAGTATTCAAGCTCTATAAGATTATTAGCTAGAATGGTTTTAGGGAGCTTTACACAAGGTACATTACGACACGAAGTAGAAAAGGAAAGAAAGATAACATTAATACAAGCTAATTCAATAGAGGAACTAGCTAAAGGATACGAACTTAAGGGTATAACAATAGCAGATGCTTCTGGTCTACTTATTGAAACTACAGAAGGGAATAAAGAGAAGGGAGAAGCGGAAGCTGCTCTTATAAAGGAATTAATTGATGAGGTACTTAAGGTATCCGCAGGAGGGAAACACTTTTTGATAGAATTTTTAGAAGGAGAACTTCTTCTAATGGGCTTCATAGAGAAGCCTGGTATCTACTATGTGGCTAAGGGCAGTAGAGAGCTATTAAGATACGATGCCATGGAAACGATATTCAAGGCTATAGAGGATTACATAACTAAGAGGTACTGTAAGTAGTAGATATCATCACAAATTTCTAAAGATTAATAATACGCTTTTAGGAGACATATTACTCGGGAATAAGGGATGCCAAAAAGGATAGAGAGAGTTAAGACTGGAGTACCTGGATTGGATGAAGTATTACATGGTGGTATTCCTCGAAGGAATATAGTCCTTTTATCTGGGGGGCCGGGAACAGGTAAGTCAATATTAGGGCAACAATTTCTGTATTATGGACTATTAAATGGGGAGCCAGGAATACTTGTTGCTTTAGAGGAACATCCTAAACAGATAATAGATAATATGGCAAAATTTGGTTGGGAAGTTAAAGATTACGAAATAGAAGGGCTTTTTGCCATAGTAGATGCTTTTACAGGAGGCATAGGAGAGTATGCAAAAAGGGAGAAGTATGTTGTTAAGAATCCAGACGATGTACATGAGTTAGTCGATGTATTAAGAAGAGCTATAAGGGAGGTAAATGCTCAAAGGGTAGTTATAGATTCTGTATCTACATTGTATTTAACTAAACCATCAGTCGCAAGGAGTGTAGTAATGCAATTAAAGAGAATGCTTTCAGGTATGGGATGTACATCAATATTAGTAAGTCAAGTAAGCTCTACAGAGAGAGGATTCGGTGGACCTGGAGTTGAGCATGCAGCTGATGGTATTATAAGACTTGATCTGGACGAATATGAGGGAGAATTAAAGAGAAGTGTTATAGTGTGGAAAATGCGAGGGACATCGCATAGTATGAGAAGACATCCATTCGATATAACAGACAAAGGTATAATAATTTATGCAGATAAGACCCTGCGGATACGAAGAGGAATATTAGAGGAGGAATAATACTAAATATCCCCTATTATTTCTAGTAATATGAGTAAGGTGATAATTATGAATAATGAGGAGATACCTCTAAGACCTTTAGGTAGAGAGGAGATTCACAAACTTGAGACAGCACTTTTGATCGGAACTCTATTAAGGGAAGATGTAATTAAGGAGATTAGGGAGAGCGAAGAGAGATTAACATGGATAGACTCTTTAGCAGTAGCCGCAGGGGCCTTAGCAAGGGAAAGAGCAGGCATGAGTGTAAGTCAGATAGCAGATGACCTAGGCAGATCTGAGGGTACAATAAGAAATCACCTTAGTGGTAGAACTAAAGCTGGTAGATTAGTACGAGAAACTTATGAGAAAATACGCAAGGAGGGCTTTAAGGTAACTTTACCAGGAGAACTTCTAGCAGAAAGTACCCAAGAGTTAGAAAAGAGAATTAGGGAGTTAGAGAGTGAGAGAGAAAATCTTCTTTCAAAATATAGTGAAGAGAGATCTAGGAGGAAGGAGTTAGAAAGAAGAGTAAATAGGATAAAGGAAATGTTAAGAGATCTGAATTCTCGTCTAGAAGAGATATTAAAACTTGTCGAATAAATCCTTCGACAGGAAACGTAAGTTATATTATCTTCTCTACTTACTTAGTATTTTCTCGTGAACTATATGAGACCTTCAAGGGAAGTAGGTATAATAGGCTATGGAGTCTATATCCCAATGTATAGGATAAAAGGAGAAGAAATTTCCAGGATATGGAAGAGTTCTACTATTCCAGTAAAGGAGAAGAGTATCGTAGGACCTGACGAAGATTCTGTTACCATGGCTATTGAAGCTGCAAAAAATGCATTAAAAAGAGCAAAAATAGATCCACGTGATATAGGATCCATACGAATCGGTACAGAAAGTAAACCTTATGCTGTAAAACCGAGTGCGACTATAATCGCCGAGGCATTAGGTATAACTCCAGTAAGCCTAGCTGCAGATTTAGAATTTGCATGCAAAGCTGGAACAGAGGCATTTGAGGCTTCTATAGCATTAGTAGGATCAAACATGGTTAATTATGCGTTAGCAATAGGAGTCGATACAGCTCAAGGAAGACCTAGAGATGCGTTAGAGTATACTGCGGGCTGTGGTGCTGCGGCTTATATTCTAGCTCCAAAATCTTATGAAACTATAGCTTATATAGAAGGATCGTACTCCTATGTAACGGATACTCCAGATTTCTGGAGGCGAGAGGGGCAATTTTATCCAATGCATACTGGTAGATTTACAGGTAGACCTGCCTATTTCAAGCATATTGTTGAGGCAGCGAAAGGCTTAATGGAAAATCTTGGGCTTAAGATTTCTGACTTTGATTATGTAGTTTTTCATCAGCCAAATATTAAATTCCCTATGACAGCTGCGCGTATTCTAGGCTTTAAAGTAGATCAACTAAAACCAGGCCTGCTATGTGGAGAAATAGGGAATACATATGCTGCTTCGACATTAATAGGTCTAGCAGGTATTCTAGATATCGCTAAGCCAAGTAACAGAATCTTAGCAGTTTCATTTGGCTCAGGTGCTGGAAGTGATGCTTTCAGTATTGTAGTCCAGGATGCAATTGAAAGTAAGAGAGATCTTGCTCCTAAAGTATTAGACTATGTTAAGAGACGTAAATATGTAGATTATGCACTCTATGCTGTATATCGTAATAAAATTAGGACATAGGTAGGATCCTTATGAGAAGGGTAGCTATAGCTGGGATAGGCTACACAAAAATAGGTGAATTATGGGAAAGATCATTAAGAGATCTCTTCGTTGAAGCAGCTCTTAAAGCTATGGACGATGCAGGAGTGGATAAGGTAGAAGCACTGTACGTAGGTAATATGATGAGTGGTAGCTTGCAAGAACAAGAGCATTTAGGAGCCCTCTTAGCTAGTCATATAGGTCGACCAGGCATAATGGCTACTAAAGTTGAGGCAGCATGTGCTTCGGGGGGTATGAGTTTACATCAAGCTTACCTAGCAGTAGCTTCAGGTCTTTACGATATGGTAATAGCAGGAGGTGTGGAGAAGATGACAGATAAACTAACTCCTGATGTGACGTTATCCTTGGCGATGGCAGATGATAGGGAGTATGTAGTTTACTCTGGTGCTACTTTTGTTGGACTAAATGCATTAATCTATAGATATTATATGCATAAATTTGATGTAAAACAAGAGGATATCGCTTCTTTCGCTGTCTACATGCATGAGAATGCATGTAATACCCCTTATGCTCAATATAGGAATCCTATTAAACTTGAAGATATTTTGAGATCTCCATTTATAGCTGATCCAATTCATTTGCTAGAATGCGCTCCCATCAGCGATGGGGCTGCAGCATTAGTCATAACAACATTAGATAGAGCTAAGAAATTAACTGATACTCCAGTAGAAATTATAGCATCTTCAGCAGCTACAGACTATCTATCGATACATGAGCGTGACGATATATTGACATTAAGAGCTACAGTAGTAGCATCAAAAGAAGCTTATGGACAGGCTAAGCTAGAGCCTAAAGATATAGATCTACTAGAAGTACATGACGCATTCACTATATTAGGAGTTTTAGCACTTGAGGATCTTGGATTTGCTAAGAAGGGAGAGGGATATTTACTCGTTAGGGAAGGAGAAATAGCTAGGGATGGGAAAATACCTGTAAATACCATGGGTGGCCTTAAAGCTAGAGGACATCCAGTAGGAGCTACAGGAATATTTCAAGTCATAGATGCTACTCTTCAATTAAGAGGAGAAGCCGGAAAGAATCAGATTTCTAAGGCTGAGACTGCTCTTCTTCAGTCTACAGGAGGAGTGGGAGGAACTGTGGTGATACATATATTAAAACGTAGAGATTAGGAGGTGTAAATATGAGTGTCCCCAGATATTGGAGAGGAATAAAATACCATTATAGACTTATTGGTAGTGAATGTCTCTCCTGTGGAAAACGATATTATCCACCAAGAAAAGTATGTCCTATATGTCATAGTAGGAACCTTCGTGATGTAAAGCTCCCTGAAAGGGGTAAGGTTTTAACATTTACAGTAATCAGAGTTCCTCCTAGAGGATATGAAAAGTACGCACCATATGTTATAGCTATAGTAGAGCTTATAGATGGTACCAGGGTACTAGCACAGCTTACCGACATAGAACCTGAGGAAGTAAATATAGGTATCGAAGTAGAAGCAGTACTTAGAAAGATCTGTGAGAATGGAGAGGAAGGAATAATACAGTATGGTATAAAGTTTAGGCCAGTTTTTACTTAATCTAAAAGTCCTAATCTTTTATATTAAATCTAAATTATAGGAGAGGAGAATGAGATATTTTGGTTTACCTATATGGTATGGAAGTGGTAGAATAGATGATGTCTTACAGATAGCCTACGAAAAGGGATTCGATTATGTAGAAATTTCATTGGACTATCCATGGCCAGAAATTATCGATGAGATCGTTTTTAATAGAGTGAAGAAGCTTATTAAAGAGTATGACTTCAAGGTTGGGATTCATGCTCCTTGGAGAGATATAAGCTTAGCTAGCCCTAGAGAGAATTTAAGAGTAGCATCTCTTAAGGTATATAAAAAGTGCATATCTTTTGCAGAGAAGCTAGAGAGTGAATATTTTAATTTTCATATCTTTACTAAAGAAGCTACGGAGTATGAAGAAGTCTATAAAGCAGTTTATCAAGCTACTAAGAGATCCATAAAGGAAATCGTTAGGTTATGTAATGAAGCAGGAGTGAAACCTACGCTGGAAAATAACCCAACGGAATTCCTTGGTAAGATAGAGGAAATAAATACTATACTTCATGAAATAGGAAACCTCTACATGTGCCTTGATATAGGGCACATGATAGTTGCTAATACTAAGAAAGAAGAACTAAAAGAGACTAGTGAACTTGAAAAATGGTTTAGGACATTAGGAGATAAAGTCAAAGTAATTCACATTCACGATTACAGAGTTGAAGGAGAAAAAGTACGAGATCACTTCCTATTAGGAAAGGGAGATATTGATATCGATAATATGGTGAATCTTATAAACAATAGCAAAGCCCACTTTATTTTACTAGAAATGTTCTGGCTAAGTAGGAATAAACGCGTATCAATTGATGACTTGAGGAGTATACTTATCTTCTTAAGGAGTAAAATTAGTTAGGTGATATATCATGATATGGATACCTGAGGATCTATTTAAAATAGCCTATGTCAAGGCTAGGGAAGTCTTAGACTCCAGAGGGAATCCTACAGTAGAAGTTGAGATAAGAACAAAAGGAGGAGGAAAAGGAATAGCAGAAGTACCAGCTGGAGCTTCTAAAGGAGTGCATGAAGCTATAGAGCTTAGAGATGGGGATGAAAGATATCATGGATTAGGAGTAAGAAAAGCTATCGATAATGTTAACACTATAATCGCACCGATAATCACAGGTATGGATTCAAGGAGACAAAGAGAACTTGACAAAACACTTCTAACGTTAGATGGAACTAAAAATAAGTCAAAATTAGGTGCAAATGCAATACTTGGTGTTTCGTTAGCTAATGCTAAAGCAGCAGCTAACACTCTCCAAGTAGAGCTATTTCGGTATTTAGGTGGCGTAAGAGCTCATATATTGCCAGTTCCTATGATGAATATACTCAATGGAGGAAAGCATGCAGGGAATGAGCTAAGCATTCAAGAGTTCATGATAATGCCATTAGGAGTAGACAAATTTAGTGAAGCATTAAGAATAGGAAGTGAAGTATATCACGAACTTAAAAATTACCTAAAGGAAAAGTATGGACTTGCAGCAATCAACGTTGGTGATGAAGGAGGCTTTGCACCACCTATGAAGGAAACAAGGGAGGCTTTAGATGCATTAGTAAACGCTATTAAAAAAGCAGGTTACGATCCTGAGAACGATATAGTACTAGCACTAGACGCTGCTGCCTCGAGTTTCTATGACGGCAATAAGTATAAGATCGATAATAAGCTTCTGAGTAGAGATGAGTTATTGGAATACTATTTAGGAATTATAGACGAGTATCCTGTTAAATCTATAGAAGATCCATTCTACGAAGAGGATTATGAAGGGTTTAGCATAATAACTAAGAAGCTTGGTAATAGAGTACAAATAGTAGGTGATGATCTCTTTGTAACTAATATAGAGAGATTAAGTAAAGGGATAAAGCTTGGTGCTGCTAATGCCTTATTACTTAAAGTAAACCAAATAGGAACACTAACTGAGGCAATAGATGCTGCTGAGTTAGCCTTAAGGAATAAATATAACGTAATAGTTAGTCATAGATCTGGTGAGACTGAGGATACTACTATAGCCGATTTATCGGTAGCGCTTAATGCAGGGTTAATTAAGACTGGAGCACCAGCACGAGGAGAGAGGACAGCGAAGTATAATAGGTTATTAAGAATAGAAGAGATTCTAGGAGACGAGGCAGAGTATTTAGGTTGGGAGGTCTTCAAAAGACTTGGAGCATAAGATAGTCATTATATTTTGATAGTATTCTCTTTTATTCTCTTTAGACATATAAAGAGTACATAAGCCTTTAAAGTAAGAAAGCTTAAATCCTCGTTTGAAGATCTAGCTATTAGTACGAATATGAAAAGCCCGGTGGTGTAGCGGCCAAGCATGGCGGGCTCTGGCCCCGCCGACCGGGGTTCGAATCCCCGCCGGGCTACCATTTCTATTTTTCTTTAAATTAAGAGGAGACTATAGAGGAGAATAGTAGGTGAGATTTTGAGAAAGGAAAATCATTACATGCTTAGAGAGATAAGAGAAGAACCAGAGGTTATAAGGAAGACGCTAGAAAAGAGGGAGAATTTTAAGGATATAGCTAAAAGGATATGTGAAAATGAGTATAAGAGAGTGATTATAACAGGATGCGGAACTAGTTTTCACGCAGGGATTGCTGCAAGTTACATCTTAAGCGAAGTAAGTAAGAATTTACCTTACCTTATTTATGCTAGTGAGCTAATATATTCGCCTTTAAGAAGCCTACATGAGAGAGACTTACTTATTGCTATAAGTCAAAGTGGAGAAACTATCGATGTAATAGATGCGGCTAAGATGGCCAAAGAGAAAGGGGTAAAGATTCTAGGGATCACTAATTTCAAAGAAAGCAAATTAGCCAAGATATCCGATTATCTAATACTAACTGAAGCAGGCGAAGAGAGAGCCATAGTAGCAACTAAAACTTATATAGCCCAGCTCGTAGCGCTTTATGCCTTCTCGATAGAATATGCTTATGCTAGAAATGTCATAAGTAAAAAGCAAACGGAGGAGTTTTGGAACATACTGTACGGACTATCTGAAATTATAGAAAAAGCTCAAAGATATTACGAAAACACGATTCCCGAAATAGCTAAAGTCATGAAGATGATTAAACACGCATACATCTTAGGAGCAGATATTACATATCCTATAGCTATTGAAGGAGCGTTAAAGCTCAAAGAAGGAACATTAATTCATGCTGAGGCATTCTCAGCTGCAGAATTTCTACATGGACCAATAAGTCTACTTGATGCTACATCGCTTGTTCTAGCCCTTTGCCCACCTCCCTCAAGAGAAAAAGCTCATGAAATCTTCCTTAAGGTAATTAAGAGATGCAAGGATACAAACGCTACAGTCCTTATAATCCATGTTGAGAAAGACCAGGAACCATTAAATTACGCAGACTTAGCCTTAAAGGTACCAACATTTGACTCATTATTTAGCCAGATACTATATGCAGTTCCTTGCCAGTTATTAACCTATTATACAGCAATCTTCAAGGGATTAGATCCTGATGAACCTAGAGGATTGGTTAAAGTCGTCAAAGCCAGGTGAAAAAGGGACTAAGCATGACTATCTTCTTACTTTTTGAAGATGAAAAATATGAAAATTTCATACCGTTAACCTATACGAGACCTGTATATGAACTCAAGACGGGTATGTTCACTTTAAGAGAAAGAATAGAGAATGTTCTTTTCAACCTTGGCTATAAAATCGATAGAAGAGCTCTTTTTATGAGAAATTATCTCGCTCCGTTATTTCGTAAGAAACTTAGTGGATACATAATCAATGAACCCCACAAGATTGATGAAGATGTATTGTTGATTAACGGTAGATTATTAGCTTATGGAGCTTCCTTAAGATTATTAGAGAAAATTCCAAGAGAGGAATTAATTCTAGTAGATGGAGAGACACTCCTTATTGCCAGACTTAAAGAAGCCAGTTTCCAGCTAATTAGTAGTAACTTAGTAGAAGGGTCGACAGTAGAAGCCATTAAACGACTACGTAAGAAGGGTATACCTATTATTGAGGTAAAGAAGTACTTAATAGTAGATTACGTATGGGATCTCATAAAGCACAATGGTGAATTGCTTTTTGAAGATTTCAAGAGATCTGCGAAGAAAGAAGAAAAGGAAATTCCTAAAGGAAGTTATCTAATAGGGAGTGAGGAATATATTCATATTTCAGAGGATGTTGAAGTAGAGCCAAATGTAGTTTTTAATACTAAGTACGGCCCTATCTTTATAGATAGGAATGTCGATATAGAAGCTACCGTTAGAATAGAAGGACCCTCATATATAGGAGCAGGAAGTAGGTTATTAAAGGGAACCTCCATAAGAGGAGGAAGCAATATAGGGCCCAAATGTAAGATAGGAGGAGAAGTAAGGGAGACAATAATACATGGATTTAGTGATGTAGAGCATTACAGCCATATAGAGTATTCCTATTTGGGTGAATGGATCTATCTTGAAGTGGGTACTATAATTTTCAGTTTAAAAAGCAATTACAGGAATGTAAAGGTTCTTATAAGAGGTAAAGAGGTAGACACTAGACTACCTAGGCTAGGATGCATTATGGGCGATATGGTCAAAACTTCCGCAGGAGTGATAATATACCCAGGAAAAAGAATAGGCGTAGCTTCTCAACTTCATGGTATGATAATAAAAGATGTGCCTTCCTTTACACTATGGATAGAGAAATTAGGAATAGGAGCTATTGAACTCGATTTAAATGATATATTAAGGATATATAGAAAATTCGTGCTAAGAAAGGGTCGTATAATGAGTAATGAAGAGAGAAGACTTATAATGGAGCTTTTTAAGATAACTATGAGTGAGCGAAAGAACGCAGGTGTTATTAGATGTAAAGTAGAGTTATGAAAAACTATAAACCTACATTAGATTAATGATGCGAAAAACTTTTAATCATGCGAGTAGATATTTATAGTTGCCTCTAACCGAAAGGTTTAAATATATTATGGCTCTTTTCATATGCATACGTATATATAAGTCTTATGGAGGTGGTTATTGTGAGAGAAGTTAATAGAAGAAGGCATGCTCACTCTTCACCGGATGAGTTAATAACCTTACCTATTAAGTGTCCTGCATGTGGTAATGATACCTTCACTTATAATTATGAAAGAGGAGAAGTAGTCTGTACTAACTGTGGTTTAGTACTAGATGAGAAGCTTATAGATTTAGGACCTGAATGGCGAGCTTTCACTCCGGAGGAGAAACTTAGGAGAAGTCGTGTAGGTGCTCCGCTTACTCGAGCTACACCCGACAATCTTACTACCGTCATAGATTGGAGAGGCAAGGATGCATTAGGAAGAGAGATAACATACAAACGTAGATTAGAGATGCTTCGACTTCGAAAGTGGCAAATGAGAAGTAAAGTACAAACCTCATTAGAGAGAAATTTGCAACAAGCAAGTATAGAGTTAGAACGAATTTCCTCTCAGTTAGGATTACCTAAAAGCGTTAAGGAACAAGCGATGGAGATTTATAGACGTGCTGTAGAGAAAGGGTTAGTAAGAGGAAGAAGCATAGAGTCTGTAATGGCTGCAGCGATATACGCTGCATGTAGAGAGTTAAGAATTCCTCGAACACTTGATGAAATAGCCAAGTATACTAGAGGAGGAAAGAAAGAAGTTGCTAGATGCTATAGACTCTTATTAAGAGAGGGAGCAGTTAAGGTACCATTAGCAGATCCTGTAGATTTCGTACCTCGAATAGCTGAAGCATTAAAGCTAGATGGAACAGTTATAAGGGAGGCCATTTCAATACTTAAAGCGGCAAGGGCGAAAGGCCTTACAGCAGGAAAAGATCCTGCAGGATTAGCAGCTGCAGCGATATACATAGCGTCATTACTTAAAGGAGATATAAGAACGCAAAAAGAAGTTGCACAGGCTGCTCAAGTTACAGAGGTAACTGTAAGAAATAGGTATAAAGAACTTGCTAGAGAGCTAAAAATAAAGATACCAGTTCGTTAGTTTTTCCTTAATTCCCTTGTTTTAATGGTTTTTACCAATAAGAAAGCCTCTTGCTTTTTGGTATTCTTTAGTACACTCTTAGTAAAGATCATAAAAGGATATAAATAAGTCATGATAATGAATCATCAACTGGTGAACAGCTTCAATGAGGGGCTTCTACATAGGTAGATTTCAGCCATTCCACTATGGACACTTAAAGGCCATAGAGTGGATTTTAAGTAAAGTGCACGAACTAGTAATAGGAATAGGAAGCGCACAATTTTCTCATACATGGGAGAACCCATTTACAGTAGGCGAGAGAATAGAGATGATATGGAGAGTATTAAAGTCGAGAGAACTGCTGGATAAATGTATTATTGTTGCAGTTCCTGATACTGATAGAGTGCACTCGTTATGGGTAGCCATGGTTAGATTATATACGCCAAAGTTCGATATAGTATTTACAAATGATTCTCTTTCAAGAAGGTTATTTGAAGAAGAAGGATATCGTGTTGAGGGAATACCTTTCTATAAGAGGGAGCTATATAATGCTACTAGGATTAGGGAGTTAATGGCTAAAGGTGATGAGTGGAGAAAATATGTTCCAGAGGAAGTGATAAGAGTTATAGAGGAAATAAAGGGTGTAGAAAGGATTAGGCATTTGTTTCCCTCTTAAAGTTATTAATATCTAATTCAAGTACTATGTAGCCTTTGTAACCACAATTTTTACATAAGTAAAGCGTAGGAGTCACTCCTAGAACTCTAATCCGTTCTATATTTATAGAACCACATACTGGACAACATAAAATAGTTTCTTCTCTTACACTTCTCCTCTTTAATGGCAAGAGCTTTCACTCTATGAAGATCTGATCTTCCGAAAATCCTAAGTTAATAAGAATTTCCTTTACCTTAGTTCTATGATCACCTTGTAGCTCTATTCTGCCTTCCTTAACAGTACCTCCGCAAGCTAATTTACCTTTAAGAACTTTAGCGATTTTTCTTAAATCTACATCTCTACTGTCTATACCTTCAATTATAGTTACTTCTCTTCCAAAGCGTCGTCTTTCAACACGCACTCTTACACGTTGTTGCTCTTTAATTATCTCTTCATAGTCGTATAGTTCCTTTGGCAACCCCCTTATAGGGGAGATCTCCTCACTCATTCTCTCCCATCAACTCCTTGTTGTGATTAGTCTAGCAGACTATTTAAATCTAACCGTTTACTCCGAAATACTAAAAAGCAGAGAAGTGAAGTTTGTAGAAGGGAAATAAGTATGACTTATAAGTGTGGAAGATGCGGAAAGACCTTTGAGCTAGAAGATCTCAAGCTAATCCCTAGCATAATGTGTCCTTTCTGCGGATATAGGATAATATATAAAGTCCGTCCGCCTATTGCTAAGAAAGTTAAAGGAGTATAAGCCTTAATGACTACGAGGATAATCAAGTGAAAGGACTTCATACAGAAGCCTAGTAGCGATAACACTTGTAGTCCCAGTCATATCAACTAGTGGATTAAATTCTACTAAATCAAAGCCTAACATCTCTTTAGAATGTTGTATTATTAGTTTGAGTAATTTCAGTAAAGTATGATAGTTTAGCCCACCAGCTTCAGGATTTCCAACTCCTGGGGCTATAGAAGGGTCGAGTACATCAATATCTAGGCTCAAATAGACTTGCTTATCTTTAATTCTTTCTAGAAGCACCTCTCTAGTAGATTTTGAGTCAATATCGAAAGAAGAAATATACTTTATATTGTGCTCCTCTGCAAAGGTTATTTCTTCAGGATCACAGGCTCTA
Organism: uncultured Thermoprotei archaeon; assembly: GCA_964517845.1. Classification (GTDB taxonomy): domain Archaea; phylum Thermoproteota; class Thermoprotei; order QMSL01; family B3-G16; genus CAZFCQ01. Next base: position 81,342 of record CAZFCQ010000003.1, on the reverse strand, counting down.
ACACCTACGATTATGATATCACTATTTCCTAATAGTTCATAAGATCTGCGTAGAGTAGTTGCATGAGAAACCCTCTGACCTAAGGGCCATTCATCATATAAGTCCATATGAGCATCTAAGGATACTAAGCAGAATTCATCTTGTTTAATATGCCTTTTAAGAGCGTTCAATACTCCTAAAGTGAGTGTATGTTCACCACCAATTACCATAGGCTTCTTATTTTTATTTAATACTAATTCAATGACACTTTTTAGCCTCTTTAAACTTTCAGTAACATTACCATGTACTACAGTGACATCGCCTATATCATAGATAGGTATCTCATCTATACTAAGTTTCGAAAATAAGCTCATGGATTCTATCATTAAAGAAGACAATCTTATGTTTAGAGGGCCAAATCGAGTACCTGGTCTATAACTACTAGTACCATCAAAAGGAAAACCTATAATAATATATCTTGCTTCATTCCATGGATGATTAAACCCTCTTAATGGTGGCCCCATAGGGTATACTAAGCCTTCGAACTCGTTCATAATGCGTTACCTTCTCTTAATCTTTTTGAGGAAATTCATTCTTTATGCTTAAATTAGGATATCTATATTTAACCCTAGAAATGCTCTGCGATATAGAGACATTAAGAACGAGGAGGAAAACATGGATAAATATGATAAAATAGTAGAATTAGCTCGTAGAAGAGGGTTCTTCTGGCCATCTGTAGAGATATATGGCGGAGTAAGAGGCTTCCTAGATTTTGGTCCTTTAGGAACATTACTTAAGAGAAATATTGAGGAAAAGTGGAGACGTACGTTCATATATGAGTACCAAGAATTTATGGTTGAGATAGAGACTCCAATAATAATGCCTGAGATAGTCTTTAATGCTTCAGGCCATTTAGAGCACTTTACTGATATGATAGTTGAATGCACTAAATGTCACAGAAAATATAGGGCGGATCATTTAATCGAGGAAGTAACAAAATTAGGGGGATTAGAAAAGCTTACTCCAGAGGAACTTACTAAGATTATAAGAGAATATAACATAAGGTGCCCTGAGTGTCAAGGTGAGTTAGGAGAAGTGAGAACGTTTAATCTGTTATTTAAGACAACTATTGGACCTTATGAAGGTAATATAGGCTATGCTAGACCTGAAGCAGCTCAAGGGATGTTTATTTCTTTCAAGAGAGTTTTCGAAGCAGCACGACGTAGATTACCTCTAGGCATAGCTCAAATAGGTAAGGTTATGAGGAACGAGATATCGCCTAGACAAGGACCAATAAGATTAAGGGAATTCACCATAATGGAATTAGAGCTCTTCTTTGATCCTGAAGATCCTAAATGCCCTGTATTGAATGAAGTAGAAGATGAGGTGATTCAAGTTTTACCCATAAAGAGAATTTTGGAGGGTAAAGAAGAACCCATTAAAGTTAGAGTTAAAGAACTACTTGAAAAAGATATCGTAAAGAATGAATGGTTAGCTTTCTACATGGGCTTAGGTCAAAGGTTTGTTAGGAGCCTAGGCATACCGAGTGATAAACAGATGTTCGTAGAAAAATTGCCTGAAGAGAGAGCACATTATGCCTTGCAAACTTTCGATCAGACAGTTTGGCTTGAAAGATGGGGATGGGTTGAAGTAGCAGGTCACTCTTATAGGACAGACTACGATCTCTCAAGACATATGGAATACAGTAGGCAAGATCTAAGAGTCTTTCAGGAATATGAACATCCAAAAATTCTTAAGGTTTATAGAGTAAGACCACGCATGGAGATAATAGGACCTAAGTTCAAGAAGGAAGCAAAAAAGCTTGCAAGATTAATAGAAGAGAAAAGTAAAGATATGAAATTCATCAAAGAACTTAAAGAAAGAGGTTTTGCTATAGTTGATGGAAAGAGAGTTACTAGAGATATGGTTGATATAAGCCTTGAAGAGGTGAAGGAGACAGGGAGAAGGTTCATACCTCATGTAGTAGAGCCTTCATATGGTGCTGATAGACTTGTATATGCTACATTAGAATATGCATACTATGAAGTACGAGGTCGAGTGGTTTTAAAGCTACCACCAGATGTAGCTCCAATAAAAGCAGTAGTATTTCCACTCATAGATAATGAAGACATGAAGCGTGAAGCTCTAAGGATATACAAGGGGCTAAAAAATAGAGGAATAGCAGCTTTCTATGATATATCAGGCTCAATAGGGAGAAGATATGCAAGAGCTGATGAAATAGGAGTGCCTTTAGCAATCACAGTAGATGGTCAAACTTTGATAGATAAGACAGTTACATTAAGAGATAGAGATACATGGGAACAGATAAGAATACCTGAAAATGAAGTAATACCTATTATTGAAAGCTACATAAATCTTAAAGTATCCTTTAAAGATTTGAAAAAAAGGTATCCTAGCAGGTGAAGAGTTATGAAGAGAGTCGAGAAGAGATTAAGGATTAGGCAAAGGAATGACGTCGATAGAGGAATGGCTAAGATGAATCCAAAGACTATGAGATACTTAGGTATAGAGGATATGGTAGAGATAGTTATAGCTGGTAAGAAGAAAATACGCTTTAAAGTTATTGGCCTAGATACCGTTCCTGAAAATGAAGTTTGGGCTAATGCCCAAGAGTTAAGAGAGAGAGGTGTAGCAGATAGAACTATAGCTACAGTAAGGAGACCGCTAACTACTACGGCAAGGTAATAAACTTTTAAATAAATCATACTTTAAACCCTATATGTCTGAAAACAAAGCTCTAGGAGATGGCATCTGTGAGTATAATTAACATCGATGAAAATAAAGAAAGAATGTTTATATCTAGAGAGGACGAAGCTACAAGGCGAATACTTGACATGATAGAAGAACAGACAAGAAATATCGGGGAAGCACTACATGAATTATATCAATGCTTATTAGAATACGAGAGAAAGAAGGAAGATTTCAGAAAGAGATTAGAGAGAATTAGAGAAAGCAGAGAAGAAGTACTCAGAATAAAACGTGACCTATACAATTATATAGCTAGAACTACACCTGGACTAGAGATACGGGAAGATTGGATTCGACTTACAGGCAAAATTGTTCAGGTAGCAGATTATCTAGAGGGTATTGCATATAGGTTAGAACGATTAGAAGAAAAAGGATGGGGGATACCATTTAGCCTATTAGAACCTTTAAGAGAATTTGTAGGTAGTGTGATAGAAGCTTATGATGCATTTAGAAGAGCCGTATTTGCATTACGATATAACTTAAACCAGGTTCTAGAATTTTGTAAAGAAGTAAGCGATTCTGAGAAAAAGGCAGATTTAGCTTATAGAGAGACTGATTTATTAACATTAGAAGAGCTAAACAAACCACATGTTCATATTATAAGACTCATCATAGAGTTTCTCGAAAATATAGCTGATTTATTTGAAGATGCATCTGACGATGTGATGATGATAGCATTACATAGGTTTACTTGATAAATTCACTAATACCCATATAGGCTGAAATTATAGAAATGAATAGAAGATCTGTAACTATAGTAACTAAACGTGTTATAAATGATACAGCAATAGCTACACCCTTCTTTATGCCTAGAAGAAGGAAAATTGATATCATAGTAACATCTAGTATACCTATCATAGCAGGAATACCCCCTGGTAGTAATAATGTAAGCCCATAAAGTGGATATGCTAATGCCGTTAACCAGAAACTTACTTTATATCCTAGGGAATTAAATACAACATAAGGTATAGAGATGCCAGAGAGCCAGCGTGTTAATAACACAAGTGTTATTAAGGTAGTACTTAGCATGTTATGTCTTATTAAAAGAGCGGCATTCTGGAAATCATTGAAGAATCTGAGAACCTCAATTCTAGAGAACATCTTGTATTTCGAGAGCTTATGCGATATCTTAGTAAGTATATTTTCTACATGATCTGAAACTAAGTCTACATGTAGTAAAATGTAGAGGCAAGAAAAACAAAATATTGATGCAAGTACAACTAAACTTACGTACTGACCTAATGGATGCGTACGCCAGTGATAAAGAAGAGAAAGACGTATCCAGCTTATCAACACTATTGAGGTAAAAAGGAGACTATCGATTAATCTATGAACTATAATGCTTACTGCCGCTTCGCCAGATTTTACCTTAAGTCGACGAGTAGCATACAAATACCAGAGTGCTTCACCCGTAATACCAGTAGGAACTAACATATCTCCGAGAATGCTAACATAGCCAGCAACTACACACTCTTTTAAATTTACCTTTCCACGAATCGCTCGTAAAATAAGCCACCACGCAATACCGTAGAGCGTAATATTAACTAATTCAAGCAAAACCATAGTAGTGAGCGTCATGGGGGTTATTAGAAGGATTAAGCCTAAAGCTTCTTCTGGTCCTCCTAGAAGGTATATGAAAGCTATCAGAGTAGCTATACCAGCAAGTGAGAGCAGAATCATTTGCTTTTTCTTAATTTTTGAAACAGTCTTTGAGATTTCAAGTAGTTCACTAGTTTGGAACATATAAAATCACGTCCTCGAAAGTTTTATTTATTAGTCTCTCTTTCTTAATATTTTTCCCAGACGATAGATATTAAAGTAGGGCTATTTATGAGCGAAGATAAGATAAAAGCTGTGCTCATAGGCTCTCGAATTATAGCTTGGGATAAGAGAGAAGCTCCTAGGCTTTATAAAGAGGGATTTTATGGGAAATTAGTAGGCATAAGCAAACCTAAGGAACTAGACATAGAGAGACCTGTCGAGCTCTCATTACTTGAAGCTCTCTATCTTCTCGAAAAAGGGAGAATTGAGGTTTTCGATTCTCAAGGGAGAAGCCTTAAGCCTGAGGATGTGAGAGAATATGCAAGGAAGATATACTATATGTTTGATGATGTTTATGAGGTTTATAAAGACTTAAGAAGCAAAGGATATGTAGTTAGACCAGGATTAAAGTTTGGAAGTACATTTGCTGTATATAGATACGGGCCAGGTATAGACCACGCACCTTTTTTAGTGCATGTAATGCCATATGAGGCAAAAATGGATCCTATCGAAATAATAAGAGCAGGAAGACTTTCTCATAGTGTTAGAAAGAGGTTTGTAATAGCAGTTGTACATCCACAAACACGTGCTATACGCTATTATGTCTTCAAGTGGTTTAAAGCATAACAAGGAATTTTTAAAGATAAGTCTATGGAGAAATAGGTGTAGGTGTTCAATGTTGAATGAAAGAGTTGTTGATATACTCATAATAGGAGCAGGACCTGCAGGACTTTCAGCCAGTATTGAAGCTTCTAAAAAAGGGGAAGTAGAGGTATTAATAGTAGAAAAAGAAAATAAACTAGCTAAGAAACCTTGCGGAGAAGCAGTTTCAGCCGCAACATTAAGAGATCTAGAGGTAAAGCCAGATAGGAACATAGTACGTAATGAAATTAGAGGCGTATTAGTATTTGCGCCTAATGGTAAAGATTATGTTGAAATTAGTAGTAGAATGGGTGAAGGATATATTATCAATAAAAGAGCGTTGTTAGAGACCTTAGCTATAAGAGCTAGACGAAATGGAGCACTCTTATGGATCAACAGTCCTGTAGTCGATTATAAAGTTAATGAAAAAGGGTTTGTTGAAGATGTCATAATATCTAAACGAGGGGAGCTTATTAGAGTTAAGCCGAAGATTGTCATAGCATGTGATGGAATAGGATCTAAGATAGGAAGGGCATTCTTTAGAAGAAAGGAATATGAAGTTATACCTACAGCTCAGTATATACTGAATGATGTAGAACTTATTGATAAGCATGTATTGGAAATAAGGGTAGGCACAAGAATTGCACCTGGAGGTTACTTATGGATATTCCCACGTGAAGAAGAAAAAGTAGGAATTGGCGCAGGAGTTAGAGGAGATATACCTAGAAGATATATTGATAAATTTATAGAAGAGAATTTTGAACGATTTAAGAGAAGCGTAGAGCTTGAATTTGGTGTTTCAGCAGTTCCTATAAGTGGACAGGTTAAAGAGAGAGTAAAAGGTAATGTAATGCTCTGCGGTGATGCAGCTGGACAGGTTATACCTTTAACAGGTGGTGGTATACATTCAGCATCAATAGCTGGTAAGATAGCTGGACGGATAGCGAGAGAAGCTATTGTAGAGAATAACATCACTTATAATAAGCTTAAAGAGTATGTTAGTGAGTATGATAAGTACTGGGGAATTAGGATTTCTCGAAGTCTTAAAGTTTTAAGAGTTGTGGAAAGACTTAACGATAATGAGTTAAATGAATTAGCTAGAATTCTTGAAGGTAAGGATATAATAGACTTAGCAAATGGATTAAATGTGAAAAGAGTGGCGCAGAAGTTAATGAAGCATCCAGTTTTCTTTGCAAAAATAGCAAGAGCATTATTATAGGAGGCAATGAATACTATTTCTCCATTTCTACTTCATCTACGCTATGTATGGAGGCTCCTAAATGCTCTATTGACTCCTCTACTCTATTATAGTTGATGCTCTTTCCTTCTATAACTACTTTTACTGTCTCTGTTTCAGCATCCATTTCTCTTATAATGATATTAACTTTCTTTACTCCATCAACATTGATCAAGGTATTAGCCATTTCGATTATTGAAGGTTTATGTGGTTTAAGTACATCAAGAACTATTTTAGTTAAGAGAGATCTCTCACCTTCTCCACGCGACATCTCTCTATCCATTCTTACTTCATTGATTTTAACTCTATAAGTTTTTCTCTTCTCAAGAAAGCGACAACTAGAAAAAGAGTAATGCAGATATAGAGAGCTAGGGGAGTCATGAAATGCGTATTGTTGAGAAGAAGAGCCTTCTGGTAGAGAGTCCATACCTTATAAACGGTTTACCAGATGTTGGACTTGTCGGGACTATAGCCGCATATCATATTATAAGTCAAATGAAAATGGAAGAGGTAGCATATTTTGACTCAGAAATGTTACCTCCTGTGATAGTTCTTCATAGAGGAGAGCCTAAAATGCCAATAAGAGTCTACGGACGTGATACATTTTATGTAATAACTTCAGAGATCGCTATTCCTTCAGTAGAGCTTATTAGATCATTAGCTAAATCAATAGTAGACTATGCTGTAGAGAAGAATGTAAAGGCAGTAGTCTCTGTAGGAGGGCTTGCTACTCCAAATAGGGTTGAAATAAAAGAACCAAAAGTCTTTGGTATAGCTATACATGAAGAGGGAAAAAGAATACTTAGTGAAGCTAACATACTTCCACTTGAAGAGGGATATATTGTAGGCATCTATGCAATGATATTAAAGGAATGCTTGGAGCGTAGAATACCAAGTGTTTTATTATTAGCACAATCTCATAGAGGGTATCCTGATCCAGGAGCGGCAGCCTCCATATTAAAAGTCTTAAACAAAATGCTAGGATTAAATATCGATGTAACCCAGCTCCTAAAGGAAGAAGAACAGATAAGAATAAAGCTGAGAGAGCTTATGAGAAGAACGAATACCGCATTAAATAGAATGCAGAAAAGTCATGAATTTGAAGTACCACCCATGATGTATGTATAAGGGGATGGATATGGCTTTCAGAAGAATTAGTGAGATAGTAGAAGAAATAAGGAGAGAGATTAGAAGGCTTCTAGAGGATATTGAGAGAGATTTAGAACTTAATAGACCAATGTGGGATTATAAAAGTAAAAGCTTAGAGCCCTTATGTACAATAGAAGAGAGCGAGAATGAAGTAATAGTTACCTTTGATCTACCAATGGTTGATAAAAACAATATAAAGATCAATGCCACTGAAGATACAGTAGAAATAGAGGCACAGCTTAAAGAGGGATTTAAAGTAGAAGGACCAAGGTATTTAGGAGAAGAATTACGATTTACATGCTTCAGAAAAGTCTTAAGATTACCGAGTAAAGTTGATCCTATGAAAGCAAGGGCAAGTTTCAGGGGAGGGATATTAGAAATAAGGCTCCCTAAGAAAGTAAAAGGATATAGAATTAAAATAGAGTAAAGAGGGAAATGCGCTTTGAGGCTTAAAGAAGCTGTAGAAACTTATAAACAACCTATTGAACAAGCTCTTAAGAAGATATTTGACGAGAAAATAAGTGAAGCAGGAAAGTTGAATAAAGATAACGTGAAATTCTACGAGAATTTGAAAGAATTTGTACTTAGAGGAGGTAAAAGATTAAGGCCTATTACACTTATAATGGCATACTCTGCAGTTAAAGAGCCCACTACAGAACTTAATGAACTAATACGAACATCTACATGTGTTGAATTACTTCATAACTCAACATTAATTCACGATGATATAATAGATCAAGATGAGCTAAGAAGGGGAGGGCCTACTTTCCATACACTTTATGGACAATTATTTGAGAAGGAAGTCCCACATAGGGCTAAGATACTTGGAATTGCAATGGGAATTTTAGGTGGAGATGAACTTTTCAACATAGGATTTGAAACTTTACTAACCGCCAAGTTTGATAGAGAAAGAGTATCTAGAGCATTAGAGTATTATGTCTCAGCATATAGAGAGGTGGTTAATGGAGAGTTACTAGATTTGATGTTTTCAATAACAGATTATGAAAAGTTAAGTGAAGAAGAATATCTTAAAATGATACGTTTAAAGACTGCAGCATTATTCGAGAAATCAATATGTATTGGGAGTGTGTTAGCAGGTATCGACGAGAAGACTCTTCTTAAATTAAGGGAATATGCTGTTCTGGTAGCCGAAGCATTCCAAATTCAAGACGATATCCTAGGGATTTATGGAGATGAAAAAGTGTTAGGTAAGCCTATAGGTAGTGATTTAAGAGAAGGAAAAGCTACACTTCTGGTTATAAAAGCAATACGCACCCTTAATGACGAGGAGAAGAGAGTCTTTCTACAAGTTTTAGGAAAGGAGAATATAAGTCTTAGCGAAGTTAAGAAAGTACGTAAAATATTAAGGGAAAAAGGAATACTTGAATACGTGAGAAAGGTAAGCTACAATCTTGCAGAAGAGGCGAAGAAGATTATAAGTAAGTTAAGCATTAGAGATGAGGCAAAAGAATATTTTGTAGATCTCGCGGACTACGTTATACAGAGAGAGTACTAAGCATGTATAGACCTCAAACGTCTTATTAACTCTTCAATATCAATATCACTAACGGTAGCTAGGGGTAATCGCTCTTTTTCTGCAACTTTAATGGCTATAGGATCGATTTCTTTTTCAGATATACCATGTAACACAACAAGAGAAGGTCTTATACCGCCTGCGCCAGCTTGCATAGATTTTATAGCTACTATTGGAGATCGGCCTCTTGAAACATTTGTAAAAATAGCAGCTCTTTGAGTGGTATGACCATACAATCTTAGATAATCATAAGCAGGGACATCAATAAGCACCTTTAGTCCATCTACAAGCGTATAACCTAATATTGGCTGTGAAGAAGAGTGCTTACAAGTTAATAACACAGCGCCTATTAACCTACAGAAATCACCTATGCTAATAGGCTTTGTGAATTCACGCATATCAAGTATCGCCTCCTTAAGCATTTCAGAACCACTTAAAAGTCTTGATAACATAGATGTGACTCTAGATCCACGCTCTTCATCTATTTCGATTAGTGCCATAACATAGCGGCGTATTAAATTGACACCAGGAGATTTTCTACGTCCACTTTCATAATCAGAAATTACAGAGGAGGAGACAGACATCTTTCTAGCAACTTGAGCTTGAGTAAAGCCAAAACGTTCACGCCATAATCTCATAGCTTCTCCTACATTATCTGAGAGGACTATGTCTCCTGCAATTCTTATTGCTATTTCACGTTTGGTAGATGAATCAAGTAACATAAGCGAAACCTCAGTTTCAAGCTTTAATGAGGCATACACCTTAATAAACAATTAATAAGTTTAAGGAAATTGTACAAAAATAACTAACAATGCTTTAGGGAGATTCTGTGATATGTAATTATCAGATCGTTATCTCGGAAAGGAGGAAACTTATACGTAAACTAAATGAAGTGTTGGACTCTAGAGCACGTGAACTTGCCATTAATGACCCGCACAGTAAGAGGAAGCCTAGACCTTGTGGAATCACAGTCCATACAGGGATTGGATGCCCTAACGCATGTGTTTATTGTTACATACAAGATATGGGGTTTACCTTTAGAAAAGCGGTTCCTTATAGGCTTAAAGGTAAAGAGTTTGTTTACGCACTAATTAATAACCCTTACTTCATACCAGGAGTAGGAGGCACGTACTTAGCTTTTGGAAGTATTACAGATCCCTTTAATAAGGATATTAAAAGTAAGACACTAGAGTACATGCTAGCCATTTCCAAGTATCTAAGGAATCCTATGCAGTTCTCTACTAAAGAGTATATATCTCAAGAAGAGGCGGAAATGCTAAGAAATATCTCAACAAATGTAAGTCCATTAATAACGATAGTCACTCTCCGTAAGTGGAAGAGATTAGAGCCAAATGCTCTTAGGCCTGAACTTAGATTAGAGAGTATAAGGAATTTGAGGAAAGCAGGGTTTTATCCATTTCTCTTTTTAAGACCTTTAATTCCGGGTATAAACGAGGATGAAATAGATGACATACTCCAAGAAGCAAAAGAGTATGGGGCAATAGGGGTAGTTGTAGGGGGATTTAGAGTAACTAAGAACATACTGTATAGACTAAGAAAAGCAGGCTTTAATGTGAAGGATATCCTAGAAAGGGTAAACACTAGAAGACTATCTAATAGGAAGCAGATAAACTTGAGTCTTAGAGATATAAAGGTTAGGACTTTAATGATTGCTAAAGAAAGAGGACTAAGAGGAGTGCTTTCGGCCTGTTGTGCCATGACATATGTGATTAATAGGCAGGGATATACTCTTCCATGTGCTAACATATGTTTCACAGGGAGAATGTGTACGAGCCCTATATACTGTAATAATCAATGTGGTAAGAAATTACCAGATATAAACGAGGAAGATGTTAAAACTGCTTTAAGGGAGGAACTTAATGTGAATATCCTGAGACTGGAGATAATAGATAAAGAGATAATTGCCTATGTTGATAGGAAAATTTCATATAATTCCAATACCTTAGCAAAGCTAAGGATGCTCTCTACTCTTTACAGAAGGAGAATAGTAATTCAATAATGGAGAGTGATTAAGAGGAGGAGAAAAATATGCTACTTGAGAAAGTTAAGCCTTTATCTAAAGGTCAGGAGAGGCTATTAAGAGCTTTAAGTAATGATAGGAACGAAATCGTAGGAGTATTTGGACCTACTGGAACAGGAAAGAGTCTTCTTACCTGTGCTTATGCCATAGATGCGACATTACAAGGAAGGTATCATAGATTCGTATTAGTTAGACCTATTATTGATGTTACAAGCGGAAAAGAACTGACAATAGTCGAACTAGGAGAGATGTTTTATGAGACAGCTTCATCGTATCTAAGAGACGTACTTAAGGGAATAATCGACTTTGAGGATGTAAAGAAGCTTATAAAAGAAGGGAGATTAGTTATAGCAGATTCTCACTTTCTACGAGGAAGGACTTTTGATGAGGACATAATATTCTTAGATGATGCTCAGAATTTAAAACCCGAGAGTGCTTGTGAAGTATTAATGAGAATAGGACGGGGTTCTAAATTTGTAGTAGCAGGGGATCCTATATTTCAGAAAGATATTCCATTAGAAAAAGATGGAGCTACTTTAATACGAGAGTCGCTATTAGGAGAAGAGAGAGCTGAAGTAGTAGATCTTGGATTGAAAGATATAGCTAGGCCAGGTGCATTACGTGGAATAAGGTTACTTCTTGAGGTAAAGATGCGAAAAAGAGAAATGAACGATAACGAGCAAAGAGTCTTTGATATAATTAAGGAAAAAGCCCCTGACGCTGATGTACTTACTATAATCGATTTAAGAAGTGCAAAGCAAAAATACGATATAAGAAGTGAACACGTACCTGACGTTCTTATAATAGCTAAGACAGGACATCTAGGAAGAGTGGTAGGCAAGGGAGGGGAAAGAATACAAGCGATAGAGAAAGATCTAGCGTTAAGGGCACGTGTAATAGAGCTTAGTTTAGATTTTATAGAATTACTTACCGCGATACATCCTGTACCTTGGGCTGTTAATCAAATCATTGATGTAGATTTAGCAGGTACAGAGCTTCAAATAGTCATTAGAAGAAAAGGCATGGGGCCATTTATGGGTCAGAGAGCTAAGCACATAAAATTTGTGGAAGATATAATCAAAAGATTGATCGGAACAGGAGTACGAGTACGGGAATATATGAGGAGGTACTAATCTAAATCAAAATAGAAACCTTTTCTAATATGCACATCAAGTACAACTTGTAACAAGCGGGGGCCTACGCTTCTCACTTTTCTACAAGAGGTTATTTCATAATCTAAGTTTAATGATTTAAAGGCTAAATCACATAACTTTATAGCACGGTGGCATGCTTTCACTCCTCTAGGTACGAATACGTTTAGATATAGATGTATATAACCTCCTTCTGGTTTAAGAGAAAGCAACGCGAAAGGTAAATATTTCAAAGCTAGGAAAGGCAAAGGCATTAGTATTCTATCACATAAATTTATCAGTCTATGATGTAGGATAATTTCAGCAGCATCACCCAGGATAGGAACAACTACATTCTCTACTCTGTTTAGTCGTATATTCTTTATCATTAACTTATAAGCATAGGGATTTATGTCAATTGAATAAATACGCTTAGGTCGTGCATACTTGGCTATCATTATTGAGAAGGAACCTATACCTGCAAACATGTTTAGTATTACTTCATTGGGAGCGACCATTTTTGCTATACGCATGTGTTCAAACGATAACCTGGGAGTGTAAAAGACTTTCTTAATATCAACGAATAATGGGCAACCATATTCCTTAACTATAGTCCAGCTTCTTTTCTCTCCACCTAACCATTCTAAGCCTTTAATCCTATAGGCGCCTCTAGTGGGAGTTACTTGCCTATAAACGACTTTTATATTAGACATAATTTTTAGTAGATAGTTAGCTATCTCGAAACGTTTATGTTCAAGAAATGGATGAATCTTTATTATAGCTATGTCGCCAATTATATCAATACGCTTTAATAAATAGTCACGTTCATCGGGAGAGAGTATCTCCCTCGCGATTCTTTCCATTAATCTTTCTCGCTCTTTCTTCAAGGCTATAGAGTGTATGGTACTTGAGGTGCTCCTCCTCGTCTACGAACTCCTTCTCTTGCTTGGAAAAGTAGTGGAGGGAGTTTGCCTTCTTTCATAATCTTCTGAAGGAAGTCATGGTATTCTCCTGTATGCTTTATGTCATACTCCACGAGTTCATACATTATATTCCATAAACGTTTTTGCATCTCTCTAACTATCTCTTTAGGCATTAAGCCTATTACTAATGGATTCTGAAGCCAGCTTTCAAATCCTCTTATGGTTCTAGAAATGTGATAACAAGCAACTCTTGCAGCTAGTATTAGCATTAACCTGTCAGCATCCTCAAGTTCCCGCTCACTCATCTTAAGGGTCTTTAAAATACGTTTCTGTTCTTCTATCCAATCCCTTAAATTTTTAAGGATAAGAGGTTCTCGTGAAGAGCTCATATTCTACACGCCTCGAAAGAGTATAAACATCGAGTGTTTTAACCTTTTCTGTTAATAATCACAGTAAGCAGAAGACAAGCTGTACAGGATTACCTAAACTATGGAAATAATGGAAAACATTGCGACGCAAATAGCGACATCTCCTATCTTAAGGAGCTTATAGAGGATTTTGGAAAGGAAAAAGCTTATAGCATAGGTAGTGAAGAACTTGAAGAGGGAAAGAGAATATGTATCGCTACTTAGTACCATTCGTATCTACTCCTGAAAATGTTGCAAGATTCATGTTAAAGCTAGCTGAGGTAAGACCAGGCGAAATCGTATATGATCTAGGATCGGGTGATGGTAGAATATTAATTATAGCCGCTAAGGAGTTCGGAGCTAAATGTGTAGGTATCGAGATTAGAAAAGACCTAGTTCAGGAAGCAATTAAGAGAGTTAAAGCATTAGGCTTAGAGAACCAGATAAAAATAATTCATGGAGACTTCTTCGAAATTAGTATCAGTGAGGCGGACGTCGTAACTATGTATCTCCTAACTAGTGTTAATGAGAGATTAAGACCAAAACTAGAAAAAGAACTAAGACCAGGCACCAGGGTTGTTTCACATGACTTTGAAATACCTGGATGGACTCCAATTAAAGTAATAGAATTAAATGAGGATTGGCGAAATCATAAGATATACTTATACAAAGTTCAAAAATGAGTTAAACATTTCCAGTTTTGTCTTAAATTTTTGTTTTTTGCTAAAGCATAAGTCACAACATTATGAAGATTTTCTTTGCCAGTATAGGTCATAGAGATAATCTTGCGTAAACACCTGCAAGGATGAGAGGTAATATAACTGTGGCTTCTCCATGTATTGTAACATGTTTTGCATTTCTTTTTAGTTTACCCCAACTTATTGCTTCTCTTAAACGAGCGCCTGAGAGACTGCCGTCATACTCTATTGCCGTAGTTATATAAACAGCATAGTCAAGGCCCCCTCGGAATTGGTTCCACCAAATTGTATGATGTTTTGATATACCACCACCAATCATGAGAGCGCTACAGCATTTTGCCTCCCACACTATATCCGCTAACTCTTTCATATCCTTAAATAAATCAAGCTTGAAATTATGTAATTGAGAGTATGTGAAGAGGCTTGTCCCAAAAGCTGAGTCCAGTATTCCGGGTGCATATACACGCACACCATGCTTAGCTGCCTGAGCTAATATTGAATTTTCATCACTTATCCGCTTACCTATCTCATAAAGTAGTTCTCTTACCCCAAAGACACTTTTACTAGTTAAGGAGGAGATTTCACCTACTAATTGCCAAGTTACTTTCTCTATTAGGGGTCCGTAATTTTCTAAAGGTACTAAAACATTGCCTAATCTGTGTATATTAAGGTCTTTAAGCATGACATCGTCTAAATCGAAGCTTCCACTATAGTATTTTCCTCCAAAACTTCTAGCTAAGTCATGATCTATAGTTCCTCCTGTAGTTATGATTACGTGTATTAAGTCTCTTTTAATGAGGTCAGCTAGCAAACCTCTTAAACCTGTAGCAATTATACATGCAGGAAAGGATAAGAAGTTTATACAGTTTTCCTTAGAATATGCCTCTGTAAGTATATCTACAGCTTTAGCTATGTCGACACAGGTGAAACCTCCACTTTCTTTAAAGAACTCAATTAGTTGAGCAATTGTTGTATCCTTGTCTACTTTATAGTCCTTTACGCTTTCCTTTAATAACTCTTTTCGTATATTCTCCGAAGACTTCATAAGTATCACTGTCTATCTTCTTTTAGCCTCATATAATATAAGAGGTGCGAAAGATAATGATTCCACTGATATTAACCTCGAGCATAGTTTCGGCTTTAATAACTTACTTTAGTACGCCAATTATAGCAAGATATATGAAGGCAAGAGGACATATAGGAATTGATGTACATAAACCAGAGAAGAATGAGGTCCCCACATCCTGTGGTTTAAGTATTATTCTAGGTTTGACGATAGGATGCCTTATCGTGTATATGGGAGGAAGTAATGTACTAAAGATTAAGGTTTTGACATTTCTACTCCCAGTTATTATAAACGCTATAATAGGCTTTATTGATGATCTAAAAGTATTAAGTGGAAGGGTAAAGATGCTTGCCACAGTTATCTCTATAATACCTATTATATACTTCTCATTAAGATTTCCGAAGATCATTATATTAGGAAGACCTGAGATTCCTATTTTAGGGAGATTGCGGTTAACGATAATTTATTGGTTACTACTACCACTAGCGATTGCTGGGCCAGCTAATGCAGTCAATATGCTTGAGGTTCTTAACGGAGTGATGCCGATAACTTGTAGCATAGCTACATTATGCCTACTTGTGAGTGCTATAATGTTACAGCGTTTGGAAGGCATATTATTAAGTGCTATACTATTAGCAACATTAGTTGCCTATTTACCATATAATAAATATCCAGCGAAAGTTTTTAGTGGTGATGTAGGTAGTCTTAGCGTAGGAGCTGCTATTGGAGCTATTGCAGTAATATCCCGACTAGAAATAATTGCAATGGCGGCTCTTTCTCCTCATATAATGAATGCCTTCTATGTAGTAGCATTTGTAAAAGGGTTCAAAGAACATAGAAAAATACCACGTCCTACAAGAGTTCTTAGAGATGGTACTATTATTGATTCAAAGGATCCAAAGGCTCCTATAACATTAGTAAGGATGATCGCTGGGAGCGAAGGAGCTAAAGAAGTGGATATAGTAGTTTCGTTAACTATAATGGAGCTTATTTCAGCCCTAGTAGGGATATTCCTCGCATTCCTAATGATGATAAGTGGGTGAAGGGAAATGAAAGGATGTGTTAAGAGAGCACTTGAACTTTCTTGCTTAGTGATCTTCACATGGATTATATTACTTGGAATATTGATCTTTATCGAAAATATCATAATGCCTATAAAGATCAATGAACCCATTATTAGAGGAATATTTAGAGTAGGAACTGCATTCACATTACTAGCATTATGGCTTATGATGTGGTGGAAGGGGACTATTTTATATTATAAAAGACGTGTATTAAAGGTACCCCGAGGATCTTAGGAAAAGTATTATCTTTTTAACTATTTCATTAGGAGCTTCTTTACTGGTATCTACAATCAACTCAGGATTACAAGGCTCTTCATAAGGAACCTGTAGTCCAGGGAGAGTTTTTATCTCGCCTCTTAAAGCACGTTTGTAGAGACCTTTAGGATCACGCTTCATAGCTACCTTAAGGGGACATCTTAAATAAACCTCTATGAAGTCCTTACCAAATAAAGAGCGAGCTTTCTCTCTATATGTTCTCTTATGAGCAGTAGCATCAATAATAACGTTAATACCATTTCTATAAAGAAGGCTAGAAATCCAAATTAAGGTTGAGTAAAACCAGTCTCTTTCCTCCTCAGTGTATTTAGGGTTAGGAGTCAGTACTTTTCTAATTTCATCGCTCTCTAACACAGCTACTTTCACATTTTCCTGTTCTAGCTTAAATTTAAGTATCTTTGCAATAGTACTTTTTCCGCTTGCAGGGATTCCGGTTAACCACAGGACAAAAGGCATGATGATTACACCAATAACTCTTGCAATTTATCTATCTCAAAGAGATCTAAATCGAGTACGTTTACTGCGAAGTTTATTAGAGCATTACGTACACTTTCTGGATTTTCAGGGTAAAATAACGGGCTTGCTATAACCAAGGCTCTAAAGGCAAACCAGGGCTGAATTACTTTTAATAACTCTTCATCGTTCGTCTCTTTTATGTAATGATTAATAAAGGAAGAGAAGAGTTCTGCAAAAGGACCTTTGAAAGAGCCCTTATCCAGAAGTGCAAACCACAGTAGGTTTATAGCTAAGCATGACACATCGTCCGCTGCTTCACCCCATCTTCCTCTAGATCTATCCATTAATACTAATTCATCCTTTTCAGTAAATCGTATATTAAACGGATGATAGTCACCATGTACATTGCATAGTCTATGCCAATATTGCTTAAGCCTCCATCGCCATTCAATAACTTTTCTTTCAACAGTTTTTAGCTGCTTAGTATAGGGATTTTGATAAGGATATGCTGAATCTATGACACCGAATATCATTTCACCATGTCCAACAAGGTCACGTATTCTCCTGAAGTAAAGTCTCATCTTCGTTTCATCATCTCCAAAGAACTTTTCTCTATGGATTGAAGCGAGGTAATTTGCTAGTATTTCTACACGTTTAAGGTCGTGTTCAATGAGGTAACCACGAGATTTAATCTCTCTAAGATCCTCTATATAAGGACGACCTATAGCCTCTTCCATTAAGATGAAGAACTCTTCATAATCACCTACACTGTGGAGTTTATTATCCCTGTCAATATAGCCTACATCTATTGACTTTATATGATTAGGTAATTCGTTAAAGTCTTTATGAGCTAAAAGAAGCACTTGTGCTCTATCAGCAGGATAATCGTGTCCAAAACCTTTTTCTCCTTTCAGGAATTTCATTACTAGATTTCTTGTTTCAGAGCCTATCATTACTCTTATCCGCCATGCTTCTGCATGCCATCCTTTACCTAATAGGGAAATCTCAAGGACTTGAAGTTTATCAGTTTTATAGATAGAATAAAGGTATTCCTCGAGAGCTTTTCTTGAGAAGGGTAAAGCACTCATTACCCTACACCACAATTATGATGCTATATTTTTACATTAGTTAATGAAGTTTCTATGTTATTTATAATTTCATTGCTGATTTCTACACCGGCTTCTTTAAGAGCGATAAATATGGCACCTACAACAGGTGGAAAACGAGGTCTTAAGATTACAGCATTAGGAGCTGTTTTTAAGACCTCAGATTTGAAACTTTTTATTAAATGCTCTCCTGCTTTAAAAGCACCCCCTATTATCGCTAAGGGAAATGATCTTTCTTCAAATCCTAAGCGCTTTATTACTGCTATTGCTATTTTTGCAAGCTCTTTTCCAGCACTCCTGAGTATATCCTGAGCTACAGTATCTCCCTCTGAGGCTATTTTAGCAACTAGGGGGGCTAGCTTAGCGATTTTGCTAAAGTCTACTACAGGAGTGTAAATGAAACCTATTATATCTTCAGGAGCTTCCAAGTTAAGTTCCTCAAGGATCGCTTCAAGCAACTTAGTTGGAGCTCCTCTTCCATCGTAATATTTTAATGCAGCAACTATCCCTTCTCTAGCTATATAGAAAGCACTACCCTCATCACCTATAACTGGACCCCAACCACCGGATCTTACATAATTTCCTTTTTCATCTATACCTGCAGCAACAGAACCTGTACCTGCAATAACTATAACGCCAGGAGAACCTGCCGTAGCTCCCATCAATGCTATATGGGAATCGTGCACGACTATGGTCTTCTTTGAAAAATTTAAGCTTTCCAAATGCGGCTTCATAGTACGTATATCTTTAGGCGAATCAAGTCCAGCTAATCCATAACAAGCAACATGAGCTTGTTCGTTTCTTATTTTAGCCTTAGAAATCGCATTCGATATAGCTTTTGCTATAGCTTTTTTAGCATTCTCTATACCAACGATATGATAGTTGGAGGGGCCTGAGAAACCTACACTCAATAATCTTCCTTGGAAATCAGAAATTAAAGCGATAGTCTTTGTCCCACCTCCATCAACGCCAATTACATATTTCATAAGGTCACCCTTACACTATCCAGAGGCGTTTCTCTATCTTCTCAGGAATATATACATTAGATAGGAATTTAAAACCATGACCGCTAAGAGCCTCAATTTCGATTTTCTCTTTTCTTTTGAGGAAAAGTTTAAGCTCGTATTGCCAAGCTTTACTCTGAAACCATGGATACTTTGACATTTCATTTGCGCGTTTTAAATCACGATCAGTAGCTGCAATTATGTAATTACGGGGAATGTTGTATTTGTCTATATCAGATGTAGTGACTCCTATGAAACGTACTTCAGGGCAAGCTAATTTCTCACTTTCATAAGATAATGATATACTACCACTTCTATATACACTATATATGTACCATCCATAGGGGTCTGCATCAGTAAGTACATAGATGGGTAAGCCGAACTCTTCCCAAAGGCGCCTCACCATTCTTCTAGTGGATCTATCAGGCTGACCTTTACCTGTTATCAATATGCAGTTTTCTCTCCTCCAAAACTCTTCCTCATTTAACCTCTCAAATATAGCGTCTTTTTCAATAACTAGTACATAATCAGCTTCAACTTTTACTATCTCGAGTCTGTCAGGATTGGGGGGTATAGCATAAGCTCCACTACCCATCTTAGAACAATCAATTAAGTATCCTTTAGACCTTATAATAATATTGCCTACCATCTTCCCTTTAGCATCATGCATTATGCCCATTTCTTCTCTAAGAATCCCTGTGGCAACTTCTATATCCTCAATTATACTATTAGATTCTCTTTGATCATTCCAGGTTTCTTCCTTCCTAGTTCTACCGCTAATATCTACATACGATATTGTATGTTTACCCATGTAGTATAAGTCACGTATTGTTGGATAATCACCTTCACGTCTTGCCATAACTATCAAGCTTAACATTAGAAGTGTTTGCATAAATTTCCGAACTTCTCTTGCATCTAGGAACTCTCGTTTAGCCTTAGCCGGTCCTAACCGAAGGATTCTCCTCTTTTCATCCCAAATAGTATTTGAGAGAGTTCTTACAGGAATTTCTATACGAGGGGGTTTTCCTCGGAGTATTTGCTCAGCTACTCTATTTGCAAGGGATTCAAGCCTTTTTAAGATCTCCTCATCACTTAGTCTCATGAACTTTCACCTCCTTACGTAGGATTTTCTGATTAACCATTAACTTAAGCCTCTTTTCAAAGAGTTTACTATCTTTTCCAGTTATTATTGAAAGAGCCCTAGAGATCTCCCCAATATACTTCGATATTGTTACGTATCTAACTTTAACTTCAAGTTGTCTCTCTATACGAGATAAGTATCTTTTCAGTCTTCTAGCTACTTCTCGTAGGGCTATTTCTATCTCTCGCTCTACTTCAGGTACATCAGCTATAGCCTCTTTACCAACTCCTTTGAACGGTATTTTTGTCGAGCATATATGAGTTACAACAGCTAAAGGGGCAGGGAATCTAACTTTATATAAATTCCAATCAATGCTATCTATAACTTTCCTAGAGACATCAACACCTTCATCATAAAGTAAGGGAATCTTATTAGCGAAACGTAGGAGTATTGGTTTATCAGAAGCTGGTATTTGACCTCCCCATGCAATAGCAACTTCTATCACGAATGGATGGCCTCCATAACTAGAGGGTTTCCTAGTTACAGCACTTGTAAATTCAGGCTTTAGTATGCCTTTAATTCCCTCCATTAATAGCTCTTCGCCTAAGGGAGATAAGGAATGCGGCTTCGGCCTTCTCCATTTAGTATAATTCTTCATTTTTCGTGCTAGATCATCTAACTGACTTATACTTAGTTTCGATATGGGAGTCCTCGGATCATAACCTGCCCATTTTAGAAAACTTAGTGCGGTCTTCGTTCCGACACTATCAAATACCTGAGTTAGAAATTCATGAAGCGTTAAAGAGTTATCATTAGCAAGAGCTGAGCCTATTAGCTGTTTAAGAAGTTCGATATCTACTCCTTTAGGATGAGGCTTTCCTACACCAGGGGGAGGAGGAAGCTTTCTTGTTACTCTCTTAAAGCTAAATTCGATACCTGGTGCTTTGAAACGTATAGTAGCATAGGGCGTTATTAAGGCAGTCCTTTTTACGTACTCCATTATACGAGATCTAGCGCTGGACCAATTTCCCTCAAGTGTAAGTTCAACAAAGGTACCATGCCACTTACTTTTATTCTTATAAACTTTGTTAGAAACTATAATGGGTTGGTTCTTACTTATGTCTATAAGTATCCGATATTCGTAGACATTCTTAGACTTAGGTAATGCCGTACGAATAAGTGTTGGGCTACCAGTAGTCATTTGTGCATAGAGTACAGCCATCTTAACGCCAAGGCCGAATACACCTCTTGATTGCCTTAACTTATACTTTGAGCCATAAAAAACTTTTCCAAAGACATTAGGAACTTCCTTGGGAGGTATACCGACTCCATTATCTCGCACTGATACCTTAACTATATTCTTTTCCTCAGAGACGATAGAAATGCCTACATCAATATTGGGTAGAATACTATAAAGTTCAGTAGCATCTAAGCTATTTTCTACTAGCTCTCTTACAGTCTGATATAGTGCTCTACTAGGATTAGAGAAGCCAGCTATTTCACGATTCCTATAGAAGAACTCAGCAGGGCTTAGTCCCCGGAATTCTTCACGAGAGAGTATTTCATCAAGGACTGTCATATTATGACCCTCCATTGAGAAGGTAATTTTGATACTAAACCTCGGCTGGAACTTCGCTCTAGGGTATTCCTTGAAACTGATAGCTTATCAGCTTAGGAAGAATATAAACGTAGCGTTATGTTCAAGTACATCTTATTGTCATCATATATATGGTAAGTAATATGAAAGTTCACTTATTAAACGATGAAAGCATAATACTTAAATGTAAACCTAGAGCATTAGCATTCTTCACTAACTATGCCATTGCCATGTATCCCACTATTGCTGGACTACTCTCCTACTTGGTTTTAGACTATGTAAGACCTATATTGATAAAGCTTGCAATATTTCTAGGTATTTCAAGTCTATTATACATAGGCAGATGGATGAGTTATTTAATATTACTTTGGCTTTTAATGATGATCCCAGGAGTAATTATGGGAGTCTTTAAAATCACCTGGAAAGTACCTATAATTTATATGATAATCTGTCTTATTGTGACAAGCTACGCGTATTATATCAATCCTGATGTAAAAGGGATTCTATCATTATTATGCATTATAAGCATAGTAGGTTTGATAGTCTCTGATATACAAAGACGAGGGTATGAGTACTACCTAACAAACTATAGGATCATTACTACTAAAGCTTTTCTCACTACAGAAGAGCGTAGCATATTCTATAGTCGCATAGTGGACGTTATACTAAAGAAAGGAATCATAGGGAAAATATTCAATTATGGTACTGTGATACCAATAACCCCTTCAGAGCTTGGAATGGGAAGCAACTTTGCCTTCACTTCTGCTGGAATACAGAAGAGTGGACTTGAAGCTTCTGTAGGAGGGGGAAAAAGTATTAAAGTCACTAGAGCTAGAGCACAATACGTTCTCTATGGGATACCAAATCCTGAGAAGGTCTATAATATCATCTTAGAGCATATAAAAAGAACTGAAGAGAGCGAATACCTAAGAAAGATAACTGAAGCTGTGAAAAATATAGAAAGGCGACTTGGCGATAGTACATAGTTGGAAAGTAGTGGCTGTTTTTATTTTTACTTAAGGCGTTCTTCTAGTTCTGGAGGAATTCCGAAGCCTATTACTTTGACATCTACCGATTTTACACCTTCTATAAGTAATGCTTTCTCTTTAATAGCATTTATCAAGAAGAAAGCTAAAGGACAGAAAGGCGATGTAAGCATTATTTCTATTAAGACATTTCCATCTTCTATTTTCACATTACGTACGAAGCCAGCTTCTACTATGTTTAACCCTATTTCAGGATCTACTATCTCTTTTAATTTCTCAAATATCTTTTGCTTTATTTCATCTGATGAGGTCAGTACTGCCACCTGAGTAGTATAGAATTAGTAGTGTCTCTAAAAATTTTCTATATATTTGCGTTAATGCCTTGCACCTAAGATAACGTCATCAACCAACAAGTCTTGTTGAGCTATGCCTTCTTCTTTTCCAAAGTTCACGCATTAATAGGTCTCTCACTGCTACGCGTATAGCTTCACTTCTTGAGGGATATAACCCTTTGTCTACGAGTTCGTCTAATCCATAAACATAGCTTTCAGGGAGGTGAATACTTACTAGTCTTAAGTGACTTTTTCTATGCATTACAACACCCAACTAATTTTAGAGTCTACAGGACAGATAGAGGTTGGTATTTCTAAGATTAGTACTGTAGTATTACGTCTTTCATATAGCTTCTTTTCCCATTACGTGAAAAGTGTCATTAGAGACAATATATAGTGTCCGGATAATACACCATGTCAGACAAAATACTCATAAAGTCTTTAACTTAAAATACCACATGAAGTGACCTCTCAGCATACATAATGATGAGAGTAAATGCTAACACTATAGTGAGTTATGTATATCATCGTAGCAATGTGCGATGGTAATAGTAATATTCCCATAAGGTAAGGTGGTCTAATGTACATAGGTATGTGGGTGCATCCACGACATCTTTGTTTAGATGTACTTGAGAGAACATTAAGCGATGTTGTTGGGTTCCTAGGAGCTAACTCCATATCAGTCTTTATTAATAATATGAATTTTACTAAAATGAATCTAATCCTTACATACGACAATAAAAGTGTAGGACGAGAAAGCGAAGCAGGAAAATTATATTTTGAGCCACGACATGATTTCTATAGAGCCACATCTATTAGACCTCAGAGATATAAAGAGTTACTATGCTTCGACTTAAGACATGTCATTAGCAGAGCTTATTCTTATGGACTTGAAATAGTAGCTCATATTAATTGTCTTAACATGACTTTAAACAATATGAAATATTATATGGTAGATAATGTGAAAGAGCCCATTAATTACGGTGGAGCCTGGGTATGTCCTTTAAATCCAGAAGTAAGAAGATATCTCCTCGGACTAATAGAAGATTTAGCAACAAGAGAGGACATTATGGAAATTGAATTAGGAGAATTCTGGCATCCGATATCACCACTTATGAGAAACAGGATAACCTGTTTCTGTAAGTATTGTAGAATAGAAGCTAAGAGTAGAAACCTCAATCTAAGTGATGTACTAAGTAGGATAAGCAGAGAACACGTTATGAGAAAGATACAAAAAATAATACTGCATAGGGAAGATAAAGAGGAACCATTCGAAGAAGCCTTTACATTTAGGAATTATGAAAAGCTAAAGTGGTTAGGTAAATTCGGTAATATAGAGGATTTCTTTAATTTTAGAACAGATATAGTAACAGAGTTACTTGACGATATGACCAGCATTGCTCATGACTATGGAGTAAGAGTATCTACTATTCTACCTCCTCCAGATATATCTAAGGCTCTAGGAATTGACTATAGGGAAATAGATAGGATAGTAGATCTTGTGAAACCTGTTCTATTTTACAAAATATTAGGGAAAGACATTAGATGGTTTAGCAAACAATGCTTAAGAGCGCGCCGTTTATTAAAAAGTGAAGGATACCCTGGAGTAGTAGCCTTAAAGAGTATGGGAAGTAATGAAATTCAGAAAGAAGTAGAAAGAGCACTTAAAGTATGGAGAAAAGGAATTATGGTGTATTCTTATAGTTTAACAAGTATTGACAAGATGGAACTTATTAGAGAGTGCATTACCAGTTATGGGAAGATAAAGAGGAGATTTCTATTCTAAATGCTGAAAATTTCATTAGGTTATGACAAAGGTCAGCACATCCGCATGATCATCATTAGCTCAGATAGTCCCTATTCATCATAATTCAAGGTGATATAACATTGCTCTGTTGGTTTAAATAGACTTCAAACCCTTTTAAATTTAACGTAGGATAAGATTATAAGAAATCGACGGAGCACTATGGATGTTAAAGTTAAAGAGTATAGCGAGAGATGGTAAAGTGATTATAATAATGCAGGATGTATTTGGCTTATGAATTCTCTTTATAATATTTGGTTATTATAAAAATAAAGTAGTTTAATCTCAAGTATGGGTTAAAGGCAATCGTATTGGCTTCCTTCTAGAGACTGATTCGTAAGCTGCTAGCATTATTTCAGTAGCTTGACGGCCATCCCAACCATTAGCTCGAGGTTCCTCATCTCGTTCAATAGCTTCTATGAATTGTACAATCATGTTCCAGTCTACATCAGTACCCCAGTAATTGAAAACTAATCTTTGAGTGTCCCATGTGGCCAACCATATGTTTTGATTAAAAGCTTCTATATCAAGAGCACCGTTAGTTCCTACTATGTAGAGATTAACGTCTCCCCATGTTGGATAAACGCCCTCAGGTCTACTCCAACTGCAGTCTATAGATGCCTGTACGCCGTTTCGGAATTTTAAGATTACAAGAGCATTATCTTCGACTTCTAGTTCACTTCTGATATTCCCTCCGACTTCTGCGTATATCTCACTTACTTCACTTCCTAAAAGCCACCTTAAAAGATCAGCACAATGTACAGTATGATCTGTAATACATCCTCCTCTAAATCTAGAATCACCTTCCCTTAGTCTTATACGAGCTCCATAAGATAACTCTGGCTCTACGAACCAGTGAGCTTCTTTATATGGACATGTACCATGATTAGTAGTAGTAATAGACATAGGAATACCTATTCTCTCCTCACGGAGGATATTATAAGCCTGGATAGTAGAAGTATGGAATCTCATAACGAAGCAAGTGCCTAGTTTTAATCCTTTTCTTCTAGCAAGGCCTACTAATTCGTCTGCTTGTTTCAAGTCAACGGTTAAAGGTTTTTCACAAAGTACATGAATATCATTCTCAAGGGCGATCTTTACATGTTCATAATGTTTAGCGTTTTCTGAAGTTACTATAACAAAGTCTAGATCTTTATTCTCTTTGAAAAGCTTATCTAGGTCATCGTAGTACTTATTGATAGCATAACGGTTTTTAGCAAGCTCCCCTCTTTCTCTTCTATCGTCCCATATAGCCACAAACTCTACATTATCCAGCCCTTTAAGTACGCGGGCATAAGAGTATGCATGAATATGGGCAAAACTGATGATAGCAGCTTTAAATTTCCTCATAACTTCACCTCCTCTTTAAGGGGAAGATGTACAGGCTCGCCAATTATAGAAGATTTAACTGCAGCTAAAGAAATTTCGAGTGCTCTATAGGCATCTTCTGGTGTTACTAATAGTTCATAGTCTTTAAGTATATGATCTACAAAATGCCTTATCTCTAGATAATAAGGATCTTCGGGATATGCTTGAAGTGGAGTAAAACTCTCGTTAGTGAATAATCTTAGAGGAGCTGTCGATCTATTATCAAATTGTAAGAGACCCTTAGTTCCAGCTAATTCAAAGTATGTAGAGAAAGGAGTCGCTTTAGGATAGGCCCAACTTGCCATAACATAAGCTAATCCTCCATGGTTGAATTTAATAAGAGCAATACCATGATCTTGCGCAGTTATATCCTTTATAATCTTTCGTTCTGGCGAGAGCGCATAAACATAGGCAGCTTCATCATTGAAAATCCATCTAAGAAAGTCTATATCGTGAATTGCTAAATCTACAAAAACACCGCCACTTAGTCTTTGTTCTCCAAACCATCCTTTGACTCCCCATGTAGGAAATGTACCGTAGCGATATGCTCGTGCTATTCTAGGCTCACCTAGAACGCCTTGCTTAACTAATTCTCTAATTCGTCTATATTCTGGAAAGAAACGAAGAACATGCGCTACCATGAACTTAGATTTAGATGCCTTCCAGGTATTTATCATCTCTTTTGCATCCTTGAGACTTAATGCAATAGGTTTTTCACAAAGTACGTGCTTATTCGCTTTTAAGGCTTTAATAACAAATTCTTTATGAAGGAATGTGGGAAGGCATATATCGACTACATTAATCTCAGGATCCTCTAATATTTTCTCGTAATCTGTTACTACATTAGTACCTAGCCTTATAGCTTCGTGAGATATTTCTCGTGCTCTTTCTGGAGTTTCAAATATAGCTTTAATTTGAGCTTCAGGTATTCTAAGCCAAGCATAGGCATGAGTATGCCCCATGAAACCAAAGCCAGCTATCGCCACCTTTATTGGCTTCTCACTCATGAAAGTGCACCTAAAATAATTATCTGGCTAAATACAGTATTTAGCGTTATAGAGTAAGGAGACAGAATTAGACTATTAATAGACGTCCATTTCTATCGATCTCTCCTTTTCGAATTCTCGTAGCTGAGATTGGTTTTCCATTTTCTGCTAGTACCATCTGTACGACTCCTATTGCTAATGGTCTCAGTCCATTTAAAACTCTAAGTTCGTTTATTTCAAAAGCACGAGGTAGTGTTTCTTCACTGACTATTATGACTTCTAGCTCAGGATCTGTAACCGAAGGACCATAAGGATCATCTATCCTTACTATTATAGATCTTTTGATCCACCCTCGTTTGCTTAGTAAGTTCTTTACTTGAATTAAGCGTCTATCAAATGAAGAAACTTTATGGGATTTATTAAGTCTTGTAACGAGGGTATCACTAGTAATGCCTATTAACACTTTTTCAGCTACCATAAATGCTTCTCTAAATAGTCTTTCATGTCCTTTATGAAGAATATCGAAAGTTCCTCCAATAGCAGCCTTCTTAAATAAGAAACTCATGATAGATACCTTCTTAAGCTTATACACTATTCACTTATTTATGATGTCTCTCATTAGGAAAACTTTAACCCTTGCTTTTACATTTTCACTATTAATTACACTCATAATCAGCTATCTTTTAGACATAGAGTTACTTTACAGCGTATATGAATACCGCGAAGAAAGAACGATCATTAATCTAAGTAAAGAAAGAGTCAAATTAAGCGAGGATCTCATAAGGATAATACTTCCTCCAGATATTAAGGACTGGCAAAAATTGGATAACTATACGATATACATTAATGAAAGGAAAGTACAGGTGCCAACTAAACTTAATAATGATGATAACAAGGTTATCGAGTTAAACGAATATAAAGTATTAAAGCCAGGTCAGAAGATAAACATAACATATATCTTCTACATTAAGGTTGTAGCGAACCTTCTATCATTACCTATTAGAGTTAAGAGTTTAGTCAGAAAAGGCAAGGGAGGGACTATAGCGGATATACCAATGAACTTAAGGGAGTATTGTGTTCCATTGAATGATTGGGACTGGAATACTGATGATAAATGGAGTGTGATAGGAGAGATCATATGGAATATAAGTAAAAGTGAAAATGTAGCAGATAGAGTGATAAGTGCAGTGAAGTGGATAAAGGAGCATATAGCTTATGCAGAGACTCCTACTGTATTGTCGCCATTAGAGACTATAAAAAAGAAAGCCGGTGATTGTGCTGATCAAGCAGCATTAATCACTACACTGTTAAGAGCCTTAGGAATACCGTCATATGTTGCAATCGCAATGTATTACGAACCAAATACAAAAAATCCTCAAGAAGGAGATAGAATTACTGTACATGAGGAAGGTTTCCTTCTTCACGCTTTTGCAATGGCATTTATTCCTTATATTGGGTGGGTACCTATAGACTTAACCAGCACAGCTGCGAGTGTAAAAGAACCAGAGGATTACATCAATAAAGCCGCTATAGTAATGACCGATAGAATAATTGTTACGGCTTTAGTTAAGGTATCTGATCCTAATGAATACTTAATATTCACAGTTCCTAAGGGGATTAATGTTAAGATGAAGTGCTCCTTACAGCAAGTATATCATCCATTACAAGGGCTTTTGGAAATATGTGTTATATTTGTAATAGTATTTTCTTGTATCATGTTCTTATTGTTAATTATTTCGAAATTAGAGAAAACGTCTTTTTAATGCCTCTTTCTCCGCTTGAATTATTAATTCTATAAGCTTCTCTGAGAGCTTTGATTCTCGTTCTAAGATATGCTTAGCATCCCTGACAGATAGACCACGCCCTGAAAGAACTAATGCTGCTATTTTACCATACCTCTCTATAAGTTGCGCACTTTCCTTTACTTCCTGAATTATTCTATGATCTCGCTTACTTCTTACCTTTCCTTTAAGGGTTAATAATTTTATAGCTGTTTTCTCATCAGCCTTAACTAGACCTATTCTTTTTGATCCACATTTAGGACAAGCAACCTTTTCTGGTAAGTCTTTTATTCTGATATTATCCAGCCAGTCCCAATTCTCTGTACATATAAAAATTTGTGCTTCATTAAGTAGACGTGCACGAGCTGCTTCAATTATTATGCGATGCAACTTCTTAGGGGGTATCAATTCAGTTCTTCGTGCAATACGCTCTAAAGCTAATCTACTCAAGGGAGAGGGATCTTTAGAGTCTATATAGTCTAGCCTTATCCTACCTTCTTCAATTCTATGTAGGAACTGTTTAACAGAGTCTATGTCTATGTCCTTTTGAAGGAATTCTGAGTATGCTTCTTCATATATAGGAGTACCATCAAACATTTCGACAAGGCGTCTTAAGCTAATTTCAGTAAAGTCTATCGATTTTTTAAGAGCGCCAAAGCGTCTAGCTACATGTATTAAGCGTCGTTTGAAGAGGCCGGAGCGTAAAGTTACGCGTCTCATAAGTTTGTCTAAATCGCTCATATAAAGCTTCCTGAACACATTTCTAAAAGAACTTGGTTTGAGTCTCTTAGGTAGTTGTAGCACTATTCTGTAAGCATCTTGTTGTACTCCTATACTCGATCCAAGCATCTCTGCTAAAATCTCTCCCATCATTCTGGCTAGGGCTCTATTAGCCAAAGTTCCTAGATGCGTATGAATTATAGCAATATTTCCCCACGTCTCTACGAGAACAACTTTATCTGAAGGCACAGGTAGTCCCTTGTTATATTGGGCCTCTATCTCAGCAAGAGCTCTATAAGCAGATTCTTGGTCTATAGGATATTTAGATACCAATTCCTGGGCTATCTCCTTTAAGCTTTTACCTTTCTCTAGTTCCTCTACGACATGTCGTTTCAATATACCTACTTCATGAGCAACCTCAAAGGGAACAGGAATCTCCTCACCTACCCATGATGGTATAGCACCTGTAGGATCTGTAGATGGGGTTACTAAAACTCGATCATGTGTGATTTCCTTAATTACCCATACGCTTCCTCTAAATATGAACTTTATCCCAGGTTCTCCATACTCAGCTAGAAAAGCCTCGTCTAATAAGCCTATCGGGGTGTTATCTTCATGGTTTATTACTAGGTAGTGCCTTTCATCAGGTATCATAGAGAGTTCCTCAAAGAAATATTGGTACATTTCCCTACTACGTCTAGGTTTGAGCACGACTCCATCTTCTTCAGAAAGCCATGCAAGTCGGGGATATCGGCTGTGCATATAGCGCAATACAAAGAGAAGATCATCTTTTGTTAGATCCTTATAAGGATACGCACGTCCATATAGTGAGAGTATTTCATCAATCGTCCATCTACTTTTTAACATAAAGAGAGCTACTATTTGATGATTAAGTACATCGAGTGGTTTTTTAGGTATTGAAATAGGTTCTAGTTCTTCATTTAATGCTTTACGACAAATAACCATAGCCTCTAGAGTATCATCAGGATCGGCAGTAATTATGATTCCCTTAGCGATACCCCCTATTCTATGCCCTGAGCGCCCTACTCTTTGTACTAAACGGGTCACTTGCCTAGGGGACATATACTGTATGACTAGATCAACATGGCCTATATCTATTCCAAGCTCTAGGGAGGACGTAGAAACTAACGCTTTTAACTCTCCGCTTTTAAGACCTTTCTCTGCTGCAATTCTTGAAGGCTTAGCTAAGGAACCATGATGAACACTAATAGGAAAGTTAACATCCCATACATGGAACCTAGAAGCTAGCACCTCTGCTATTGCGCGTGTATTAACAAAAAGTAAAGCAGACCTATGCTTCTCAATAAGGGATTTAATATATCTAAGTCTAGCTGCAACTTCTGGATGCGTATAAAGCTTTAAGCTGAGCTCATAATCTTCTTGCATAGGTTTAGGAAATACTACCTTTAATTTCATAAGACGCGTTACAGAGACCTTAACTATTCTAACATCTCTATTTGCACCTACTAAGAAGTGGGCCACTTCTTGAGGGGAGCCAATTGTAGCTGAAAGCCCTACTATCTGAAAGTCTCTGTTGCATACAAGGCGTAAGCGCTCAAGAGCTAAAGTAAGTTGTGAGCCACGTTTGTCTTCAGCTAATTCATGTACCTCATCCACTATTACCCAGTGTACTTTACTTAGATGAGCACGCATTCGTCTACCTGAAAGTAAAGCTTGTAATGTTTCAGGAGTTGTTATTAATAATTCGGGAGGTTTCTTTGCTTGCTTAGTTCTTTCTGACTGTTCAGTATCTCCGTGACGAACAGCAACACTTATACCTAACTTTTCTCCCCACCATGTAAGCCTGTCTAAGAGGTCTCTATTAAGCGCGCGTAAGGGTGTTATATAAAGTATATAAATTCCTGGTTCTAGCTTCTTATCATTTTTAAGGGAAAGAAACATACTAAAAATAGGTAAAATTGCTGCCTCTGTCTTACCTGTGCCAGTAGGAGCGATAAGTAGTACATTGTAGCCTTGTAATATTAAGGGTATAGCTTTTTTCTGCGGCTCTGTGGCTTCTAAGAATCCTCTTTCATGTAATGCATCTCTTATGGAGTCAGCTAATAACTTGAAAACATTAGTCTTTTTAGAGACTTCCTCTACACTACCCTGTAGCTTGGACATAATCGTACGCTAAAGTAAGGTAAAAATCTCAATTAAGTTTTATTCTCACATGTGTTAAAGGAATAAAGGCCTTATTCTCAGATTAGATTTTAAGAATATAGATCCTTGGACCTATTTCAATGGCTTCTTCAGTAGGTTCCTCGAAATGTAATTCCTTGATTTTATGCATAGCTTTTAGATCGCGTTCAAAGGGTTTTAACTCTTTAGGTGCATAAACTACCGTGTTTAGCTCTTGACTTAATGCTAAACCGTGTTCTTTCTTATAACGCCATATGCTACTATTGAATTCTATAAATGGAGAAATCATATACTTGTACTCAGTGTTCCAAGAAGGATTAGGTTCTGGAAATTTTTGAGAATGAATGCTTTCTTCTGAGAATAGTCTTCGCCATATGCTATCGGTTATGAAAGGTGCTATAGGTGCTAATAACTTTAGTATAATTTCCAAAGCTGTGTATAAGGTGAACCATGCGCCATGCTGTTCTTCTTCGGTAAACTCGTTATTAAAATTATAAGCTCGAGGCTTGACTGCTTCAAGATAATGTGATGCAAATACATTCCATGTGAAGTTCCTAATCAAATTAGAGGGAATAAATGGATCTAATTTTTCATAACCGTCTTTACACTGTCTGATTATATCATTTAGATTACCTAAGAGCATGAGATCTAAGGGTAAGAGGACATAATCCTCTTCCGTTACTTTTGGGAATCTTGATATAAAACGTGCGATATTCCAGAGTTTAGTAAGAAATAGACTTGCTGCTCTTATCTTTGCTTCAGAATATCTATAGTCATCTCCTAACTTAGCTTCAGATGCTGCCCAGAATCTAAAGGCGTCAGCACCATATTTTTCAATAATAGGCATTGGATAGACAATATTGCCCTTGGATTTATGCATAGCTTCTCCTTTTTCATCAAGTCCCATACCAGATATTCTAACATACTTGAAGGCAGGCTTTCCAGTTAGCTGGAATACTCTTAATATTGTATAGTAAAGCCACGTTCGTATTATATCATAACCCTGAGGCCTGAGGGTACAAGGGAAGGTTCTTTTAAAGAATTCTTCGTCATACATGTAGTTTGATATGAATAATGGGGATATGCTTGAATCCATCCATGTATCAAATACTCTGCTCTCACCTATGAACTCCTTTGAACCACAATTTTTACACCTTTCAAATGGTGCAGGTTCGCACCAAGGTTTATAATATCTCCCTGGTTTAGGTAAATGAGGTGTACCACATCGCTTACAATACCATATAGGGATTTCAGTACCATAGTATCTACGGCGAGAAATAGGCCAGTCAATGCTTATCGAATTTATCCAATTTATTAGCATTCTTTTACTCTCAGGAGGGAAGAATTTTATATTGTCTATAAGCTTAAGTAGATCTTTCTTGAAGTCTAATTGTTTAAGATAATACTCCTTCATAGCTACGAATTCAATAGGATCCTTAGATCTCCAACATATAGGAACTCTATGGATTATACGCTCAATCTTAGCTATAAGATCTTTGCTTTTTAGGTCCTTGATGATTTTCTTTCTAGCTTCTTCAACCTTTAATCCTTTGTACGGACCTGCAATCTCATTCATTATACCTTCAGGGGTTATCGCTATCTTAGGTTTCAAGTTTAGTTCACGAAATAGCCTAACATCACTTTGATCCCCGAAGGAACAAACCATTACTAGTCCCGTTCCAAACTCAGGTTTTGCATAAGGATGAGGAATTATAGGGACTTCATGCATGAAGATTGGGACTACAGCATGCTTTCCTTGGAGATGTTGATATCGTTTATCCTCAGGATTGTATATTACTGCTCCACAAGTGCAGAGAAGTTCAGGACGAGTAGTCGCAATCACTATCTCTTCATTTGATTCCTTTACAGTGAACTTTATGTAGACAAGATCAGTCTCTCGCTCGGCATATTCTACTTCTGATTCAGCTAGTGACGTCTTACATTTAGGGCACCAGATAACCGGTTTCTCAGCTTCATAGATTAGCCCTTTTTTCCATAATTCTATAAAAGTGGCTTGGGTAAGTGTTCTATACTTAGGGCTATCCGTTCTATAAGGATCATCTAGATTAGTAACACTAAGGCCTAATCTTTGTACAATTCTGAGTAAATCCTTCTCTACTTCATCTAGAAAAGATTTGCATAAAGCTAAGAACTTGTCTCTAGGTACTTCATGTGCACTGATATTGTATTTCTTCTCAACTTGGACTTCAACAGGAAGTCCATTTCTATCCACCCCAAAGGGGAAGTAAACTTCGTAACCCTTCATACGAAAATATCTAGCAATCATATCCATTTGAGCATAATGAGCAGCAGCACCTACATGCCATGTTCCTGAAGCATAAGGCGGCGGAGTATCTATAGAGAATATTGGTTTACTGGTATTTTTATTGAAACGATAGAGGCCTTCTTCTCTCCACTTCTGCAATAAAGTTAGTTCTTCATTCACATTCCATCGTTTATCTAAGATTTTAGGTGCAAATCTAAGGTTACGCATAGGTATTTCCCGCCTTGATTACATTCTCCTCGTACTTAAGAAAAAATCAAGATATAAAACTTTTTAAGAAGTGTCACCTTAAAGGCCTAAGAAGCTTAACAGGGCCATAGTTCTCTAGTATCTCTCTCAGGTATATTAGAGGGGCTTCCTCTAAAGAGTTGAAACCAGCTATCGTGATCTTATCAGGATATATGTGAATGAAGTGATCGAAATCTAGATAGATCATAACATCTTTATTACCAAAGATAACCCTATGTTTTATCTTTTCTGAAAGTAGCTTAAAAGAAATAAGTCTAACAATTTCTACAATTTTCTTTGGTACCCTACGTCGTCGACGTCGTCGCCTTAATATTTTTGAAACGCTCTTATCTTTATCGATAGTGCCTTTAGAAATACCTCTATAATCTGTGATAAGAGGATTTCCGTTATCATCATATTTCACTTCAAAACTTTTACACTCATTTAGATATTTTTCTATCTCGTCTCTCAACGAGATAACCTCCTAATTTAGTCAGTCTCTGATCAATTATTTCAAAATGAAACTTAAGTCTTAGTATTGTTATTAGTAACAATGTATAGCTTATAAACACATAAGGTATCATAGGGGACCAGTACTTGAATATAAGAGAGGTTATAAATCCTAGAAAGCATATTCCTATCGCTGCTAGTGGCTCTATTAACCAATAAAGAGCAAGCTCACGAAATCTTATAGAACTAGAAACTATAGGCCTAACTATCCATCTATCATAACGAGGAACAATTAACGATAAGAAGAAGGATATTACTAGGAATACTACATGTACAATTACATTTAATGAAAATATAGAGTATTCTCCTTCCGGTGGATTTGGAAAGAGATTATAAGGAATGAGAAAGATAAGTAAGGGAAGCATTAGGAAGAGAGGGAGTACATCATATGTTAGCTTCTTAAAATTCTTAAGTGTCCTGTATATTCTGAGTGTAGCGCTCATTTAAAGCCCCTAGATAATGAAAAATAATACAAATTAAGTAAAAAGGGTTATAATTTATAAATTAGCTGTGGCTTTTTCCATGTGTTCGAGCCATGTGTAGAACGAATCTACAGCTTCTTGTAGCATCTTAAGTAAATCACTATACTCTGGCCTAAGTAGGTGCGCGTATCTTCCTTGTAGTTTGATATACTCTGTAACGGGTTTAGGTTTGGGTACTTTAATGGTTATCCTATATTTTCTGCCATTTATTACTTCATATAATGGGAAGAATCTAGTTTCTACAGCTAATCTAGCGATATCCACTGTAATTGCTGAATTAAAGCGCCAACCGAGGGGGCACGGTGCTAACACGTGTATTAAAGAGGGACCATTAGCGTCAAGAGCTTTTCGAACCTTCGATATTAGATCAGCCCAGTATGCTGGTGAAGCTGTTGCAGCGTAAGGTATTTCGTGAGCTGCAGCTATGCCTACAAGATTCTTCTTAAATTGAGGTTTACCGGGTATCTCCTTTCCAACTGGTGTAGTTGTGGTCCAAGCTCTAAAGGGTGTAGCTCCAGATCTTTGAATCCCAGTGTTCATGTATGCTTCATTATCATAGCATATATACAGCATTTTATGCCCTCTCTCTAATGCACCTGAGAGGGCTTGTAATCCGATATCGAAGGTTCCTCCGTCTCCTCCAATGGCAATTACATGAACTTTCTTCTTACTCTTAAAGAGGCCTTTTCTTTCAAGAGCTCTTAATGCTGATTCTATCCCACTTGCAGCTGCGGCAGCATTTTCAAAAGCTAAGTGAACGAAAGGTACTCTCCATGCAGTATAGGGATATAGTGTTGAAATAACTTCCATGCATCCTGTAGCGAATACAAGTACTGCTGTCTCATCAGGTCTTAAAGCCTTTAAGGCGATACGTAATGCCATTGATGCTCCACAGCCTTGGCAAGCACTATGTCCAGGGGCGAATAATTCTTCCCTAGGTAATGATTTTAAAGTTAGACTCATTCTCTCACCCCTACGAATTTAACCTTTTCAGGAACATGACCAGTTTTAGATATCTCAAGTCCATACTTAAATATAGCACGAGCATCATCTGGGGTTAAATCTCTACCACCAAGACCATAGACTACGTCTGCTATTAATGGTCGCTGTTCACTATCATAGAATAGGGAACGCAGATCCTCAAACAATGGGCCTCCTACAGCACCAAAGCTTAGAGTTCTATCCATAGCAACTATAACTTTAATATTCTCTAATGCTTTAGCTAATTCATCCTGAGGGAAGGGCCGGTATACAGTGAGTTTAACAGTACCTACTTTGTATCCTTCTTTACGTAACTCCTTAGCGACATAACGCATAGTGCCTGAAGTGCTACCTAAAGAGATCACAGCAACATCAGCATCTTCTAAGCCGTAGGCCTCAAAGAAGCCATACTTTCTTCCGCTTATTCTTCCAAATTCTTCCATAGCCTCTGGTATTACTTTAAGGGCTTGTTTCATAGCCTCTGCTTGCTGTACTTTAAATTCGAAGTAGAAGTCAGGAAGTGCTAGTGGACCGTACGTTATTGGCTTTTCAGGATTTATCGGGAATGGATATGTAGGCTTAGAGGGCAGATATTTTAAGGCGTCAGTATCATCTATTAGTTCTACTCGTTCTAAAGTGTGAGAGAGGGTAAAGCCATCTAAACACACCATCGTAGGAAGTAGGACGCTCTTATTTTCAGCTACCTTATAAGCTTGAAACACTAAATCATACGCTTCTTGTACATTTTCGGCATAAAATTGTATCCATCCAGAATCTCTGGCACCCATGGTATCTGAATGATCACAGTGAATATTTATTGGAGCGGAAAGTGCACGGTTAACGATAGCCATTACTACTGGTGCACGTAATGCAGAAGTTATATATAATATTTCAAACATAAGTGCTAAGCCTTGACTACTTGTTGCAGTAAATACTCTCGCTCCTGTTAGAGCAGCAGCTGTTACAACTGATAAAGCACTATGTTCGGATTCTACAGCGATGAACTCTGCGTCCACCTCACCATTAGCCACAAATTCACTTAAACGTTCAACAATAATGGTTTGTGGAGTTATTGGATATGCAGATATGAGATCAACATCGCACTGTTTTACTGCCTGAGCTACTGCTTCATCTCCTGTAAGTCCTAATATACGAACTTTCTTAATCTTCTCACTACTAACTACCATAATAATTCACCCACCTTCAGGTACCATACTAATTGCCTTTCTTGGACATACTCTTTCACAAATACCACAACCCTTACAATGTTCGTAGTCTATCTCAACACGCTCAACGGTATCTCCTGAACCTACTATGATGATTGAAGCGTCAGGACAGTATATCCAGCACATGAGGCATTTTATACATTTGTCATGATCTATTATCGGACGGAAAGTTCTCCAGTCACCGGTACGTACTTTAACTGTTGATCCTGGCTCGAGTATTAAGCCACCGATAGGGATCTCTCTCCAACCAGGCTTTTTACTCATTCACTCTTCACCTCTTCATAAGCTCGTCTTACAGCTTGTATATTTTTCTCAGCAATTTCAGCTCTAAATCTTTCTTTGATAGCTTTTTCTACAGAATTTAAGGAAACTACGTTTGTAACCTTTACAAGGGCGCCAAGCATAGGAGTATTGAAGAACGGTCTATTGAATATGTCTAGGGCTATTTTAGTTGCATCCACTACGTAAACTGGATTAGCTATGTTTAGCTCACTTTTTACTTCAGAGGGAGTTTTAGAGGAATTTGCTATTAAGATGCCTGTCTCCTTAAGGCCTTCAGTTACTTTTACTGTCTTAATTACAAAGGGGTCTATTACAACAACTATGTCAGGGTTGTAGACACCAGTATGTACTTCTATAGGTTCAGTGCTGATTCTAGTAAACCCTGTAACTGGCGCACCACTTCTCTCCCGCGCCCTTTTTCAGGGCGTTTCGGGGCCAAATTGAGGAATTGCTTGAACATACTTACCTTCATAGAGGGCAGCCATAGCAAGGAGGCGGCTAACAGTGACTACTCCTTGTCCTCCTCGACCATGCCATCGAATTTCTATCATCAGATACTATCACCTCGTCCTTTAACATAAGAGAGCTAGGTAAAATAAGTTTTAGTCAGCCAACTGATATGAATAAACGTTATATAGCAACCTTGAAAGGGAGAAATACTCATTAACTTCTTATATTTAAACCAAATTAAAATGAGGAATGATAATCTATGGAAAATTATGATGATGCCTACAAGGCGATCCTTAAATTAAGAAGAGAAATTGAAATGATGTTCAGAAGTATTATGAGTTCATTACCTGTAGAGAAAGTAAGTTATGAGATGCCATATGATCCTCCTATTGACATAATAGATTTAGGTGAAGAGATCGTTGTGATAATGGATCTTCCTGGCTTTGATAAAGATCAGATAAAAATAAAGGTAACGGAAGAATTACTTGAAATAAAGGCTTTAGGTAATAATGAAAAGATACTAAAGGATGGTAAATACTTGATAAGAGAAAGATTTTGGCAAGGTGACATAGTAAAGAAAGTTAAATTACCAATTAAGATAAAACCTCACGAAGTGAGAGCAGTACTTAAAAATGGTATATTAGAAGTTTACATGCCTAAAGCACAAATTGTAAGAGAGGTAGAGGTTATGGTAGAATAGCTAAGCAGGCCTAGCCATAAGCCAAGCATCCTCTCCATCTAGATAATAGCCTATTATTCGCTTTATCTCCTTGTAGCCGAGTTTATGGTAAAGATTTATTGCAGGAGTATTCGAGACTCTAACCTCTAGGTAGTATTCACTTACATTATAAATGTCTCTTAGAGCTTGCATAGCTAGTTTCATTAAAGTTTCTCCCACTTTTTTTCTACGTACCTCAGGTACTACAGCAATGCTAATTATATGCCCTTTTTTGGAGAGAGATGGTTTCAGATTAGAGATTCCATATTCGACTCGGCACATGACGTATCCCACTACTTCACCATTGAGTTCTGCTACAAGGAATGCTTCAGGAAACTCTCTATAATGTTGCATAAAAAAGTATGGAGGATAATTCTCAGGTAGACAGCTTCTATTAATTTTAATAACAGCTTCCAAGTCTGAAGGTATGAATTTACGTATTACAATTTTGCCTAGAGGAGTATTTAATTCAGCTTTTCGCTCTGTAGGCACCTTATTCTTCATATAGGACACCCAGGTTCCTTAGCTTCTCATACATCTTACCTACGGCTCTTTTAACTTCTTCTTCCCGCTTAGCACCAGTACATACTAATTTACCGCTACTAAAGATCAGAAGAACTACTCTAGGGTCATCCATACGATATATGAGACCAGGGAATTGTTCTGGTTCGTACATGCTATTTTCAAGGAGATAAGCTACTTTTTCCAGATTTACTTCAGCGTGAAGATTACCTGAAGCTACAACATTTTGAATTGTTATCTCAGGCTCTTTCTCGATAACTATACCATACTTTTTCAAAGTACGGATTATCGACTTAACAGTCTTATATACTTGCTTTTCAGACTTTGCTCCTGTACAAACCATCTTCCCAGAGCTAAATATCAAAGTAGCTGTTTTAGGTTTCGATAGTCTGAATACTAAACCTGGGAACTCTCAGAGCTAGGCCTTATTGGCCTAGCTGTTCTGGGTTATATTCAGCATTAGGAACGTTTTCAGCTATAGCATTTAGATCGATCTTCTGATGCAAATTTACAGATGCTACTACATTTTCAATCTTATATGACGGCTTCTTACGCGTACGCATAAATGATCACCTTAAGATTGAAAATGTATAAAGGTATATTTAAAGGGTATTTGTCCTTCAAGGTAAAGTTATAGGAGTATCATATATGTGGTAAAAGTTTGGTAAATACTAGCGTAATATAGCCAACTAGCGGGATCCTAGCAACAACAATACCAACAATATCGCTTTCAGAAACACTTCCTATACCATTATAGATTGCAGGATCAGGAAAGATATTAGCATCACCTTTGGTTCTATAAAATATCTTATTACCGATTTTAACTACCTGAATTACACGATGTACTGTTAGGCTTCCATCTAGAAAACGAGCTCTGAATACTATTATATCTCCTGTTTTTATTTCCCTAGGCGAAGTCCCCTTTATTATAACTAAGTCCCCTACGTGAATAGTTGGTTCCATACTGCCACTTTCTATTACTGCTAGTGGGACTTCTGTATTAAGAAGGAAGGGTAGCAAAGCTCTTGGAACAAATATAGCGAGCACTCCAAAAATGACTATATACGCTATCTCAGACATTTTTTTATCATCATTCATTTTCTCAGACTCCTATAGGCTTGACTGTACTGGGTTTACCTAATAGTAAAGGAAAGATTTAATTGCTATCTCTTATATCCATAATTCTCGTAATGAGGGAAGATCTCCTCTCTGCATTAATATCATTTTTATTATTACTCACTATAAGTTGTTTCCTACTAATGAATAGGATACTCTTTAGTAGACCTTTATTCGCATTAGATTTTGAGCTATTAGTATTCCATTTAGGGACAGTAATATCGTTCCTGATTTTCATATTAGAGGCCAGAAGAAGAACATAGTAGATCATATGAAAATATTTATATAGAAGTGCAAGTAACATGAGCACGCAGTATCACACCTTATTGGGGGGTTATCAATGTCTGAGAAGACTGTAGGAATACCAGTTTTAATACTCAAAGAGGGAACACAGAGAACTACTGGAAGAGATGCACGTAGAGCAAATATACTAGCAGCTAGAGCATTAGCAGAAGCAGTAATGACCTCCTTAGGACCTAGAGGAATGGACAAAATGCTAGTCGATAGTTTTGGTGATGTTACCATAACAGGTGATGGAGCAACAATACTTAAAGAGATGGAAGTTCAGCATCCAGCAGCTAAAATGATGGTTGAAGTCGCTAAGGCTCAGGATGATGAGGTAGGCGATGGTACAACAACAGTAGTAATACTTGCAGGCGAACTACTAAAGCATGCTGCAGAACTTCTTGACCAAGAGATTCATCCTTCAATAGTTATAGAAGGCTTTGAGAAAGCTATGGAATATTCTCTTGGCATAATAGATGAGATCGCAATAAAAGTAGATCCTCTGAATAAAGATGTACTGAAGAAAGTGGCAATGACATCTCTAGGTAGTAAGGCTGTAGCTGAATATAAGGACTTCCTAGCAGAGCTAGCAGTAGAAGCCGCTTTAAACGTAGCTGAGAAGCGTGGAGATAAATGGGTAGTAGATATAGATAATGTTAAGATTGAAAAGAAGAAGGGCGAATCACTTAGTGAAACACAGTTAATTAAAGGAATCGTGCTTGACAAGGAAGTTGTTCATCCTGGTATGCCTAAGAGGATTGAGGATGCAAAAATAGCATTACTTAACACACCACTAGAAGTTGAGAAGCCTGAATATGATGCAGAAATTAGAATAAGAAGTCCTGAACAAATGCGTGCTTTCTTAGAAGAGCAAGAACGTATGCTTAGGGATATGGTTGAGAAGATTAAGAAGGTTGGTGCTAATGTTGTCTTCTGCCAGAAAGGAATAGACGACGCGGCTCAACATTATCTCGCTAAGCATGGTATTTTAGCTGTTAGGAGGGTTAAGAAGAGTGATATGGAGAAGTTAGCAAGAGCAACAGGAGCAAGGATAGTTACTAATGTTGATGATCTTACTGAGAAGGATTTAGGCTATGCTAAGCTAGTTGAGGAAAGAAAAATAGCTGAAGAACGCATGGTGTTTGTTGAAGGCTGTAAGAACCCAAGAGCAGTAAGCATACTAATCAGAGGTGGTGCAGAACACGTAGTAGATGAAGCAGAAAGAGCTCTCCACGATGCCTTATGTGTAGTAAGGAATGTAATACAAGAAGGTAAGATTTTAGGTGGTGGAGGAGCTCCAGAGATGGAAGTTGCTAGAAAGGTAAGAGAATACGCGATGAAGTTTAGAGGTAAAGTGCAATTAGCTATGCAGAAGTTCGCTGAGGCGCTCGAAATAATACCGATAATACTTGCTCAAAGTGCTGGTCTTGAACCCGTAGATGCTATAGTAGAGTTGAGAAGTCTACATGAAAAGGGCAAAGTTTGGGCAGGCGTTGACGTAATAGGTGGCAAGATAGTTGAAGATACGACACTCCTAAGTGTCTTAGAACCAGCTAATGTAAAGAAACAGACTATTAAGTCCGCTACTGAAGCAGCGATAATGATATTAAGGATCGACGATATAATAGCAGCAGCACCACCGAAGGAGAAGGAAGGAAAAGGGAAGGAGAAAGAATTTGAGGAGGAGAGCTATAAGCCTGGAGAGTTCACATAATAAGAGAAGAATAATAGGACCTCCAAAATTAACAAGATATGAATTAGCAAGAATAGTAGGGGCTAGAGCATTACAAATATCACTTGGAGCTCCCATACTAATTGATCTCCCTCCAAA
This sequence comes from uncultured Thermoprotei archaeon, assembly GCA_964517845.1. Taxonomy (GTDB): domain Archaea; phylum Thermoproteota; class Thermoprotei; order QMSL01; family B3-G16; genus CAZFCQ01. The sequence goes on along the minus strand of CAZFCQ010000003.1, from coordinate 38,367 downwards.
TGTAAAAGATCCAATAGACATAGCACTTTATGAACTAGAGATGGGAGTACTTCCTATAATAGTACGTAGAAAATTGCCTAATGGTCGATATCAAGATATTTCTTTAAGAGAGCTCTTAAAGAAAACACGAATCAAGAAATATTAAACCTAAATTTTTTGTATTTCTATATTCCTACCTTTTACTACTACTAGAACTTCATCTCCTATATCGGGTTTTGGCTCTAATCTTTCCCATTCATCTTCCGTAAGCCATAGTGTAAGACGAGGAATACTAACTTTTCCTGATCTAGCAAAAGGTAATGATCTCACGACTTGCCGAACTATTGGGGCTAGCTCTCTTGCTAGCTCTTGTCTAGAACCCTGTCCCTCAATAAGTATAGGCATAGGCATTTCTCGCTCTTCAACAAGCTCAAGTTTAACATTCTTACCACCAAAAGGATCAGATACTAAGTTTTTACCAACTAATGTTGCCTTAAAAGAGATAGTACTCATATAGAGACTCACCACTCACTATAAGAGTATCTCTGTCATAGATAAATGTTCCCTAGTATCGAAAAATTGACGAAGTTCTAAGAAGTCTACCACTCTTCAACTCGTAAGAATTTACAACTACTTCGTTTGTACTTAGGAACTCCAGTATAATGAAAGAAGGTATAAGAGATCCGCCTCCCCCACTCCATACACCGGTAGCGGACCCAGGATTAAGTAATAGTAAGCCTTCATTTTTGTAAAAGTCTATTGAAAGTTCATGCGTATGTCCATGAATTAGCATATTCGCATTTAATCTAATTGCTAACTCCTTAAGTTTAGCTTTATTTCCTCGTGGGCGAATTTCATTACCATGAGTAATTATAATTCTTTTATCAAATATCTTTACTAACTCTCGCTTAGGTAAGGCTAGATAATCCATATTTCCTCTAACTACTTTAACTTGAGGCGCAAGGCCTTTAAGCCACTTTAGTACTTGGGGCGATGTAAGATCGCCTGTACAAAAGACCATCTCATAGGTATGAGACTCTATCTCATATCGAATAACTGGATGAAGCATCTTGGCACGTGTAGGTATATGAAAATCTCCTATAATTAGTACCTTCATGTCTTCTTACCCCTAAATCATTTCAGATAATGCTAATTAAAGAGTGATCTATATGAGAATAAGAGATCGAATTTAAGGTGGCTTGTATGAGGAGAATAGAGTTACAGCCTGTAAGAACTGTTAAAGTGAAGGAGTTTAAGGATTTAGGTAGGATAGCTGCTTATCTCTGCTCATTAGGACAGCCAGCATATGTGCTTCACTTTAAAGAAAAAGATAGAAATGTGTACGGAATTCTTATGATATTTAAAGACTATTACAATCTTTACGGAGTGCCACTCTTCTACTATTATATAGGCGATAGGGAGTTAGATGGTAATTACATACTCGTAAAGGTAGATGAGAGAGGAGAAAGAGTTGAAATATCCAAAGGTACAAGAGTGGGATGGTTCCATGCACCGATAATAAGATTAGAGAAGAGACCCGAGTTTATAAGGCTAGAGGAGGAGTGAAAATGATAGGACTCGAAGGATTTCTTAATCCTATGGATTTATTATGGGTAGGCATAGTAGCGTTAGGTTATGTTATAATCCCTATAATTATAGCTACTGGTAAAGATTGGGAAGTCCCTAAGCAGAAGAATTTGGTTAAAGCTATAACGATCTACCTTGCCGGAGTATTCGTTGGATTTCTAGAGTGGATTTTCTACGAGACAACTTTCGCTAAGAGGGAGGTAGATCCTATTATTACAATAATAGTGCTACTTCTAGAATTTGGACTTATAGGGTTTACTTGGGTACTAATGATGAAGATGTGGGGGTAGGATTTAAAGAATAGAAGGGAAAAAATGCTTGCAGAGCAAGAAGGTATTTTACTATTTTAAGTTTTTCTGACAAGCACTATTTCTATTGTTGAGACACTTCGTTCTTTGCCAGGTTCTCCTACTTTCTCTGTTCCAATACGTACTTCTTGTACTTCTACTTGTCCAGCTAGAAATCTTAAACGCGTTATTTCAGCAGTATCTACAGCCTTAGAAATAGCTCTTCCTCGAGCTTTGATTATTACTCTTTCTGCACCTTGGTTAAACTGTATTACTGTAGCTAATACGTAGTTCATAGTGGGCTTCGCTCCAACAAGAACTACGCCCTCCTTAGGAGCTGACATCCTATTATACCCCTCTGCACCTTGTGTTCTCTATTGCTTTAGATCTTGCCGATTTATAAATTTAAACCTTACTCTTACATCTACTATTCGATCTTAACGCGAAAACCTTTTTCTTTAGGTTCTTTTTCAACTTTTTCTAAGACGACTTCTAGTACGCCATTCTTATAGGTAGCTTTAGCACTTTCAGGTTTAACTTTAGCTGGTAGATCTACTTCTTTATAGTATCTCCATCTATCATGTTGAGCGGAAATGATTAATCGTTTCTCAGTAGCATGAAGCTCAATATCCTCTTTGCTTACACCAGGTAGTTCTGCTATTACCTTAACGACATCTGGTTCATTGATAACATCGACGAAAGGTTCTGTTTCCTCCCTTATTATGGGTCCTCTAGGACCAGGTCTTATGTTACCAAACTCTCTAATTATTGGCCTACCATTAGGAGTGTATGTTATCGAAAAACCGTATACTAATGGTTTGCCTGGAAGTCTTCTCCTTCGTTCAGTAAAACCAAAGCTTTCTCTAATGAGCTCATCAAACATACGATCCATTTCTTCCATGAACTTTCGCATTCTCCTAAACCAATCATCAAATATATCGCTCACGAGATTCACCCTAGTAGAAATACTAAGGTTATGCCTTATAAGTTAAGCTTCATGAATGTTTATTTCGACGTTTATGCTACTCTGTATTCCTTCGAGCACTTTTAAGGATGAAAGATTCTTCACTTTACCTATCAGAAGAAATGGATAGGCTATGTTTCCATCTTTTAAACCTATTATTAAACTCTGATTAATAACCATGAATCCAACATCTCCTTTCTTAATAGAGAGATCTCGCCCTCCTATGCCTATCTTCTTCTTAAGGCCTAGCGGTATATAAACGAACATTTGGTCTCTAGAGAGAAAAAGCCTTGAACGTATTGGAATTGAACGGATAATCTCTTCAAATAGAATAGGTGCTCGAAAACGCTCTAGAATTATCGGAATTTGATCTCCATTTTCAAGTTTTATTATAAAATCACGACTGGATAGGATTTTGATACCCATATTAATGTGATATTAGTAGGACAAGCTTTTAAGCATTATTAAAGGAAATTCAAGTGGTGAATGTAATGGGTATTGCAGATATAGATGAAATTAAAAAGTATGTACAGAAGCTTAAACAAAGAAAGAAAGAGATCGAAGAAGAGTTCATAAAATTATTAAACTTAAAGAAAGAAGGTAAAATAAAGGAAGAGGAATACAAGGAGAAAAGAAGGAAGCTTGAAAGAGAGTACGTAGAGGTAATGGATAGGTTAGCACAGATGAGGTACTTTACTGGTGAAGAACAGCTTTTCGCATAGTTGATATATAGGAGATCGGGAGAGAGAAGAGAAATAACTATTTCTACTTCCCCATCGTGACTAGAACATAGTTAACGGTAGGAATATAAGTGATTTTTGTTAAGCTAAGCTTGAAATAATATAGAGGCGAAAATTATGAGTATTGATGCTTATAGAAGGAAGTATGCCTATGGTGAGGACTACGGTACTAGTGATTTTAAGTTCGGCCCTATCACATTAGGAGAGGCTCCAGATATAATAGAGAACAGAGGCTATATGCCTGATACATCGTCTATCATGTACAGAATAACAGGTGAAGTTAAGAGGATAGTAGTAGGACCAGAAATACCTCTTTATCTAGAAGCTAGGGAGGATTTAGCTCAAAGAATGATATACCCTATGAGGAATGGAATTGTTGATAAGAATGACGACAGGGCATGGGAAGTCATATATGAAGTAACGAAGTATGGTCTACAAAAATATACGCCTAAAACATCAGATTTTAATGGATTTTATGTAACTGCAGCCATATCTATAATAGCACCAAAGTATATGTATGAGAGAATATTTGAGGTTCATGAGAAAATAGATGAAGAGACAGGACTTATAAAAGCTGTGACCATAATACCTCAGCCTCTTGCTGTAGCAATAGCCCAAAAGAAACCTACTTGTGTAGTTTTAGAGTCGGGGCATGGTAATACTCAAATAAGCCCCATATCAAGGTATCCAATTCGTAGAGCTATTCTTACCTTAAATAGAGGTGGAAATGACGCGAACATAATAACTGCAGAGATACTTAAGGACTTAGGATACGGAGACTTAGCTCAAGAGGAGAAATTAGTAAGGATGGTTAAAGAGTCTATAGGGCTAGTCCCTAGATCATTAGATGATGCTATAAGAAGAGCAAAAGAGGAACATGAAAGGTATAGAGCGATATTCAAGGTTCCAGGAACTAAGATAGTAGTAGATCTTGAGAAGAATTCTTGGATGAGATTCCTTATAGGAGAATATGTATTCAATCCAACTCATGAAATCTTTGAGAGTTACTGGAAGAGGGGGATGCCAAGACCTAGAGATATTAAAATAGGGGATAGAGTCATAAGTGGATTAACGGATATGGCTGATGCAATAATTGAGACTGTTCAAAGATGCCCTGTTGAGTTACAACCTTACCTCTATAGAGAAGTTCTTTTAAGTGGTGGTAATTTTGCATGGAAGGTTCCTAAAGGGGTAGAAGATGTAGCAGTTGACTCTGCAACAAAGATTAGACTAATGATGGAGGAAAAAGGCATAGGAAATGTTAAAGTTACATTAACTAAAGATCCTCAATATAGTGTTTGGCGTGGATGTATAGTCTATAGTGTAGCCGTACCTGATGAGTATGAGTGGAACTGGGATCGTATGGAAGGATGGCTAAAACTTCATTAATAAAGAGGAACAATAATTCCATAACGAGAGACTGTTCATGTCAATAGTACTTTCACTTAAGAGATATTTCCGAGAGAGAGGATGTATAATATTACCTATAGAGGAGCTTAAGCTACCTGAGGATATCATTAAGGAAGTAGACTTAGCAGTACTTGATGTAAAGAATCTTATATTAGTAAAAGTCATTGAAGGAATACTGGATAGGAATGCATTAATGAATGCTGCAATGAAAGTTGCTGTATTTAGAGAATATGCTGATAAAGCGTACTTAGCAACACCTGTAAGCTTTAGAGTTATAATCGATGGGAAAGTACTAGCCGATAATGGATTAGGGTTACTCCTTGTTGATGAGCAAGGAAACGTAAAAGAAGTATTACCACCAAAACCTAAGAGTGTCAAAGGCGTGCCAAGTACCTACATCAAAGCACTAAATAAGCTAGAGGAACAAATAGAAATCCTAAGGAGAAGGATAAATGAGCTTGATAATGTCATGGAGAGAGTAAATAGACTAACAAGGGAGATAGAAAGATTAAGAAGAGAAGTTGAAGTTATAGAGAGAGAGCTAAGAGGAGAGAGAAGAGAGCTTTATGAAGAAGTAATTCCTAAGAAGGAAATAGAAAGAGAAGAGGAAGAAAAAAGGGAACTACCCTCTTATTTAAGGGATAATCCATGGCTAGAAATTCTATCCAGAAAAAGAGAATAAAGGAAGAGAAGAACGAACTAGATATGGAAAAAGAGTTAGAAAACGTACTCAAAGAAGTACTTAAAGATAAAAATACCTACGAGCAAGCATTATTGATCCTTAATCTTTTCCGAAAAGAGGGAATAGTGGCAGTAAGAAGACACATTCGTGAGATAGTTAGGAGAATATTAGAAGAAGGGATGTAGGTTAATATGAGCATAAGGATAAAAGAAGTCGAGGTGTATGGATTTAGAGCGTTTAATGAAAGGATTAAGGTAGATCTAGATTACGATATAGTACTTTTAATAGGAGGTGTTGGGTCTGGTAAAAGCTCATTTCTAGATGCTATAGAGTATGCCCTTTATGGTACAACATATGATGTTAGAGAGAGAAAAAGCATAAGACTTGAAGACTTGGTGAATGATTTTGCTCGCGAAATTTTTGTTCGACTTAAGCTAATAGACTCAAATGGCAATGAATATGAAATAGTTAGAAGACGTAAACGAGAAGGAAGACCTAAGGTAGAACTCTATATTAATGGTGAATTGGTAGCTAATGAAACAAGGAAAGTTGAAGAGAGGCTAAAAGAGATTTTAGGTGGCATTACACTTGATGAATTTAACAGATACATTTTCATAAGAAGGGAAATCCTGGATGCTTTAATATATGGACAGCCTATAAGACGAAGCGAAGCTATAGATCGCCTTTTTGGAATAGCCTCACTTGAAGAAGCTTTCAGACTCATGCCACTAAGAGAAGTAGAGAACGAAATAAAAAGGATAAAGGAACTTATAGAGAGAAAGGAAAGAGAGATATCATTACTAAAGAGGAGAGAAGAGATTGAAGAAAGGCTAAAGGAAATAGATAAGGAATTAAAAGAGATAGAGTATGAAAGAAATAGACTTCAAGAGGAGAAGATTGTATATTCTAAGGAATACGATAGATTGAGAGAAATAGAAGAACGCTATTCTAGACTCATAAGAGAAATTACAAGAATTGAAGGTATCGTAGAACAGATAAAAAAGGATGTCAAAAATATAGCAAGTATAGATGTCATTCCTAGCAGAGTGGTAGTCTTAGCTGAGAAATTAAAGGACGACATACTTTCTAAGATGATTCAGTTCTTAGCAGGTGCTGAAGCTGAAGAGATAGAGAGAGCCACTATAGATGAAACAAATATTTTAAATATAATTCCAGCGCTTAGAAAGGCCTTAGAGAAGCTTGAGAAAATAGAAAACGAATATCGCCTTGAACTTATGGATCTTTCTGAACAAGTAAGAGAAATTAAGATGCGCTATGAGGCTTTAAGAGGAATTTATGAAAGATTAGAGAGCGAAGTTCTTGAAAAGGAGGAAGTCAGAGAGAGATACGAGTACATATTAAAGAAATATGGTAGTAGAAAGGATATTACAAGACGAGTAGAAGAATTAGAAGAAGAACTAGAGAGAACTAGACATGAGTACGAGTATGAACAAGCTTTACTTAGAGTACTTAGTCGTACATTAGGGATTTTAGAGAGAATGAAGAAGACAGAGTGTCCTGTATGCTTAAGAGAATTAAATGAAGGATATGTAAGAACCCTTAAGGAAAGGATAAATAAAATTATTGGTGAAGAAGAGGAGAGAGTAAGAAGTATTCCTAAGAAGGAGAAACAGTTAACAAAGTTAAAAAATATCCTCCGAGAACTCCTTGATTTAGAAGTAAAAGTAGTGGACTTAGAAGATAAAAAGGTAAGATTAGAGGAGCTCGAGAAACAGATAGAAGAGGAGAAGAGGAAATTAGACGAGTTAAATGATATAATAAACGAAGTTCAGATAAAGCTAAGAGTTCTAACTAAGTTCCTTACGGAAGCTAATAAGTCTATGAGACAATTAGAGAATATGAGTTCATTGCTCCAAAAAGCAAAGAGCTTAAAGGAATATGAAAGAAAACTGAAAGCTCTTAAATCTGAAATAGCTTCACTTGGTTACGATCCAAGTGAAGTCAAGAGAACCATACAGAGGCTAGAAGAGGTAAATCTAAGATTAAGGGCTATCGATAGCAAATATAAGGAATTAATAAAGGAAAGAGAAGAGCTTGAGAGAAAAATAAAGGAAGTTAAAAAGATAGAATATGAGCTAGAGAAGTATAAGGTTAAGATGAGGAAGCTAGAGGAGTTACTAGAACAATTGAGGAGAATAAAATACGCCTATAGAAGTACTCAAAGCTTGCTTAGAAAGAGAATGCTATCCAGATTTATTCCTCTACTTAACGAAGTTTTTTCCAATATTTATCCACATAAGGATTATGACGCTTTAAATGTTAGAGTTGAGGTAAAGAGAACAAGTGAAGGATATGAGAGAAGCATATATGAGATAATGGCTCATAGAACTACTGATGGAGCATGGGTTCCAGTTCTTAGTAGATTAAGTGATGGACAAAAAGCTTTAGTAGCACTAACATTTATAATAACTCTCTCTAAGCTTAGACCTCATAATTTAGGAGTACTACTACTTGATGAGCCCATACCTAATATAGATTATGAATGTAGAAAAGCTCTCATGGATACATTAAGCAGTACAAGGATAAAACAACTGATAATAGCGACACAGAATCCTGAATATATGGATATAGCAATAAAGGGAAGCAAAGAATATGGATTAAAGAGTAAGGTATACAAACTTAGGTGGACAGGGAAGAAGGGGACTATAATCGAAGAGTGCTAAAGATCGTTAAAAACCTAAGGAAATTTTATTTCTCAAGGAAGCTATATGGATAGTGTTCTTAATATAATCCACAGGGTTTGGATAAGCTTTTATGTAAAGTATCCTATACTTCTAGGCGGTGGTTTAATGAAGATCGTCACTGTCAAAATGCCTGAAGATTATATAGCTGCTCTAGATGAGTTAGTAAAAAGAGGACTATTTACATCAAGAAGTGAAGCTATTAGAATTGCCGTTCGTGATCTATTAATGAAGGAATTATGGGAGAAAAGTAAGATTTCAATAAGGGCATACTCTAGAGGAGGATAAAAGAATAAGGAAGATAATATAGGCTTATAAGGTGAGATCGTGGATACAGCTCCCTATGTTATGTTAGGTTTAGAGAGAGTACCTACAGGTATAGAAAAACTTGATAGAATACTTAAAGGAGGATTTATAAGAAGAAGAACTTATCTCATTGCAGGAGAGACAGGAACTGGAAAAACAATTTTTGGACTCCAGTATCTTATTCATGGAGCTAGAGTATTAGAGGAGAACGGTATATACGTATTAGTCGATGAGAGCATTGATGATCTAATAAGGGGTGCTAAAAGCTTAGGATGGGATCTTCGAGAGTTGGTAGATGAAGGAAAGCTAAGTATCATGACATTACTTTCAGAATTCCCTGAAAAGTTTAAAAACAAATATATGGAAGCTATAGTCTCGTCAATTGTTAAAGACATTAAGGAGGAAGCTGATAGAATTAACGCTAAGAGATTAGTAATAGATCCTATAGCGCCATTGATATTAAGTGAAAAGACATTGGGCTGGATGAGGGAATATGTAAGAAGATTAATGATAGAAATTGAGGAAAAGGTAGGTTGTACGACTATAGTTACTTCGGAGGTACCTACAGGATCTAATGCTCTAAGTCGTTATGGTGTTGAAGAGTTCCTAGCAGCAGGAGTAATATTATTACAACTTAGAAAGAGAAATGGAGACTATGTAAGAGTTATGCATATTAGGAAAATGAGATGGACTCCCATTAAGCCGCTTGAACTAGAGTTTGATATAGTACCAGGAAAAGGTATAGTCATACTAGATCAATATAGATACTAGGCTCTTTATTTGAAAAATTATCTGAATTTAAACTAGTATGAGGTAAGGAATTCTTAACTGCAGGATCGCTATAATTATCGCTATTCTTCTTTAGTCTAGGAATTGGAACTCCTAAGCGTCGTGCAAGCATACAAAAAATGCGTTTCTCAACTGGGGATAGGCTATTAAGGTGAGACATCATTACCCTTATGACTCTATAAGCGTCATTCCTTCCCTCTTCGCTACTTAAGTCTAGTGGAATAGTTATATCTCTTATGACAATGCCATTATTTAGTTTTATATTTACGTTGATCTTCTTAGAGAAATCCAAAAGAAGGTACCCGGCATTGATTAGCTTAATTAATGTTCCTAATGAAATAGCGTCTGTATTACCATTTAAGTAGGTATAAAGTTCTTCTAATAGTTGAAGATTCATTAATCGCCCTAAGAATAGGGAAAATAATACTGATATAAGGGTGCAATTGCATTAGAACAATTTCATATTAATATTATATTACTTTAATTTATTGAGTATTATAAATAGCGGTTCTCCTGGTCGTACTCTTTTATAACTCATAGGTGGCTGAAAGTGAGGTATTCGGGAGCGTATCTCTTCTAAAGAAAGGGGATAGTCATAACGTTTAGGAGCAAGTACTTCAATTGCTAATGCTGTTTTAGCGCCTTTGATATAAGGCCAGTCTTTAATCTCTATTCCAGAATTGGGAATACGCGCTACGAAATTCCAAATGAAATTAGGGTCGCCCTCAATTACTCGTCCAGCTATAAATTCTCCAATTATAGCTTTTAGAGGCGATGAAGCATAGATAACTATTCGTGATCTTTCTGGGATCTCACCTACTTTTCTACGTAGTTCGAATTTCTTTATTCCTTTTAATATCCTTTCTGCAAAGTAGGGCTTTATTGACATCAATATCGTAACTCTTTCCATATAGGGAGTCTTTTAAAGAGGGAATACATAAATTTAAGGCTACACTTTATAGTAATGGGCGTTGATGAAGGTTGGTATTGTAGATGATATTAGTGATATATGACACCAGGTCTGAGCCCGAGAGTTTGCTACAAAATATCAGGAGGTGTTGTATATAATTTCGGTACGTGATGTTAACTCGATGATACAATTACTGATACAACTAAATATGAAACTTAGAGAAATTGATAAGAAGATAGATGAATTAAGGAGAGAAGTCTTAGAATTGAAGGAACTAGTTAGGGGAAAGGGAACATGAAAACAATTAAGGAAGGAGATTATGTTATCCTCTATCTTGCACCAAATAAAAAGTTCCTAGTAAGAGTTAAGAAAGGAGGAATATTACATACTCATGAAGGATTCATTAAGCATGACGATATTATAGGTTTAAGATATGGAGATACCGTTACTAGCAATATAGGCAAGAAGTTTTTTCGTCTTTAAACCCTTGATAAAGGACTACATATTCAAGATTACAAGAAGGACACAAATCCTATATCCTAAAGATATTGCTTTAATAATCCTTTACTCAGGTGTAGGACCGGGTAGCTTAGTCGTGGAAGCAGGTACAGGAAGTGGAGCACTCACTGGCGCATTAGCATATTTCGTAAAACCAACAGGTAAAGTCTATAGTTACGATATTAATGAAGAGTCGCTTAAAATAGTAGCCAAGAATCTAGAAATACTAGGATTAAGGGAGTACGTAATTCTTAAGAAGGCAGATATAACTAAAGGCATTGATGAAAAAGATGTTGACGCTATTATACTAGATATGGCTACTCCTTGGCTTGTAGTGCCTTATGCTAAGAAATCACTTAAAGGTAGTGGTGTTTTCGTGAGCTTCAGCCCAACAATAGAACAGGCAATTAAGACCGTAGAAGTATTAAAAGCAAATAGCTTTCAGGAAATAGAGGTTCTTGAAACATCTTTGCGTAAATGGAAAGTAGAAAAGGGAGCTTCAAGGCCTGAGACCTTTACCGTCAGTCATACTGGCTTTCTGATTTTTGCAAGGAACGTGTCCATCTAGAGAGGGAGTATCACCTATATAAATTAATATATTTCATATTACGATTATTTGGAAACATTAACACTTTAGAAGATATTTAAATGAGGATAGGGATAAATGGACATTCAATGGTTAATGGAAGTACTCAATGACCTAGTAATAAGGTATGGGTATCTGGGAGCATTTATCTTAGCTATAGTCTCTAATATGATTCTTTTCATGCCAGTACCATATCTTATAACATTTTTCCTTATAGGAGAAAGTCCCGAAACTAACATCATAGTACTTAGTATAGCGGGAGGTATTGGCGCTGCTCTAGGTAAAATGCTCTCTTATGCAGTAGGTTTAGGAGGTAGTAAAATCATAGGTGAAGAAAGAAGGAAGCGAATGATGGCATTGAGAAAATTACTTAAGAAGTATGGAGCTTTAATAATATTGATTGTGGCAGCTACACCTATGCCTGATGATATATTTTTGATACCCTTTGGTATGATGCAATACGATATAATAAAGTACTTTATAGCGTGTGCTACTGGAAAAGCTATCCTTACATTGACCGTTACAGTCTTAGGAAGAGTACATTACATAATAGTGACAAAGTCTAACGTAGAGATAGGAATTTTAGTCTCAGTTATAGGTTTTATTATAATTTCCGCTATAATTTTCGGTATCGACTGGGAGCATATTCTTAAAGTAATAGAGAGTGAAGGACTTAAGTCAGGTCTAAAAGACTTCATGGTACAGTTAATAAACCTCTTGAGTTATAATAGACTAAGAGGTTGGGTGAAGAGAATTGGTAAGCGTAAGTAGAGAACGATGGTCTAGGGAATTTAGAGAATGGTTTAGAGATGTAATTTTTAGAGCTGGAGTTTATGATTATCGATATCCAATTAAAGGAGTAGGAGTATGGCCACCCTATGGAGCAAAAATAAGACGAAAGATAATATCATTAATAAGCAAACTTCTCGAAGAAACAGGACACGATGAAGTCTTATTCCCTCTACTAATCCCTGAAGATATTTTAAAGAAAGAATCTGAGCATATTGCTAAGTTTGAGAGTGAAGTTTACTGGGTAACTAGAGGAGGAGATGAGGAGTTAGATAGAAAACTAGCTTTGAGGCCTACGAGTGAAACAGCTATAATGGAAATGTTCAAATTATGGATAAAAGCTCATACAGACTTACCTATTAAGATATATCAAGTAGTAAGTGTATTTAGATATGAAACAAAGGCTACACAGCCGATGATTAGAGTACGTGAAGTTACTACATTTAAAGAAGCCCATACAGCACATACTACTATGGAAGAAGCTGAAAAGCAGGTTCAGATAGCGATAGGAATATATAAGAAGTTTTTCAATGAATTGGGAATCCCCTACATGATCTCTCGAAGACCTGAGTGGGATAAATTTGCAGGAGCGATATACACAATAGCTTTTGATACACTATTACCTGATGGAAGAGTACTACAGATAGGAACGGTACATAATCTAGGTCAAAATTTCTCTAAAGCCTTTGAAGTGAAATACCTAAAGCCGAATGGTACTCACGAATATGTCTACACTACTAGCTATGGTATCTCAGAGAGGGTAGTAGCAGCTCTAATAGCTATTCATGGTGATGACCATGGATTAGTTCTTCCATCCTATGTAGCGCCAGTGCAAGTAGTAATCATACCAATAACTTATAGGGGTTATGAAGAGCAAGTAAACCATGCTTGTAGAGAGCTAAATGAAGAGCTTTATAAGGCAGGTATACGGGTTACTTACGATGAACGTGATGACATTACGCCCGGAGAAAAGTTTTACTATTGGGAACTTAAGGGTGTACCCCTCCGAATAGAGATAGGACCAAAGGATCTTAAAGAAAAAGTAGTGACTATCTCACGAAGAGATACACTTGAAAGAGTCAAAGTTAGAAGAGAAATCGTAGTAGATACGGTATTTAAGCTCATGAGAGAAATAGATACTAACTTAAGAAGAAGAGCTTGGGAATGGTTAAGAGCAAGAGAATTTAAGGTTACAACTATTGAGGAGGTGAACAATATAATAGAGAAAGGACTTGGTATAGCACTAGCTCCATGGTGTAATGATGATGAGTGTGGTCAAGAAATGGAGGAGAAAGTAGGTGGAAGTATACTAGGTATCCCTCTAGATAGAAATGCATCATGTAATAGAGGAGAGAAGTGCATAAATTGTGGGAGACGAGCTTTAACGTTAGTTAGGATCGCTAAGACGTATTAACCTTCTACTTTAAAAAAGAGTATCTAACTAAGCGTTAAGACCAAGTAGGGCTTATTGGAGACTATATTACCTAAAGCTAACAGAAGAAGAGCAAGCTAATCCTTATCCCAAATATGATCCTGTATACACCTTAGGCTTATGACCGCAAATAGGATCACGGATAGAGATGGATGCGTCACGGTCAATATAGGCGAGTATAAGGTCGGTTACGGTATTGTTAAATTGGTCACATGGGATCTCGACTCATGTATAGTGATAATACTTTATGATGGCGAGAGGTTGTTAGGAGGCTGGGACACACTCTTCTACCTAAGCCTTAGCTCTGAGTTCTTGGATTATTTCGAAGTCGTGGATCTTAGAGAGAGGATATATAGGTTAAGTGACTTGCCTGATCACTGTTTATTGTTCTTGTCTACCTTAGCCTCATCAAGTTCACGGAGTGAGGAGGGATCTCGATCGAAGCTCCATCACTGAACTTAAGCCTTCTCCTTTCTATTGAAACTCTATTAGGCTCGTCAAAGCTGTTCATGTCATCTATGGAGTCACCAGCGATGTAGTTATGCTCTATAAGCGATGGGGAGAAGCCACGGATATGAAGTTTACATTCGAAGCCCTCATCTTCATGCCTATTGACTATGAAGAGATTTAGCTCATTATTGGTCTTAGATATGATTGCTGAGACATCTAGAAGGCATATGTACTTCCCGAGCGATTTAGAGTAGTATGCCGGTGCAATCGCTGTTGCGCGCACTACGTTCCCCTTCGCTCCCTCAGCATATAACTTGAATACTAGATATTGCGGGTTTACGAACATGGCTCCATCATCCCTGGTCATTATTAGAGGTAGTACGTTCACTGTTTGAGCGAAGCAAGCTATAGCTACCTCGTTACAAAGCCTTTGAAGCGCGTTAAGGACGAGCGCGGTAAAAATAGCATCCTTAACTCGTGTGACCTGCTCATGTAGTGGGGGCTTGGCCTCGGGATACCACACATTCCACTCATCGAAGGCTATCCTAATCCTCCTCTTCACCTTCCATTTCCTTCTAGCGCACTCTATGAGGTAATAGATCCCCCTTAACTTGTTCTCAATGTCCATGGGTGCGGCTACTAACTCCCTATAGGGCCTATCGCCCTCTATATACGTGTGAATGGAGAGGTAGTCGATATACTCCCCTGCGACCTTCACCATGCTCAGGTTCCACTCTGGATCCTCACATCCCACACCCACTAATTCTATGCGGGGATCCACTTTTCTCATCTCGTTAGCAAATTCCAATGTTCTCCTAGCGCATTCCATGCCATCCACACAGAAGCCCACCTGCCACCTGCCATATAGTTCATTACCTATGCCCCATAGCCTGACGTTATATGGTTCAGGATGGCCATATCTCCTTCTCAATAGAGCATAATGCGTGCCTCCCGAGGAATTACAATACTCGACCCATCTAGCTGCCTCCTCTGGAGTACCGTTCCCGGCGTTTACTACTATGAAGGGTTCAGTGCCCACCATCCTACACCATTCCACGAACTCATCGGTTCCGAATTCATTAGGCTCTTCAGCTCCCCATGCCATATCGAACCTCCTAGGTCTAGACTCCCTCGGGCCGATACCATCCTCCCAGTGATATGCCGAGGAGAAATTGCCACCCGGCCACCGTACTATAGGAGGCTCTATCGCCTTAATAGCATCTAGCACGTCTTTTCTAAATCCCTTCACATTAGATATTTTGGATTTCTCGCCGACCCAAATCCCACCGTAAATGCACCTACCGAGGTGCTCGACGAACTGCCCATAAATCCTTTTATCAAGGACTCCAATTAAAGCAGAAGTATCAACGAATACATCCCCTGTCAACATATGTGATATCCCCCGATATCTTTTTAACTAATATATATAAGGGTTCGTGGTGAGGATGGGATCATTAAAGCTCATTCATGGATTACCTTGCTCACGTACATCGAGCTTACCTGTCGTAAGCAACCAAGTTCTCCTCACACATGGGCTTACATACCCATACGAGGCCACTCCTAGGATCAAATGTGGGCTCTTGACCGGATGGGATCTTCTGCCTTCCATTTATCTATCCATTCTATGTGACCATTCTCTTTCCTAATGACGGTTTTCCTTTACAAGTATTATGCGTTTTTCTCATATCCTCACGAAGGGAAGTCCAGTTCTTGAATCTAGATTTAAAGGAACCATAGGGAGATGCTCGTAACATTAATTACTCATTAGGAGGAGCGACTCGTAGATTAAAGAGCGATGTAATATTTCAATGTGCAAATGCTCGTAAATGGATTACTTCAAGATTGTAGAAGCCCTCAAGAGCTTGTTATATAGTCCATTATAACTAGTTAATGAAACTATATTATCGCTCTTAGTTGAGGAGAAATACTGTCGTACTAACATTAAACACGAGGACTCTCCCCTAGTTCTGGCTACTAGCATACCTAGAACTAGCACTTCTGGAGTAGATAACCCTTAAGTATCCTTACCGCGTAGGTAGCATGTGCCTAAAGGCAAGTGGGTTATCTGGTTTAGGGAACCTGCTAAGAGGTGGGAAGAGGCTTTACCTGTGGGTAACGGCCGTCTAGGAGCAATGGTCTTCGGCGGTATTACAAGGGAGAGAATCCAAGTTAACGAGGATAGCCTCTGGACAGGTTGTCCTTTTGAAAGGGAAAAGCCTGAGGCATGGAGATACCTCCTTGAGGCGAGGAAATTGCTATTTGAAGGGAAGTACGCAGAGGCCGAGAAGCTTATAACAGAGAAAGTCATGGGAATACGGCTTCCACGGGGTGCTCATACCTATCAGATGCTAGGGGATATTGAGATAGCCTTTAGTGTGGAGCCTTCGAGAGTCACGAGATATGAGAGATCATTGGATCTAGACGAGGGTATTGTTAAGGTGAAGTACTGCGTAGATGACACCTTTTTCTATCGAGAGGTCTTTTCCAGCGCTGTAGACCAAGTTCTCGTAATAAGATTGGAGGCCAGTAAACCGGTCCTCTCTTTTTCAGTCCGCTTAAAGCGCGATAAGAGCACGAAATCTATCGTTATTCCACCTAATACCCTCACTATGCACGGAAAAGCTATATGTCCCTGCCATAAGGCTGGAGTACGCTTTGAATCTTGGCTAAGAATAGTTACAGATGGTATAGTAACATCTAAGGAGAATACGTTAGTAGTGAAGAAGGCTAAAAACGCTACTCTTCTGCTAGCAGCGGCAACTGATTATTGGGGTGACGATCCAGGTGATAAGTGTAGATACTGGATCGAGAATGCAAGCATGAAGCCCTATGAAGAGCTTAGGATGGCACACCTTAAAGCTCACAGGAAGCTGTTTAGGAGAGTTGACATTGACCTCGGCGGTAACCCGAGGCTAATGGATTTGCCTACAGATGAGAGGTTGGAAAGAATCAAAGGGGGCGAAGAAGATCTCCACCTCATAGCTCTCTACTTTCAGTTCGGTCGTTACCTCTTAATCTCCTCCTCGAGGCCAGGAAGCATGCCTGCCAACCTTCAGGGTTTATGGGCTGATGGCTTCGATCCTCCATGGAACGCAGACTATCACATGAACATAAACCTTCAGATGAACTACTGGCCAGCAGAAGTCTGTAACCTCTCGGAGTGCCATCAACCTCTCTTCGAGTTTTTAGACGCTCTAAGAGAGAGGGGAAGGAAGACAGCCCGCAGGGTTTACAACTGTCGAGGTTTTGTAGCGCATCATACGAGCGACGCATGGCACTTCACGAGCCCTATAGGCCAGCCAGTATGGGGGATGTGGGCTATGGGTGCCGCATGGTTGTGCCTCCACCTATGGGAACACTTCCTATTTACGGGCGACAAGGGATTCCTCCTGGAGAAGGCATATCCCATAATGAGAGAGGCTGTAGAATTCCTGCTATGCTACCTCGTAGAGGATCCTAGGACGGGATATCTAGTTACAGGCCCCTCAAACTCGCCAGAAAATCGCTTCAAAACTAAGGACGGAACCATAGCTAGCCTTTCAATGGGTCCTACAATGGATCTCGAGATAACGCATGAGCTCTTCTCAGCCTTCATCGAAGCAAACCGAATCCTCCAGATAAATGACGGTCTAGTAGAACTCGTAAAGAGGGCTTTAGACCGCTTAGCTCCCCTGAAAATAGGCTCAGACGGAAGGCTCCTCGAATGGCCTGAGGAGTTCGAGGAGCCTGAGCCAGGGCATAGGCATATGTCACATCTCTTCGGACTTCATCCTGGGAGGCATATATCTCCCTTAAGAACCCCTCAACTAGCTAATGCAGCATTAAGATCCCTTAAGCATAGGATAGCTCATGGGGGTGGCAGTACAGGTTGGAGTAGAGCATGGATCGTAAACTTCTTTGCCCGCCTTTTTGATGGAGACGAAGCCTACAGACATATACTTGAACTCTTACGACATTTCACCCTTCCGAACCTATTGGATTTACATCCGCCTGGGATATTCCAGATAGATGGGAACCTCGGAGGTTGTGCTGGCATTGCAGAGATGCTCCTTCAAAGTCATGATGGAGCCATACATCTCTTACCAGCTCTTCCCAGAGCTTGGAAGAATGGATACGTTAAAGGCTTGAGAGCAAGAGGAGGCTTCATAGTCGACATATGGTGGCGTGACGGTGAGTTAGAGGAAGCTGTAATATATTCAACTATTGGTGGAACTTGTAGGGTAAGAGCTAGCGTACCCTTAGTGGTCGAAGGCTCAGAAGCTCGTCCAGCAAAGGGTCCTTGCCCTAATCCTCTCCTAAAACCAGTTCCGCCGCCTAAGTTCGTCACATTAAAGCATATAGAGCTCAAGCAAAGTAGAAAACTTAATTTCTTCGAAGTAGATTTTGAAACGGAACCTAGAGGAAGATACATAGTACGTCGTGCGAAACTGCAAGGATCCCCTCAGTGAAGGTATGAAGGATGGGGGTTAGGTTTTGCAGCATTCTATTATGTTTTTATAGTTTTTCATCTCCCTTGTTCTTATCCTCCTTCATTTACTCTTGGGGTTGTATCTGGTCGAAGGCACTCAGGATAACCCTGAGAATCTCACATCTCGAGATTAAGTTGAGCAGACGATAACATCTTTATCACCCATAAAAGCCATAATTGCTACACCTTAACGTTCCATCTTTGAGAGATGTCAATTTAACCATTACATTCCGGGCATAGTTTTAATGTCCCCTTAAGATTAACCTTCGTCAGCAGCAGTCTCTTCTCCAAATATTGTTTTAAAAGTGGAGAGACAGGATTTGAACCCTAGATCCCTCCGGATTTGCTCCCCATGAGCTCACAGCTCTTTATTGCGGTTAAGAGCTCAATGCTCTACCTGGTTGAGCTACCGGCCCTACTATTAGCTGTTACTCGTAGCCTCCCGCTCATATTTAAGGTTTAGCGATTCAGAGATACCTCATAACTCACTAACGATACTCCCTCTTAACCACGAACTACGTAGCAAAGATCAATAATTGTTGTTAGTGGGCCTATAGGACAAGTTACTCTAATGACTTAGAGATAAGCTTAATATCTGCCTCTACGAATATTCCAAAGTAATATAATGGAGGTATGAAAAATGCCTAAAAAGAGGAAATCAAGAGGAAGAAAGAAAGGAGATAAAGGAAAGGAGCCTTATGTTCAGTGTGATAAATGTGGTGCGCTCATTCCTCGTTCTAAAGCAGTTAGAGTAACTACATGGTCTACTCCTGTAGATCCTCAGTTAGCGAGAGAACTTAAAGCTAAGGGAGCAATAATACCGAGATACAGAGTTACTAAGAGTTACTGTATTAGGTGTGCTATACATTATGGTATAATTCGCATAAGATCTGAGGAGGAACGTAAATTAAGGGAGCCTGTACGCAGAAGGTCTTTATGAGGTATTTTTCAAGAGAGATAGCATACATAATTAGAATACCTACAGTCCTCTTAGATAAGAGGATGATTAAACTAAGGGATTTAGCTGGAAGTGGAAGAAGATTAGATGTTGCTTGTAGATGTATATTAGCGTCATTAAGAGGAAGAAATGGTATCATAAGGAAAAATATCAACGTTTATCTAGTGATAGGTAAAGGTGAAGTGCTTAGCTTAAACGTAGAAAATAATGACCTAAAGATAGTACCAGATAGCGAATTGGAAATAGCCAGATTGTTACTAAAAGAGCCTAAGTTAATTAAGATATTACCCTATAAGGGTCTCTGTAGCTTTATTGATACTCTTATTAACCAGGAATATAGGGTCATAGTACTACATGAAGAGGGGAAGACATGGAGGGAGATGTTAAAGAATGGTATACTACAAGAAAGGAGAATAGCGTTCGTCATCGGTGGACCTTATGGTATTCCTAAAGAGGAGGAGAATGAATTGAGAGCAATGAAATTAGACATGCTTAGCTTGGGTAGGAAACGATATTTAGCAAGTGAATGTATTGCAATATTGAATTTCCTCTTAGGGGGGATGAAAATTGTTAGGCAGATTGAGGGCTCACTATGAGAGAATCATGTTACCAGTTGGATCAATATTAGCTAGAGCTGGAATTACTCCTAATCAAATGACAGGAATTAGCTTACTTAGTAGTATTATTTGTTGCTATCTCTATGCGAAATACGATCTTCTTTTAGGGGCCTTAGCGATTCTACTAGTGGGATTTACGGATATGCTTGATGGTAGCATAGCAAGAGCGAGCGGAAAGACCTCAAGATTTGGAGGTGTATTAGATCATGTAATGGATAGATATGCAGAGTTTTTTATTCTTCTAGGTATAGCGTTAGGAGGATACGTTAGTTGGTATTGGATGGTTTTTACGTTGTTTGGAATGATAATGGCTAGCTTCACAAGAGCTAAAGCAGAATCCATCGGTGGTCTTGAGAGTTGTACTGTAGGAATAGCTGAGCGACAGGAGAAGTTATTATCAATAATAATAGGTTCCCTAATAGGCTACTTCATAAGGGAGCATGCCAGAGAAATAATGAATATTACTTTTATAATAGTTGGTATCTTAAGCCATATAACAGTTATTCAACGATTAATGTATACAAGGAGGCATGCAAAAACATGATATATGATGTGTTAGCTATAGGGAATCCTGTTTATGATGTTATAATAACTCCTCTCGTTAAGAGCAAGGGTAGGATATTATCAGGATGTAGTGTGAATGCACTTCTTACTTTAAGAAGATTAGGGTTCAAGAAATTAGCTTTAGTAGGTTCTCTTGGTAAGGACTTCATGAACAGGTTTCGAAGAGAGATAAGAGAATATGGTATTATGAATTTTACAATAATCACTTCCATGGAAACAGGAGGGTTTGAGCTTATCTATGATGATAAGGGTAATAGAGAATTACATATCCTCGGCATAGCAGGCAAGATAACTCAATGTGAAATACCGGATGAGTACTTAAATGTAAGATATATACTATTAGGCCCAATTCTTAATGAAATAGACCTTGATCTTATAGAGTATCTTGCTAATAGCACTAATGCAAAAATCTTCTTAGACCCGCAGGGACTTACAAGAGTGATAAAAAGAGGAAAGATAGAACATGTATGTAATAGAGATCATATGCGTAAAATTGCAAAAATGGTACATTATATAAAGCCTAATGAAATTGAAAGTTGGACTATTACAGGAATCAAGGATCCTTTTGATTCTGTAAAAGAATTAGTTTCATGGGGAGCGGAAGTGGGAATAGTTACTTTAGCTGAAAGAGGTTCTGTCGTATATAATGGAGAGCACTTTTATAAAATACCAGCATATAAGACAACTGCTATAGATCCTACTGGTGCGGGAGATGTATATGCTGGTGCTTTTATTGCTAAGATGCTCGAAGGAAGAGATATACTTACAGCATGTCTCTATGCCTCAGCAGTTGCTTCCATAAAAGTGGAATATTGCGGACCTGAGTTCCCAGTTACAAAGAAAGAAGTGGAAAGGAGATATAAAGTTCTAGCTAGAAAGAACGCGGAGGAAGTATGATTCTTAAGGCGTAGTTTCTATACAGGAACTATCTTTCATTTTGTCGAATCTTACATGAATAATATGAGCTGAAACTTCTTTACCTATACCATGGTGAGTTATTAGCAATATCTGTCTGAATCTCCTCGAAGCTCTATGTAGCGCTTCTATTATGGTATCTCTATTATCAGAATCCGTTGCATCAGTAGGTTCATCAAACATTAAGAAATTGTTGAAGCCTATTATCTCAGCTAAAGCTAGTCTAAAAGCTAATGCAAAGAGTGTTTCATGCCCGCCTCCACTAAAGCTCTTTACTGGCTGTGCTTCTGGGAATCCTAATGGCTGAGCTTTTAACTCATAAGTTTCAGGGTCTATTTCAACGCTTAAATATAAGGGGTCGCTAACTAACTGTTTATACCAGAAAAATGTTTTTGAAGCGATGATCTGTAAGACTTTCTTCCTTAGTTCATTTTCTAACTTCTCAAAACATTTCTCAATGTGAGTAAGCTCTTCTATAGCTTTGTTGATTTTCTTAGCGTTTTGAAGTTCTTCCTTGTAATGTTCTAAACGCTTCCTTATGTCATTTATGTTGGTTAATATTGATTTTCTTTGGTTTAACAACGACTTTATTTTTGCTATCGTAGATTCAGAAAGAGCTTTAGCTTTGCTGTACTCACTCCATAGCTCTTCATAGATCTTAGAAATTAAGGAAGAAGCCTCTTCTACGTCACTAATACTATCAACATCTAGGCGTACTTGAGGCAAGTATATTGAAATGTAATTCCTTAGGCTCTCTTTAAAATTAGCTATAGAAGCATTTAATCTCTTGGTAAGGTTCATTTTGCTTTCTTCAAGCGATCTTATAAGACTTAACTGTCGTTGTAGACTCTCTAAATGCTGAGAATATCGCTGAATTTGCTTTATTTTCTCTTCACGAGTCCTTTTAAGCTGAGTTAATTTTTCTTCGATAGATGATCTCTGCTGGACGATAGTCTCGAGCTCATTCTTAAGTCTTGAGTACTCAGATTCGAGACGTATAATCTCCCGCTGTATAAGATTCGGATCTATTGGTTGTCCGCATGTGGGGCATTTGGCCCTTTTAGAGACTTTTAAGCGTATTTTAAGAGTATCCTCAACATAGCCTATTTTTCTGAGGATGTCTGACTTTAGGTTATCTATTTCTTCTAGTTTTTTATTTAGGGTCTCAGCTTCTTTTTCATACTCTTCTAGCTCCTTCTTTGCTTCCATTAATAGGGCTTTTAATGAAGTAAGAGAGCCCCATGGCTTCAACATAAATTCGTATTCTTCTTTAGCATGAGACACTCTTGCGTTAATACGCTCTAATTCAACTTGTATTTCTTTGATATTATTCAACAATTCTCTAACTTTATCCAGATATTTTTTATCTTTCTCCAAATCTTTTAACTTTTTTAATATTCTTTTATGATTATCTTCTAATGTTATTATTTCTTCACTTACTTTTTTTAGCTCATTTTGAAAGCGAGCTTCAATTTCTGAAAGTTCATTAACTCTTGACTCTAAATCAGTAAAATATTGAGCTCTTACTCTTAAGCTACGTAGTATCTCACCTATACATCTTCTGGCAGAAGTTATCGCGCTTAGACCTATAACAGAATCTAGAGTTCTCTTAACATCACTCCCTCCTCGAATTAAACGAACGAATTCTTTTTGTTCTGAATATATCACATTGAAGAAGAGTTTCTTGTCAATACCTAGGATTTCTGTGAGCTTTAATCTAAGATCCTTCTCTTTACTTCCTGTCTCAGAAGAGAGGAGTGTTAACCAGCCAGCACTTGAGTCATACTTCTGAAGTCTAAAACCAGAGGAGGTAAACTTAGAGGCACGCCGATATCTTGTTAATCTAAACAGATCTCCAGTGCGCGGATCTATGAACTCTACAGTAACGCTCATTCTTTTCTCTCCTATGGTGACTAGTGGATATGTTGCAGTCCCTAAACTTGGAGTCTGATTGAAAAAAGCATAAGAAATTGCATGAAAAAGAGAGCTTTTACCAGCATCATTATGCCCTTGTATCAGATTTAGCCCTTTTTTAAACTCTATTTCATGTTTACCTCTGTATCTCTTAAAGTTCTCAAGGATTAACTTGATTATCATAAATATCACCAGATTTAGGCTAAAAAGTGGTTGTAATTTGTAAATTCCATAGACGTAATATTTTCTCTCTTAACCTCCTTAATGCTTGTTCCTTTAGATTTCCGTCTCTCGTTAGGTTATCATCATCTTTAAATAAACCTCTAGTGTACTCGAATATTTCATATGCCCTACTAGCAAGCTCTTCATTTTTCAAGATTTCGAGCATCATCTCACGTATATCGATACCTTCAGATTTTATTCTAATATCTTCAAGCTTTATGTTGAGGTCAGGTGGAGAAATATCGAGATATAGTAGCTTTCCTGCTTTCCTTAATCTCATAGCATATTTGTTTATGAGTTCTATTGGAATATCTGAAGGAGTCCCCTTAGATAATTCTCCTTTAAACTTTATTCTTAAAATGAGCCTTTTATCGCTTGTTTTTGCAAGAGATAATAATTCCTCAATAGCCCTTTTGGCAAACCATTCAGGAGATTGGGGATAAGGACTTTCAACAGTTATTACTTTAATGAGATATTCACTAGGAATCCTCTCAGTATTTATACTAACTACTTTATTTCCCTTTAATGTAACTATAAAGAATGCTTTTTCATCGCTCTCATAAAAGTCCCACTTCTCAGAAGAGCCAGAGCAGGCTATATAACGTCCTTTTCTAAGAGATAGGGGATTCCGTAGTTCATGATCATGACCTACAGCAATATATGTAAAGGGCATATCTTCAAACATACTTAAAGGTAAATAGGGTTCACCAGGAGGATGAGCTGTAAACCCCTCTATGAATATATGCAATAGAAGAATGTAGGCATCAAGATCCTTCTCTAGAGCTTTAGGAACATATCTTCTGAAGTATTTGTCAGTGTTATGACCGAAGTACCCTATACCAATTAATCTGACAGAGTCAAGATAATCTCGATAACCTGGGGTCGCGCGATGGTTCTTACTTATACTATCATAGACGGGATCTATGAAGTTAAGTGAAGAGACTCTAGGATGTTTGACTAAATCTAATGTGCAACCCCTTAGTACTCCCTCACTATCAAAACCGCCATCATGATTGCCACGTATTATAAAGAGAGGAATATTATGTTCATCAAGTCTGACTAACTGCATTTTGACGAAATTAACGACACTAGGCCAAGGTGTTAGCTTATCAAATAGGTCTCCCGAATGAATTATAAAATCTACATCGTACTCTATCGCTTTATCTATTACATATTGAAAGGCCCTATTAAAAGCTCGTACACGTTCTATTGCGATTGAGGAAGGGTAGGTTCTTGATAAGTGCGTATCCCCAAAATGAATGAACTTTATCATAGTATTTAATAGCCTCCACTTATTTCTCTTCTAAGGCGAGATATGTATTCAGGTACATTAAGTTCCTCAATTTCTTTTAAAGCTTCTTCGCGCGCTCTTTTCAATAGCTCGACTACGGGTAGATCCATTCCTCCATGCTTGGTTATCCTTTGCCTTACTTTAACCATAACTGGAGTCTTTATAATGGGTCCTACGATAATGGCTTCGCCTACATTAAGTCCAGGAAGATTTTCAAGTAGTGGTTCAGAGAACGCTTCTGAAGATTCACTTATCGTGCGCTGGTCTATAGGATTTACTATCCTAAGTACTATTTGACTTTGACATTGTGAGAGAACATCAGAGTCTACTTTTGAGGGACGTTGAGATATTACTATAAGATATGCCCCAAATTTTCGTCCTTCAGAAGCTATAGTTCTAATTATACGTGATGAGTAGGTAGATCTTATTTGTTTCGGAGGAATAAAACGGTGAGCCTCTTCAAGAATTATGAAGACAGGATAGGGATAAGATAGTCCTTGAGAGCCTGTAACATAGTTGACCCGTGCTTCGAAAATACGTCGCAAAACATCATATACGACAATGTCTTGTGCTTCAAAGGGAACGCCTGTTAAATTAAGAACTGTGAGATGCATAGGTCTTAATATCTCTTTTAATGGTAACGAGGAGCGAGCAAAAACTCTAAGTTTCTTTAATTGTTCGAGATATTTAATGACATTGAAACAGGATTTCTCAAAATCCTTAGGAAGGCGTTTCTTAATTTGATCCTCTACTTCACCACTACTCCATAATTCTAGTAATGAAAGGAGGTCATCTAAGTCATAGCTTTTATCTTTTGCATGCATTATCCTTAGTTTTTGAATAGCCATGCTTAAGACACTGCGGATGTTAATTGCTTTACTTGGTATACCAGCCATATAGGCTATTTCATCATCAGATAAATCACTAACCTTTATGTAATATCGCTTACCTAAACTTCTGAAAGGTCCTACACTAAGGATAGTGACTCTATCAGAGAATTGATGAAGACCACCTTTAAATGATTCATGCATATGAGAGTAATCACCATGAGGGTCTATAGCAACTATAGTGGCTCCTTTCTTAAGCAATTCTTCAATTATTACACCAGCAGTATGGGATTTACCTGCTCCAGTAGCAGCTAAGATAGCAACATGGCGACTAAAACCTTGTAGATCAAGATAAACTTCAACATCATACCTATTCATTAAGTATCCTATATGAAGGGCTCTATCCTTATTAACATAGTATAACTGCCTAAGGAGATCACTTGATGCTTTAAATACAGGAGAACCTGGTATGGGTGCATAACGAGGAAGAAGTACATTACCTTTATAAGGATATCCTAAAACTCTTGCTTGAGCAAGAATTTGATGTACTTTTAAACTATCAATAGCGAGACGTCCAATCGCATAACTAGAGGTAAGTTCACTTAGAAGAGGATTACGTTGAACTATCTTCTGGACTTGAGCTAGAACAGGGACTTTTACTCGGGTACCATCGATATCCTCACTTATATATACACAGACATATTCAAGTATAGGAGGGATTTTTTCTGGGGTTACAGCAAACATGAAAGAAGTAGGCTGGCTTTCTCCTATAACATAACCTATAGGCTCAACCAAGCCAAATCCTCCTCCTTGGTATTAAATCTAGACCTAAATTGCGAAGGTAAGCCTCATATGCCTGAAATTCTTTAAGACTTATCTTCGCTATACGGTGAGCAGCAAATAACCAAGTGTTATAAACGCTCATATCAGCATAATTATTGAGTACCACATTAAGCACCATATCCAAAACTTGAGAAGGAAGTGAAGTAAATCTAACGTTTCTAAATGAGAAGAATGAAATGTCATTAATAGTATTAGGTAATAATAGCTCAATCCTAAGAGGAAGAGCTCTTTGTTCAGGTAGGATATAGAGCACATATAATGGAGGTAGCTTTATTAGATTTAATAATAATTTAGAAGCTTCAGCTATGAATTCTCTAGCATGAAAGTCATCTAGTTCCTTAAGGGTATTCTTCCATATCTTAGTGACGAACTTCAATATGCCGTATTCCTTCAATTTTTTAATACGTCTATAACATTTACCTCTCATACAACCAACTAATAATGGAAGAGAGAAGCCAGGAGGGAGATTAAAGGACATAAGCAAATTATAATCGCTATGTCTATGTTTAAGCTCATCTATGAACTTTCTTAATAAGGCTATTTCTTCTAGCTTTTTGTACCTATTCTCAAGCTTTCTCACTAACCTTTCACAATAATTAAAAAACTCTACAATGGAGGAGGTTTCTCTGATGGTATTATTAGGTACTTTTATACCTTTATCAACTAGAACTTCTAGTATGTCAGAAATGGCCTCTTTAATGAGTACTATTCTTAAATGTTCTGAAAGGCTGTCTTTAGCTATTCCTATTATTGGAACTTCACGAGAAGAAGCTTCAGCATAGAGTAATAGGAAGCTACTTAAGGCCTTAATATATGCATCTCTATTTCTATCTACATTAAACTCCATTGGCGTATGTATTAGACGTGTATAGAGAGAACCATCTAACACTATAACTGTAGGGTCCTCTTTAGGTATTTGAGAGAGAGCCTTAAGAGCGACTAAGTATTCAGAGCTCTCTGCTAATAACTTCATTGTTCGAGATACATTTCTAGAGTGAGTTGAAGTGTCGTATTCAATAATTAAGTGCCTGAGGCTTTTCTGTCTAGAGACTGCAACACTTCTAATGATGTAAAGAGCCTTACCTTGTGCATAAAACCTTCCATAAAGGCTACTATCAACAGCGATTATTCTAAGCTTGTCTTTTTCATCGCGTAGTTTCTCTATATAATCGCTAGATAGGCTTTTCCAAACTTCAATAAGTTTGCGTTGTATGTACTCGGTTACAGGTACAGTACTGGGATCGCTACTAGTTACTTTGAAGTAATTTATAAGTTCATCTCTTTTACTATTAACTTCTTGAAGGAAAAGTCCCGTGAAGTCGCTTTCTTCCATGGATACCCCTATCACCGTAAGTTCTGAAGAAAAGGAACTCTCTTTAACGTATTTGATACTGTTCTTTACGCTTAAAAGTATTAATAATATCTTTAAAGATATTCTTCATCTTTATAGCATCCTTGTCTAAAAGCGGACTCTCGCTTATTATAGTCATGTACAAATCCTGTTCAACAATTAATTCAGCTAGGGGCTTGAAATCGGGGCCATACTTTAATTCATCAAGGGTCCTATGTTTACGCTCACCTTTATCACTAAATTCTACTTTAGTAAAGTGAGTATGAAGATTCTTTGCTATGTCACTTCCAAGCTCTTTTTCGATTTGATTTATCACTTTAAGAAAAGAATCTTTGTCTCTTAAGTAGCCTCTCTCCCGTGCATGAATATGAGCCCAATCAATTACAGGAATGCACATATCAACCTCTTGGCATATTAGGATTATTTCTGTTAAACTCCCTAATTGGCTTAACTTACCCATAGTCTCAGGACCGAGAAGTGGGGCCTTAATACCTAATGCTTTAATTTCTTCAACTACTTCTCTTAAAGCCTTAATACAAGTGTTAACTGCTTTATTGGGGCTTAGATCACCATAATATCCTGGGTGAAAGACTACTACCTTGGCATTCATCCATGACGCAGCTATCACACTCTGAAGTAGTCTCTTCTTACTAGCCTCAATTATAGATGGCTTTTTTGAAGAAAAGTTAATAGCGTAGGGTGCATGAAGAGAAAGGCGTATATCATACTTAGAAGCTTCTTCACCTAATAATTGTGCTCTATTCTGTTTAATACGCACTCCTCTAACTGCTTGGTATTCAAATGCATCTAGATTCTCTACTGTACGAAGGTAATATGGTATGCCTTCAGTAGGGCCTTTATAATCTAGTGGCCTTCCAGCAGGTCCAAATCTTACTTTCATAATCGGAAATCCTCTTATTCATTTTTAAGAGAGAGTATAATTACATTTATCGAACAGGAAATGGGGATAACACTTGAATTACCTTGAATCCTACATAATACTCCTCATAACATGCCTACTAGGATACGCCTCTTGGAGAGATATCAAGGAGAGGACCATTAATAATAAGGTGTGGCTTATCATGATCTTCATGGGAGCACCTGCAAATGTACTTCTACAGCTTAATTACTATCAGAGGTGGGGTATTGAGGTGATATACACCACGTGCTTTTCGATTATTGCTTCTATTACAATAGCGTTTCTTCTTTTCTACCTTAATCTTTTTGGAGGTGCAGATGCTAAGGCTTTGATAGCTCTGGCATGTGCCTATCCTATTTCAGTAGGCAAGTTGTACAAGATAATTTTAATACCTATCACAACGTTCACAAATAGCGTTATATTATCGATTTCAGCGATATTTCCAATTTTAATGTGGAACATTTACTTACGTGTAGGTAGAGGCATAAGGCTATTTGAAGGGTATCAAGCGGGTACTCTAACTAAGATGATAGTATTATTTACATCAATTAAGATAAGGGGGAAGGAGGTTTTAATGAATAAAGATAAATACATAATTATTGAAAAGAAGCACGATGGTAAGAAGATATTAAAACTAAGAATAAAATGCACAGTAGTGGAAGAAGAGGAGATTGTGCCTGAAGAAATGGAAGAATATGTATGGGCTACGCCAACTCTACCTTTCATCTTCTTTATGCTTCTAGGTTTCCTACTGGCAATAATGAATATAGATTTAGCTATGGAAATTGTAAAGATGATTATAAACCTTCTTATTTGAGACGAACAATTTTAGGAGTGAGATTTAACCGCTCATAGATTTCAATAAGATTTAGAATTGCAACATTTAGCTCATCTTTAGTAAAGAATAAATGAGAAGGGCAAGAACAGTCACTAGATCCAAAATGTTTTATAGCTATTTTAAACTTTCCACTTCTCAATATAGCATTAGCTAGAATACATTCCATACGTTTGCTACATAGAGCGTATACTATAGCATTAAGAGATGTTCTTGGATGCAGAAGTAGCCAGTCTATATGCCAATAAGTTTTATGACAATGTATTGAAAGATATCGAGAAAGTCTACCTTTTATGCTAGTAGATCCCTTTCCTAGGGCTGAACCTACATATATGTAGGTGCCAGGCTTCAGGATATGTTCCCCTAAGCGTCCTATATGTACTTTACATAGACTTCTAGTTCGTACGAGTAAGGTGTATACCCCCTTAGCATTTGGGAATGAGATATCATAAAGCAATACTGCATCACCACTCGGATGCAGTAAACGGTTCAGTGTGAGATGCGGCCGATCACTGATTCACAATTTCCCATCTTCATCATTACCATAGTAATAATTGAAATAATCAGTTATAAGCTATTTACATATCATTAATGAGCTGTAATGCCATCATCAGGAAACATTCCAGTCTTAATCATAGACATGAAGGGTGCTGTACAAATCATGAACCATTTCCTAATAAGGAAGGATTGTGTGATAAGACTTATAGATGTGTAAAGGATAATAGCATAATGATGGCTATGAATAAGGGTCAAAGCCCTGAGAAAATGATGAGGCCGCTACATAATGAGCCCTCTGAAAATGATGAAGAGATAGAGTTTATAAGAAGAAGAAAAATGCTAGAGTTACAAAAAAGAGCATTAGAAATCCTTGCAAGAAAGCGAAAGGAAGAAGGAAGAGAGAGTGCAGAGGAGATGGTCAGGAAGAATCTAACTGAGAAGGCACGTGAAGTGTTAGATACCGCATTAGCTCAATATCCAAGAATTACAAGAAGAATTATCATAGTTCTTGCAAATGCTATAAGAAATGGTGAAATTAAAACTCCTATAGATGGTGTAACCCTTTATAATACGTTTAGATATTTGGGTATACCGATTCGTTTAGAAACGAAGATAAGGTTTTACGAAAAAGGAAGATACATAGACCTAAAGGAGAAGCTTAAGGAAGATTAATGAGCGTTAAATTTAACGTAAGATTTTAGGATAAAGCTACTCTAGTGATATCTTGTATGAGTCTTACACTTGATCAGTTCATTTCTAAAAGGAGAGAGAAGAGTAAAGAGGGAGAGCCTAAGAGAGAAGAGAGGGGGAGAAGAGTTGAGAAAGAAGCACAAAAGAGTAGATTAGGGTATAGAATTGAAGCTCCCAAGAATACAGGAGTATGTTATCTACTTTCTATCACTTATGATGGTAAAAGCGGGAAAGCTCTATTAAAATTATATGATCCAGTTGAAGAAAAGCTTTATTTTTGGTATGATAATACAGGGCATAAGCCGTACTTCTTGACGAACCTTTCTAAAGAAGAAATCTTCAATATAAAGGGAGTCTTATCACATGAAGGATTTGATCATGTGGAGACTATTGAGAAGTATGATCTACTCCATGATAAAAGAGTTGTTGTGACTAAAATAGTAGCTAAGGATCCTCTTTCAGTGGGAGGATCTCCTAACTCATTAAGAGAGATCATTAAAAGAGCTGGTGGTAAAGTATGGGAAGCTAGAATAAAGTACCATAACTGCTACATATTCGATAGGAAACTGATTCCTGGAATGCCCTATAGGGTAAGAGATTATTCATTAGAAAAGGTTAAGGTTGAAATACCTAAAGAATTGATTAATGAAGTAGTTAAACTATGGGAGAATGAGTCTGAAGAAGAACGAGGAATGCTTAGAGAGTGGCTTGAACTATTTCAAGTACCTGTTCCAGATATTAAACGAGTAGCTGTAGATATAGAGGTTTACTCGCCAGTACCTGATAGAATACCAGATCCTAAGGAGGCAGAGCAACCTGTTATATGTGTAGCTATGGTAGATAATAAAGGCAAAGGACGCGTATTTCTTTTAAAAAGAGATAACGTTAAAGTAGAAAACGAAAATTCTGATAGGCTCCCTTCTGAAGTAGAGGTAAAGATATTTGATGAAGAGAGAGACTTACTAGAAGAGATTTTTAAGATTATTGCTGAGTATCCAGTAGTCTTGACGTTTAATGGAGATAACTTTGATTTGAACTACTTATGGCATAGAGCGTTAAAGTTAGGATTTCAAAGAGACGAGATACCTATAATACTTACACAAGATGCTGCATTATTGAAAACTGGAATACATATAGACTTGTACAAATTCTTCAGTAATAGGTCTATACAGGTTTACGCTTTCGGGAATAAGTATCGTGAAACAACTCTTGATGCTGTGGCTAGTGCCTTATTAGGAATAGGTAAGATACAACTTAACAAACCGATCTCAGAACTTTCGCTTTACGATTTAGCTACATACTGTTATAGAGATGCTGAAATAACGCTTAGGCTGACAACATTCAATAATGGACTGACTATGAAGTTAATAATACTATTCATGAGAATAGCCAAAATGTCTATAGAAGACCTAACAAGGCAGGGTATTTCTTCATGGATAAGAAATCTTTTTCACTTTGAACATAGAAAGAACGAGTACCTAATACCTGAACATAACGATATACTTAATATGAAAGGGATCATAGCTACAAAGGCTACGATAAAAGGTAAAAAATATATGGGAGCACTTGTAATAAAGCCTAAGCCAGGAGTGCACTTCAGAGTAATCGTCCTAGATTTCGCTTCACTGTATCCTTCTGTAATAAAGAGATGGAATCTGTCTTACGAGACAATCCGTTGTCCTCACCCAGAATGTAAGGCTAATAATATACCTGAGACGCCACATTGGGTTTGTACTAAACGTAAAGGACTAACTGCACTTATTGTAGGATTATTAAGAGATATGAGGGTTAAGATATACAAGAGAAAAGCTAAGGATCCTTCATTAAGTGATGAGGAAAGGAACTGGTATGATGTAGTTCAAAGAGCATTAAAGGTATTTATTAATGCAAGTTATGGAGTTTTTGGCTCTGATAAGTTCCCATTATATTGTCCACCTATGGCTGAAAGCACAACAGCACTAGGTAGATATGCTATTAAAACTACAATAGCAAAAGCTAAGGAAATGAACCTTGAAGTTATATATGGAGACACCGATAGCCTCTTTATAAAGAACCCTCCTGAGGAGAAAGTAAAGGAGCTTGTAAAATGGGCAGAAGAGGAGTTAGGCATAGATTTAGAGGTAGACAAGGTATACAGGTATGTGACGCTAAGTGAAAGGAAAAAGAATTACGTAGGAGTCTTAGAAGATGGAAGTATAGACATAAAGGGCTTAATGGGTAAGAAAAGAAATACACCAGAATTCTTAAAGAAGACATTTCTTGAAATGATAAAGATACTTAGTACTGTAAAAACACCTAAGGACTTCGAAACAGCTAAAGATGAGATACGTAAAATAGCTCATGAAAGTTACATAAGGCTTAAGAGCAGAAAATATAGTCTCGAAGATCTAGCATTTAAAGTAATGCTAAGTAAGCCCTTAAGCCAATATACCAAGAATACACCTCAACATGTTAAAGCTGCCCTTCAACTTACAAAGTATGGTAAAGAAGTAGTACCTGGTGATATAATAGCTTATGTTAAAGTAAGAAGTAGTACTGGAGTCAAGCCTGTCCAATTAGCTAGAATCGACGAAATAGACGAAGAAAAATACTTAGTTCATATGCAGACCATCTTCGACCAAGTATTAAGCGCCTTAGGGATTAGTTTCAACGATATAATGGGTATCTCAAGAATGGATAAATTTATGATAGAATTAGAAGAGAAAAGAGAATTAAAACCTAGATAAACGCCATTTTTCAAGACGTTTAATAGACTTTATAGCTTTCTTAAACACCTTGTAATGATCCTTACAGAGATAGACTTTAGAACCTTTAATATCGACAGAGAGATTTGTTTGAACACTTAAAAATTCGTTATGAGAGATAGACTTAACAGCAGGATTATTACATCCAACTACACTACATATTTCACCTTTCTTAATCCTCCCCATATAACTACACCTAGATTATCAACCTCTAAAGTACATAGTTTAACTCTATTAAGGAAAACTTAAATTTATAGGAGGAAAGTTACTTAACGCAGATAGGCCCCGTCGTCTAGCATGGATAGGACGCGGGCCTGCGGAGCCCGTAATCCCGGGTTCGAGTCCCGGCGGGGCCACCAAAACCATACCTCCTATTATAAGAAATATCTTAAATCGCATGTGATCAGACTTCTCACAAGCATACTTGGAGGAGATTGAAAGACCTCTCATTTATCATTCATATAAATTCTTATAATGGGGCCTCGTGATAGCGCATGGTATATAGGTTAGTTCAAAGTCATGAGATATGAAGGTTGAGAGCTTATGGCCCAATGGCAAAATGTTGATCTAAGCAGGATAAATCATACTACCAGATTAGGCATTCTGACGCATGTTTTGAGTAAGAAAAAGGTTAGGCCAAGAGATCTTGGCTATACCCCAACTTACATATATAAAGTGAGGCGAGGGATTATAAAAATGAGTGATGGATCTCTAGCGAAGCTCTTTTCATATCCCTCACCTGAAGAAATATCCGATCCTCTTGAAGGATGCTGTAGGCTTGAAGCTCTTAGTATAGTTAAGGATGGAATCCCAGACTACTCTATGGTTGTGGAGTACATTGAGCAACCCAGGGCTGAGGAGAGAGCATGTGGCAAAGCACACTAGTAAGGCTATCAAACTCTTCATAAAATTGGTAGTTAAAGATGAAGTACTATATCGTAGCTTTAAGGATGTAAGATCTCAAAGCGGAGATATAGCTACACCATTAATTCTTGAGGAAGTTCGTAAAGTGGCCAGGAAATAAAGCATCTAGAAGCAAAAGCATATTTTATACTCCTAGCCGAGACTGGATTAAAGTCACTATTGAGTTTTCTTACCCTCAATTCTTATGCCTTGGTAAACTCTTGCAAGCCTCTGCTCTCGACTCCTTGTCAGGCTTAAGTCTAGCTTTCCAGACCCCGAGCTCATCGGGTGAGGAAGCTTAAAGCATGCTGCGACTCGTTTTTAAGCTTATGCGATACCTTAGTGTGACAGTATGGATCTGGGGAAGAGCTCATGGATGATAAAGTTTTATTATGCTATGATATTCCACGTATACTAAGTATTGAGAAGCTCTTCTGAGAGATTGATGATGGTAAGAGAGCTAAGTATCTTAAGCTACTTAAGCCTAACATAAGGGTTGAGATGAAGGGAGTAGATTCTAAGTGGCTTAGGTTCCTAGTGAGGATTAGAGTGAATAAATATGCCTAGGCTGTAAGGCTTAAGCTCAGGAGTATTGAAGCTAGGTTCAGCGATAATTGCTTTGATATGTTGCCCAATACAACTTAAGGAAATAATTCTTGAGGTTAAAGAGCCTGTGAGTGAAGAGGATATGGGATGCAATTTAACGATAACATCAATTTATAACCAATCATAGCAAAAGAATATCCCTAATAATATCTAAAAAGATTAAGTCCAGCAATAATTTCCGCCTTTCCCTCTAAGGCAAACCAAGTTATCCTTTGATATGCTATAAATCGTCATGTTATTCCTTTTTGCTTGAGGTATGCTACTTCTATCTTGTAGTACTCTATGAGCTTATCCAGTGTATGTACGTGGGGCTCAAGTGTGCAGAATCCACTATAGCCATTCTCTTTAAGCCGTGTAATTAACCCTTCGATGTTCACAGCACCATATGGTAACGGCGGATAGAATATATACTGGGAATCGTTGGGTGGGGCGAAAGGAGCTCCTTTTGCATAATCTGGATGTACTCCAGGTATGAACCTGCAACCATTCTTCATATGGACATAAGCTATATGATCCTTCAATATTTCATATGCGTAGGGGTAGGGCTCGATATTCGCGTGATAGTAGTTTGTAGCATCAAAGTTAGTCTTAAGATACTCGGAGTTTATAGCTCTAAGAATCTTAAGCATGCCTTCAGGCGTCCCAGAGGCATCATGAGCCTCATTCTCTAAGACAAGAGTAACTTCTACTTCTTCTGCATAATTCACTATGGGCTTCATAACCTTAACAAAGGGTCCTATATCAGCTTTATGCCCAAGTGCAAAGTAATAAACGTAACAGTTGACTAAACTCGCACCGAGCTTCTTAGCTACTCTAATAGTCTCTTTCATAAACTTTATGTATTTATCAGGATTCTCAGCCAATTCTTTGACAAAAGCCCCACCATTGGTGACACATGCTACTCCTATATTATAATCATTTAAGA
Organism: uncultured Thermoprotei archaeon; assembly: GCA_964517845.1. GTDB lineage: Archaea > Thermoproteota > Thermoprotei > QMSL01 > B3-G16 > CAZFCQ01. The sequence goes on along the minus strand of CAZFCQ010000003.1, from coordinate 2,166 downwards.
GCTCCTTAGTTTTCCTTAAACCCGTCTCATCACATCTTAATCCTTTGAATCCTATTATGTTAAAGGTCCAGAGTTCGACCCATGAAACAGAGAACTCTCTGAGTACTGGTAATATCTCTTCGAGCGATTTCCCTAAACTCCCAAGTTGCTGACCTGATATAGCCAACTTTATCCGTCCCACGTCCATCCCCCATCAAGCTATGTCGATTACTACTTTAATGCACTCTTGAGGTCTTTCCCAGTTAAATTTGAGCGCTTTCTCTATTTCATTCAGTGGGAAGTGGTGTGTTATCCAGCTTCTAATATCGAGCCTACCTTCAGATATCCATTTTACAGCAAGTCTCATTAGCTTTCTCATCCTGATCCTATCAGGCCAACGTGTTGGTGGACCGAAATGACTCACTTTAGTAGCTACTTGAAAATATGGAATCTCTACAGGCTTTGATACATGAGCAAATATATAGAAGGAACCTCCAGGCTTAAGTGCCTCTATACCCGTGAAGACTGCTTTGCTAGATCCAGCTGTATCAATAACTAAGTCCATTTCACCGAATTCCTTTTTTATTAACATGCCAAGTTCACTAGGATCATATTCTGAGGCATTGTATACTGCATCAGCACCTATCTTTTTAGCCACTTTAAGCCTATTGTTATATAGATCAGTAGCAACTACTATTTCTGCTCCGAAATTCTTAGCATGTTGTATTATACATAGACCAGCTGGTCCACAGCCGAGAATTAGCACTCTATCAAGAGGGCTTACCGTGGCCCATGTGAAGAATATTGTTGAACCGCCAGCCAACTCCAAGACCGCCCCTTCATCGTCAGAGATGCTCTTAGGGAGAGAGGCTAAAGTTGCTATTCGTTGTGCATCTATCTTGACATACTCAGCAAATCCCTCACACCAGGTCCATTCACATATCCTACTACCGATAGTCAAATCGGGATATATTTCATTTACCTTTGATCCTATCTCAACTATTTCTCCACTAAATTCATGACCCAATATGAAAGGATAGTTAGTTGGCTCCCAACAGCCTTTCACAGGTGACCGTAATCCCTGCCATAGCTCATAGTCCGGATGCCTACAAATTGCAGCCTTATGTACCTTTACTATGAGCTCATAATCATTCTCAAGTTTAGGTTTCGGCATGTCCTCTACAACTATAACTCCAGGTCTCTTAACTACAGCTGCTTTCATTATATTTCGCCAAGGAATAGTCCATTTAAGAGCGCATTTAAAACTTACGATATTCCTTACTATTAAGCTATCTAAAATTCTAAACACATAGATAAAAATAGCATAATTTAAGAAAGTACTTAAATACATAAGATGGGTACGGTATATTTTCAATAAGGCTTGAATACAGGTAATAAATTATCTTACATGATAGGTTCATAATGGAGAGTGATAAAAAGGATTCCAATAGAACTTTTCTGCCCATATATTAGCTAATTCGAGGGAGAGTCCGGGGAAAAGTCTCACATGGTATAAAGTTCCTTTTTCGCCTGTCTTCCTTCTTACGAATGTCGCACAACAATCTCCAATAATTGCTCCTAGGAGATATGCAAGAGTAGGTGAGGGGTCTAAATCAACTGAAATTTTTCTCTTACACCTTACGGGTATGCCATATTTTTGGAGTACCCTTTTTGCTTTATGATGACTTATACCGAAGAGTCTACCTATCTGTCTTAAGCTATACCCTCTTTCTACATACAGTTTGTACAATTCATCCTTTGATAATGACTTCATTTAACCACCTCTCGCTTTAAGGAGAAGCCTCGCATCCTGAGGTAGATGTTTTCTTCCCTTCTCTTCTCCTTGCTTCAGGTCTACGTGGATGAAGCCTATTTTAGGGGAGAAGCCCGTAAGTTCAAGCTCATTACAATCCCACCCAATAGCATCCTCAACAGTATAGAACTCCTCTCTCTTGAATGGTATTAGGACTCTGTCATCCTTTAGAATTACCTCTCCAACCTTGTAGCCTTTAACCCTATCCGAGAACCAAGCGTTAGCATAGCTCACTTCAAGGTACTCGTATGGTCTTAGTGTTATCCTAATCACCTTCCTCCCATAATCCACCTTCATCAGCGTTACCTTGCATCTGGCAAATCTCCTCTTAACCCTTGGCTTACACTTCTTGGCTTTTCCCTTAACATACCTCT
>CAZFCQ010000002.1:49396-151292 GCA_964517845.1 uncultured Thermoprotei archaeon | reverse complement strand
AAAGTCAGGACGCGCATATCGAATGACTAAAGGTAACTGTTTCCTAATTTTCCCAACCATGTAGAAGCCTACATATTTGTCTTCTACCTCTCTAACCATTCTTACTACTCTTTTAAGCTCTGGTAGTACAAATTGCTTGAAGTGATAAGGGCTTAATCCAAAGGATCCATAGAAACCGTTGAGATAACGTTTTCGCCAATAGCGTATACGTCCTTATCTGTACTCACTACAACCTCTGAAGATTCGCTGGCAAGTGCTAGCGCTAAAGTGTCTAGACCTAGTACGAGGAACATGGTGGCTATTAAGACCCAGTAAGCCCTCTTCATTATACTCACCTCACTGATAACTTCACTGATAATTAAAGTCACACGATAATAGTAGTTACTGTATACTTTTATGATGTTTCACCACTTAAGAATCCTCATTAAAGAGAAGAGCAAAGATGTAGTATCTATTTCTTGGAACTGCCTAAAACAGATCCTATAATTCCCGGCAACGCTACTAATCCTAAGATGGCTAATCCTCTACTAATCTTACAGCATTAGGACTATGGGTCGCGACCGTTTAATTTAACTCGTCCCGAAGAATTCCTATGCTCTCCTTTTCAGTAACCTTTCAATTACCCTATTTAGTGCTTCTTCGAATCTGGTAAAGGCTTCCTCCCACGATATCTCGCCCTCAGCCCACCGCACGAAGTACGTGTTCGAGTAGCCCCAGGCCTCCATCAGCATCTGCCAGGTAACCCCCATATCCTTGAGTAGCTGTTTGTACTGATCCCAGTAGGGCTTCACAAACCACGTTCCCTGCTTGAGAGTGGCTCTAGCTAGGTCGGGAGACCTAGCTTTATCTCTCCTATAGACGTCTTTGTACCACTTGGGCTCGCCCGTCCTTGGTAGCCTAACCCTCCTCATCCCCTCTCACCTCTTTTCACGCCTCCACTCTTCGAGAGCCTCTTCGACTGCTGGGATTATCTCCTCTGGTATGGAGATAATGCCCCTCAGCTCCTTCTCTAGTTTACTCAATCTCTCGCTCATCGATAATACTGCTCTCTGACTTAACGGAGCCCCACATCTTAAACATATTATAGGCTTTAACTCCTTTTTAGCTATCTCAGGCGCTCTCTTAAGGCCAACTAACCTGAGGTATTTATCTTTAAGATAAGGTAAGTAAGGAGCGTATCTATCAACAATCTCTGGAGTCTTCCAACCATGAATCTCTCGCACCTCCTTCTCGCTCATTCCAAGTTTCAATAAACGTACTGCATTATAGTGCCTGAGCAGGTGAGGCCAGATATGTGGCAAATTATACCTTCTTTCAACCCTCTTAAGGTATTGCCTGAAGGCACTACGGGCTAGAGGCCTATCTGGCTTACTTCCGTAAAAGACATACTTTGCATCTCGAGATAGGCGATTAATCCAAGTCTTGACATAGTCATAGAAGATAACAACATATACTGAACGAACTTCTCCAGTCTTCTCGCCTATTACACATATTTCGTAATGATCACCATGATCTATGATGTCTCGAGGCCTTAAAGCTAATGACTCTCCAAGCCTTAGGCCTGTCTCCGCTAATAATGCAAAAAGAGCTTGATACTTTGGATTATCGATATATTTAAGGTATTCAAGGATCATATCGTCGTCTGGAATTGGCAATTTCTTAGGAGACCTCTTTGGAGTCTTCACCTTACGCCATATCTCAAGATAATATTCATTTTCAAAGTAACTAGCAAGCCAACGAATAAAGGGCTTGATGTATGATGATTTTGTTGCTAAACAATTGAGTGAGTTCCATTTCAAAAGCCAGGAATAATAATCCTCAACATCCTTAGCCGTTAGCTTAGAAACGCTTTTTCTATTACTCTCAAGAAACTGCATAAACTCTGATACTACCTGAGCTGCACGATAAATAGTCCACATGCTATGTCCACGAACCATCTTATAGTTAAGATATGCTACCAAAATCTCAAAATGATCCTTAGAGATTCTTTTACTAACGTTAATGGATAAATAATGTTGCAACGTTTGTTTTAGATTCACCTAGCCCTAATGGTAGTTGTAGTGTATCGATATAAGAATACCGATCACATTTTTGTATCAGCGACCAGAAACCTCATCATGCTTCAGGCGGGGAGTTCACTCATCATCGATTTCTCTAACTTAATCGCATACTTATATAGTTTACACAGTTCCTAGTTCTTTACGGTACCAAGAAACTCGTTGATTAAGTATAACCATACTTAATATTATGTAGTTTTTAGCGAATTTAAGAGAGTCTATGGTACTTCTCTAGTATCTTGATTAATTTGTCAATAGGTATAGCATATCTAATGTGTCCATCTCGACCGTCCATTGTAGTAGCTTTCAATAATGAGTTAATGATGGCCTCTTCGACGGCTTCGACTACGGCTCTAAATAATATGGAGAGGAGGACTTCATTAATTACATTGATATCGTTAGTAACTTTATTATCGTAGTGGTATACTCTATTCTTAGTAGTGAATGCAACAACGAAGTCCCCACTACCGTGTGTGGAGAGTCCTCCTACTCTGGCAATAGCATGAGTTGCTCTTTTACAAAGTCTTCTAAGTTGTCTATTTGTAAGAGGAGCATCTGTAGCGATTACTACAACGATAGAGCCTTCAGGGGGTTTTAAGGTACTTCTACCATAGTGTTTTAACTCTTTGCCTACTGGAACGCCATTGATCATTAGGTCTTCTCTTGTTCCAAAGTTAGAAAGAACGAGTGCTCCTATAGTGAACCCGCCAAACTTGCTTGGGAGGCGCCTTGAAGCGGTACCTATTCCAGCCTTGAATTCAAATGCTGACATGCCGGTTCCAGCGCCTACGCAACCTTCTTTTACTTGGCCTCCTCTAGCATTTTTAATAGCTTGGAATACATGTTCGTGTCTTACGTGACGACCACGTATATCGTTTAGGAATCCATCGTTACACTCTAGTACGATTGGATTTACGGTGCCTGTTGTAACGCCTATATCTTCGTTTATGGATAGCATATACTCTATGAGCGCATCAGCTACTATACCTACATTTAGTGTATTAGTTAGTGCTATCGGCGTCTCTATTACTCCTAGCTCATTGACTTGAATTAAGCCTATTGGCTTACCGAAGCCGTTAATAACGTAAGAAGCTGCTCTTACTTTCTCTTTGAATAAATTGCCTTTATGGGGAAGGATTATAGTGACGCCAGTTCTTACTGGTCCTTTTCCTGGGATTAACTTGCCTGAGCCTCTTATGAGGGTTTTGTGTCCTACTAGAACTCCTTCTACATCAGTTATTGAATTGAGGGGGCCAGGAGGAAGGTTACCTATAACTATACCAATATCTCTTGCTCGGGGTCTTTCCATAAAGATCTCCACTAATGCTATATACAGAGATAAGAAGTAATTTAATCCTTGTAGAGTAGATAATGAGGGGAGTAAGAGTGGTTTCCTTTAGACTAGTGTGTAGTTACTGTGGAAGGGAGTACTATGTAAATGCTAAGGTTTGGAGATGTACATGTGGTAAACCATTGGATATAGAGTTTAAGCTAGAGGAGATAGAAGTAGACATTAGGAGAATAAAGGCGCGAATACCTACTATGTGGAGATATAGGGAGTTGTTACCAGTTATTCATGACAAGAATATAGTTACATTAGGGGAGGGATATACGCCTATTGTGACAAGAGAGATCTACGGTATAACTGTAGATTTTAAACTTGACTATTTGAATCCTACTGGTTCATTTAAGGATCGTGGGGCGAGCGTTCTTATAAGTCACTTAATTGAGATGGGGGTTAACAGCATAATTGAGGATTCTTCAGGTAATGCGGGTGCTGCTATAGCTGCCTATTCATCAATAGCAGGAATAAAATGTAAGGTCTTTGTTCCAGCTGATGCTCCGGAAAGTAAGAAGCTTCAAATAAAGTCTTATGGTGCAGAGTTAGTACCTGTTCAAGGTTCTAGGGCTGATGTTAATAAAGCAGCAATAGAGGCAAGTAGGGAAGCATATTATGCGAGTCATATGTGGAATCCCTTCTTTATCGAAGGGCTTAAGACTATATCCTATGAATATGTAGAACAAATGAGAGGATCAGTCCCTGATGTAGTGTTTATACCAGTAGGTAGTGGAGGATTATTTTTAGGAGTATATAAAGGATTTAAAGAGCTAAGAGAATTAGGAATAATCGATGAGATACCCCGATTAATAGCTATACAAGCTCAGGGTTTTACTCCAGTATATGATAACATGTACGGAAAGCATGAAAGTGAGATCCCAGATGTTATATTAGCGGATGGAATTGCAGTTCCAGATCCTCCCAGGCTCGATCAAGTGATTAAAGCTCTTAAAGAGACAGGAGGGGAGGTCATAGTAGTATATAATAATGAGGTAATTAGAGCTTTTAAGGAATTGGCAAGCTTAGGGCTCTTTGTTGAACCGACTTCAGCTACGGTGTTAGCGTCGCTACGAAGAGCATTAGATTTAGGGATAGTTGGGAGAAAAGAGCGTGCTTTCTTACCTTTAACAGGATTTGGACTTAAAGCTATAGATAAGTTGCTTAAGTTAGGTAAACTAAGCTGAAGGATAATAGCCCCTTAAAATTTGCTCTTTTTCTTTTTAATAAGCTCGTGGAGGGCTTATATGTAGATTGATAGTGATCTCGCAGATATCAGTACTATAATCTGCTATCCTTCTTAGACTCTCTGCTACAAGCCTTAAAAGGGTAGCGTCTCGTACATCTATTAGCTTAGATATTACAGAGGCTACTACTTCGTTTTCAAGCTTATATACATATTTTATATCATCCGCTACCTCATGCGCTAAGAGGGCATCGGATTTGAAGAAGGCTTTAATAGAGTTTGAATACAGCTTTCTTGATTCTCTTCCTAATTCACATAATTTTAAAAGTAGTTCACTATGTATTTCACCTTTTATTTCCCCGAGATAATGAGCTGAGTTAGCTACATGATCTGCTATTCGCTCTATACTCTTTATAACTAGGCGAAGACCTAAACATTCGCGTAAGTCATGGGTGCCTATGTCCTCAGGAGATAAGAGACCAAGCATAACCATCTTAAGTTGTCGGAGAATGAATATGTAGAATTTGTCTACGTTGTCATCTCTCGGGGGAAGTTCTTTTATTATCTCATACTTTCCTTGTTCCATTCCTTTAATAAGATCATCTAGCATAGACAAGGTTATATTAGACATTCTCCTTAAAGCAGTCCGTACAGGCAACTCAGAGTGGTTAGCCAAACATTGTATTAGCATGCCTTCTGCAGATTCTTCAATAACCTCCATACCTATGACCTTATGCTGTATTACGCGTTTTATAGTACCCTTGTGTATTCTTCCCTCATTCTTGAATTCTATACGAATTAAATTATAACCAGCTAAGTACCGTGAGAGAAATTCCCTAATAACTGTATCAGAAGACATTTCTTCCGTCACTACCATAGTTGCTTCTGAAGACATTCTCTCTAAATGAGATACTGGAGTTATTTTCAGAGAGCCATCAGGTTGTATTTGAACTGAAACGTAACTACCTGGAGATAACCCAACATTCTTAACCCATTCTTTAGGTAATGATACTATAAGGGTGGAACCTCCAGTTAATTGCACTTTCCTTAAATTTCTCTTGACCATAAAACATCCTCTGTGTATATACCCATGTTGGTAGTATATATATTTTGCTTATTTAATATAGAGGAATATGGAGAATATGATCTCCAATATTTCGAATAGAGAGAAAAGAAAGTTATGTGAAGTATGTGGAGAAAGAAGAGCTAGGACGTTATGCCCTAGATGTCATAGACTTATATGCAATAATTGCTTAGATCCCGTATGGCACTATTGCATTGATTGTGCCTCTGTTAAGAGAGTGTTACAGGATGATTATAAGAGGTACCTAGATAGGGTAAATAGCCTATTGGAGGATATAAAGAAGCGTCTTTCGTATAATATGTGCTTAGAATGCCCGATACTCCGAGAGTTACTTTTTAGCTATATAAAGAATCTAAAAGACTTAGAAAACATAGCTAGGAAGGAAGACTATCATTATATAATGGATGAAATAAAGCAAACAAAGGGCACTGCACAAAGATTAGCGATAATAATCTGTACTAAACTTCTTGGGAATCTTAAGAGTTAATTAAGTAAATTAATGAATATTCGAGAGAAATCATGATAATGAGGGGAGTTAAGTGTTTGATGTCATATGCGTAGGGGAAATATTAATTGACATGATACCTATAGATACAGACTTATATAACATACGGTTTGGCGGAGCTCCAATGAACTGTGCTGTGGCTTGTGCTAGGCTAGGATTACATGTAGGAGCTATAGCTGCTGTAGGGGAGGATCCTCTTGGACAATTTTTACTTAATACTCTTAAAAATAAGAACGTAGACATATCTCGAGTTAGAATAGTGAAGGGAAAACGAACTACACTAGCTTTTGTAGTAAAGCTTCAGGAAGGGGAAAGGGCTTTCTTTTTCTATAGGAAACCCTGGTTACCAACAGCAGATACTGAGATTATACTTAAGGAGGAGGATTATAACTATGTAAGAAATACCAAGATAGTACACATCTCAGGTTTTGCTTTATCACAGGAGCCAGCTCGTAGCAATATACTAAAGCTGGTAGAATACGCTTATAAGAATAATATTGTAATATCGTTTGATCCTACTTATAGGCCTGATGTATGGGAAAATGTCGATATCATGAAGAAGACCTATAGAATAGTAATGACTAAAGCTCACATAATGTTAGCTACGCTAAGTGAGTATGAAGCTCTCTTAGGTATTAGGTCCATTGACAAGATCATCCATCGATTAGTCGCCATGGGTATAAAGCTCGTTGGTATAAAAATGGGAAAGAAAGGAAGCCTACTGGCTATGGGAAGAAAAGCATATAGAATGAGGGCTTATAAGGTACCAGTTAAGGATACTGTAGGTGCAGGAGATGCTTGGAATGCAGGAGTACTATATGGTTATTTAAAGGGATACTCGCCTATGGAGATTATAAGGATAGCTAATGCTATTGCCTCTATAAAGTGTATGTATGTTGGAGCTATTGAAGGATTACCATCGCTTGAAGAAGCTAAGAAGTTAGTTAAGGAACAGGATTATGTAAGACCAGAGGAGATAAGAATTGATTAAGTCTCACTATCAAATTCGAATAGTGTATTATAAATATGAGATCTTTCTACGATATCCTCTTTAAGTACAGTTCTTATAGCTTCAGGTATATACTTTATCAGTTTATATGCAGTTATGTAGACTTCGTGATTTGAAGCGATATCACCTGCTAAGCCGTTTAAGAAAGCAGCTGCACAAGCTGCGTCTAACAGAGGAATGCCCTTAGCTATTAATGCGGCTATTATACCTGTTAACGTATCTCCTGTACCGCCTACTGTCATTAAAGCGTTTCCAGTCATATTCAGTCGAACTTTATCACCATCAGTAATAATGTCTTCTCTCCCTTTTACCAAGAAGACCACGTTATATGTTTTCGCAACCTCTTTAGCAACTCTCATTCTGTTAATTATATCTACTGGAGGTGGGAAAGGCTTCCCAGTTAGTATTTCAAATTCTTTTGAGTGAGGAGTGAATACTACACGCTTTGATTTAACCAGATCTAGATAACCGCTTAATGCTTTAATTCCATCAGCATCTATAACAATTGGGAGGTCAGCTTTACTTACTATCTCTCTTACTGCTTTCTTAGTTTCTTCTTCAAGTCCTAATCCAGGACCTATGACCATTACATCAACTTTCTTACACCATCCTAAGATTAAGTCTACATCTCTTGTTGAAAGGTAATCTTCACTCTTTAATGGAATTGCTATTATGTCTGGAGAGTATGATCTTATAACATTTATAATATTCTTAGGGGCTAAGATAAAGGCTAGGTCTATTCCTGTTTGAAAAGCAGCTAGCGCTGAAAGAGTAGGAGCTCCTGTAAAGGTGAAAGAGCCACCTACTATGAGCACTCTTCCATAATCTCCCTTTTTAGCAAAGATATTGCGTTTCTTAAAGCATCTACGAACATCGCTTAAGCTGATAATGTACTTAGCTTCTATTGGAATGCCTATATTAGTTACTATTACTTCGCCACTATATTCCTTTGCCTTAAGAAGGCCAGGTTTCATAGCTTGAAATGTTACTGTTAAATTGGCTTTAAAGGCTTCTCCGCCTGCATTACCAGTGTCTGCTTCAATTCCAGAAGGTATGTCTATAGCTATCTTAAAGCCTTTACTTTCATTCATTAACCTTATAGCAGTAGCATAGGGTTCTCTAATTTTACCACGAAAACCGATACCAAAAATAGCATCTATAATTATATCTGCATTTATTATTTCATCTCTAAGCTTTAATAAGCTATCAATATCAGGAGCTTCATATAGTTTAGTACTCAATCTTAATCCTTTAAGTATAAGCCAGTTTCTTTTAGCCTCCTTCGTTCTGATATCATCCTCCTTACCTACTAATATAATAGTAACGAAAGCTCCACAATTAGCAAGATATCTAGCAGTAACAAAGCCGTCGCCACCATTATTACCAGTACCAGCTACAACGACGACTTTCTTATTCTTAACATTAACTCTTGTACTCAATATATCAGCTACGCTTTTACCAGCAGCTTCCATTAACTGGAGGGGAGAGATTCCCAATAAGGTAGAATTCTCATCTAAACGTCTGATTTCGCTACTTAAGAGAACAGTATCATTAACTGTATTAGTCATATATCTATCCCTAAAGGTTAATTTATTTGACATTATATAATATATAGCTTAGGAGCATGACAGAAGCTTGGGAAGTATTGTTAATAGCATTTAAGAACTACTTATCAAAGCATGGAAAACGTATTCTAAGCATACTAGATATCATAGGACAAGAATATGTAAAGACAGAAGTTAAGTCGCTTTTTCCTTATCATAATCCTTCAATAGGATATATCAAACTAATGGACGCTGTTCAAGAGGTCATTAATGATAGGGAGCAAATTGAAAAATTAAGGAAAAGAGGAATAGAGATCATACTTGAGGAAGGAGAATATTATCTAAGAAGTTATAAAGATGCAATACGTAAGCTAATAGGAAAGTAGAAGTAATCTATAGGAAATCTAGAAGATCGCTTAGTCTGTAGATTATGATATCTGGTTTAATCCCTGTTTCATTAAGTTCTTTTACCGCTTCAGCATCATTTACTTTCCATACAGCAACCATCCCAATCTCCTTAGCACCGAGAACATCACGTTTTAGGTTATTACCTACATGAGCGGCTTCTTTAGGTTTAACGTTTATTTGAGAAAGAGCATACTCGAATATTTCCTTTCTCGGTTTTTTCCATACAGTTATGGAGGAGACTGCTAGGGAGTCCACTAAATTAAATAGGCCTTCTTTAACTAGTAGATCTACAACTAGTTTATAGTCACTAGCATTAGATATTATACCTATATAGAAGCCTTTTTCCTTTAAGGTTCTAATGACTTCCTTTGCATCAGGCTCTAGATATCGATCTTCATTTGCGGCTTCTCTGTAAGCGTCATACAGCTTATCAATCAGAATAGGAACCCTTTCTCTGATTCCTAGCCTAACAAGGAAGTTTCCTATAAGATATCTAATGTTAATCTCTATGTCAATATCCTTAATAGATTCTCTCAAGGAATCTCTAGTTCTTTTAAAGATTTCTAATGCTTTATTTTCATCAATTATATATCCCATATCTTGTAGAACTTTCACCATTTTGAGTACTCTATATGGTGTGCCAATCCTGGAGTGAGAAAGCGTTCCTCCTATATCAAAGAAGATAGCACGAAGATGTTGAAGATTCATGAATATATATACAATATATAGAATTTTATAAGAATTATGTTAATATGATATTAAATAGTTGTATGGCACATCTAAATATTTCAAAGCTAGCTTAGCTCTTTTGCGTCCGAGAACACATATTATGTCATAAGGGGTGATTTTGCCTTTAACACTTCTTATTTGAAGTAATCTGCGGGCACTTATAGGACCTATGCCAGGTACTTTTAAGAACTCTTGAAAAGTAGCTATATTAGGGTCTATGGGGTACAAATTCGGATTAGCTCTTGCAAAAGCTAGTTTTAAGTCCTCGTTAGGTAGCATATCGTTTTTTAGTATGCTTTTAAGATCGTCTAATGTGAAATTGTAATCTCGGATAAGGAAGGAAGCCTGATATAATCGATATTCTCTGTTTAGAGGACAGGGGGGACTCCTTTCTAATGGGGTTCCTCTTATGGGTCTGAAACCGCTATAATAAACTCGTCTAAGTCCTAGATTTTTATAGAGCTTATACGTTACCTCTAGATATTCTAGATCTGTATCCTTGACTGCACCAACTATTACTTGTGTATCTACGCCAGCTCTTAAATAGCCAAAAGGTCTTTCACGCTTAATGATTTTCTTAATATAAGAAGCCCACATAAGTCTTTTAAGGATATCATTCTTGAAGTCAGCTTTGTCTGGAGCTATTTCTTCAAATGTATCCTTATTAGGAGCTTCGATATTAACGCCTACTCTATCTGCAACTAGAGCTGCACGCCATATAAGATCTTTACTGACTCCAGGCATTAAGCGTAAATGAATATAGCCAGTAAAGCCCATTTGTCTAAGTTTTTCAGCAACCTCTATTTCTCTTTCAACAACATAGTCTGGATCATATGGAATACTACTCGAGAGGAAGAGACCTTTAATTATACCTCCTTTCCATAACCTGAAGGTAATCTTTGCGAGCTTATCTACGCTCCATGTAAGTCCTTCTCTACATTTTCCTAAACGTAAGGGACAGTACTTACATTGATTCTTACAGATGTTCGTGAGGAGAGTTTTTAATAAAGGAACACGTTTCCCCCTAGCAGAAGCATAATAAAGTGGAATAGTTACTCGGTCAAATTCTGCTTCTAAAATTAATCGTTTCCATTTACCAATATTCCTTAGCATTGCTTTACTCCATGTGTTGAAGGAAAAATCACAGAATTAAGTATATCGATAAAAAGAGGGATTACTACAAAAAGTTAAAAGAGGGTAATTTAGGGCTTATTTAACTCATTAGCTACTTGCTTTACAAATTCGACGCAACGAGTACGGAAAGCTATATATCCTTCACTAAATTGATTCATAGTTTTAACGCAAGGACCATATCCAGGCCATTCCTCAACTTTAAGTCCATTTGTTCCGAATTCGCCCTTAATTCCAATTTCCTTGAGTTTCTCTGCAAGATCTGGTGGAACTTCATAGGCTTTTACAAAGTCGGGGCGTTTCATTAACTCCTCTAATAGTTCAGAGTCGTACTCTAGCATGACAGACTCTGCGTAATCAATTAGGTTGAAGCCTTTCTCAAGTGAAGTTTTGAGAATGTTAAGCTGATGGTTTGGGAACTCGGTGTGCGTCATGTTATTGCTTGCAAGAGTGAAGAGCGTATCTATAGGCTTTCTCTTAGAAGCTGGCAGTACGTCAATTTTACCTAATATATCCTCAGCTTGCTCTCTCGTTAAGCCATATTCTTTCTGTAGATATTCGAGCCATTTAGGACGGTTCTCAGGGCTAAAGAATATCTTGTATACTCTTTGTGTAACAAAGATTCCAGAGTAACCGATTATCTCGTCTCTCTTAACTAGCTCCTTCTCTATAGCCTCTTTGTCTCCACCAAGGAACCCAGCCTTAGATAGAGCTTCAATGAAAGCAGGGTGTGTTAGTTTTCTACCTAAGACACGCTTGGAACAGAGGAAACTTACTTTATCATCTATACTTGCATTACCTAGTTTTTCAAAGCTTTCAAGGGCACCTAATCCCTTAGCTAGTTCTCTTAGGAACTCTTCCTTATCAGATACATTCTTAAGAGCTTCTTTTAGCAGACTTTCTGCTTCAACTTCTCTAAGATGATCCTCTAGTCTTCCACCCATGTTTGTTATATATACTCTTGTGATGGGTATTCCTTTCTTTAGAGCCTTAGCCATACCACGCATTTCAGCCATGCCTAAAATAACTTCTTGGGATACTGTATACACTACCGTAATATTAGTACCCATGCCCATAGAGTTAAGTCTCTCTGCTATCTCTATAGCTGCTGGATAAGCTCCTGCTACCTTAAAGACTATATTGGGTCTACCGCGTTCTTCAGCCTCTGGATAACCCCATAGGAGGTAAGCATCGTAAACTTTGAGGTCTTCCTCTAGTCGTGAATAGAACTTAATTGCATCCTCAACACTCGCTTTTGCATCACCAGCTTTTAATGGATTAAGCTGATAACTAATCATTCCATCAGCGTATTTCATTAGAATAAATGGAGGCCTAAAGACATAGAAATTCTCCATGAGGCCAACACGTGTAGCCTCCATAGCAATTTCATCTGCATAAGCTTCTGGATCCTTAAGCCATTCAGGATGCTCTTTGGCCACCTCCTTAAAGTTCTCCCACAGACGTGGATTATCGTCGTACGCTATTGCAGCTAATACAGGATTTGTTGAAACCTGTACATAACCTAGGTGTCTTAGCCATCTTAGGCCTAGTGCATAATCGTTGCCGAATTTACACATGCCGCGTAATACCATTTTGTAGTAGATATTTTCTTGGATTTGTTTCTTAGCAGCAAGGACAAATGATTTCACTACATCATCCTTATTAAGCTCGCTTTCTATTTCCTTTGCCATTTCTGCTAGCATGCTGTCTCCTTTTCTTACGAGTTTCATCTCATTGAGGATTTTCTCGACAACAGCATTAGCCACTGGTGCAGATCCTAATTCGCTTCTTTCGATTGACTCCCAATCACTAAGTGTTGATATTATGTTATCGAAAGACTCAGAAACTTCTTCTTCGGAAAAGCCTACCCATTTGGCTTCCATGCCTACGAGGTTTAATGCTAGTTCAATCAATACTTCGTAGCATCTTTGCCTAGTAACCACTTTGCGCCTTTTCTCTTCGTCTGAATCTTCAGGGAGAAGCTTAGCTTTAATAAATTCTAAGTTCAACCTACGAATTGTAGAACTTAGAACACTTACGAGTTTTCCTCGCATTTCAGGATGTAATATGTGATCTGCAGCTAACTTGGCATGCCCTATTAATGCTGTTTTAGCTATGTGATCTGCATGATCAACTCTGGGTGGTATGGGGAGTGCTAATTTTTCAGGCTTGCTTCCGAAGACTATAGAGCGGACATCAATATTCAATATGCTAGTACCTGTAGAGCTCATTTCCTTTTCCACCCTTTTCAAAGCGATAAATCCAGAACTAATAAGTATGGTATGAGAGTTATATTCTTTACCTTTTAATTAATTGGCTCTTTCCCTTTACACTCTTTTACCCCACATTATGTTTAATCGTACTGATTAGAGGGGGCTACAATTCTCTCTTATAAATCTCAGTAAGTAGATCTTCTAAAGTATTCATAATCTTGAGATACGCATTATAGTATCTCTCATATAGCTTACTCCATTCATTAATAGGGTCATAATGACTTACATAAATTATCATGTTCTTAACAGCCTCTTCAGCTGAGTTAAATACTCCTGTTCCAAGCCCTGCTAAAATAGCAGCACCTAGAGGTGCAGCATCTGTTTCCTTAGGTATTATCACTCTTCTTCGCCATACACTCGCTTTTATAGTACTCCAAAGTGGACTACGTGCAGCACCACCTAGTAACACAACCTTATCGATTTCAAGGCCCAATTCATTGAATATATCAAATATCTCTCTACATAGGTAAGCTACTCCTTCCATTATACATCTTGCTATATGAGCTCGTGTATGACCTAAAGTTAGGCCAAGAATTGCTCCCCTTAAGTAGGGGTTCCATCGAGGAGCGTTAGCTCCCATAAAGAAAGGAAGTAGAATTAGACCACTAGATCCTGGGTCTACCTTTTCAGCCTCTTTACTTATAATATCGTAAGGGTCTATGCCTTTTCTTCTAGCCTCTTCAACTTCCTTTAATGCTATATTATCCCTAAACCATCGTAATATAGCTCCAGTAGGAGTTGTACCCGCTTCGAGAAGCCTAAGACCACTAATTACATGACCTGAACACAAGATTCTCTTTTTAGGATCTAAGACTACCTTATTGGTGCTCATTTTTATGTTAGTTGTAGTACCAGTAGTTTCTCCTACAATACCGTGTTCGATTACACCAGCTCCTAGAGCTTCACAAGGTCTATCTCCACCACCATTTACGATAGGGATACTTTTCTTAAGTTCTAATTTCTTTACAAAATCTTCACGTATGTATCCAATTATTTCATGAGACGGTACTATCTCAGGTAACTTGTCTATAGAGAGACCACATGATGAGGCTACTTCTGTATCCCAATCTAGCTTATGTATGTTAAAAAGTAATGTCCTTGAAGCTAAAGAGGGATCTGTACAAGCTCTCCCAGTTAATATGAAATTTATTAATTCTTTAGGCTGGAGAAAGACATTAGCTTCTTCATAGACTTTGGGCTTATTTTCTTTAAGCCAAAGTAGTTTAGTAGCAGTGAACATAGGAGCAAGTCTTAGTCCAGTTCTCCTATAGATTTCATCTACTCCAATGATACTTCCTATCTTTTCAGTTTGAGGTATACTTCTTTCATCCATCCAAATAATACAACGATCTAAGGGTTTACCACCTTTAGAAATAGGTACTACACCCTCCCGTTGGCCAGTTAGAGCCATACCGATTATTTCATAGCCCTTCTTATAAGCTTCCTTAATAACTGTACGTGTACTTAGAAAAAATGCATTCAACCAATCCTGAGGATCTTGCTCAGCCCATAAGGGTTTAGGATGATGAGTGGGGTATTCTACCTGCGACTCTGCTACCTTATTCCCGTTAACGTCATAGACTATGGCTTTACAATTGGTAGTTCCTAAATCCACGCCCAGAAGAGCTTCCATCTTAAACCCTCAAGAAAATAAGGAATATAATCCTTAAAATTGTTCTACATAGACTACTAAGAGGGATTCTATGAAGAGTAAACGTCTATTTAGGATAGATTGGAGTAAGAAAGGGCTTAATACAATTCTGTCACCTGAGAATACAGAACTTGAAACGCTTACTGTAGCGTCTCTATCCTTAGAGAAGGATGAAACATATACTATCTCATTTGAAGATGAAGAGTTTATGCTTTCTATAATTAAGGGAATCATTGAAGTTCAAAGGCAGAAGTCAGAACAACTAACAGTACATGATGTAATCTTTGGTGGTCCTAAGACAGAAGCTACTATAAAAGCCTTAAGCGAGAAAGTCTACGGAATAGTAGCTAGTGCACCTAGCACTATAGAACCAGTACTCAAAGTAGTGAAACTTAAGGATGTAATAAAGGATCCCAACTTGTATAAAGTAGTGGGAGAAGAGAATTGCACCAGAGACGTTATAACAATGATAGGAGATAACATAAAAGCCGCACGATTAATAGCAGGATATACCTGGGTTAGAAAAGGTAATTGGTCTAGCTGGCCTCCTCATGAACATGGTGATAAGATGGAAGAAGTGTATATATTTTATGAACTACCAGCACCGGGATATGGATTGCAACTGGTCTATGAGACATACGAAGATGCAGATATATTCTTAGTTAGAGAAAATGATATAGTAGTCATACCAAGGGGATATCATCCGAACGTTGTAGCTCCTGGTTTTGGAATGAAATATCTATGGATAATAAGTGCTAAAAAGGCTTTTGAAGATAGAATATATGGTGCTTGGAGAACACATCCAGACTTCCAGAAATAGGGGTGAAGTATATTATGCCTAAGAGAATAAAGATAATAACAGAAGCTACAGGCCCTGTGGAAGTAGAATTACTAGAGGAGAAGAACCCGAGAACTGTAGAAGCTATATGGAATGCATTACCCATTGAAAGTACTGCAGAGAGGTGGGGAGAGGAAGTTTACTTTTCAACACCTGTTAATATAGGCTTAGAAAATGCTCAGGAAACAGTAGAAGAAGGAGATGTAGCTTTTTGGCCTCCAGGCTCAAGCATATGCATATTCTTTGGTCCTACACCAGCTAGTAGAACACCAGAGGAAATAAGGCCAGCAAGTCCTGTTAATGTCTTCGGCAAAGTAATTGGGGATCCTAAGGTATTTAAAAAGGTAAAGACAGGGGATAGAATTAGGGTAGAAAGAGCTTAGAGTAATCCTCCTTCTTTAGCTTTTTCAATAGCTTCTTCTAACTTTATACCTCTATGCACTATATCGGATATTATTTGAGCCATAAGGGAAGGGTTCTTAGCTTGGAATATATTACGTCCTATTGCAACCCCATGAGCCCCACCTTTCATAGCACCATAGACCATTTCCAATACATCTCTGCTACTCTCCTTCTTAGGACCACCTAGCACTACTATGGGTACTGGAACTGAAGTGGTTACTTTCTTGAAAGACTCAGGGTTACCACTATAAAATGTCTTAATTACATCTGCACCGTATTCTGCACCTATCCTAGCAGCGTAAGCTATGCTATTAGCACTGTATGGTTCTGTAATGTGAGGTTTTGTAGGAATCATTTCGGCTAAGAGGGGTATACCATATGATGAGCATGTATCAGCTATAAAACCGAGTTTCTCTAGAAGACTTGCTTCATTCTCACTACCAATGTAAATCATTAATGAGACGGCATCGGCACCAACCCTAATAGCCCAGTCTACAGAAGCTATAAGTCTGTCATCAGTTGGATCAGGACCGCGTATAGTACCTGTTCCATCAATTCTAGCTATAGAGGCGATTCTCCCTGCTATTAGATCAGATACTCTTTCTATCATAGCGGGCGTAGCCATTATAGCGTCTATATCAGCTTCTAAAAGTTTTTCAACTGTTCTCCTAAAGTCCTCTAATCCCTTTATAGGACCATGTCTCCTTCCATGATCTAATGCTACTATGACAGTATTACCAGTATTCCTACGAAAAATACGTCCTAATCTCAAGATTTTCCCACTACTCATTATGGAGACCTCACTTCAAGAGACTAAGATGTAATAGCTCTTAAGAGCTTTTAAGCTTAAATATAATTTACTGAAAAATACTTCTCTGGTGAAATAATATGACCTTTAGCTTAACAACTAAGCTTAAAGGCTTAGATGTAACAGTTAAGTTCCCTTGGAAGGTAGGAATAGTAACTTTCATGGCATTTCCCAATGCTACGGATGCTAAAAGTGTAAAAGAAGCATTAAAGACTATAGCTGATGATGGATTCTTTGATGAGGTAGAGATACCAATTTACCCAGATGAAATTTGGAACGAGATAAAGGATTTACTTAAAGAAAAGGAGATTATCGTAGGAGGTGCATTACAACCGGATATTCTTACTAATAAACTTAGTATACACACAGAGAATGAAGAGGAGCGAAGAAAAGCAATAGAGTATGTGAAAAGTAAGATAGACCTAGCTGCAAAAAGAGGCATAAATGTTGTAGCATTATGTTCAGGATCAGACCCTGGACTTGAAAAGAGGGATAAGGAAAGAAAATTGCTGATAGAGGCTCTCAAGGAAATATGTAGCTATGCTAAGGAAAGAAACGTACAGATTCTATTAGAGCCCTTTGATAGAGACTACGATAGAAAACTACTTATTGGGCCATTAATTGAGGCAGTTGATGTAGTCAAAGAGGTTAGAAAAGAATATAGCAATGTAGGTGTACTATGGGATTTAAGCCATGCACCAATGTTAGAAGAGAAGCCAGAGGATCTAAAGCAATATAAAGAGTTCATAGCCCATATTCATGTAGGCTGTGCTAAGAGAGAAGGAGATACCTTCAAAGATACTCATCCTACATTCTATACACCAGGCGCTGTAAATGATGTATCTGATGTTGCAAGACTATTCAAAGTACTCTATGAGATAGGATATAAGGGAATAGTAACCTTAGAGATAAAGCCTGAGCCCCAGCAAACAAGCTTAGAGATAATAAATAACGCAAAAGGAGTATTCTTAAGAGCCTTTGAGATTATGGTGAAAGGAATATTAACCTAATCTTTATGAGATATTATGAGGTATATAGTAGAGACTGTAGGTGAATGGTATGGCTAAGCCTAAAGTCTATGTAACCCGAAAATTGCCCTCTGAAAAAGCTATGCAAATGCTCTATGAATACTGTGAAATAGACCTAAATGAAAAACCAGATCCTCCAACTCGCGAAGAGTTACTTGAACACGTCAAGGGCAAAGATGGCCTCTTATGCCTTCTTACAGATAAGATCGATAAAGAAGTGTTTGATGCAGCTCCTGATCTAAAGGTAGTTAGTACATATAGTGTTGGCTATGATCATATTGATGTTGAAGAAGCTACAAAGAGAGGAATCTATGTAACTAATACTCCAGGAGTACTCACTGAGGCAGTAGCAGATCTTACATGGGGATTAATCTTAGCTGTAGCAAGAAGAATAGTAGAGGCAGACAATCTAATTAAGCAAGGGGGATGGAAAGGAGCATGGTCACCAACTTTCATGCTCGGAAGAGAAGTCTATGGCAAGGTATTAGGAATTATAGGTTTAGGCAGAATCGGTACAGCAGTAGCTAGGAGAGCTAAAGGATTTAATATGAAGGTATTGTACTATGATAGAAAGAGAAGAGAAGAGTTAGAAAAGGAACTAGGAGTAGAATATAGGTCAATTGAGGAAATATTAAAGGAGGCTGATATAGTTTCTCTTCACGTACCTTTAACTAAAGAGACTTATCATATGATAGGTGAAAAAGAGCTTAAAATGATGAAGCCAACGGCAATACTAATTAATACTGCCAGAGGAGCTGTTGTCGATACTAATGCCTTGATTAAAGCATTAGAAGAAGGATGGATAGCTGGTGCTGGATTGGATGTCTTCGAAAAAGAACCTTTACCTGAAGGTCATCCAATAACTAAATTCAAGAATGTAGTATTAACACCACATATAGGTAGTGCAACTTTCGAAACGAGAGCTAAGATGGCAGAGCTAGCAGTTGATAATTTAATATCAGTTCTTAAGGGAGAAGAGCCTAAGGCACTCGTAAATCCTGAGGTTAAGAAGATAAGACCTCTTAGCTCTGTTAAAATGATATAATTTTTATATAATCTCCTTCTTTGTTTCTCTAACAGAAGAGAAATTATACCCCCCATTACTAAGGCTATCTTTATTACTAATTAAGAGTAGGTGGGATCTTGCCAAGAATAAGCATAGCAAAACTTAAGCTAATAAGTGAAACAGTAAAGAAGTTAGGTTATGTTAGAGTAAGATCATTAAGAAGATGGTTCAACTTCGCAAGTATAGAGGACGCTATTAAAGCACTAGAAGAGGTGGCAAAAAGGGATAAAGATATAGAACTTGTCTATACTCTCACCTTCGAGAAGCCAGGTGTATTAACTACGTATACAGTAGAAGAGGTAGGAGAAAGAAACATATTACAAATAGTTAAGAAAATGGAAGAAGGAGGATGGATATTAAAATCCCGTCAGTTAACAGGAGCTAAAGCGGCTAATTATGTGGGCGGATGATGGGAAACCGCGTCGCTGAAAAATGAAGAAGAACCCACGGTCTGACGCCCTAAAGGAAATCCCTTTTTGATATTCTCTCCATTATTAGAGTAGATAATCCTAGAAGAAGAGAGATACTGATCACATAGTCTAAATAATTATATTAGTTGTAGGCTCCATATTAATAGCTGAGCGATTATGAGTTCCAAGATTAGGGTTGCTATTTTAGCTGGACCTGATTACGAGGATCTAGAACTCCATTATCCACTTTTGAGACTTATAGAGGCAGGTTACGAAGTCAAGGTTATAGCGCTCTCTAAAGATATTGTTAAAGGGAAGCATGGACTTTCAGTTAAGCCTGACTTAACTTTTGCAGAGGCTGATCCTAAGGAATTTGATTGCGTGGTTATACCTGGAGGTTGGGCACCTGATAGACTTAGAAGATATAAAGAAGTCTTAGATTTTGTTAAAGCTATATATGATAAGGGAGGTATAGTAGCTGCTATATGCCATGGTCCTCAAGTACTTATATCCGCAAAGTTACTTAAAGGTAAACGAGTTACCTGTGTTTCAGCAATTAAAGATGATGTCATAAATGCTGGTGCCGAGTATCTGGATGCTCCTGTAGTAAGAGATGGAAACCTCATAACTTCTAGGGTACCAAGAGATTTACCTCATTTTTGCCAAGAAATAATAAGTGCTCTTAAATCTCTAAAGAAATGAGCGAAATTTTTCTTATCTTTCTCACAGCGTTATTAGAAGCCCAGGGGATACTACTTTTATATCTCTTTATACAAATCTAATAGGGCAACGTCTATGAGTGAAGTTTATCTAGCTCGCTCTAGATTAAGAAGACTTGAAGCTAGAGAAAGCTTACCAAATAAGCTTATAGAGCTATTGAAAAAAGTAGGGATAGAAAAGATAATTCAGGAGGGCAATATAGTAGCAATAAAGGTTCATATTGGAGATACATCAAATAGTGGCTATCGATATGTAAGGCCAATATTTGTACGAAAGGTTGTAGATTTAGTTAGATCATTAGGAGGAGTACCCTTTATTACGGATACATGGGGATTAAAGCACATAGAGAGCGCTATAAAGAATGGATTTAATTATACCACACTCAACGCTGCTGTCATTCCAGCCAATGGAATAAAGGAAAATTTCTATAAAGTTGTAACATTAAGAGATGCTTTTCATATAAAGGAGGTACAGGTTGCAGGGAATGTTTATGATGCAGATGTACTCATAAATTTCGCTCACTCTAAAGGACATCCTTCATGTGGGTATGGTGGAGCAATTAAGAACATAGCAATGGGTTGTACCTCTTACAAGACTAGAGGTGATATACATAGTCTAGAAAAACTAGATAAGATAGGTGCTAATTTTCAAGAAGGGCTCGTGGATGCTACTAAAGCAGTATTACTTAACAAGCAAGGAAAAGTAATTCATATAAACTGCATAATGGATGTTCAGCCAATGTGTGACTGCGCACCTTATTCAGATAATCCAATAGTGCCTGATATTGGTATTGCAGTATCAACAGATATAGTAGCGCTAGAAAAGGCTACTCTTGATTTAATAGATAAAGCACCACCAGCACCTTATTCCCTTGCAGATAAGTTAAAGTTGAAACCAGGAGAAAATAAATTCTTTAAGATCCATGGAAAGGATCCTTACATTCAAGTAAAGGCAGGAGAAAAAGCAGGACTTGGCATTCAGAGTTATAAACTTATTGAAATATAAGCTTAGAACTAGGAGGTACCCATGCCTAGAGTCATAGTTGATCAGAATAAGTGTATAGGCTGTGGAACCTGCATTAAAGTATGTCCAGCTGGCGTATATAAGATAGTGCAGGGTAAAGCACATGTAGTTAATCCTGATGCATGTTTAGTCTGTAGAGCTTGTATTACACATTGCCCTGTTAATGCTATAACGCTAGGACCTAGAGAATACGAGCCTATAAGGAGACTTTATGAGTAATAAATCATCGATTTTTATGAGATCTTATGATCATTATTTTTATCTTCCCTTCCTTCCCTACTTTAACACCCTCTAAGTTATGAGAATGTACGTAATCATAGATATCTCTAAAGTATATTCTAGTCCTGATATCCATTTCCCTCAGAAATCGTATCCACCCCCCTTCGCCACATATTATTAAGAGCCTAGTGGGAAGAGACAATCTTATGTATTCCAGTAACTCTCGTGGATCGTTCATAACTTTGACTCGGTTATTCAAGATATCACCTTATGGGATTAAGATAATAACGTATATAAGAGTATTGTTTATGTAGAAGTTAAAAAATAAGTAAGACTAATTAAGCTTCTTGACCATTATCCAATAATGTCTTATTCCTACTATATTAGGTATCTGTGCATAGAAGAAAAGATGCGAAGTCCAAGGTATAATAGCTATTCTTAATCCTTCTAGACGCATATCATAAAGTGATTTAAATAAAAGGACAGAGCCGATACCCTTAGCTCTAGCTTTAGGATCTACACCTATAGGCCCAAACCATTCAGGTTCAAGAGACCCATATACAGAAAAGCCAAGAATCTCTCCATCACTACGCTCTGCTATCCATATCTTAGGTTGCTTAAACTCAAAAGCTCTCTCAACTTCATATGCCCAGAAAGGCGAAAAGGTATGTTTAACCCATCTAGAAATTACATTCATCTCATTAGAATTAGCTTTTCTAAAGACTATTCCCTCCTTTTTAAGGCTTTTTTCATACCTTACAATTCTTTGAGGAATATCAAAGTTAAGCAAAGAGACTTCATAATTTACAGCTTCATGATCTTTTACGAAATTTAGATCCATTAAAGTGTTAATGTAAAAATCATAAGCTACGTTAATACCCGGGAAGAAGTGCCAACTAGCAAAATCAGCTAACCTTATACATCTTTTATTCTTATCTCTCATCAAAGATTCAAACTCAGTAAGAAGCACTTCTAATAAGCCTTCTTTTAAGAAAGTAGGATGAACAGCTACTGCCTTTATCCAACCTATATCCTTTTGTGACCTAACAGCTTCAATAGGAGCTCTTACACGTTCTGCTCCAATTAGAACACCTACTAACTTTCCATTATTATAAGCAAGCAGCGTGTTTTCCTGAATAAAATTAGGATCCTCTACTACACAGCGGACTAACATATGATCAGTTATAAAGTCAAACTTTAGTGAAAGATTCATAAGAGCACGTATTTCTGATAAAATGTCTGTATCAGCCTCTTTTAGAGTAGTTATACGGAATTTCATTAAGGTGACACCCTTATCCTACTCTCTTAAAGTAAGCTTCTAATACTCTTTCGGTAATCTTATCCTCTTTTATAGCACGAATTACCTTAGAGACTCTCTCTACCCACTTATTAAAGAGTATACTACCTTTCTCTTTACTAGCCTTTCTGGGATCTCCTAAGTAACCTTCTATACAGTAACTGATCCAGTCTACGGAGGTTTCTATATAGGGTATCTTCGGAGCAGAGCCAGTTTTAGCCTTGTCCTTAACTTCCTCAAGTTTAGCTAATTCGGGGAATAGATATAGTATAAAGCTAGTCTCTATTTCGCATGCATGACCAATCTCTTCAGTTTCCTTTATTGAATCTATTACATCCGCTATTGGAGACCAAGGATCCATGAGTATGTATACCTGATATCTCTTTTTCTTCCATAATAATTCTCGTATAAATAAACTTAAAGATCTCTTATTACCACCATGACCATTTAATATTAGAATTTTCTTAAAACCATTCCTACCTATCTCATCACATAAAGATTCAATAAGTTCAAGAAATATTTCTGCCTTTAGAGATATATTCCCTGGGAAGTGCCTATTTTCCACTGCACAAGCGTAATATATGGGGGGAAGAACTAAAGCTTCTTCCCTCTTAGCGACTTCTAAAGCTAATTTATATATAACCAATGCATCAGTCCCTAACGGAAGATGAGGACCATGGATCTCCATACTACCTATGGGGATTACTACTATGGTATCTTCCTTAGAGAGCTTTTCTATATCCTTAAATGTTAGCTTCTCCCATTGCATGATAGAATAATATAAGTATTGTTCAGAAAAAATTTAGGAATATAACAAGGAGATCGGAGCCGAGTCTAAGCCCAGTCTCCGGGTATCAGACTCATCCGAGCTTAACCCTAAAACCTCCGGGCGTTAGCCCTTTGGTCTTAGGGTTTCAGTTCGGATGAGCTTGATACCCAGAGATCCGAGCTTGCTCCTCGGCTCCGGTTTTATTTATAGCAATTTTCTTTTTAAGCTTTTCTAACTATTATTACGTGTATATATAGGATTCTAATGATGTATGATATCAAAAGTTGTTAAACTTTTTTATGTTTAGAATATTACTGCGGTATTCTTACAGTATTTCTGCATAATGTAAAGGAAAAGAACAATCATATAGGTTGATGAGTAAGTATGGTGAGCTATAGTGGACAATTTCGATAAAGATCTAGACTTTGTCTTTCAGAGACTTCTATATGATTTAAATGAGAAAGACGTATCTAAACTCAGAGAGATAAGAGCAAAACTATCATTTCTTCATAGACAACAATTAGTTAAGAGTAATCATTCGATAATGGAACTAGTTATAGCTAAGTATTTTATCTCTAAAGGGTATGACGTTGACATCGAGCGTAAAGTTAGTAAGAATTTAGTGTGTGATCTTTATTGTAAGAGCGATGGCGAGACAATAATAGTAGAAGTTGAGACAGGATTTGTACCGCCTGAAAATGCAAGAGACCCAGTCACATATCGTTTCGTTAGAATAGTAAGCAAGATTGCTAGGTATAGCCTTTTTGCTAATAGGTTCTTTTTAGCTACGCCAGTGTATCATATATTACAAATACCAAGGTTCTTCCTCATACCTCCTAATGAGAGGGAAGAGTACTTTGAAGAGGCAATATATCTGAAGAAGGTATGCGATAAGTACTATAAGAGGCCCCCAATTACCCTTAAAGAGCTGATGGGAGGTAAACTAGATGGGATATTAGTAGTTAATGTAGATGAGGGAATAGTTTTTCCGATGATAGCAAAGGATTACTATGGACTGTTTATAGATAAATTAATAAAAATGAGTCTAGTGAAATATTAACTTAGCTAGGAGGAACGATGAGCTAATTACGCCATGAGCTAATGAAATTAGCATAAGCTTTTCTATATATTTCTCCACTTTCAAGCTTCTTGGCGTCTCTTTTATATTTGATTGCATTACCTATAGTATCTTCTCCTTTAAGTTTGATCCATTTATCTAAAGGTATTGCGTATTGCCTTTGGATATGATCTCGATAGATATCCGATAGTACATTAAAGGCACAGAAAGGAATTACTCGTCCATCAGGTGTGACGTAATGGATACTACAACGCATTACTCTTTGTATGTCATAGTTATATAAGTCCATAAAGTGCATCATACCAATGAATAGGAACTTGTAGTGAAATACTCCTAATGCACTATAATCATGCTTTATGAATATGTTATACAGTAAGTTCCAGAGTTTTAGCTCAGGAGGTAGTTTCTCATTATATATGAATCTTTTCAAATTATAGAGTACTTTGAGCCCTACTATGTACTTGCTTCTACCTTTCTTAAGCTCTTCAGTTCTTTCTTTTAGATATTCTAATAATCCATCGATATCTACAAATTCAGATATAGGTATCAAACGATTGATTTGTCCATTCTTCTTCTCTACATATACGTATGTAGCCATTCCACAAGCAGGATGGTTTCTCATTTGTATATATGGGCGAGCTGTAAATGCTTCAAGGAAGGACGAGAATATTTGAGCTGTAGGTACTGGATACCATGCTTCTCGGGGTATTTCACCATCAGTTTCTTCCTCTATTAGTTTTATAGTATCAGGTATTGTAATGCGGTATTTCAATCGTTCATGCTTGGGTACTCGCCCAGTAATGGAAATAGGTTGAAAATTGACTCCACGTACGATATCAATGTTTTCGGCGGCAAACCTTATAATATTACCCAGTTCTTGGGTATTCCAACCATTAATAACAGTAGGTACTAGAACTACACTACTCATATCAGTCTTACGAAACACTTCGAAAATATAAGGCACTTCCCAATGATTCTTAAAGTTTATAGGACTTACTGCGTCGAAACTTAAGTAGATAGTATTCACTCCAGCCTCTCTTAGCTTTCTTGAAAGCTCTATACCTCCCTCACTTATGAATCTAATACCATCTGTGTTAAGCTGTATATGAGTATAACCAAGATCTCTAGCGATCTTAACTATATCTACTAGATCATCGCGAAGTAAAGGTTCACCACCAGTTATCTGTAGTGCGATGCCACCATAAGGGTATTGCTTACGAGGTTTACTTAACATGAAACGTATTTGCTCAAGTGAAGGTTCATAAACGAAGCCTGCTTTTTCTGCGTAGAAGAAACAATACCAGCATGAAAGATCACATCTATTGGTAGCAACGAGATTTACTAATGCTGTATAGTTTTGATGTAGAGGGCATAGACCACAATTGAAGGGACAAGGCATTTTATAATCTACATTAGTAACATTAAGTTTAGCAGGAGGTACTTCGTACTTTAGGGCCTTATTATATAAGTTAACATCTCCCCAGTATATCTCCTCTATTTCTCCGTGCGTGGGGCATATTCTCCTTATCCAAACTTTTCCTTCTCTTTCAAAAATTATGGCAGGCAATAATCTATAGCATTCAGGGCATAGGGATGTTGTTTTACGAAGCAAAACTTCACCTTTTTTTAACTCAGGGATATTACCACCTACGCGTATCTCCCTGTGAAGTAGCTTGAAATTAGCATGTGTTGTGCTTGAATCGTTCATTACACTCCCTCGGGAATATTTTGCCTTATTAAAACCTTAAAGTTTTTCGAAAAATCCCTACTCTCTTGAGCTTATAATAAACTGTAAAGTATACCATGAAATAGACCAGCTACATAACATACCTATTATAAAAGAGTAAATAACACGTTTATCTTCATCCTTAAGCTTATTAAGAAGAAATCTGAAAATTAAAGCTACTAACAAGGGGATCAGCATAGATGTAGGCAAGAATGAGGATATGACCAATGCAAAGAAATTAATAGGAATAAAAGGGAACCAGAATCTAGCTATGAAAATTATGAGTGGTATTATGATGCCAAGAACATAACCTATATTCAAATTTACATTTATCTCAAAGAGCGATGGCATGTGAAGGACATTAGAGTATAACAGGGTATAACCTGGTAATTTACTAAATAGCAATACTGAGGATAATATACAAGAGTAAGAAGATATTATCAGTATAATCTTTACATTACCCTGTATTATGAAGGAAGCATTAGGAAGTGCCTCACAGATTAGAGGAGTTAAAAACTCAATAGAGAGTAAGACATGCCAAGGTAAAGAATAATGTTTAAAAGCAGTTATAAGCGCGCGAATAAGATTCCATACTATGCGATAAGAAGGTAAATGCCATCGCCATAAAGGATACATTTCAACTCCGAGCCGCAAGAAGAGAGAAGATATTATAGTCAAGCAGAGAAAAGATAGCAATAAAGTTATTACATTAAGTGAGAAACTCATAGTCCATACTTCTGTAATAGAAAAGAGTAGGGAAATAAAGGAAATAGAGCCAATAACTAAAAATTGTATTAATGAAGAACGCTCGGGTATAGTCCTACCTCCACGGTACCAATGCAAAATTGCTTCAATAAAAATTATTGAAGAACAACCAACGATAAAGCCTTGAGTAAGGCTAAAGGGACTTATAAATGATGTACTATTATGGAAAATGGTCGACATTAAGAGGAAAGATCCTAGTGTTATGATAGATGTAAGGAGAAATGAATATGAAGAGAAGGATAATACAAAGGCCTGAGCTATCATCAAACCTAATGGAAGGCTCTCACCTAATATAGATAATTTGTATATGAAAGAGATAGGGGACAATATGAAGGAAAAAAGAAAGCCTACTAATAAAGAGAAGAGTTGGGGCTTTCTTCTACTATAAAGGATTGATGAAGATTGTTTAAGTAGAAAGCCGATAGGAAACGATAAGTTAAGTTTGTGATCCCAAAAACGAGTAAAGAGAATTGTGAATAAGTAGGATAATGTAAGGCACGATATGAGAACTAGTGTTATTCGAATGAAGGTACTGATGTTTCTGGTGTAAGGGGCTAATGAAAATATGGCAGAAGAGAATAATAAACTTATGTATAAGGTCATAATCGATAGGTAGGTTTCATTTTCTGAAAACCTAGTTGAAATAAGTAAGAGTATTAGAGGTATTGATACTGTAATAATGAGATCAGGGTTCTCTACGATATAGAGGTAGAGATTAAATTGGGCATTAATAAGTATTGTAAGTGTTGAAATTAAAAGTAATAGGATAATATGCCTCTTTGATTTTTTAGCGTCTGTCATTCTATTGCCCCCAAGAGTTGCTTATCCTTACTTTCTAAGGAGATACTACTTACTGTCTAGCTTACTTTGTTTCTGTGATTTTATGAATTGACTAGCACTTATGAAGTTACTTTTTTACGTATTTCCTGGTATTTTAAGGCATTTTTAGCTCTTAAAATCACTAATTGCTTAAGTTCTCTATCTAATTCAAACATAAGTTTTGCAAGCTCTCCTGGACTGTCCTCGCTCTTCTTTTGATTTCTAATTTCTTTCGACAACTTTGAGGCTTCCTTCTTTTTCTTTTTCATAGGTTTAGATTTACGCCTCTTCTTAGGGCGCTTTTTCCTCAACTTTCTTGAAGACGTACTACCAGGAGCCTTAATATCGTCTAACTTTACTGAGGCTTTACTTGCTTCTTTAATATCCTCTTTTATCCCTGTTAAGGGAGGTTTCTTTATATCGATAGTGTCAGATGGAGGACCCGTCATTTCAAGGTTTGAAGGAGTTGAAATTTGTTTATCCTCAACTTTTAAGTTGGCTAAATTAGCAGAATCTGTTATAGCTTCAGAACCTTCTTCCTCAGGCATCGTTGAAGAAGGTATTATAGACGGGCTTAAGCCACTAGTGATGGATTCTTTACCATTATTTGCCTTCTCTGATGAACTAGATGAGCTTAAGTTAAGGTTAATTTCTGTTACTAAACGGGTTGTTGTATTGTCATAAATTAGTGAAAGAGCGAAAAAGCATATAGTGGAAATGAACAGAGCTAGTATGAAAGGAGTATTTCTAACATTAGTAATTATATGTAAAATAGCCTGTAGAGGAAGCGTGAAACCAGCTAAGCTTGCGACCAACTTATACCAAGGCCAGATGAACTCATCATTAATCTTGGCAGAATTAAAACTAAAAGACTTAGATTTTAATAGTTCAAACAATATTCCCGTATATTCTCCTCTTATGCATGTATAGACTACGCTAAAGAAAACGCTCAATATTAATGTTACAGAAGATGTAACTATCAGCCGAGTTAATGTAGAAAAATTAACGATTTTCAGAATGGATGGAATCATTATTAAGACTAATATGAGTAGCGTGAAAATTTGTCTAAAATTGGTGTCCATCTCTACTATGTTTCTTAGATCTTTCATTTTGGGGCTCTCACTTGATGTAGTAGAGGAGATTCGAATCGTTATACGATCAAGGACATCTGTTAGAGATATGTGATACGCCATTGAAGATCCTATAATTGCGAGGCCAACGTGCATTAAGATATAAAATATTAGTATTAAATCAAGGTTTAATATGTACGATATTGATACGCATGATGAAACTATTATAGAAAGTATAATCCAGAATTTTAATAATTGACTATTAGGATTTATGCTATACTTGAGTAGTGAGATAGTAGTTGTGTTAGATAAATTCTCTTTTATCTTCTTTAAGTAAAGTAATGAGCTCATTATTCTCACCTCAGAAGATCCTTATGGATGATAAGAATTGCTCTGTCAATAGATAGAGGCCTTGGTAAGCTAAGCTACCACTCACTAAAAATAGTCCCATGAAGAACAGAAAGCTATACCGCGAGTCACCTTCCATGAAGTATATGGCAAGAGTATTAGTGAGAGAGAATAGCACCATTACGAATATAAAGTATATATTTATGAACTCAAGAGGGGGAATGTAGCCTAAAGGTACAATCCTTGAGACTAATTGAATATACTTAAAGAGCATCTTAAAGAATGATTCCATCATACCCAGTAATGCACACATTGCTATATGGACGGGAACTAATATTCCCTGAAAATAAGAAACTACACGATAACGTCGCAATCTAGCAGCCATATACTCTGTATATACACGATCCATTAGTTTTCCAACTTCCTCTATATCTCCTCCTTGATAAAGCGTATCTACTAAAATGGTGTCCATTCTTCTTATAAGCTCACTTCCTGTTTCTACCTCAAAAGAACGCCAAGCTATGAATGGACTTACTCTCATTTTTAGTTTAGCATATAATCTATGGAGCATAGGGGTTAACTTTCCATAGTTTGTAATCAAAACACTTTTTAATGCTACTAGTAAAGAAACACCTCCTGCAGTATAAGATACGAGGTTTCTTACGAAGGAAGGATATATTTCTTCTCGCTTTTTTACAGAGTTAACATACAATTTTCCTCCAATGCCATCAGCTAGTAGAGGCATACCTAGGAGAGTTATTGATAAAGTGAAAGAATGGTTATACATAAGTATAAAGAGTATGGGGGATAAGGCAAATGCTAAAATGAACCCTATCTCTAGAAGACGTCTATATCTTGTTTTTATCTTTTCCTTAATTAAGATACCATCAGGTCTAGCTGCCCTATAGATAAGACTTGCTAAGAATGCCATACCTAATGCAGTACCAGATACTACAGCTATTAGTAATGGTATCGAAAATTCCATGAAAATTAACGCTGCTGCTAGGAATGACATTGTAGAGAGGAAGACTCCTGAAGTGAATATAGCTGAATATGCATCCGCAAGATGACGTAGTTTATTTACTCTTCTTAAATTATCCTCAGGATAGCTTCTCATATAGCTATCAAATTCGCGTGTTAAAAAAGTTATAAGAGGTTCTCCAGCTCTAATAGATTGAGCGAAACGTACTAGGAAGTCTCTTAAAGTCTCTGATGGAATTTTTTCTGCAATAGCTTCGCAAGCATCTGCTTGGCCGTATCTCCACTTCTCTACAAGAACGCTGATCTGCTTCATATATTTCGCTATATTCTTAAAAGCGTCCTTTTCTGCTGCTAAATCAAAGAGCTGTAAACGCGTAATTTCTGATGTAGCGAGGGAACGTAAATAAAGTAAAAAGAATGTAAACTCACTTTCTATCTCTGATCCATGTAATATCCCGGATATTAGCCTCTTTAATTTCATTAGAATAGTCATGAATCTCAGCCACTACCTTTAAGTTTTGCCATCCTCTCAAGTTTAGGTAAAGCATTCTCTAATCCTACATTATATATCCACTTTATAATCTTCCAAACTTCAAAGTAATCAAATATTTCTGCTTTAACTATGAGGTCTAGTACTTTCTTTCTTAGCTCTAATTCATCGTAAACTCTTTTAATTTCATAACTAGGTATTCCCTTAAGGAGTGCTATCTTACTTTCAAGTAGATAGCTACTTCCCAGACCTCTGAATAAGAATGTATCTGTAGCAGGATCCCATGAAAATACTTCTATAAATTCAAAACTCTGCTCTGCGGGATTATAGCCCAGGATCTCATTAACGGAAAGTACACGTCTTTTATATTTACCTGTTTCAGGATCATGGACTGCGCTTTGGATTATGACAGCATTTAAGTTGTCTATGTAAGTTTTAGGTACATTTATAGGGTGACCAGTAAGTCGCTGTATTAGTTTAGTAACTGAAGCTGCGTGGAATGTAGCTAATACTGGATGGCCAGTTTGCATAGCTTGGAAAGCTATACGACCCTCTTCACCTCTCACTTCGCCGACTATTATATATCTAGGCCTCTGTCGTAAGGCAGCTTTTAATAGATCGAACATTGTAATACCACGCTTCCCTTGGCCTGAGCTTTCAGCTTCTCTAACTACTTCACGAGCCCAGTTAGGATGAGGTAGATATACCTCGGGAGTATCTTCTATAGAGACTACCTTTATGTCAGGCTTTATGAAAACAGCCATAGCGTTTAATGTAGTGGTCTTTCCGCTTGCAGTTTCGCCAGAAACCCAAATGCTCATACCTTCCTCTAGTAGCATCCATAAATAAGCAGCAATTCTAGTGTCCATCGTACCGAACTTGATAAGTTGTGTTATGCTTAAGGGCTTTTTAGAGAACTTTCGTATAGTAAAGTTGCTTCCTCTACGACTTACATCTTCCCCGAAGACTATGTTTATACGCGATCCATCAGGTAATGTCGCGTCTACTATAGGGTTTCTGTATGAAACAGGCTTTCCTATAATCTCGCTTAGTTTTATTATGAATTTATCCAGTTCTTTACTATTTTCAAACTTTACAGTACTTTCAAGCCTTCCAAAGATCTTGTGCTCTATGTACATTGGGCCTACGCCACTACAATGAATATCCTCTATGTAAGGATCTCTTATGAAGGGTTCAAGAATACTAACGCCTATCTTCTCACAATAGAGTTCATACTTAAGCCTTTCATAAGTATCTTTACTAACAAAGACTTTACCGCGCTTACCTATGCGTGTTGAACTAGATATTTCTACTACCTTGTCTAATAGGCTATAAAGAAGCTTTTCATGTTCTTCTTTAGTTTCAGGTATCATTTTTTCATTGATATACATCGCTAATCGTTTCTCAACTTCTTCTAAGAGTAGCTCACGTTCTTTCTTGCTTAGACGAGGTTCTATAGGGTGGTATATCTTACTACCATCAGATTGTGTGTATACATGTATATAAACAGGATCTCCTACGGGGTATATTACGTTGGGTTCTCTTATTGAGGCCATGTCTCTTGAAAGTTGAACATAGAATTCTGGTTCTGAAAAATTCATCTTACGCCATTTTTCTAAGTATGCTGCTAAGTGAGGGTTCCTATCTATCCTTATCTTCCATTCTTTACTTCTTGCTACTTCAACTGTTAGAACTTTTCTTCTTAAGAGTACCTTCAAGGGGGATTACCCCCTATGCTTTTGCAGAGGAGAATGGCAACACTTTTATACCGAAATTAGGATCAACTTCAAAGCTTACAATATTATTAGCAGTTCTTAATGCGCCACGTAGTTTAGCTATATTTAGAACTAGTACATTCTTATCTCTAAAGTTCTTTACAGAAAGTAGGAAGTGTCCATCACAAATCGAACGAACCCTTATTAAGAGTTCCTGATTAAGTGCATAAGGATGTATTGTTATAAAGAATGACTTTCCTTGAGTATCAACGAGATTTCTACATTCTGAAAAGAACTCTAGGATATCTCTCTCTTCTGCATGAGTGATTACGTATGTCAAAGAATCTATGACGTATACATTACTATCCTTCTCTCTTCTCTTAACGAAGTTTAAGAGGCCTATCAGGTAAAACTTAGAAATCTCACTATTCCATCTAATTCCACGTATGTGTACAGAGGTTATCTTAAAGTCACCACGAATAAAGAAATCATCGACATGCCAGCTTAAGCTTTTCATATGTGAGAGAAGGCCTCTTACAGTATCTTCCGTAGTGATATAGCATACTTTGTAGCCACTATTAAGAGCACTCCATGTTAATTGTTGAACTATAACGCTTTTCCCTGAATCATTAGGCCCCTCAACTAAGGTCAGAGATGGAAGGGGTATTCCTCCTGTTCGTCTATCTAGTTCGGCGTTATTAAACTTAAGTACTTGCGCCTTTTGAACAATACTTTGCAAGAGTATCACCCCTTAGATTCTAATGACCAATTATTACGCATCATCTTGTATATTATAGGCGATAAGCCAATTCTCAGTAATGTTATCGCTAGAAGTAAGTCAAGCCAAGAATTTTCATTACTATTTAGCATATTAAGGAGAGTTATTACTAGAATGTGATCCTCTACATCTACACCACTTTTAGCATTAAGTGCACTTTGTAGTTGTAAAGATTCTGAATGCTCTGAAAGCAGACGTATTATTTCTATAACCCTATTTGCTACTTCTCTACTTACCCATCCTTCACGTACGTACTGGCTTAAGATTTTATCTGCCCGATCTTCACCGAATCTTAAGAGAACATAAGTTGCTACAATGAATAATCTTGAGAGGGGAATACGCTCATCCATAAAGAGATTAGCTTTAAAGGACCTATAAATATCGTAAGGATGCATATTACCATGAGAAGGATATTGGGGATAATTAGCATTACTTAATCTTGTGATATTGTCACGAGCTAATAAGAAAGAGGCTCCAAAAGGAAGGTATGGGAGAGATTGCGGATGACCTTCAAACTGAGTAACATTATTTCTTGTAGTTCTAGGTAAAGTACCCATATGTACGTAAGCTCTATTGCCATTATTAGCTATATTGTTTGATGGAATATTAGTTAAGGGAGCTGGTACTGTATTTTGTACTTGTGAGGGGGTGGGTGCGCTCACTTTTACGTTGGAAGGTGTAGTTACGACTATGTTCTTAGCTTTATCTTCTTTCTCTTCATCATTAAGAGCTTTTTTCATTCGTTCTTTCATACTTTCTCTTTTCGCTTTTTTGAACTCTTCTTCCGCTGTCTCCATAGCCTTCTCTACAAGTTTATCTACACCTATGGATCTGAGGAAATTAAATGGGTTATCCATTTCAGAGATTAGAGTTCGTACATCCATTATCGTCTTCTTCAGTGCGCCAGTTACCTCCTTTAGTTCTTTTTCTATGCTTCCTACTCTCCTTTTTAAATCCATTACATCGTCTATAAGCTCTGAGTCTTCTTCATATTCTTCCTCTTCTGGTTCTAGGCCTTCTACTTCTTCTTTTATTTGAGCTAATTCATTCTTGATTTCATCAACTGCTTCAGACATTAATATCCCTCAAGTGAGCTTAATATATAGTAGTCGGATATTCAAAGGTAAGAAGCATGAAATAATAGTTTTCATATTTAATCGGTATTTAACTACCACGACGTCTCCTTTAACTTAATGAACTATTCGTACTAAAACGCTTCCCTCATCTTTCATTCACTTCCAGGAATTTAAAGTCTTTGCTATTTGTAAAACTTTAGAGGTATAGGGATGTTGAGGATGATGAAGTACAAAGACTCCCTTGCTCCGGTGAGCTAATACCTCATTATAAAAGGGTAAGACTCCTATAATAGGCATACCTAGAGTGCGTGAAAGCTCCTCGACAAGTTCTGATGAATTCGCCATTTTCTGAGGTATCATATTAAGTATAACATAGCACACTTTGTTGAATTTCCTAAGCACTTGTGAAAGTAAGTAGGTTCCACTGATATCTTGTCTATCTAGCCTCATTATGACTAGGCTTATATCGCTACTAAGAACAGCCATTAAGGTGTCTTCAGTCAGACCAGGATGTGTGTCGAATATTACATAATCTACATTGAATTCCTTACCTAGGGATTCAGCTAGCTCACGGAAAATAGATTCATTGTAACCATATTGCATTAATTTAGCTATATCCTCAGGTTTCATGCTAGCTCCGATAAAGTATAGTTCACCTTTAGGAAGCCCTAGGTATTTAGTTAAGTTGATTACTACGTCCTCTAGGTTACACTTACTAAATAGGTAATCATTAAGTGTATGCTTAAGTAATTGTTGAGTTACATTATATATTACATGAAGGCCAGGAGACGTAAGATCTAGATCTATTGTAGCTACACGATTACCCATTAGAGTTAGAAGGACAGCTATGTTTGAGGTTGTAGTGCTTTTACCAGTACCTCCCCTATAGGAATGTATTGCTATGGATAAAGTCATATATTAACCCCCTTTATCTATCAAATCTTCTAGGCGTTTTATACGCTCTTCAAGGGCATCAATACGTTTGTGAATTTCATCAAGTCTTCTTTCAATCACATCAACTACATCATCTATAGATGAAACATCAGTTTCCATGTTCATTAAAGTACTTATCACTCTTTTTCTGAGAGACTTAGATCCTCTTTCCATAATATAATCCTCCTGTGTTGTACCGTGAACTTAGAAAACTTCTATCTTAATTAACATTTTTATTTAGAAAACAACTTTAATTTCCAGAATTAAATTAAATATTCGAAAAATAGTCGCTGATATTACGAACCAACACTTCTTTCAAAAAGTTTCTCACGAAGCCAATCTACTCTCGATACTATTACAAAGAAGGAACATAAGAGAACTAAAGATACTCCTGCTACAGAAACTACGCTGATAAAAGCCATTAAAGGAGAAGAGCCTGAGTGAAGACCTAAAACCCAAAGACATGCAAATACTATTATAGGTATTAGAACTAATTGGAGAGCTCTCTTATAAATTTGATAAACATAAGGATCGTTATTCGTTATAAACTTTACTACAACAAAAGAGCCTTTAACAAATCCTCCAGAAGTTTCTATTAAATTCTTAACTACTTGTACACCAGTTATAGTTAACCCGTAGAATTTTCTCTTAGGACCACGTCCACATTTTCTTGTTGAGACTATTTTAATTAAACCAGAGCTTTCTAGTATCTTTAAGTGATAATGCATTAGTGGTTTACTAATCTTGAACTCTTGAGCTAAATCAGTTAAAG
This sequence comes from uncultured Thermoprotei archaeon, assembly GCA_964517845.1. Classification (GTDB taxonomy): domain Archaea; phylum Thermoproteota; class Thermoprotei; order QMSL01; family B3-G16; genus CAZFCQ01. The sequence goes on along the minus strand of CAZFCQ010000002.1, from coordinate 115,248 downwards.
AAGCGGGCGACTTCATAAGCCTCGAGAGAACTCTCCTACGAGTTTCGTCACTTATAGCATATGCAACTAGTGATTGAGTTTTTAATAGTTTATTCATCCTGTACCTTTCACTTTTTTGACTAATTTTACTTCTCATCATGAGTATCAATAGGTATTTTATACGCTAAGAATATTAGCTTTTTTTCTTAAAGGGAAATATAAAAAGTGAAATTAAGCTATCAGAAAAAGGAGTATTTTCTAACACATTTCTAAGTATGGAAGATAATTCTGAAACTAAGTTCTATATCAACGCCATGAAGCTAAATAAGTGGCTATCACACCATGCGGTGTCGAAAATAAAATATGTACAGGCTCACCATAAGGAGGAAGGGAAGAGAGCGAAATTCGGATTTCTAATGTTTCGAAGGGATCCCATAATCCAGTCCCACTAGTAGTTAAAATTGGATTTATGATTTCACCCAACTTATTACCAACGAATACCCTTGTAATTTCCCATCGATCTGATGATGAGTAGTCATAGCTAACACGTTTTACAATCAAGGAATTATCAAGCGAGCGAAAGACCACTATAAGGTCTATATAGTTAAACTTAGCTACAGGAATAGAGGAAGAGCCTATGTTAGTTACATTAAGGAAAATTCCTGAAGAATTGATAAAACCATTAACGATCTGAATTTTCTCATCAAGTTTAAACTCCTCTATATAACGATATGTGCTTAATGCGGAATCCACATTTCGTATTACCATATCTTCAATAGAGAGTAGTGTAGAGAATAACACAAGTATAATACAGAAAAATATCAAAGAAGATAAAGTAGAAGCGTATCCCAATTCCCTCACCTATACTGAGAATGTATACTCTGCATCCTTACCATTAGAAAGTACAAATAATATATAATAGTCGCCTTCAGAAAGCGTATAGCTAAGACTGATGGTTATCTCTATAGTCTCTCCACTTTCCCATACACCATCATTATCATCATTAACTATCGAGTAAGTCCAATTAGCATTATATGAGAGTCTTTCAAAATTACCTACCCTACCGAAAAATAGGTCTGAAGAAGCTATCATTTGTGAGGATATTCTACTCGTCCCTACGTTCTTTATCCATACCTTTACAGTACTAGGAGATGTATTTACAGCAAAGATTATCTTAATATCAGTTTTTACCTTCTCTTCAGTAACTGTAACTATACTCTTATAGCTAGCTTCGATCCTAGAGAGACCAGAAAAGACAGCAGCAGCTAAAATTGATGTAGCAATTATTGTAGAGACTACTATTATCGTTTCTTCAATAGTTATCGATGCCATGAACCTAGCCCATAGTTGATAGCATATAACCGATTAATATTCGTTAATGATTCAATATTTTTTCAATAAAGATTAGCGGCTTTCAGTTGTAATATTAAGGAGATATTTCAATTTATAAGAAAGTTCATTTTATTATTAAACCTATTTTGAAATGATTTTATTAAAAAAATGATTATTAGGAAGAAACACACCCAATAACGAGGGGTAAAGCCTGAATGGAGGTGGTAAAAACGAATAAGTGGAAGATAAGGAGAAAAGATCTCCTAAAGTCTAAAGCCGCAATGACGGGTATAGAGACTGCCATAATCCTAATAGCATTCGTTATAGTAGCTGCTTCATTCGCATTCGTTGTACTAAACATGGGTTTCTTCACCGCACAAAGAAGCAAAACTGTAATAGGTTCAGGCCTTGCAGAAGCATCTTCTGCAATAGAGATAGACGGTTCAGTAATAGCCTACGGTATTCCTGGTCCTTATACAAGTGTCCAAGAACTACCTTCTGAAATGTCTTCAGAAGGTGGCACCATACAAAGCTTAGAGGATAATAATGAAGAGTATAGATATGGCTTCGCATACAAGATAGTAATCTACATTAAGTTATCTAGTGGTAGACAACCCGTAGAATATACTCGAGGTAAGATGGTAATAACGTTCACGAATCCTAGAGTATCTATAGATAACATATATCCAGAAGCAACTGATTCGGTCGACCTAAGTACATTAGAAGACATATGTAAGATAGAAACTGTCGTAGGAGATAGTGATTATCTACTAGAGGAAGGGGAAAAGGTCAGAATAGTAATAGATCTATGGAAGTTATACGAAAACCTAGACTCTGATCTAAAGAATGCTCTAGGATTAACATATATGAGTGGACCAGAGGACGTCTTTTTAGGTACTCATGAATCATTTATTATTGAGATCAAGCCACCAGTTGGTGCAATACTCACAGTTGAGAGGATGATACCACCAGCAGTCGATTACGTAATGAACCTCTCATAGACACATTAAGACAGAGCGTGACGAGGATCAATGCGAGGTGACAAGTGTTGAAATGTAATACCCTAAGATTAAGGTTTTTATTACTTGATGAATACAGCTTGAAGTCAATGATTGAAGGTGTAGAAAGAACGTTCGGTTCATGGAATAATAGCTTAAGATTTTATATAGGAGCATTCCTTGGAGCAGGATTAGCTGAGAAAATTAAGAGAACGAGTAGTATTATGGACGAGGATGTGTTCTATATCATGCGACGTGTCTATTCTGAGAACGGATGGGGGAATCTGGAAGTGATAACTATTGATACTATACGGGAAGTGATTGAAATTTACTTAAAGGACTCCATAGAGGGAAGCATATCAAATAATGGATGCCATATGACTAGAGGACATATCGCAGGTTTCTTATCTACTATTCTAAATACAAGTGTGAGCGTTGAGGAGGTAGAGTGCATAAGTAAGGGGGCACCTTATTGTAAGTTTCTTATTAAGATTCAAAATTTTCGAAAGGGATGATGAATGACAAAAGTCTATGTAATACCGATAGGGGTAATAACAATGTCCATAGGGTTAATACTGGACTTTATATCAACTAGACTACCATGGGGTATCATTTATGATCCTACTTATCATGCCAATATTGAGGTCTATCTCCCACATATGACAGGGGACTTTAGAGTTATCTATATAATGATGTTGTCAGCTATGTTATTGGCTTTAGGTAGTGCTTTATCCAATATAAGGGATTATAGAAAATCTACCTTTAGTACTTTATTAGCTATGCTTTCCGCTACATCCACCGCTGTTTCGATAATGCTTTTCATTATACTCTCTTGGAGCATATTGCGTCTTATGCTAACTGGAGTTCATATAGCAATGATTGCTCTTATTGTAAAACTACTTGGAGCAGTATTAATAAAGGCACCACTAGGAGCTATAGTTGTTGAAGTAGTGAAGCCGCATGGTAGATACAGGTACCAAATAATGAGAGGTTTAAGTTTTTTAAGTAAGCAAATTTAATCTTCTTTTTCCTTAATTATTTTTGGTGGAATTTTGTGAAGGAGAAGACTATATTAGTTGTACAAGCACATCCCGACGACGCAGAATTTCATATCGGTGGAAGCGTAGCTAAATGGTCTTCAGAGGGATATGAAGTGTACTATGTAGTCGTAACTGATGGAAGTAAGGGAACATATGATCCTAAAATGGATCCTGAGAAGTTAGCAGAAATAAGGAAAAGAGAGGAGAGAGAAGCTGCTAAGATACTAGGCGTTAAAGATGTATTCTTTTTAGGTTATAAGGATGGAGAGCTAATATTGCCTAGTCTAGAATTAAGAGAAAAGATTATCCGGCTTATTCGAAAATTAGGTGCAGATATCGTATGCACATTAGATCCGTGGATAGACTATAATGCGCATCCGGATCATCGAACTACAGGTATAGTTGCTTCTGAGGCTACAGTCTTTGCGGGTATGCCTGCGTTCAATAGAGAACACCTTAAAGAAGGATTAAGGCCTAAACAAGTAGAGAGTATATACTTCTTTGCTACTGATAGACCTAACCTATGGGTTGATGTGACCGAATTTGTAGATAAGAAGTTTAATGCTATATTGGCTCATAAGAGCCAGATTGAGATGATGGGGGCTCTTGCTAGGATCTCAGGAGAAGCTGAGAAATTGGGAATAAAAGGGTCTGATTACGAGATAGGAAAAGCTATAGTAGAGAAAGAAAGAGAAGAGGTTAAGGAGAGAATTTCAAGAGGGGAGAGGTACATAGAGGAATTTAGAGTAGTAGGTGTTGGTGCAGGTCATTTAAGGGAGAGAGGCTTTAGATTATTTCCCTTACCTAAGGTTATATAGATTATATAGGTATAATGTAGAGGGGGTATGTGTTGGTAAGGAAACTCTATAAGAGGATAATTGATATACATATACACCACTCTGGCGAGGCTAACTTCCTTGAGAGGTTATTAAAATGCATGGATGAAGCAGGGGTCGATATTGCTTGTGTTTCTCCTTCACTAGTGCTATATAAGCCTCCATTTAAAGAACCAGGTAATGAGGTAGTAGAAAAGGCATTTAAGGAATACCCTGATAAGATTATAGGCTTCGGAGCTGTTTATCCAGGGCGTTCACCTTATGAGGCTATAGATGAACTATATTCTAGAGGGTTCAAGGGTATTAAGATGACTATACCTACTAAGAGGTATGATCATGATGACTTTTTGACGTATTATGAGAAGGCAGAAGATTATGGTATGCCTATACTCTTTCACACAGGAGTAGTTGCTCATATGCAATATGATGCTGAGTTAAGAGTTTCATCTGCATTCATGCGTCCAGTTTATTTAGATAGAATTGCAAGGATGTTCCCTAAATTGAAAATCATAGCAGCACATATGGGTGATCCTTGGTATTTAGAGGCTTATATGACATCTCAGAAGAACCCAAATATGTGGTTAGATATCTCGGGTTTAGCAAGGTTTACGAAAGCGTGCGCATTGCGACGTTATCTATGGATAAGGGTCACTCCTGATAAACTATTATTTGGCCTTGATGAACCACCTGAGGACTACTTACGCATAATCTACTATTGGGATACAGTATTAAGAGAAATGGGAGTTAATGAAGAGGATCGAAGGAAGATATTCGGGGAAACAGCTGCTAAGATTTTAGGACTATAAAAATAAATAAAATTAAGGAATCTTAAGTACTCCTTTAGTACTTTTTTACCAAAGTGCTGGTACGGGGAATTTTACTGGCTGTCCTGTTCTACTAGACATATAGATGGCGACTATTATTTCTAATGCTTTCCTTCCTTCTTCGCCATTAACTAGGGGTTCTCTATTTTCAATAATCGCATTGACGAAGTCTTGTATTTGTAGCATGTGACCTGTGGGCCTTACTCTTAGAGTCTCTTTTTCTCGTTTCTCTTCCGTTTTAAGTTCTTCTTCGCCTTCAACTTTCCAGACAGTGATTCTATTGTGTGAGAGTTCTATTAAACCTTTGGATCCTAAGATGGAAATTTTAGTTACTTGATGTTCCTTAGGCATGGATACTGTACCTTCGATGACACCGAGTGCTCCATTCTTGAACTTTAGTGCAGCTACTGCTACATCTTCGACATTAATATTATGAGTATACGTGCCATATAGACCATATAGGTGATCTACTGGCCCTGCTAGCCATTGAAGAAGATCTATAGTGTGTATTGCTTGATTGATTAAGGCACCTCCACCCTCAGTTGACCACATTCCTCGCCAGCTTTTAGCCCAATCATCTCTATGATAATATGCGGTATCTGAACGGAACCATTTTACGACAGCTTCTGCCAACACTATTTTACCAAGCTTTCCTGAATCTATGGCTTCTTTAGCTTTTCTCGGTCCTTCCATAAATCTTGATTGGAATATTACGCCTAGCTTTACACCTGCTTCTTTACAGACTCTAATCATTTCATCTGCTTCCATTAAGCTTGTAGCCATAGGCTTTTCGACTAGTACGTGCTTTCCATTAACAGCAGCAGCTATTGTCAAAGGAGCATGGGTATGATGAGGTGTGCATATGCTTACAGCGTCTATGTCTTCTCTTCTAAGCAACTCCCAATAGCTAGTGTAATAATCAACTTTGAGTTTTTCTCCCCAGTGCTTAGCAACTTCCTTATTTATATCGCAGACTGCAACTATCTCGGCATTTTCGCACGCTTGGTATCCTCTAATATGGGCAGGAGCGATAGCACCTAATCCAATTATTCCTACTCGTACTAGCTTTCCTCTAGACATATTAATCCCTTAGATAAGTAATGTCTTTGTTACTTTTTTAAGCGTTTAATAACACATAGACTTAGATAGGAATATGTTATAGGAAGGTATGTAAGCATGAATGTCATAGTTATTATGTTAGATAGTCTCAGGGTAGATCATTTAGGGTGCTATGGTAACTCTTGGATTAAAACTCCAAATATTGATGAATTCGCTAAAGAAAGTACTATTTTCGAGAGAGCCTACGCTGAGGGATTACCTACAATTCCCGTTAGAACAGCATTATTTACTGGAAGGTATACTCTACCATTCCGTGGATGGCGTCATTTAGATCCTAATGATATACTCTTAGCTGAAATATTATGGAACAAAGGTTATCGTTCAGCATTAATATCCGACACGTATCATATGCATAAACCAAGAATGGGATTTAGTAGAGGCTTCGATGAGGTAATATGGATCAGAGGACAAGAATCAGATCCTTACATAGTAGATCCTAATGTTAAAGTTGACTTATCTAAGTATAGTGAGAAAAATTATAGTGTAGAACAGTATCGAAGAGGAGCAATAGAGCATCAAAAGAGATCGTTTATTCAATACTTAAGAAATACCGCTAATTGGAAGGGCGAAGAGGATCACTTTGTGGCACAAGTTATGAAGACTGCTGCTAATTGGTTGGAAAAGCAAGTAAAGCTTGGAAGAAAGGATAAAATATTTCTATGGATAGATTCTTTTGATCCTCATGAACCATGGGATCCTCCTGAAGAATATTATAGGCTTTATGAAGTACCAGAGTATAAAGGGTTGCCAATTATATGGGCTGGAGGATTTATTGAAAACTTTACAATAGAAGAGGTACGACACATCAGAGCACAATATGCTGGGGAAATTACATTAGTTGATAAGTGGGTTGGCATGTTTTTAGAAAAAGTTGAAGAGTTAGGGCTTCTAGATAATACGCTCATAGTGATCCTAAGTGATCATGGCGAGCCTTTAGGGGAACATGGTATTATAAAGAAGGTAAGACCATGGCCTTATGAGGAGTTGTCAAGGATACCATTAATAATAAGACATCCAGAGGAAGGGCAGGGAAGAAGAATAAAAACTTTTGTGGATACTACTGACATCATGCCTACTATATTAGACTTTCTAGAAATTGAAATACCTAACAATATCCATGGAAGGAGTCTTATGCCATTAATCTTAGGTGAGGAGAAAGAATTAAGAAACTTCGCAATAAGTGGGCATTATGGAAATTCTTGGAGTATAAGAAATGAAGAGTGGAGTTTTTATTTATGGTTAAAGCCCCAAGCTAAGTATACATGGGGATTAGTTGAAGAGATACCTCCTATGGAAAAGATAAAGCCAGAGCTCTATAGAGTAGCTCACGATTTCATACCACCTAGACCATCTCAATACGATCCTGAGAGAGATGTAGCCGAGAAAGAGAATTTAATAGATAATGAACCAGAAGTCGGTAACGAAATGGAATTAGTACTCAGGAGGTATATAGATTACATAATGATAAAAGGGTAATTATAATGAGATTGGATGAACTCCTCGAAAAACTAGTAATGGCTCCTAGTATCACAGGCTTTGAAACCGAAGCTAGAAAAGTAGTTATGGAGGAATTAAAGTCTCTAGGAATTGAAGTAGAAGTTGATATAATTGGTAATGTTATAGGCAAAGTAAAGAGAAAAGACAAGCCTAAGATAATGTTAGTTGCTCATATGGATCAAATAGGCATTATGGTTACGTACATTGATGAGAAAGGCTATATTCATTTCACAGCTAGAGGATATGATCCTAGGATACTTTATGGTCAACGTGTAGTACTTTATACCAAGAAAGGGGCAATATATGGCGTAATAGCTACAAAGCCGCCTCATTTACTTAAGCCTGAAGAGCGAAATAAAGTAGTAACGATAGACGATATGGTAATAGATATAGGTGCTAATAATAAGGAAGAGGTAGAGGAATTAGGTATAAGAAGTGGAGTTGTAGGTACAATCTCGCCAATTTACAGGAAGTTAGTTAATGATAGAGTATTAGGAATTGGTCTCGATGATAAAGCTGGAGTAGCATCGATAGTTGGAACATTAGCATATCTAAATATAGAAGAGATAGAGAATGTTTCGATATATTTAGTTGCTTCTACGCAGGAAGAAGTAGGAGCTAGAGGAGCTAGAATTTCAGCGTATAATATAGCTCCAGACATTGCTATAGCAGTCGACGTAACGTTTGCAGTATCACCAGGTATAGAACCTAAGCAGGTCAGCGGTATAGAATTGGGGAAAGGCGTAGCTATAGGAATAGGACCTAACTTTCATCCAAAATTGGTAGATCTAATGATTAGAATATGTAAGGAGAAAAAGATACCATTTCAAATAGAGCCTATACTAGGCCCAAGTGGTACTGATGCTTGGGTTATACAAGTTACTAGAGGAGGGGTAATTACAGGATTAGCATCTATACCATTAAGATACATGCACTCAGCAGGTGAAGTTCTATCCCTTAGAGATGTAGAGAGTGTTGCTAAACTACTTGCAGAACTCATACTAGAATTAGATACTATGAAAGATTGGAAAGAGTTCTTTAAGTTTTAGTGTGAAAAGAAATGATAGACATACATGTTCATCTAGGCAAGATATACTCCGTTAGTAGGGCATTCAAAGGAACCATAGAGGTCACCATTGATGATCTAATTTCATATATGGATGAGAATGAAATAGATATTGTATGCTTATTATCATTACCAGGAAAGGTAGATCCATATGTGGATGCATATCTCGCGGAAGAAGTACTTAAAGCATCTAAAAAGTATCCTGATAGAATAATACCCTTTTGTGCTGTAGATCCTAGAAATCCTCGATTTAAGGAGAGAATTAGAGCTCTAGTGAAGAAAGGCTGTAGAGGATTTGGAGAATATAAAGTGAAACTTAAGGTAAATGATGAAAGATCACTTAGGGTCTATGAGATATGTAGTGAATTAAAAATACCTGTTCTATTACATATAGATAATACCTACAATCCAGACATATACAAGCTTGAGTATGTACTAGAGCACTTTAAGGACACGATCTTTATACTACATGGTCCTGGTTGGTGGAAGTATATTTCAGCTAATGTAGATCCTCGAGAGGATTACCCTCGAGGTAAAATAATCCCAGGGGGTAAGGTAGAAGAGATACTGTCTGAATATAGAAATGCTTATGCTGATATCTCAGCACATTCAGGCTATAATGCATTAAATAGAGATAGAGCCTATGCGAGGAAATTCGTAGAAGAATTTTATGATAGGATACTCTATGGTACTGATTTTCCATGTCTTGCACCAGATGGTACACAATATGGTCCTAATAGGAAGCATATAGATCTTCTTAGAGAGTTAAGACTCAGTAAGGAGGTTCTTGAGTACGTAACATCAGAGAATGCACTTAAACTTCTTACACTTTAAAGGTCAGTAGCTCACCAGCTTCATCACTCCTTCAGCTAGCCATCGGTACTTCATCCCACCATTACTTAAATACGCTTTTAGAGTCTTATATTATTAGCCTTAAACATATGAGGTGAGTAAGTGACTGTTAAGAGAATAATATTGGCATTAGCAGAAGGAGCTCCTTTAAGAAGGCAAATGGAACGTATGTGCAAGAAAGTAGCTGAAGAATTAGGCATATCTTTTGATGTATTAGTTGATGATTGGGATTTTCTTTATAAACATGCTGAAAGAGACGAATTAGGGGGTATAGATCTACCTCAAGTCTTCATAGAGTTAGAGACTGGAGAGATAAAGCATGTATTGACTAGATTACCTTTAGACGAAAATGGGAAAGTCGATATCAAGACCGCTGAAAAAATACTGGTCAATGCTATCAAGGAGTCTCAGTAGAATTAGCTTAATGAAAACTCCTTTAATAATTTTTCAGCTTCATCTAAATCCTTATGTGTATCTACGCTTTTCCACATGATATTGGTATATTTGACAGCTTTGAGTAGGCTTCTTTTAGCAAGGAGAGGTAATGTTGTGGTTTCTAAATCTCCTTTCGAAGGTAAGTATTCGAAGACACCAGGCTTAAAGTAATAAACGCCTGCATTTATCCAGAAATCCCTTAGTATGGGTTTTTCAGTAAATGATTTTATATAATCATTTGAATCAAAACTGACTATACCATAAGGTGACCTAAGAGGAGTTACCGCTATAGCACCAAGGACAGTAGGTAACATTACTTCCTTAAGCTTAAGTGGATTAAGGTTTGTCAATATGTCACCATTGATAACAAAAAACCCTTCTTCTCCTTTTAGAAAAGGTTCAGCATTCTTTACCGCTCCTCCTGTACCGAGAGGAGTGTCCTCTATTACATAGCCTATTCTAACTCCAAGCTTAGAACCATTACCTAATGCTTCTATAACTTTTTCTCTTAAATAGCCAGCACATATTACGAATTCATTAACCCCATACTTCTTAAGCCACTCTATTTGCCAGATAATTATAGGCTTACCACATATTGGTATGAGAGGCTTAGGAATGGCATTAGTTATAGGCCTTAATCTTTTACCCAGACCTCCAGCGAGTATTACGGCCTTCACATATATACACCTCAATTATAGCTTAGTCTAGGCTACATTTACGATAATAATTTTTATTTATTCGATTATTTTAGCTTTCATCTAATGATATACATGATAAAAATTAAGGTAAGCTTTTTGGCTTACGGGAGATATAGAAGATAATAATGGAAGTGTCGATTAATGATGATATCTATTCAGCCCATAAATGTAGTAGATGCAAATGTTTTGAGATATCTGAAGGAGAATATTGAGACGATCTTCAAGGGGGTCAATATTGATATTAGTAATAGAAGCATTACGATTGGAAATAGGTTTTTCGACGAAAGAAGAAGACAGTATATTTCAGATGCTATTTTAGCATACTTGGTACAGAGATTATCCCCCGGATATGATAAGCGAATATTAGGTATAATGGATGCAGACGCCTATTCAGGTTCTCTAAACTTTGTCTTCGGTGAAGCCTTCATTAATGGGCCTGTAGCGATAGTTTATTTAGCTAGATTAAGACCTGAATTTTACGACGAACCTGAGGATAGAGAGCTGTTTTTATTACGTGTATTAAAAGAAGCAGTTCATGAATTGGGGCATACATTAGGGTTAAGACATTGTTATGATAGAAGATGCGTAATGAGCTTTAGTAATACAGTATGGGATACAGACTATAAGAGGCCTTTCTTTTGTAGTAAATGTGCAAGGAAGATTTTCATAAACTACGAGATAAGAGTTACTCATTTTTGAGAGTATAATCCTATAAAGTGAGAATTTTTATCCATTTATCTAACTTAGCATGTGGGAGAGGAGTTATAATGGAAAGTGTAAGCATTAAACAAGTTGATAAGGATGGTGTTCTTCCAGATGGATTTTTTGTTACAAGTAATCGTAAGACATGGATTATTTTAAATAATAAAAAGATAGAGGTCAAAGACATTAGGATGGATTGTGCAATAGTTGTAGATCCTAAGAGCGAAACTGCTGTATGCTTAGAGCCACGTAAGATAAAGAAGGGCATGTGGGTTGTAGTTGGTAATAAAGGAGTTATCGAAGAAGGAGAATTAAGGTTTATGGATAGTACTGTTTCCTCAGAACGACCAGCAATATTCACTATAGAGACCACTGCTAAGTTATTAGCTGAAGTGAAGGAGCATGGAGGTAGAGTGTTCGTAGTAGCTGGACCAGCGGTAATCCATTCAGGAGGACGTGAAGCCCTAGCTGAACTAATTAGAAAGGGCTATGTTGATGTTTTAATAGCGGGAAATGGGTTTGCTGTTCATGATATAGAAGCGTCGATATATGGCACATCATTAGGAGTTTCGCTTAAGGATGGAAGCTATGTACACCATGCACATCATATATGGACTATTAATAAGGTGAATGCGTGTGGCTCTATAAAAGCAGCTGTTGAAAAAGGAATAATTAAGAATGGAGTAATGTACGAATGCATTAAGCATAACGTCCGTTATATATTAGTGGGTTCAATAAGAGATGATGGTCCTTTGAAGGATACTATTACTGATATGATTAAAGCACAGGATATTATAAGAGCAGAAATTACCCAAGGAGTTGATTTGGTACTAGCATTAGCAACAATGCTATTAACAATAGGAGTTTGTAATATGTTACCATATGATACAAGAGTTATTGTTGTGGATATAAACCCAGCAGTAATAAGTAGAGTTTATGATAGAGGATCACAGCAGATAATTGGTGTTGTAACAGATGTAGGGCTTTTTTTAAGAGAGCTAGCAAGATTTCTTAAATAAAAAGCAATACTTTTACTCATTTGCTTAAATCCCTAATGTAATAAATACCCTTGATTCTCTTTATTAGGCCTCTAAGTCTCTTTAGTAGAATTAACCTCTCCTTATTACTTAGCTTAGCTTCTTCTATTGCACTTTCTAGCATACCAATTACATTGTCCATAAGGCGAGTATTGACAGGATATGGTATTCCATCTTTGCCTCCAAAGGCATACCCATATCTAAGGGGATCTTGCCAATCAACCTCATCACCGTATATTATTTCGCTGATTAAGGCTAATGCTCTAATCGTAGAAGGACCGATACCTTGGACTAGAAGGAGCTCTTCTAGTGATCTAGGATTTAATTGATAAGCTTTTTCTAGGGCCTTCCAATTTATGCTGACAGGAACTAATCGAAGCTTTAAAACTCTAGGATTAATATCAGGGACAGTGTCATGGTTCTCTATCCATTTATAGAGTGAGTGGTTATGTTTTAGACATCTTTTAACTAGAAGAAGTTCTCTCTGAATTTTCTTAGGATTCATATTAACTAGATCTACTATAGTGTCGTGAGCTTTCGAACTCCTTTCACTAGTCAAATCTAATACTAGATTATGAACTTTAGAACCTTGAATACCAGAGTGGGGTCTTATAGTAAAGTTTTGGAGTAAACGAGAGCTCCAGTGATAACGACGTGCTAACCTCGTATTAGTATTCATTCCTTGTTGTACTATACTCCAATCCCCATTTTTACTCGCAAAGACTGCATGATGATAGAGCGAATAGCCATCTTGAAGTAGACAGGAATCAACCTTAGCAACAAGCTTACTTATATTCTTAAGCATCTCAATATTACTTGATGAGAGACCTATTCTATCTCCTTCTCTTTCTATAAGGTTAGGTGTTAATAGAGCTGTACGACCTTTTCCACCAGCAATCATTATACTAACATTCGCTTCATGAACAGCTAATCTAAGTACAGCCGTAGTTACAGTTGTAGTACCACTACTATCCCAATCAAAGCCTAAGACCATAGATAGCGAGTGAAACCATAAAGGATTCCCTATACGATTTATTAACTCTGATTCGCCATACTCATCAGCGATAATAGTAAGTATTTTAGAGGCTAATCTAACCATGCGTGTGAAGAGCCAACGAGGTACACCACCATAGTGTAACGGGAGTTCTATGAAGGACATAGGATTCATGTAGCTTCAGCTAATAGCTTAATTTAAGCCTAACGTTCTAATTTAAGAGAACGGAGTGAAAATATGGCCGAACCAATAATAACCTTCGTAGGCCCTCCTAGTTCTGGAAAGTCCTCATTAATAGGAGCGTTACTAGTTAAATGTAATGCTATTAGTAAGTATGCCTTAGAAGATGCATGTGCTGATGCTGAAGCATTAGGAAATAAAGATAGAGCCTATGCACTCTTAGTAGATGAAGAACTAAGAGAAAGAATGGATGGACATACACATACCCTGAAGTTCTTAGGTAAATTACATATTAAAGATGATAAGGTAGTAAGGATAATAGATACACCAGGCTTATTTAGATTCCTCAGGGATATGCATTCAGGAGTATGCATCTCAGATGCGCTTATCGTAGTGATTAGAAAATATAACGGAAATATACAACCATATCTCAGATTTTTCTTCGACTTAGCGAAATTATATGACGAAGAAATACTAATTATAATCAATACTTCTATAAAGGAATCTTTTAATAGAATAAGGAATACTGAGTTAAAGATAGATTATGAAAAATTCCTAGGAGTTTATGAGGTCTCTGTAAGTAAACAAGAGAGTATAGAAGAGCTACTAGATGTGTTAAGTGAGATAAGGGGAAAGAAAAGAGACTTAGAGAAACCATTTAGATTACCTATATTGAAAATAGGTGGTGAAGGGAATATTTTCATAGGTGTTATAACGCACGGTAGTATCAAGGTTTATGATTGGATTGCTTTATCTCCAACATACAAAGTAGGAAGAATAGCGTCCATAGAAAAAGAAGGCGGGTCTTTAGACAGGGCAGTAGCAGGCGATGATGTAGGAGTTATATTAAGTGGAATAGGTAGACAATATGTTAAGGTAGGACATCTTATAGGTTCATTAAGAGAGCCTCCACATATTGCTCTTAAGATAAAGATGAGGGTAGTAAATAAAATACATGACCTACATGAGAAAAGCGTTTTTACAGCGATACTACACTCTTTTAGAACTCAATGTCGTATTGAAGAAGTTAGACAAAATGAGGCTGTTCTCATATTCCATGAAAAAGTGCCTATTGAATCCTATGAAGAGTACCCTGAGTTAAGCGGTATAGTTCTACTTAAGGGAAGTGAGATTGTAGCTTATGGAGCATGTGAGTGTATAATTGAGTGATTATAATGCATAAAAATTCTGATGATGAACTTATTAATGGTGAGAGAATTTGAAGAAAGCAGTAAACGTATGGTCTTATCCACCTAATACGAGTTATGAGGATATGGCTAAATGGACAAAAGATGCGGGATATGATGGCATAGAACCTGCTATAGATGAGAGTGATTTGAAAGAGGAAAATTTAAGGGAAAAATGGAGTAGAGTAAAGGATATAATCAGTCAATATGAATTACAAGTCCCTAGTGTGGCTACAGGCCTCTTTTGGAAGTATAATCTAGCATCTCCACAGGAAAATACTATTGAAAAAGGACTTAAAGTAGTAAAAGTTATGTGTGAAGTAGCATCCCTTTTAGGCGCAAGAGCAATACTAGTTGTTCCTGGTGTTGCAATTTCAAACTTGACTTATGATAAGCTTATCGAAAATATGATAAGTTCATTAAAGAAGGCTGCGAAAATAGCAGAGGAATACGGAGTTATAATAGGAGTAGAGAATGTATGGAATAGACTACTCGCTGGCCCTCTTGAATTTAAATGGTTTTTGGAAAAGGTTAATGAGGACAATGTCAAAGCTTATTTCGACATTGGAAATACATTGCCACATAGTTTACCAGAGCACTGGATAAGAATGTTGGGTAAAGATATAGTCATGATTCATGCTAAGGATTTTGATATAAAAGACTTAAGATTCAGACCTATATTACAAGGACATATAAACTGGAAAGAAGTAGCTACAGCATTAAAGGAAGTAGGATACGACTGGTTTATAGCTATAGAGATTTCATCATATCCTGGACATCCGTATAAGATGGTCTTTGATGTAAAGTCCGCGCTAGATGTGATATTCATGTAAAAGTCATTCTTCTATGAACCTAAATCATCCAAGCATATTTTCTATATAAACAACACGTAAATACTAAATAGCTAACCTAAGGAAGGTTTATATCAAGGCTAGACTTTAATTAACTCCATGAGTCTTTTGATATATATAAATGGTGAATTTTATCCAGAAGATCAGGCAAAGATATCAGTACTAGATCACGGCTTTCTATACGGTGATGGAGTTTTCGAAGGTATTAGAGTCTACTATGGGGGTATATTTAAACTCCAAGAACATTTAGAACGACTTTACCAGTCAGCACAAAGCATAATGCTAAGGGTTCCTCTAAAGATCGAGGAAATGCGTAATGCTGTTATAGAAACTGTGCGTATTAACAAGCTGAAAGAGGGCTATATAAGGCTTGTAGTAACTAGAGGTGTAGGCAGGTTAGGACTGGATCCTAGGGAGTGTAAAAAGCCTAATGTGATCATAATAGCAGCACCCATGCCCTCATTTAATATAAAGCCCTTAAAAGTTATAATTGCCTCTACAAGGAGAGTACCACATCAGTGTTTATCACCTCATATTAAGAGTTTGAACTATCTAAACAATATATTAGCTAAGATAGAGGCCATAGTGGCAGGTGTAGACGAAGCAGTAATGTTAAGTATAGACGGTTATGTAGCTGAAGCTACAGGAGAGAACATATTCATAGTAAAGAGGGAGACCCTAATTACTCCGCCTCCAGAAGCACCATTACTTAAAGGAATAACTAGGGATTCCATTATAGATATAGCTAATGAATTAAACATACCCGTTAAAGAGAGAAATATAACACCTGATGAACTTTATAATGCAGACGAGGTATTCCTCTGTGGTACTGCTGCAGAGATAAAGCCTGTAATAGAGGTAAATGGTAGGAAAGTAGGAAAGGGAGGTATAGGACCTATCACTGCAAGAATAGTTAAAGCTTTTAAGGATTATGTAAAACGTCATTTAACCCCTGTCTACTAATAAGATCTTGAGGAGGCATATGTTGAGAAGAATAACACATAAGGGTCTTCTCTTTTAGGTTTTTCCTCTGATAATCTCTTAATAGCATGTTTTATTATCTCACTAACCCATCTAATGCCTTGATGAAGCTCCATTTGAGCTATGTAAAGGTATGTCTCTAGTGCTTGTTCTAATATAGGCTTACGGTTTCGTAATACATCTATCATTTTAAGGAGCGACTTCGTGTTAATTGATGGTAATCTTACTTCATAGCCTGGAACTATTCTAGTGGGAGGAATCTTTGAGAGCATTTCTTTAGCTTTATTGAATTCCCCCCGTTTTACACATGCAATAGCGTCCTTAAGTAATGATATATCTTTCCATATCTCAAGTTGAGGTAAGAAGAGCGTGGTAAAGGGCTTAAAGGTATCGTCATAAAACCCCTCAAGGCACGGTAGATATAGTAAGGTATTTAATATAGAAAATGCAATTCTAATTTTATTCTCATCTGTCTCTTTCAATATTAGTTTTTTAAATTTGATGAAAAGGTTATTTAACAATTTATGATCTATTTTTAATAATCTGTGTTCAATATAATTCAAATAACTTAGATAATTGAGGGGGGTATGCTCGTATGCTAGGGTTCTTATTGCTCGAAGGAGTATATTGAAGGCATTATTAACTATATTAGGATCAATATTCTCAGGGATATCTCTGTTTGTATGGTAATATTTCATATAGTGAGGAATTGTATGAATGCAGAGAGCTGGTATACCATACATGCTAAAGGAGAAACAGTCAGAGTATGAGGTTATGAATTCGTATTCGACGGAGAATGACGAGGCTATATTTTCAAGTAAACTTTGAAGTTCATATCCAGCTATACTTAGTATAAGGCGTTTCCTACCTAGTACATCAGTACTTAAGAAGGCGTATATGTTATCTAATTCACCTTTTTCAAATCTTTTACGTAAGTAGTACCTAGAGCCATGAATCCAGTACCAAGGAGAGAAACCAGGAGCTCCTGACTCTTCTGCTGTAAAGCTTATAAACTTAAGAGTTCTTAAAGGAAGATCTCTATCTCTTATTATCTTCGCTAATAGTAATAATATGACAATACCTACCGCGTTATCAGCAGCACCTTCAAACCATCTATCATGATGAGCACCAATAATAACTTCTTCTTCACTTTTACCTTCTATAGTAGCTATTACGTTATAACCTCTACTATCAGTATTTACTTTAGTATTGACTTCTAAGGTTGCTTTTAGATATCCACTTTCTATTAGCTTTTTAAGAAGAAGACCATCTTCACGTGATATTGAGACAATTGGTATGGGAGGAGGAGACGCATATGAAAACCTATAATCTCTAGCGAAACTGACGACTATTCTACGTAGGAGATAACCAGGATAAGCATCATAAACTATTACGCCTATTGCTCCCTTTTTGACAGCAAGGAAATATTGATGATCGACATCATCTAGCTCTTCTTTAAACCATTCTAAAAGGACTATTTTTCCTTCCACATCTATATTTTCAAGCTCGCCTTTTAATCCTGTACCACCATAAACTAAATCTGCTTCTACATACATAGGAGGTGAGTATGGAAGTGCGACAGCAGGAATAGTAAAGGAATTGCCTTTAGAAGTAATTACTTCTAGGAAAACACCCTCATCTGACCAATTTAGTACTGGTACTACTTGAAGTTCAACATCTAGTCCTAGTTCCTCAAACTCAGATTTAAGATAATCGACTATTGCTTTCTCCTTAGGAGAACCAGCTACTATTTCACCATGAGATACTATTTCATTAAGTTTTTCGTTAAAGAGCTTATACCATGACATCACTTAATCAATGAATATTAGTATTTTTAATAATTATGATAGGCTCTCCTCGAAGCTCTTTAAGAGCATTCCTGACATGTTGTTTAGCAATGCTTATTTCGCCTTGATCGAGCATCCTTAAAGCTTCTATCAAGTGGCGCTCAACTACTGTTAAATTAAGTGCAATTGGGAATACTTCAGGCTTACAGCCTAGGTTTTTTAACATGTCAACTAGTATAGGCATTGTTCTTTCATCACAAAGAAGACAACTCCAAGTTCTTCTTTCTAAAATAAATCCTAGTTCTCTACTTGTCTCAGCGAGTGCATGAATATGTCTAGAGAGACGCATCCTCAGAGCTGGTGTACTACCTTCAAAGTCATATGACACTACATAGAGCATATGAGGCCTTCTCTGAGCTGCCTCTTTCAGCAATTTCTTCTTGTAGATACTCCTTAAGCTTCGTCTACCCATGAAATACACCTAGAATTTGATAAATGAGTAATGTTTTATTTAAATATTTCTTCATATCTAGAATTAAAAGGTTCCTAATCAGGAATACCTAGTGTAAATACTTCATTAAGTAAACGTTACAATTGAAACGAAAAATAAGACTAGGAAAAATATTCTAAAAGTGGAGCTTATTCTTCTTCTAATTTTCCAAAGCGACCTATATTTAGCCGAGGAGAGCCTCTAAAAGTACTTACAAATCCATTAGTTAGCTTGTAGTTACCATTTACCTTAACTTTTTCAATATCGTCATCCCAAAGAGTCAGAATTATAGTACCAGTATCGTCTCCTACTAGAACTTCAGCTACCCTATGTCTTGAAAAGTCACGCCTTGAGTATACCTCTCGCTCAGAGAGCTTCTTTAGAACCTTGAACCTGACATTAACCTTTCTAAAACCAGGTCTAAGACTCCTTATGTCTAGAAATTCCTCTCCCATACATACACCCAAATATTCTCTCACCATACTCGGAAATCTAGTTGAAGCATCTTAGTTAATAGAGATAATTAAAGCTTTCGCTTAGTAGATAGCACGTAATAAAGTTTTATTGAGTTAGAAGGTGAGATTATACTGAGAATATGAATGATAATAAGAAATTAGCATTATATGGAGGTAAACCTGTCAGAGATAGACCTCTTCCGCCTATGTATCCTGGAGCTTTATTCATAGATGAAAGTGAAGAAGAGGCCGTGCTAGAGGTGTTAAGAAGCAAATCTTTATTCAGATACTATGGACCAATGCTCCTGCATAAGACAGAGATTTTCGAGAAGATGTTTGCAGAATATATTGGGGTTAAATACTCATTAGGAGTTACCTCTGGAACTGCCGCATTATATGTAGCTTTAAGAGCATTAGGAATAGGACCAGGAGATGAGGTATTGGTACCAGCTTATACATGGATATCTACTCCTGCAATGGTAGCAGTACTCGGGGCAATTCCAGTAATAACTAGAATAGATAAGTCATTATTAATAGATCCGAACGATATAAGGGATAAGATAACTGATAAAACCAAGGCGATAATACCTGTGCACATGCGTGGTGCTCCTTGTGATATGAATGAAATAATGAAGATAGCAAAGGAATACGACCTTAAGGTTATTGAAGATACTGCACAAGCATGTGGAGGTTCATATAGAGGTAAAAAGTTGGGAAGTATAGGAGACATAGGCACTTTTAGTTTTCAGTTAAATAAGATAATAACATCTGGTGAAGGGGGAGCTATAGTAACGAATAATGAGGAGTTGTATAAGAGAGCTGTTGCTACTCATGATGTAGCTGCATATTATCGGAATCCTGACTACATACCTCCCTTATTAGGATTAAACTTTAGGATGAACGAAGTTATAGCAGCCATTCTTATAGAGCAGTTAAAGAAAATTAACAAGATAATAGAAACTATGCGTAGATTTAAGGAAGAAATAAAGAAAGGTATTTCAGATATAAGTGGTATAGAGTTTAGGAAGATACACGATCCTCAAGGAGATACTGGAATATGCGTAGTATTCTTCTTACCTAATGCAAATAAAGCCCAAGAATTCGTAAGAGCATTAAGAGCAGAAAACATAAGAGCGCACGTTCTTTATAATGAAAGAGCTTTAGATGGTCATATTTGTAAATATTGGCTACCAATTCTAAAAAATAGAGTACGATATGATGAAGAAACTATAAACGATACATTGAGCCTACTTGGTAGAGCAGTTCATATAGATGTAAGTCCTATCTTAACAGACGAGGATGTGAATACTATAATCGAAGGAATCCATAAGGTTGCTAATAGCATATTGTGATGAGTACTTAGTAAAAGAATTCTCTAAGCATTTCGCCAATCTAATATGACGCCTATAACTTCATTCTTAGCTTTAATAAGTTTTTCATAGGCTTTAGCTGCTTGAGTGTAATCTACTTTTAAGCTTATTAGTTCCTTAACTCTGATTCTGCCATTAGCTATGAGTTTTAAAGCTAATTTACAGTCATCATACCTAGTCCAATAAAATCTAAATGACTCATATCGTGGTCTTACACTATTGTGAGCACCTATGATCGTAATACCTTTGCGATGCACATCTGAGTAAAAGTTTACAGTACTCTCACCTCGAGTACTACCTAGAAGTATTACTTTGCCACATCTTTTAGCTAATTTTAAAGCTAGAGGTATACAGTCGGGATTACCTGTGACTTCTAAGACTATGTCAGCGCCTTTTCCTTCAGTTATTTCTTTGACTCTAGATATCAATGTTGACTCTTTTGGATTAATGACATAATCAGTTCCTAGTTCTTTAGCTACTTTTAATCGAAAATCATAGAGATCTACTCCTATGACTGGAAATGCTCCATTTAATTTAGCGAGTTGAGCAGCTAACTGTCCTACAAGTCCTAAGCCTAATACAAGAACAGAATTTCCTATTTCAATTTGGGCTTTTCTAACCCCCTGAAGGGCTATAGCAGTTAAGTTAAAGAAAGCGGCTTCATCAAAAGATAGGTTGTTAGGTATTTTGAAAAGATTTTGTTCATTAGCTATGACAAAGCTCGAATGAGAAGTAGGAGAAACTACCCTATCACCTACCTTAAAGTCTTGAATATCCTTTCCTACCTCAACTACAATTCCTGCATTTGAATAGCCAGGGTATTGAGGAAAGCGTCTAGGGGTATTTGGTAGGGCTTGGAGAAAAGCAGTTTCAGTACCTGGACTTATCAATGTACTTACAGTTTTAATAAGGACTTCGTCATCATTTATAGGTCTTACCTTAAATCTCTCTACCTCTACTACATTAGGTGCTTTAAAAATTACTCTCTTTCCTATACGATTCATAAAGATGTTCACCGTTTAGTAGATATGAGTTTTAGAAACTAATATACGTTGGTTACTCATAATAATCATTCAGTGAACATTTCATGTTTGATCCCCTAGCGCTTACTAATGAAATAAGAAAGCAAGTAACTAGAAGTAAAGATTCAGGAGAGGAGCGCGTTTACTTTAGATTTCGTGGTGGAAGATGGTATGGTGGAATCGCTACAGCAGACTGCATAGGATGTAACTTAAGATGCGTATTCTGTTGGAGTTGGTATTTCAGAGATAATGCTATAATTGGAAGATTCTATACTCCACATGAAGTATACGAGAGACTAATGAATATTCTTAGGAGGAGAGGGTATAAACAGGTTAGAATTAGTGGTGGAGAGCCTACTTTAAGTAAGAATCACCTACTCAAAGTCATAGAGCTTTTTGATAGTGAAGGAGTATTATTCATTCTAGAAACAAATGGGATACTCTTAGGACAAGATAGAACTTATGCTAGAGAATTAAGTAAGTTTGATAACCTACATGTACGTGTCTCCATTAAAGGAACTACACCTAGAGAATTTAGTAGATTAACAGGAGCTATACCTAGTGCATTTTTCCTCCAGTTAAAGGCATTAAAGAATTTGCTTGATGAAGGTGTCTCTGTTCATCCTGCAGTAATGTTAAGTTTTAGCCGTAAGGAGGATATACGGGAGTTTATTAAAACATTAAAACAGATAGACGAGATACTTATTGAAGAGCTAGAGGAGGAATATGTATTCTTATATCCTCATGTAGTCAAGCGCTTACGTAATGCAGGTGTATGGCCTAAAAGAGCGTTTTATCCGAGTAATATACCTAAGGAGTTGATATAGCATGAAGAAAAATAAAGAAACCTTCATTAATGAGTTAATAAAGGAGTTGAAAGTACCATATCAACTCAATGTCAAGATCTCCGGGGAAATAGTGGATTTAGTATTACCTTCTAGAACTAGGGCGTTAATTATAGCTAAGATTATAGAACCTATGGATAAGAGGGAATGGAATCTAATTACAGGGGTCAATAGAGACATAGAGGAGATATTAAGGATAGATGAGTTCTTTGAAAGAGTTAAAAATAGTCCAAGACCATTAGTTTGTACATGCATAGTAATGAAGATGAGCAAATATATAGAAGAGATACTATCAAAGGTAAATTACGTAGATGAAATATTATGGGGTTCCCCAAAGGCTATTGCAAATAGACTAAACAAAATAGCAACGACACCATGGTATCCAACTTTCATTATAAGTAGGTTAAGAGACAGAGAAATTCTAGGTTTAGCGCCCTTAGGCCGTTATATCAAAGAGGATAAAGTGTATCTTGAACCTAATGCTCGGGGGTTCATAGGTATAGAGCCTTTAACTGGTAAAGTCTATGTTTCCAATTTTAGTGCGATAATTAAGATGATATTGAATATTAATGAAATTAGTATAGATAGAATAAAAGTTAAGGAAATAGAGGAGTTAGTAAAGGATATAGATGAAGAAATAATTGTAAGATGGAGTAAGGAGAACCCTGAGGAAGCTAAATTATTAGTTAATGAACTAAAGCAGAGAGGTAAGAAGCTAAGCATAGTCTCAGAATTGATAAACCTTCTCGACTCATTAGATCTTTAAGGCAGGGAGATATCTCATAAGAGCTTTTTATCTGAGCTAAGTGTTTTTAGTCCTTAGGAAGCTGGTATTCAGGAATTGCATGTGTGTAATATGACCTAGTTAAAAAGGATTAAAAGAGATATAATTCAATGTAGGGGAAATTAGAATAATCTTGCATAAGTAATCTCCATGTATATTTAAGAGGGAGAAGTATTGACCCGAAAGATATCAATCATACCAATAGTTGGATCCATTAGAGACCCGATAAAAGATTCGATGATATTACTAAAGCGTATGGGTCTAGGATCTATTAAAAGAATACGTGCATGCTTTGTATGGATACCTTATATGGTTATATCGTATACTACTAATAAGCCTAGGAAGCTATGTATGGATGCATTCTTCTTTAACAAATTAGCTAATAGATTGAATATTGTATTCCTAATAAGAAATAATATACTTAAGTATGGAGTTAAGGAGATGGAAGTGAATGAAGAATGCATACTTCCTTTAGAGTACTTAGATCCAAAGGACGTACTGAAAGTTATGATTTCAGTTCATGAAGAGGCTAAGATTTATCATGATATTTTGAAGGAACATCTTAAGGGATATAGGAATGAGCTTTATCCTGAGCTTATTAGAAAAGTACGAAATCTTAACTTCATTAAAAGTGTACTTGAAATAATTGGAGTACAGAGGAATGTTAAAGAGGTAAAATTAGAGCATTATATATACTATCCTGAAGTGTTCATAGAGCTTGATAAGGAGGTAAGAAGGGTTCCTATAGCAATAAGCTTAGGCGGAGAGTTTAAAGTGGATAGTATATATACATGGCTTATGGGAAAAGATCCCTTATTCGAACAATGGGTTCTTAAGATCATCGACCATTACTATAGAGATGACAAGCTACAAAGTGTTGGTACTCAATCTCCTTAAGTTCTGGCTCTTTACTTCTACATATCTCCTTAGCATAGGGACATCTTGGATGGAATCTACATCCAGATGGGATATTTATTGGACTTGGTATTTCTCCCTTAATGGGTATTTCTCCTATTTTGATATCAGGATCAGGTACTGGGACTGCTGCTAAAAGAGCTCTAGTATAGGGGTGTAGTGGGTTTTCAAGTACACTATCCATAGAACCTAGTTCAACTATCTTGCCTAAATACATAATAGCTATTCTATCACATATGTACCTAGCTGTAGCTAAGTCATGAGTTATGTAAAGATATGTCAGACCATATTCTTTCTTTAAATTAAGCATAAGATTAAGTATCTCGGCTCGTATTGACATATCCAACATGGATATTGGTTCATCAGCTACTATGAATTTTGGTCTTAGGATTAATGCTCTAGCAATTGCAACTCTCTGTCTCTGACCACCAGAAAGCTCATGAGGAAAACGATATAAGAATTCCTCTGGAGGGATTAGTTGAACAGACTCGAGTATCTTATATGCAAGCTCTAGTCTTTCTTCTTCACCTTCACCTATTTTATGAACTCTTAATGGCTCAGTTATAATATCATATACTGTCATTCTAGGATTAAGGGATTCATAAGGATCTTGAAATATTATTTGCATACGTCGACGATATGGTTTCAATTCTTTAGATTTAAGATTGGTAATATCAGTATCCTCGAAGTATATCTTACCTTCAGTTGGTTCTATTAGTCTTAAGATAAGTCGACCTGTTGTTGTCTTTCCACTTCCGCTTTCACCAGCTAAACCAAAGATCTCTCCCTCATAGATATTAAAGGAAATCCCATCTACTGCTCTAACATATACTTCACTACCGAAAAGCGATGCAAAGAATCCTCGTTTTAAAGGAAACCACTTCTTTAAATTCTCCACACGAATTAATGTCTTATTCATCGCTCATTGACCTCCTCAATCTTATGACACATCACATATCTACTTCTACCCAGACTAATAACTGGTGGAATTTCGCTTTTACACGTACTATCCGCATAGGGACATCTTGGATGGAATGGACAGCCTGGTGGAGGATTTAATAGATCTGGTGGGGTACCAGGTATGGATTGTAATTGTCTCTTAGGGCCTCTAATGCTAGGTATGGCTGAAATTAGACCTTGGGTATAAGGATGGAGGGGATTTTTAAATATCTCATGCGTGCTACCATACTCTACGATCTTTCCTGCATACATTATAGCAACTTTATCACATATTTCAGAAATTATAGAGAGATCATGTGTTATGAGGATTAAACTTAGATTAAGTTTACTTCTAAGATCTTTTAATAATTTCAAAATCTGTGCCTGTACAATAACGTCTAATGCTGTTGTAGGCTCATCAGCAATCACTATATCAGGGTTACATGCTAATGCCATAGCTATCATTACACGTTGTCGCATTCCACCACTAAACTCATGCGGGTAATTATCAGCCCTCGAAGGAGATATACCTACTAGTTTGAGTAGTTCTCTAGCTCTATCTAAGGCTTCATCTTTAGAGATATTTTCATGTAGTAGTATTGCTTCGGCTATTTGATCTCCTACCTTAAACACGGGATTAAGCGCATTCATAGCACCCTGAAATACTATAGAGATTCGCTTCCATCTGACTTCTTTTCTTAGGATCTCTTCATTCATCTTTAATAGGTCTTGTCCTTCAAGGAGTATCGAGCCGCCCATAATTCGTGCATTAGGAGGCAAAATCCTTAATATCGTTAAGGCAAGACTACTTTTTCCACAACCACTCTCTCCAGCTATACCTAGTGCTTCTCCTCTATTTAGATCAAATGTCACATCATTTACCGCTTTAACGAAGCCCCTTTCTACTTGATAAAACATTTTAAGGTCTCTGACACTTAGTAGAGGCATGTGATGCACCTCTATCTGAGGGGTATTAATCTTTAAACTCTCTAGCAATTAAATGTCTAACGTATTTAAACTTTATTTCTACACTTTTCATAAGAAGTGATGTAATTATGTTTATTAGTATAAAACGAATTGAGAGAAGAGTAGTTGATAGGAAGAAGATGATGTGGGCTTTATTTTCATGTTCTATCATCGTATACATTTTGTTAATGCTTAAACTAAATTGGGTAGTAATTTCATTAATGATTACAATATTGATAATTACAAGAGGTATATATCTTTACTTTCTTATAAAGAAGCTATGTAAAACAGATAAGGTGAAGCTTAATTCAAGATTAGAAGCGTTAAGTAAGCTCATAATGACGATAGGAGTGTTTGCTATACCATTATTAACTATGTACATGATTAGTGCTGAATTGTGGATGAGTCTTCTTATGGGCTTTCTCCTTGGAATTGTAATAAATGAATTAATTATGAGCTTATGCTTAACCTCTATCGAGAGATGGAAGAAGGTAAAGATTTATCGCTTTTTTCTAATTGATAGGGAGGGACATGTAATTGAATATGGAATTGAAATTAAACACTTAGCGCCTAGCTCTAAGTCTAGGATTAAGTAACTCGTCTATAGCATAGCCTATGAAAATGAATGACATTGAAAGTAACGCTATAGAAAGTCCTGGGGGTATAACCCACCACCAATCAGTAATAGCCCCATAATATTGAACATCATGAAGCATACGTCCCCAGCTCATTACATTAGGATCGTAAAGACCTAACCAACTTAATGCAGCTTCACTCACTATGGCGGATGGTACAGAGAGAGCTAGAGCAACATAAGCTAATGATGCTACATTAGGTAGAATGTGCTTAACTATTATCATTGTAGTACTAGCACCTATAGCTCTAGCAGCTTCAACAAAAGCACGTTCCTTAAGACTTAAAACTTGAGATCTTATAACTCTAGCAAAACCCATCCAGCCTAAGAATCCTATTAGGAGTACCAAATTCCAAATAGAGGCTCCTAATACAGCCGTTAATACTAGTAGTAATGGTAGTGTTGGTAAGACTAAGAGCATATCGGTAAAGCGCATTAATAGCTCATCAACAACGCCACCTAGATATCCTGAGAGCAAACCTACAACAATACCGATAGCAACAGAAAATATTGCCGAAAGTAAACCTACAACCAACGATATCCTAGCCCCGTAAACGAATTGAGTAAATAAATCACGACCGTAAGCATCTGTACCAAGAAGCCCAAAAGAAGTACCATATAACCTAAGATAGAAGTCATCAACGTAGATATTCAATGTTCCTTCCTCTCCTCTAAATGTAAACTCTGCGCCATAGATATACTCTCCTTTATTATGAAATATTATTCTTGCAGGATCCTTTAATACAGAGTAAAAGAGACGTATTCTCAATGAAGCTTGATAGGAATCTATAGGTGGTTTTGGAGTTCTCCACTTTCCTTTTAATAGTACAAAACTACTTAGGTCATACTCTTTACTATTTGAGTCTATTAAGAATATCTTGACCCTGACAGGAGTCCTTAGAGAACCATTATACAGGATTGCAATGCCAGAGGAGAATCTTGCAGGAGGGCCATTATAAGGGTAATGAAACTTTACATAAACTCTTACTTTGATTTCCTTATAATTATAACTACCTTTCTCAAAGCTTATTCTAAGACAGCCAGGACCACTACCTTTGGGATAGCCATACTCATTAGAATAGGATATTCTTATAGGTGCGTTATTAGGAATGACCTCGAAATGTAGCTTGTTAGGTATTCCTTTAAAGAAACCTGGATCATCTATAGGCTCTATATTATAGCTTAAATGTTGATGGCCAGGTAGATATCTAAACCAAATAGGTTTAGCTCTAGGTCCAGCGACATATTTAGAATATACGGGGTCATACGGGGTTAAGTAAGGAGCTAATATAGCTATAGCTATGTAGAATGCTAATATCAGAACACCTGCAACGCCTTTTCTGCTTCTGATAAAAAGCCTTCCAAAGTTTTTGCTTCTTTGCCATAGCATCTTAAGTTTAATCTTATAAGGATGTTCAAGTTTCTTTGAGGACACAATAACTCACCTACTACTCATACTTTATCCTAGGATCTATGAAGCCGTATAATATGTCAGCAAGGAAGTTAGCGCCTATTACAGATACGGCAATTATATAGAATATAGCTTGCAGTACAGGGTAATCCTGAAACTCTATAGCATTCCAAAGAAGAGTTCCCATACCTTCCCATGAAAAAACTGTTTCAGTTAAGATCGCGCCAGAAAAGAGAAAACCAAAAGCCATTGCTGCTTCAGTTATTAATGGTAGTAAAGCATTTCTTAAGGCGTGTTTAAACAGAACAGTCCTTTCATCAAGTCCTTTAGCCTTAGCAGTAATTATGTAATCTTCAGTTAATACTTCAAGAAGAGCACTCCGCATTAAGAGCACATATGTTCCGTAAGAGAATAGGAATAGTGTCGTAGCTGGAAGGAAGAGATGTCTGAGTATATCAATTATTTGTGGAAGGAGACCTTCAGGTGGGGGTCTGCTTATCGTACCTGCTAAAGGAAATATTCTGAAATAATAGCCAAATACTAATAAGAATATCATACCCATCCAAAACGTTGGAAGTGCATAAGTGAGTAATGAAGTGGTTACGGAGATTACATCGAAAAGTTTCCCTCGTCTATATGCAGCCATTACGCCTATTATGGTACCAATTATTACAGCTAATACTGTAGAGGTTCCCATTAATAAAAGCGTATTAGGTAAACGTGTCATTATTTCATCTTTTACAGGTTTTAAAGAGTAATACGAATAGCCGAAATGCCATAAGAACATATTACGAATGTAATTAATATATCTCACGTGAAGAGGTTTATCTAATCCAAAGAGCTTCTTTAAGGTTTCAACTTGTTCAGGACGTAGTCTTTTACTACTAGCTATTATAGCTACGGGATCTCCAGGCATTAATTGAAATATTAGAAAATTTAAGGTTAAGACGAAGAATAAGAGAACTACGTTATAAATGCTACGTCTGAGTATGTAGGTTCTGAGACCCATGAGTCTTCACCAGAGTTCTCAGGAGGAAAAAGAAATAAAAAAGACTAATATAAACTTTTTATTACCTTTGACTCTACTTGTTTATCTTGTAAAGCTATGCTGAGCCTTTCTTTCTTCTTAAGTAAACTAAGGCTGCAGCCACGATTACTATTACAGCAACTACTACTCCAGCGATTACAGTAGTCCATGGGAATGGTGCTTGAGCCTTTACTGAGAATGAAGCTGATCTAGTAAATGTACCTAGTGGGTTAGTGTATACAGCATCCACTCTTACTGTATAATCGCCCGCTTCCGGAAGCTTAACTTTAGCCTCATATACACCATTTTCTGTATGAGACATAGATATACGCGATACCTCTGTTCCATCCTTTAGTACTATTAAAGTCACAGTAGCATTAGGAACTGGGTTTTCTAAGTAATCTACTACTTTTACGCTATAGGACTTCTCCTCTCCAGCCGTAACTGACTCAGGTATGTTTACAGCAGATATTGAAATTGTTCTGCCAGGGTGTCTTCTGAAATAGTTTACATTTGCTTTTAATAAGATATACTCGCCTTTTCTGTGTTCTACAAATACGAATGGTCCACTACCTACTAGACAAGTCATACCTGGTTTTGTAGGATGAGGTACTTCATCGGGTTCAAATGTAGCAGGATCCTTAACAGTCTCCCATATGTGCTTTGGTAATATAGGTAATCCGCCAATCCAGTGTAATGCCCAGTAGCTTGTTGTATTAAAGTAAACTTCAACGGTATAATCATCTGGTGTCTTAACGTCAACTACATTTTGTACTTGAGCTATCCATTGTGGAGATTTATAATCCCTGAGGAACTTTATAGTGAATGCTACGTCTTCTGATGTTAAGGGCTCTCCGTCGTGGAAAGTAGCATTCTTCACTAAGTAGAACGTTATTTTGAGTCCTTTAGTGCCATCAGGAGCAGTCCATGGTTCTACCTTCCAGCTGGTGGCTAACCATGGCATATCTTGTGAAAGGTTATATGGATTGACAACTATTAACGTATCATAGATTTTATCGAGTACTAGCCAATCCCAGAACCATTGAGCCTTATAGGGATTTAATGTTTCAACGTCACTCTTAAAGCCCCATTTTATAGTACCACCTAATGGTTTATCCTCTGGATGTGCATTAAAGAAGGTCCACCAACTTCGTGGACCTACACCCACTTCATTAACTACTCCTACCCATCCAGTCCTTACAGGAATTATACCGACATCAGCCCATAATGGTATGAAGGGAACTTGTTCCGCCATTATTTCTTGACACTTGAAAGCTGCTACTCTTATCTCACTAATATCACTACCAAACTTAACGATTTCTACATAATGATCGTAAGTGCTATTGACGAAGCCTACATAATTAAGGCTCCAAGGTTCTGGGGCCCAATACATACTCGAATGCCATAAATCATATAGGTAGTCAGGATCCCTGCTAAGTGACCATCCGCCAGTATAAAGATGATAGTCGTACTCAATCATTACTCTTTGATAACATACTTTTCTCTCGACTATTCGTAAGTCAACGGGTACTCCAATTTTCTGTAGCTCACTAGCAACCATTCTAGCTACTTCAGATCTTCGTGGATCATCAGCTCTGCCATATATTATAAGAGGCTCCATATTCTTCCCAGTCTTTGGGTCATTTCTAATACCATCACCATCAGTATCTACGAAGCCTAGTTCTTCTAGTAGCTTTGAAGCCATTTCAGGGTCATAATCATATTTCTTTACATCAGGGTTAACCCAGAAATCTAAAACGGGTGGAATGGGCGTGTCTAGTCTGACACCAAAGCCCTTAACGACTTCACTTAGTATCCTATCTTTATCTACTAGATATGCAATAGCCTGACGGAATTTAGTTAAGTTTGTAGGCCATCGCTGATTATTAATGTCTAACTCAAACATGCCTAAGTCTACAAATTCATGTAACATCACATCTTTCAAAGCTTTAAATTCTTCAACTTTCTCTGAAGGGAGAGGCCAGTCCATGAGGTCTATCTCACCAGCTTTAAGTGCCAATGCTTCGGCTTCTGGATTCATGTAAATCTTTATTAAGAGATAGTCTACTCTTGGGCCTATTTTCTCAAATTTCTGTTCCTGAGCTTTTACGAGGTAGTTAGCTGAGTATAGCGAAATCAATATTAGGAGGGACATGAGGGCTGCTAAGAGGACTCCTCCTTTCCTGTTCAATCCGATACTTACCATACTTACACCTAACGACAATTATTTTAATAATGAATATTTAAGCATTAGCAATTGAGCGACTAATTTATTCATTCTAGGTGAAGGTACTCTGCGAAGATAGATCCAAGGAAGGTAAATAAAAATGATGGTGGTAAGATCATTATGAATAATATTGGTATTGACTTTCTTATAAAACTTAAGGCAACTATATATGATAAGCTCGTATGAAGTGACATAATAGGATATGACACGAGCAGGGATCCTAATAAGAGCGATAGAATTTGAGATAATATAAGAGTTAAAAGAGCATGAAGAATGTTGCTTATGAAAAGTCCGAGTAATAAGGAGGTTATGAAATTCATTAGAAGGATGTCTTCTGTACTTGTAAGTCTAAAGTATGAAGTTAGATATAAGTGTAAGTAGGAAATTGTAAATAACATAAGATATGAGAGAAAAAGGAATGCATGCTTAAGTGACATCATAATGAATATCTATTATGAGGCTATTTTAAGATTTTAGGAGGAGATTCTTTCTTGCCAAGGAGGTTATTCATCTTAATACCATTATTAATATTAACAGCTTTTTCTATGCATAGAATATGGTATATAATCTCTGAGTATGTGGATGAAGTATTCTCTATAGCTAACTTAGATGTAAGCATAGATAAAGTCCTATATAGTTCATCAGAGGATAAAATGGTCATCATATTAAAGCTGAATAATACCTCTTCTAGGGATATAGAGGTCATATTCCTGAGAGGAGTGATTTATGATAATGAAGGAAAGTACATATGGAGTGGAGTGCAGGATCGTAGGTACAATCCATTAACAATTAAACACTTTACTATCACTTATTATGAATTTAGTATAACGATACCTTCTCGAGTGAGGAAGAGAATAGAGCTCACGGAAGGATTGATTATAAGGGTGTCTCTTTCTGTTAAGGCGCGGTACATTACTAATGTAATCAAACAGGCTTACATTGCACTTAAATGAGGGTGAGTACTTGTTCATATCAATACTGGTTCTAGTTTCATTATGTTGCATAGCTCAATTAAGTCTCTTCTGTAATCTCCTAAGATTATGTGTATGCGATTACTTTTCAGTTCACTAAGTAATTTGCTAGGATTACTATCCAGCTTAATAAAAGCGTGGGGCCATATCTCTATATCTTCTCTTAAGCGTTCTCTTGGAACAGGAAATGAGTCCCCGCTCGTTATTAGTAATGAAAATGAACTATTGCTCTTTATTAGTCTTAGGAGTGTTACCCTACTACGTTTTATAGAAAATGAGAGCGAAACTCCTTTGCCTATATCTTCCTTTTGAGTGAAGACTACTATATCGCGTAAGTCTGGTGCTAAATTGAGAGGAGCAGCACCGCAATTTATTATGCGAAGTATCCTATCATGAAATTCTATACCATTAATGAATCCAGAGAAGGCTGGACGACCTGTAGTATAGTATGCTATTATAATGGAGAGGATTCCATAAAGATCTGCATTACAGTCTATAGGAAATCCTTCACTTGAGAGAAGAGAAAGAGCTAAGCAATAGGTACTATATTGACGAATTTCTCTTCCACAATTAAGTAATAATGCATTAAGCTCATATTCTTTTACTATTCGCTTAAGTGCCAGGTAAAGTCTTAAAGCGCGGATAATGTATGCTGGAGGGGATTTAACTCTTGTAAAAGCCTCTGTAAGTTTTCTCATTGAGTCATTTATTACACTTTCCTCTAATTTCTCAGCATATTCTATGACTAAATGGTTGTCTAAGCTTATGGGCTTAATATTAAAAATGCGTGAAATTTTTTGTAGGTCGTATTGGTAAAGATATTCAGACTTAAAACCTCCTAGGATTCCTAGCCTTAGGGAACGTAGATAAGAGAGACCTCTGCATGCACGCGCATAAGAGGCTATCTGAGAGATCTGTCTTTCTTCAGGCTTTCCTATTATGAACTTATATGATTTGTATTTTTCTTCAAGTAATACTCGTATAGACATACTAGAAGGTAAGGAGAGAGTTGCAGGATCATTGGGATCCCAAATTACTATAGGAGCAGGAATTTCCTCAATGCTACTAATTAACTCTTCATCGAGAAGCGATGAAATTAGAAGTACTATGCAGTCAACGGTGGGTAATAGTGTTTCTATCTCTCTTTTAAGTTCAGCACGTTTAGTTATAACTTGATTGCTAAAGACTATGTTTAAATGTTTTTTTCTGAGTTCTTCCGCAGCTAATCTGCCGTAATATAGTGCTTTTTCTGAATGAGAGGGAGAGGATAAGACTAATAGTCCGAGGGAGGGAGGGCGTAACTTTATACGAGATCCTACTATTAGTGATGACATAAGGCATTACCTTACTATTAGTTAAAGGTAATTAATATTTAAGGTCGTTCATAGTAAGTCTTTATTCTTAGTGAGGAACTTTAATAAGTACTTCAGAAATTCTCTGATTAGATAGAAGGAGGGGAATAAACGCATTGAAAGCGATAATTACTGGAGGGGCAGGATTTATAGGAAGTCATTTAGTAGACAGGCTTATGAATGAAGGATATCATGTTAGGGTAGTAGATAATCTTAGTGCAGGCGATATAGAAAATATAAAGAGATGGATAAGTAATGAGAACTTCGAATTTATCAAGGCAGATTTGAGAAATACGGCTATCCTTATTGATGTTTTTAAAGATGCTGATATAGTATTCCATTTAGCAGCTAATCCCGAAGTTAGGTTAGGTACTAGGGATCCCTACGAGATATATGAGAATAATGTAGCTATTACTGTTAACGTCTTAGAGGCTATGAGAGCAAATAGTGTACCTTATTTGGTATTCACTTCTTCGTCAACGGTATATGGTGAAGCACATATAAAGCCTACACCAGAGGATTATTCTCCTCTTGAGCCTATCTCGGTATATGGTGCAAGCAAACTTGCATGTGAAGCTATGATCATGGGTTATGCACATACATTCGGAATCAGAGCTTTGATATTAAGACTAGCGAATATAGTAGGCCCTAGAGCTAAGCATGGAGTAATTTATGATTTCATTCGTAAGCTTAAACAGAATCCAAATAAGCTTGAAATATTAGGCGATGGTACTCAAAGGAAATCCTATCTATACGTGGATGATTGTATAGATGCTATCATTAAGCTTTATGACATATTCGCATCTAGTGATAAGAAAATTGATATATATAATATAGGCTCTCCTGATTGGATTACTGTGAAAGAAATAGCAGATATTGTCGTAGAGGAAATGGGACTTCGTAATGTTAGGTATACTTTTACCGGTGGTGTAGAGGGAGGGAGAGGCTGGAAAGGTGATGTAAAATATATGCTATTAGATATCAATAAAGCTATAAAGGCTGGATGGAAGCCTAAGTATACTAGCCGGGAAGCTGTAAGATTAGCCGCTAGGGGCCTTATAAAGGAAGTGAGGTAAATGAAGCGGGTCCATGAACTTAGATGGAATCCTCTTCTTAGAGAATGGATTATAGTTGCTGGTCATAGAGGCAAACGACCCTGGCGACCTGAAGAGAAAAAGAAGATCTGTCCCTTCTGTCCTGGAGCTCCTGAAACAAAGGATAAAGGAAAATGGAAGGTTTTAGTTCTTCCAAATAAGTTTCCAGCATTAAAGCCAAATCCTCCTATACCAACACCCAGTCGAGGTTTATATAAAACGTCAGAGGCTAAGGGCTTTTGCGAAGTGATAGTAGAGACTCCTAATCATGAAGGGGATCTTTGTGATTTGAGCTTAAATCATATGAAGGAAGTAGTTGAAATGTACGTTAATGAATACAAGCGTTTAGGTGAGTATGAGTTTATTAAATACGTTATGATATTTCGAAATAAAGGAAAGGAAATAGGAGTTTCTTTAACACATCCACATTCGCAAATTTATGCTCTTCCTTTCATTCCTCCTAGACCTTTAAAAGAGCTAGAGGCAAGTAAAGATTATTTTAACGCTACTGGGAAATGTCTGCTATGTTCAATATTAAAGGAAGAGTTAGATGAAGGAGAGCGGCTTATCTACGAAAATCATGAATTTATAGCATTCTTACCATTTTACGCAATGTGGCCTTATGAAGTCCATGTTGTATCAAAAAGACATGTAGAGTCACTTCTGAAATTAAAGGATAAAGAAAAATTAGCCCTTGCAGATGTATTACGTATAATAACAGCGACGTATAATGCACTCTTTGATTTTGATATGCCTTACATCATGGTGATACATCAAGCTCCAACAGATGGAGAGGATTATTCTTTCTACCATATGCATATCGAATTTTATCCTCCTTATAGAGAAAGAGATAAGCTAAAATATGCTGCAGGGATAGAATGGGGGGCAGGAACTTTTACTTACGACGGTATTCCAGAGGAAAAGGCGAAGGAGCTTAGAAGAGCTTGTAGTAAGGTTTTAAAAAGCAAAGATCATTTAGGTTGGATCCCAAATGAATAAGGGAGGGTTCTCCTTATATGCAGACCAGAAGTATTTTAGAGCAAGCAATAAAGTGGACTAAAAGTGAACTAGGCATTGAACCAAATATAGTAGTCTCTTCACCAGGAAGGTTAGACTTCCTTAACACGCATCAAGACTATAAAGGGCTACCAGTTGTCTCAGTTGGGGTTAATTTAAGGACATATGTAATAGGAAGTGCTAGAAGTGATGAAAAGGTTATGATAGCTTCTTACAATATGAAGGAAGAGGGTGAAGAATATAGAGATGAATTCTATATTAAGGACTTAAGATTAAGAGAGGGAAAGTGGTTTGGAAACTATTTAAGAGGTGCTATTCTAGCACTTCGTAAATATGGCTATGAAGTAAAGGGTGTTAATGTAGGAATTTATAGTGAAGTACCTATTGGGGGAGGACTTGGTAGTAGTGCAGCACTTACAGTAGCTTTTATAGGGTTTCTTAATGAGATCTATGACCTAGGCCTATCTCGTAATGATATTGCTGAGTTAGCATACATTGCAGAGCACGATATCTTAGACATACCTTGTGGTCGATTAGATCAATATGGTTCAGCGTACGGTGGGATAGTTCGTATAGAAGTTAAGCCTCCATATAGAGTTGAGGAAATACCTTTTAAGGCAGGAAGTTTTGTTGTTCTAGATTCAGGAATTAAACATAGTACAGCAGAGATACATCCTAAGCGTCAAGCAGATATAAATAAAGGACTTGAAATTCTCATGACTTTATCTGAATTACCAGAGGAGCTGAGAGTTAAATTAGGACTGAGATATGATGAGCCCGCGTGGGAGGATATTAGAGAAGAGGAAATAGTACCTTTTCTTGAATTCTTGCCTGAAACTCCAGCTAGACGAATACTATATACAATCAGAGCTCATAGATCTACGGAGCTTGCATTACGTATAATGAAGGGAGAAGAAATTCCTATGGAGGAAATGTTAGAAGAATTAGGAGAAGAATGGAGAAAGGATCTCGAAGAAGCCTATAAGGAGAGAGGTATTAGAAGACAATTAAAATTAGTTGGTATCATTATGAATCAGCAACACGAACTTATGCGTGATTTATATGACCTCAGCTTACCTGAGCTAGAAGCAATAAGAAATGCTACATTAAGAGCTGGTGCCTTAGGAGTAAAGATTTCAGGAGCTGGACTAGGAGGAGCACTTATAGCATTAGTTGAAGATGAAGATAAGGGAAGAACGGTCCTTAAGAGTGGAGTAGAAGCAGGAGCTATAAGAGGATGGATTGTCAAGGTAGACGAAGGCCTTAGAAGAGAACTATAGTAAAAGTAGAGAACTAGATTATGCTAATTTAAGGCTCTACACGGAATCTATCCCTTGGGAAGAGTACAGCTTCTCTTATATTCTTAAGGCCAAGGAGCTTCATGGTTAATCTCTCAGCACCTATTGCAAAACCGCCATGGGGTGGGGCCCCATATCTGAAAGCTTCTAGATAGTATTTAAAGTTCTCTGGATCAAGACCCTTATCTTTTAAGCGCTTGAATAAGAGTGAGTATTTATGTATTCTTTGGCTCCCAGTTGATACCTCTAGTCCACGAAATAGCAAATCAAAAGAGCGCCCATAGGTTTTATCATATGGCATAGTATAAAAGGGTCTAGAACTAAGTGGGAATAAGTCTATAAACACTAATTCTACTTCAAAGTTCTCCATTGCATACTTACATATTAATTCTTCTCCTCTCTGATCTAGATCGTCCACATTTTCATACTCTTTTAAGTTAAAATACTCGACTAGGATTTCCTGAGCTTCCTTAAATGTAAATACAGGAATTCTCTCAAACTCAGGTACTGTAACGTTCAACAGGTTTAGTTCACGCTTACAATTCTCTTCTACGGAGAGGAACATATTCCTTATTAGCTTCTCTTCAAGGTTCATTACATCGCGTTCATTATCGATGAAGCCCATTTCTACATCGAGGCTTAGGTATTCATTAAGATGTCTTGATGTATTGTGCTTTTCAGCTCTAAAAACAGGCCCTACTTCAAAAACTCTCTCAAAGCCTGCAATTACCATTAGTTGCTTGTATAGTTGTGGGCTTTGAGCTAGGTAAGCTTTTCTTTCGAAATATTGTAATTCGAAAACCTCAGCTCCTCCCTCAGTACTTGAAGCTACTATCTTAGGAGTATGAATCTCTATGAAACCTTGAGATCTTAGGTACCTTCTAAATGCATCTACAAGCTCTCCTTGTATCTTGAATATAGCTAAGTTTTTAGGTTTCTTCAAGTCAACTACACGGTAGCGTAATCTTACTCCTAAATCCGCATCTACAACTCCAGTTACGTCAAGTGGTAGTACTTCAATAGCTTTATTCAGTATTACAAGATCTTTAGCATGAATTTCGACAGAAGAGACCTTAGATTTACTTTCAGTTATTACTCCTACAACTCTAATAGTATCTTCTAAGTTCAATTCCCTAGCTTTTTTGAGAAGCTCAGGATTCTCCTTAATTACTACCTGGACGAGCCCTGTAGCATCTCGTAAGACTATGAATGCCAATTTACCTAATGCTCTAACTCTATGAACCCAACCGCTTATCGTGACTTCTCTTCCTTTAAGGCCTTCTAAATCCTTAATGAATACGCTTTTCAATGAATTCCCCTCTATAAGAAACGAGAAAACAGACTTAAGTATTTTAATAAGAAAGGGTATATCATTCACTGAGGATATTCTCTATTAGATTTAAGGCAGCATTTACTAAAGTCTCATCACTACCTTTTTCAATTATACACACAGGGAATGAGACTTCATAACCTCCTTCTTCATAAGCTTTACATGTAGGCACATAACCAATTACATCATTAGCATATCCTACTATCATAGTTAATTCCGCCTTAGATTGAGACTTTATTCTGAGACCTATATCAACGAATGGTTCACCAGGTAAAGCCACTAGTACTATGTTGCCTATACGGATTACCTGAACTTCAGTTCGTAATTCTCCTCCAGGGTGAAGGCTTAAGAGATTCTTTACTAACTCCACCTTCATAATTTCTCTTTTTAATTTCTTAGCTTCAATTTCCTTACCCTGGTTTAATAAAGCATTATATCGTTCTCTCATTTCGTCTAATTCATTATCACTAGGGATTGGAGGAATTCGTAGCTTTAATTTAACCTCTTGTCTTAAAGCTTTGAGAGTAGAGACCTCCTCTGGTTGAGCTGAGTTCATGATCTTAAGAGCTTCACCAGCTATTGAGCGACCCATTTTTATCACATCAGAAAATGTCCCTACGGATCTGTCATATACTCTTTCAATTATAGTACCTGGTGTTAAGGGGTTTATATCACCACAGGCTCCATTAAAGAAAAGACATACTCCTCCTTCAATTCTCTCTATAGTTATAGAGACATAACCTGGATAATCTGCGGATATGAGTAAGTTATTAGGGCCAAGAACCACTGCGTGACATGTAAAGTTAACTATGGAACTTACGGTTTTACCTTTTTTATTTTCTAATTTGATGGCAATTACTTCATTATCTAAATGCCCTTTTAATGGCTTTCTCCTATTGATTGTCCATCCATTAACCTTTCCCTTTCCATAACATAGTCTTACCTCCTGAAGAGAGTTAAAAGCCTTAATAAATGCGGAGGAGATAAGACCAGGAAGTAATGATAGATATTCCTTCACAAAGTATCTTTTGTTAACGGAGTGAAATCCGAGTATAGATGGGCCTGAGTGCGTATGGATAGCAGCTACTAGTATATTGTCCTCAGGTATTGCTAGCTCTTCATTTAGTATTTTACGCACACGCTGAGTTATATCGTAACGTGAATACAAAATTTCTAAAGAAGCTAAGGCAATGTACTCTTTTCCATTAGAAAGTATAAGGGCTCTTGCATGTAAGTCATCATGGATTCCTTTAGAGGGTTCAGTTCTAGAACTATAACCGTCAAGAGGAATTCCTATGGGAGGCGTAATTTTAACCTTAGCAGAGCCTGCTATAAGCATACGTCTCACTGTAGATTATTTATCTAAAAGGATGTTTATTCTTTAGGGATACTTACCGTCTCTATTACTTCTCCTTGG
The DNA here is from genome assembly GCA_964517845.1 of uncultured Thermoprotei archaeon. Lineage (GTDB taxonomy): Archaea > Thermoproteota > Thermoprotei > QMSL01 > B3-G16 > CAZFCQ01. Next base: position 75,289 of record CAZFCQ010000002.1, on the reverse strand, counting down.
AAAAAATTATCCCTCGCTTAATTAAGAGCTTAAGGGTTTTTCTAACAACCCTACGAAGGATACGCCTTTTCTCTATACCACCTAATTCTTGGGCAGCTTTTCTAAGGCTTCCGCTTTTAGTTATAAGATGTAGAAGTTCTCTATCTTCTTTAGAAAGAGGAATATCGTAACGTAGAGCGATTCTTGCTATATCAACAGGGGTAAAACCACAGTACATAGCTGCTTCATCTTCATTCTCAGCTCTTTCAATTAAACGGAATTTTATGATAGTAACGTAGTCGTTTTTCTTAATCTTAGGGTACATCTTACTTAGCTCATTTAAGAGTTCCTTCTTACTTGAAAAACCATCCCTAATAGCATCTTTATTTGTTAAGTCTTTCACCCTCTTGTATTCGACATCTTCTATAATTGCTTTGCCTATTACCTTCCCTCCTCCATGAATGACTATCTCCTTATACTTGGGTATTACAATACCCCAGCGTATTGTAGTTGTCTTGCCCTTCCTAAGTATTATAGAGACGTACTCCCCTTTAATCATTAAATGTCTTCCCAGGTAAACTTTTCGAGGCACTCGCCCTTTTCGTCGCATTTACTCACCCGTACATTAGTAAATAAGCACCATACTGAGCTATGCTTAATCATTTACTAACTTTAATTTTTTAAGGTATCTAAATTAGGAGTGATGTAAGTTGCTACAGGACAAGCTTTATTACATAGGAGGCAACTAGTACATTTTAATTCATCTACTTTCAATGTAGATGCTTTTAGTTTTATAGCGCCCGAGGGACACCATTCTACACATAGTCCACATTTTATACAAAGGTTCGCTCTTGCAATCAATTTTAATATTGTAGCGATATCTTCTTTTCGAGAATAATTAATGCTGATATAACCATCTTCAGTTATTAGTGCTTGCAGTCTGTCATTATCGATTTTTATAATGCTTTTATTACTTATCTTTATACCCTCTCTTGTAATTATCTTTAGAAGCTCTTTTACTGTGTAGATATTCACCCCTTCCTCAACCTTGACCTGAATCCGATTCCTATTGACTTGTATCTTGGAAACGTTAAAACTAGCTCTTGGGATGTTAAATCTTCTATAGTCTATTCTCTGTAGGTTTAAAAATCTCTTAAAATCTCCAGGTAGTTTTAACCAACGCCATGCTCCATATTCTACCCATTGGAGAGGTAGATTATTCTTTTCAGCCCACGATCTTAAGAAGGTTTCCCAAGGTTTCCAGAGCTCAGGGTGAAGTCTCTTAACAGCTTCAAACTCAGCTAATTCACAAGCAGGACAAAGCCAGCAACCTACTCTATCTAGCCCTTCCCAATATAGTGTGTTAGCTTTAAGTTTATGGTCGAAGATGTACATCCATATATCGAGTGCGGTCCAATCGTTTATAGGAGCAATAACTATAGTGTTAGGTATCCACCTACTTCGAGAAATTACAGGAATAGAAGCTCTACTAGCTGACTCATACTTTCGTTGACCAACTATACTTAGATTACCACTTGGGTATTTTTGTTTTAGAAAACGGGCTATAGGAGCTAACTTACATACCTTACAACACCATCTATAGTCCCTAGCAGGTGGGCCTAACTTTTTCACAGAGGCAAAGAATGCTCTATTAGCAGAGGCAATTGCAATATCAATATTGAAAGCGACCTTAGTTTCTTCTACATTCTTTATGGTTTCAGGCATTTCAATACCAGTATCATTAAATATAGCTTTATCAATACCTAGTCTCTCTAAAGCAATATGCATTACGACTAAACTATCCTTACCGCCTGAAAAAGAAATTAAAACTGGCCTTTTAAACTTCTCCATTGAATCTTCAATTATTAATTCAGCCTTGTAGGATAGCATTTCTAGCCTTCTTTTATTAGCACGAATTAAATCGCTTATAGACGAAGAGCGTCTTATGTAGCTAGGATTCTTTCCCTTCCAGACTTTAATTAATTGTAGTCTATTACCCCTTACAAGTTTAGCTACAGCGTGATATTCTCCATCTTTAGTAGATACTGCTACAAAAACACCTTTTTTCTCAGGTAATATAGATTCTATAATAGAACTTCTATGAACTATATATCTTGGAGCTAATTTAGAGAGGTTCACAATTGCATAGTAGCCTACTCTGTTATCTATCATACGTGAAACTCCTTCATAAAGAGGTTTAAATCTCCAGCACTTCCTCGCAATATCAAAAAATCTATGACCGACCACAAAACCTTCAACTATAATTTCATCGCCTGCATCTACATAGGGTATCTTATTTAGCAAGATAACTTGATCCTTAGGTAAGAGAATGGAAAGCAACTTAGAATCTGAGAACTCATTAATAATTGCTTTCTCTGTTATAGTTCTATCGTAACCCATTAATAATCTCACATCACGTGGAGGTGTTGCTTTTACTCTAATAATTGGTAAGTCGCCCCTTTTACTTAACAATGGAACGTTCCGTTCAAGATCCCAAAATAAGGGAGCTGCGGGAGGTAGAGGTACTTTCATATTTAGCCTGCCATTTACTTAACTCAAAGGAACTATTAATAAAGTTTTGACCATGAGTATTTTCAATATTTTCTATATTTTCTAACTGAATATGAAACCATTACGGTACAGAGTAATGCTAATGGTACTAAAGATAAGATCATGGTGGCAATGAAACGGTATTCTTGCTCTTTGGAAGTAATAGAAAGCATTTTCTCTCTTAATTCGGCTAATACAGATAGTATAATTCTAATGGCAGAAGTATAATCATTGAATGAGGTTAAATTGTCTGCTAACTCTAGCTTAGCGTATATCCTTCTATATTCTAAATGAGTTATGCGATCCTTGTAATTTTCAAATAATTTTTTAGCCAAGGAGAGCTTTTTCTCAATTATCATAGGATTAGGTACCGGTAATATGCCTACAGCGTAAAGTATCAAGAACATTAGTAACTCAGGGTCATTACTTAGATCTATTCTAGGCCCTACAAGGATTATACGTGAATCATCATAGAAGTCTAGAACTATCATTGGATAACTGAGCATATGAACGATGACTCCTCCTGCTTTCTGAACGTCATATAATTTAAATAAGGATATTGCGGGATACGATATTCTCATCACAGGCCCATTAGTCTCAGAAAGTGTAATATTCGAGATAAGATTCGTATTATTCTCTGCTACGAGTGTTACATTACCCATATAATTAGTACATATCGCTATTACATGTGTAGCTAAACTTAGTCCCTGGTAGGTCTCATTACTTCCATAATAATGTATTTCTTTAGCAAAAGCGTATGCAGCTGATGAGATGCAGATGAGCCCGCCACCTTGTGCTAAAAAGCTCTTTAACGATTCTAAACGATTACCCCTGAAGAGTTTGATATATTCCCGGGCACTCTCCCCTTCTGGTATTATTAGCACATCATATAATAATGGAAATGAGTCTTTTTCAATATCGTCAAGAGTTATTATGTGGTATTTTAGAGTTAGATCTTCGTAAGAAGAATTTATACGCCTTATCAGCTCTATAAGGCTCAATACACTAGCCTTATCAGAGTGTTTATCACCATAGATAGCTATATTAAGTATAATACGATTAGTGGGATTATTCATAGAGAAGGATAAAGGGGGAGATGCCATAAGGTAGAGGTATAGTATTATGATATACGCGTATTTCTTCAAAATAAGTCCCTCTCATGAAGTCTTAATATTCTTCCTGATAATTTCCAAGCTAGATTGTGAGGAAGTGATGGTATAGGAGTCTCCCTTAATAGAGTTTTTGAAGGAATATGAGGTATCTTATGTACGATATTTGGTAATTCATGAAACGGAAAATTGTCTAGATATCTTGTATTGTAGGTTCCTTTAAGGAAAGTATTATCTTTCATTATTGATAGGTGAAGAGGTATATTCGTCTTTACGCCTTCAATTATGAATTCTTCTAATGCTCTTTTCATGCGTGCAATTGCTTCTATACGATCTCTTCCCCATACTATTAATTTTGCTATAAGGGGGTCGTAGTATTCACTAATTTGAATGCCAGGATAAACCCAATCATCTATCCTAATCCCTATTCCTCTTGGCGGTATATAATTAGTTATGGTTCCTAATGAGGGTAAGAAGTCATTTAATGGATCCTCTGCATAGATACGTGCTTCAATAGCATGTCCTTTTATAGTTATTGCATCTTGGGTAATATCTAAGGGTTCTCCTGCAGCTATTTTAATTTGCTCCTTAACTATATCTACTCCAGTGATCATCTCAGTTACTGGGTGCTCTACTTGTATTCTAGAGTTTAACTCCATGAAGAAGAATTTATCATCATCTGGTATGTAAAGGAACTCTATTGTACCAGCATTTTCATAACCGATCGCCTTAGCTATTTTAAGTGCTAGATTAGTTACGTATTCTCGCAATTCTCTGTTAAGAGCAGGAGAAGGAGCCTCCTCTACTATTTTTTGAAATCTTCTTTGAATAGAACATTCGCGTTCGTAAAGATGAATAATATTTCCGTATTTGTCAGCGAGAATTTGAACTTCAATGTGCCTTGCATTAGGAAAATATCTCTCTAAGTAGAGAGATGTAGAGCCAAAAGCTGCAAAGGCTAATTTTAAGGATATCTCAATGAAGCTCTGAAGATCTTCTGGACTATAGCAGACCTTCATGCCTATTCCGCCACCACCAAATTGAGGCTTAACCATAATAGGATAGCCTATTTTATCCGCTTCATCTAGGGCTTGGCTGATATTATCGATCACACAGCTACTCCCTGGAATAACTGGTATACCTCTTTCTTTAAGAAATCTTTTCGCATTAAATTTATCTCCAGAGAATTCATGAACCTTAGCAGGAGGGCCTATGAAAGTAATATCTTCTTCTTCGCATCTCTTGGCAAATTCAGGGTTCTGAGAGAGAAATCCATAGCCTGGATGGATCGCATCTACATGTGCTCTTTTTGCTATATCTATTATCTTCTCTATGTTAAGGTAGCTTTCGTTAGGTATAGGAGAACCTAGGGAATAGGCTTCATCAGCTAGAAGTACATGAAGGGAATAGCGGTCAGCATTAGAATAGATAGCTACAGTTTGTATGCCTAGTTCCTTACAAGATCTTATGATTCTAACGGCAATTTCTCCTCTATTAGCTATGAGAATCTTATCGAAGAGATTCATTGATGAGCACCGCTCTGATTCATACATAAAGAAAGAGAAACCATAAAAATATAACCCATGAGAGAAAAATGCTAAAAGAATGACGATAAGCAAGACACGCTCATATTTTTAGTGGAGGTCCTTTCTTGAATGGTAACATGAGCATATCCATCACCTCTGCTGAATACTCTTAGTATTCTCAATATGTTACATGTGTAACGCTATATATAAAGATTTCTACTTTAAACTAAGAAATAATACAAGTAAATTCATAGTAACTGTTAGTAATTAATAAAAGCTATCAGGAGGATTTTTAATCGATATGATATCGAGCTGCGGGCATGAGACAGATACTTAAACGAGAATATGTAGGAAGCGTTACTCTAATAACGTTTAATAGAGGAGTTTACTCTATGATTATTAGCCTCTGATGTTGTTTTACGCTTTCACCTTCTTTAACTAGAACTCTTTTTACTATGCCTTCTAGGGGGCTTTTTATTTCAATCTGAGTCTTCATGGACTCAAGAACTAGTAGAACATTTCCTTTATTTACTTTGTCCCCTTCTTTAACTCGTATAGAAATCACTCTACCAGTAATAGGTGCTGTAATTTCTCCTTTATGAACTATTGTAGAAATACTTTCCTGGACTCTTGTTTCCTTGGGTATGATCATACTTCTACTAGCGTCATTTGAGAATAAGTTCCTTAACTCCTGAACCTTTTCTAGGATATCCTCTACTTCAACTTCTACTTCATAAACTTTATCCTCTATCGTAACTCTAAAACGTTTCTTTACCATAATTTCACACTCTGTAAGTTACTAAATCTGGCAATAAGTTTCCAATATGAGATATTATGTGATCTTAAATGAGAGAAACGCCTCTTCTTAGGCTTACTCTTTAGAGTAGTATAGGCTATACTTGCTATTATAGCCATGATTTTTAATTCATCCTCATTTCTATAGCTATTCATAATAATTCACACCGGCATGATACTATGCTTTTTAGGCATCTTAGGTTGTAATTCACGTTTCGAAGATAATGCTTCAAGTGCTCTTATTAACAATGGGCGAGTTTCATGGGGCATTATAACTTTGTCTATATACCCTCTTGAGGCTGCAAAATAAGGATTTGCGAACTTCTTTCTGTATTCTCTAACAAACTTCTTGACTAATTCTTGAGGATCTTCAGCGGAAGCTAAAACTTTCTTATATATTATCTCTACAGCACCTTCAGGTCCCATGACTGCTATTTCAGCACTAGGCCAAGCAAATACTAAGTCTGCCCTTAAGTGCTTACTCCCTAAAGCTATATAACCACCGCCGTATGCTTTTCTAACTATAACCGTTATCTTAGGAACTGTAGCTAATGAGTATGCATATATAATCTTTGCACCATGACGGATAACACCATTATGTTCTTGAAAAGTCCCAGGTAAGAAACCAGGCACATCAACAAAGGTTATTACAGGTATATTAAAGGCGTCGCAGAATAGGACAAAACGGGCTATTTTGTCAGAGGAATTTATGTCTAATGCTCCAGCATAGACCTTAGGCTGGTTAGCCACTATTCCAACACTCATTCCATTTAAACGACCAAAACCTACAATTACGTTAGGAGCGAAGTCTTTATGAACTTCAAGAAAAGAGCCTTTGTCTAATACTCGATGTATAATCTCATGCATATCATACGGCTCTGAGGGATCTGAGGGAATTATATCATCTAATTCATAATCCATTCTCTCAGGATTATCAAGGGTATCTATAACTGGTGGATCTTCCATATTATTGGATGGAAGATAGCTTAATAATCTTCTTATTAATAATAAAGCCTCCTTATCATCATTTGTCATAAAATGTGCTACACCGCTATAAGATGTATGTATTTCAGCACCACCTAGTTCTTCGAAGGTAACTTCTTCTCCTGTGGCCGCTTTAACAACTTTAGGTCCCGTTATGAACATAAAGCTCTTTTGGGTCATTATGATAAAATCAGCTAAGGCTGGTGAATAGACAGCACCTCCTGCACATGGCCCCATTATTGCTACGATCTGTGGAATGACCCCTGAGGCCAGTACATTCCTATAGAATATTTCGCCATATCCTTTTAAAGAATCGACACCCTCTTGTATTCTTGCTCCACCTGAGTCATTAAGTCCAATAACGGGGATGCCTAGTTTCATTGCCAAATCGTAGAGTTGGGATATTTTCTTTGCGTGCATTTCTCCAACACTACCACCTATAACCGTAAAGTCTTGTGCATATACAGCCACAGTTCTACCATCGATTTTACCAATACCTGTAATTACGCCGTCTCCTAAGTAAACTCTTTTTGACATGTCGAAATCTATGCACCTATGAGTGACGAATTCTTCAAGTTCAATGAAAGAATCTTCATCAAGTAATAGTTCCAACCTTTCACGTGCCGTGAGTTTACCTGAGGCATGTTGCTTTGCAATACGCTCTGGACCACCACCAAGTAGGCACTTTTGCCTAAGCTCCTCTAGTTTCTTAAAATTACTGTTAGACATAGTAGATCCCACTCTCCATAACTTTTAGATTAATTCTTCAATCCAGGCTTCATAGAGAGTATTCCTGAATCTTATTTTAACTAAAGTAGCCCCTCTTTTAATAGCATTGACAGCAAGGTTTATGATATGCTTGATTTTGTTAAGTTTATTGAGATATCGTTCTTCTTCCCTTATAGCTTGAGATGGAGATATCGCTATAAAAGACAAAGAGGAACCTATAGGTTTCCTTAAGAGAGCATCAAAGCTATTTCTAGGCAATACTCCTAGTAGGGGTTTAGACTCATCTGAGGGGGATGAAAGTACTAACAAATCCTCATCATTTTTAGTAAGTATGCGTGGGGGAGGGTCACCCTCAAGTATGTTAGATTCTAAGGGCATTTTATTTACAGGCTTAAGAGATACTCCCTTAATGGGATCTTTCTCTGAAACAAGACACCTATTAGGTAAGAATCTTGAATCTGAAAGAGGTACGACCTTAAGATATTGTGGATCTTGAGGAGGTATATATCTAGGAGGTAAGTGTCTAGCTGGGACTTCGATAAGTAAATCTTCTTGAGAAATAGGTGGAGAGGCGACCTCTAGCACTTCATCATTGCTATTAAGTGGGGTTCTTCCTAGAGGGTTATTTACAAAGCCACCAGATATAGCTAAATATGCTATTGAACCATTCGAGGTTGAGATCTTTAAAGAAGATCCTTTCTTAATAGGTAGGCATTTCCATAAAGCATCGATTTTCTTTCCGTTAATGAAGATTTGGGCATTTCCTGTAATTGCTATGAAAGTGTTTTCTAAAAATTGAAACTCAGCGAAACCATCTATAATTTCTATAGTAGGATAGGTCTCTTCATTGCCTACTAAGATATTAGAAATCGCATATGAATATGTATCTAAAGCTATAGTGCTTTGATTAAGGTCGTTTTCTCTGATTATAAAGGCATTTCGTTGATTGACGACCTTAAGCATTATTAAAGCACCTGTATTCGACAGTCACTTAAATAAGTCTTTAACAATCGTCGAGTATTTAAGGCTTTATGAAAGTCTGAAGATAAATTTAATGAAATAGAAACATGAAAGTTCATGAGGTATTGAGAAACTAATAGGTGCTAATAATAATAAATGAGGCAAATCATTATTGGAGTGGGATTTTCCTTGAGTAGTCGATTTAATGAGATAAGACTTATTAAGAGGAAAATAAACGAGCTTGAAAAAACTATAAGATTACTTAGAGAGGATATAAGGACATTAAAAGAGGAATTTTCCTACATACGTGAAAGGTTTAGTGAAATAGAAGAAATGATAGAAAAAAGAGCTACGATGAATAGAAGTAAAAAGATAGGAAGGAAGGAGTCTTATGCTTGGATAATGAGCATCCTTAGAGAATGTGGCCTCTTAACACCAATTAGTGAGGGGGGAAGTATTTCCTTACTAGATGCAGAAGGAAGAAAAGTAACTGAGATTAGGTATAGAAGATTATTAGAAAGAGTCGTTGAAAGAGTGAAAATCGTTTATGATGAAAATGGAAGAGAATGGCTAGTTGCCCCAGAATTGTATAATGCACTTATTAGAAAGTTACCTCTTAATAGGAAAACGGCAGAGAAATCTTTAAATGAGAAGGAGGAGAAACTCCTAGAATTACTTAATAGAGCGGGAAAGATTATTCTTAAAGATGGTGTTTATACATTAATAGAAGATTGAGTCACAGTACCCTTATGCGCTCTTCTTGTGGCGTTAAAAGTATTACTCCTGCATCGAGGTGTCTAATTAATGTGAGTCCCTCTGGATAGATATCTGTTCCCAGTTCTATAACTTCATCGTCCTCATCTAACCCTAATTTTAGGTATAGATAAGGTATATTGAATATAGGATCCATTCTTAAAGCCTTAACTGCAGCATATGACCAGAGGGCTAATGTTGTATGAGCTTTTATGTTGACTTCAGTAATTTTAGGAGTTCCATTTTCATCCTCTTTGAGGTCTATGCAGTAGAACCCAGAGGGACAAGGATCTATAGCTTTTACAGCCTTAATAGCTACCCTATTCACTTCATCATTATGGACTATACGTGCTATAGTAGGAGTACCTGTGATCCTTGAAGGAGAAACATGCGGAAATATATAAGCTAAGCGCTCTCTAGTGTAAGAGGCTATTAGTTTACCCTTATACCATAAGCTATCCCAAGCTAAGTCTCTTCCAGGCAAATACTCCTGTACTATAAAATCCTCTAAAGTGACGATGTTCTTTATGCACCATAGCTTTACCCAAAGCTTAGCTTCTTCAGGAGTATTAATCGGTAGGCTAAGCTTGCCTCCAGCTCCTTTCCTGACTCTTATCCATGCTTTATCTCCTAGCTTATTTACAAGATCTGGAATATCTTCTTCTGATGAACATAAAAATGTCTTGGGAACTGGAACATTACGTTCTTTAAGCTTTAGGTATGTTAGATACTTATCTCTAGCGACTTTAATAACATCAGGAGGAGGTACAAGCATTTTAGCTGGTATCGAATCTTTATTCTGAGAAAGAACCTCTACCTCTACTTCTGGTTGAGGATGAACAAACATTATACCATGCTTTTTAATGATTGAACGTATCAATGGAATAAAATTAGGATCGTCATGACGTGGGGTTTTATAACGTTCATCCACAGGAGAAAGAAGAAGATAATGATAATGATAATCAGTACCAACTATGTAGATATCCTCAAATGTTGATTTAAGAGCCCGAACAAAGTTTATACCACCGACACCACCAGCACCAGTAACTAGGATTCTTCTCAAGATCAATCCCCTTATTTATTGAGCTTTAGATATTCTTTAATATAAATTTTATACGCATCAATACATTTGAGAAGCTCGTAGTTATGTTCATGTAGCCACCACAATAATTTGGAATATAGCCTACCGCCTTTCATTCTAAACGATTCCTGGTGGAACAGGAGTACTATGAATTCCGCACCTTCACTAATAGCTTTATTGATTTTCCAAGTTATATACTTCCATGCGGATTTTTCGCTCATATGAAGACGTCCGAAGAGGTCTGCATCCATGATTGTTATAGGGAATTCTACAAGAGAGAAGTTTTCGAAATTGTATGGATTCCATCTATTAACGGTTTCACATCGAATACTTGAATCATACTTTAATCCTAATTTATCATAGTATGCTAGAATTTTCTCATCATATATTAGATAATGAGCACGAACACCGTAAATTTCGAATCCTAAGAACTGCCTAAGATAATCGAACTGCATTTTTAACAGCCCTTCTCTTTGTACTGGTTCTATTACAGCATGAAAACCTATTTCCCAACCTTCCTTTTCCATAGAGCGAAGATAATCGATGATATCTTCAAGCGGGAAAAGAAATGCAGGTATGAAAAATGTAGATTTAACCCCCACATCTTCCTCGAGTTCGATAATATTATTGAAATTATTATAGAGGTTCAGGAAACCGAAGATATGAGAGATTAATTCTAGAAACGAGAAGCGTTTTCTATTTCGTAAAATGTGAAGTAAAGGTTTAGATATTGAATCAGCATCATGTGTTAAAATAACATTAACCATGGGGATACCCGATATAAATTTATGTGCAATGAATAAAAGCTGTTAATTTATAAACATAATAGCGAGATTCGGGATTGATAGCGAATTAGGCGTTATCCATGAGTAATTTATCAACGTGTTGAATTATCTTTACTTTGTATTCTTCTTCTGAGAAGATAGGTGCACGTTTTAGAGATAAACTGCTATAATGTCTCCATAGAGACTCATTTTCTAAGAGGGAATAGATGTGCTCGCTTAATTGAGCCACAGTTTCGAAAGCCATACCCCATTTGCCCCGTTCTATTATATCTTCGTAGGGACCACCACTTTTGTGTACAATTGTAGCTAACCCTGAGGCCATTGCCTGAACTACAGAGATGCCAAAGTGTTCATTGATCATGGCATGAACATAAATCTTGCTCTTACCTAGAAGATTTATAAGTTCATCAAAAGGAACGTCTGTTTTAATAATTACTTTATCTCCCACGCCTAATTTTTCAGCTATATTCCTTAATTCACGTATATAATATAGAGAGCCTGTAGCTTGTGAAGAGCCTACTAGATAAAGTTTCGCTTCTTTAAATTCATTAGCTACTTTAGCAAAAGCTCTAATTATGACTTCAAATCGTTTTTCTCTTACAAATCTACCTACGCTAATTACGTAAGGTCTTCGATTGTTTTGTTTATCATTAAAGAAAGAGCCTATATCTACAGGAGGATAAACAACTATAGCGTCAACACCCCATACTTCTTTTATCTTCCGGCGTGTAAAGTTAGAGTTCGTCAAAATAAGTTCAGTACCCTCAGGACGCCACTTTTTTAAAAGAAAGACGTATGGCTTAGCATATATGTTTAAAGGGAATTTCTTATAGCGTGGACTTTCCATAATTGCAATAGATGTGGGATAATGACAGTAGAGAATATATTTTCCCTTCATAGAGAAGGGAACCATATCACCATGCGTATTGATAATTAAATCTACCAAACCTTTCTCTAATAGCTTACGAGCGGTAAGAGTTACAAAGATTCTTTGATATAAGGAAAATTTATTAACCTTTGAGAGAAGGCCATAGCACGGCTTTATATGCTTATCTACTACTAGATCTCGTGCATAGGAATCTTTGATACTTTTTCTAATATTATCTAAAGATGGATCATTAGAAATTAACCAAACATCAAATCCTGCATCCTTTAGCGCATTGATGGTAACAACAGATAAGAACTCTCCTCCACCTCTAGCTAGAAGCTTATGGTGGACTATGCCTACTTTAGTCATTCTTAATACTCCCTCTGAAAGAATACCCAAGGGCTTTTTCAAAAACCTTTCCTAAAGTTATACACACTTTAATAGCTTATCTTCTCATTATAAGCTTTTCAAGAATTAACTTATTGATATCATCTTGAACTTCGGAGAAATCACGCTCCGTATTAATTATAGGGGAATTAGTTATTTTGGCTAATCTTAGAAATTCTTTACGAGCTTTTCTGTAGTACCATAGAGGATGTTCACCTCCGCGTCGCCGAAATGAAACTTCAGGGCTTACATCAAAGATTATCAGAAGATGAGGATGAGGAATCACATATAGGTAGAGTTTTCTAAGGATAGGGGGAATGAAGTATCCTAGACATTTAAAACGAATGAAATAGTCATAAAAGTACCTATCAGCAATTATCCATTCTCCTTTCAGCATATGCCACATTAACCTAAATCCAATATAAATCCAATTATCAATATATTGAATTAATGGACGAAGCTTAGGTAAAAAATGTCGTTTAATGTGTATATGAAATTCTGGAGAATAGGTTTTTACTTCACTTTCTTTTACATGCATTACCTTGCGCTTAACTAAGGAAAGAGCAGTAACTAGAGGATGCTTGAAGAAATGATAGTAGACTGTAGGGATTCCAAGTTGATTAAGCCATAAGGCTGTTTCCTTTGCATGAGAGGATTTCCCAGAACCATCAATACCACTAAAGACTATTAGACGCCATCGCCATGTTCTTCTTATAGCTTCATCATTAGCTACTAAAGACAATAGTAAGAAGATGGGGGATGCGTATAAATGAATGATAGGGAGGAAAGAGAGAGCGCAAATAGCTATTCTAAATGTATTTGCTTTATCCTTGCTTATTGAAAAAAATATAAGGGATATAGCGAGTATTAATAGCATTGATATTAGACTCGTAATCTTAAAAACATACCTTATGAGAAGGAGCAGTACATATTCTATCACTAGTATGATTTTCATCTTCATTGTCTAAGCCTCTTCATTATACTCCGAAGTATCAATTTTGTTAATGATCGGAAATCATGATCAAGAACTAACAAAACAGCAACATATATGATGGCGCCTGAAATAATGTATGGAGATAATAGTATAAGTATTTCTCTTACTCTTAATGATTCATTAAGCCCAGTAGGAGGGTACGTATAGTTCTTTATTAAAAATACTAGAAGGCACATGATCAAAGAAGCTAATAAGTAGTTAAAGAATGATCTTCTGATATTAAGTTTGCCTATCGATCTCTTAAGTAGCATATACTTCGTTAAAGTGGAAAATGCTGAAGTGATTATTCTAGAGGAGATAAGGCTGAATATAACAAGAAGAGTATTCTCACTAAAGAAGAGTGTAGAAAGAACTAATAGGGGAAGATATAGAAGAGCACTTATCAGATCTATAGTAGGGACGATTACTAGTGTCGATCTTATCAAGATCTTGGGAGAAGTTGTCTCTATATCCGCTTTTTCGATACCTCTCAAAGAGGTTCCAAGAAAAGTAGATATTATCGATAATGTAGAGAGTAACATTACTAAGGGCAGTACTCCTGCTACGGTCACATACTCTTTCCCAAAGATCATTAGAAGCTCCTTAGATAAAATTAGGGATCCTAGGATTAGAGGTATATCAAACATTAATATGAAGCGTAATATCATTTCAACGCTAGACCTGATTTCAGTAACTTCAGAACTTATTAACACTTTACTATAAAGAGCGTCCGAGAAGCGTATAGCGTAAGTAGCGATACCACCTACTGTGAATAAAACTTGAAGGAAAGCTAATATGACCTTAGAGTTAGGGAGAAGAGCATTCAATAGAAAGTTATCTAATCTTGTAATATTAGGCGGTAGGAGCATATAGAGCTGAATCCATGAAATAAGATACCACCTTAGTAACATTTTATGATCAAAATCACCACTTTTTATGTCCTCTCTTAGTAACAGAAGGGAGAAGATATTTCTTGCTAAAAAGGCTATTGCTATAGCCGTAAGAGCAGCCGATATATTGTACATCTTAAATGAGAAGAGTAAGAGTATAAAGGCTAATACCTTTATAGTCTCAAAGATGTAGTCTCCGTATCCAAGGGCATGCGGCATTAAAGCTCTTAAACTGGCACTAGTTACACGATTTAATGCAAGGAGTAGTAATAACATAGAAGTTAAAAGAAGTAGATGTCTCTGGGTATAGATTTCTGGTAGTATATATGGGGTGCTGGCTATGAGTAAGAAAGTTGAAGTTAAACTTAAAATGAGGCAATTAACTATACCAGTTAATGATGCTTTATAAAAGCCTCTAGCTCTATACCTGGTGATCCAGTCACCAAATATCCCTACGGGTATAATGAAATAAGAGATAAGGGCGCTAATTAGACGAAATAAACCGACCTCTTGTAAAGGTAGATTTCTCGTAATCAAAGTTGTGAATAAAAGACCTGTAATAGCTGAATAGATACTAGCTGAAAAATTTATAAAACCACTATAACGGAGTCTTATTTTTGGCTTTTGTAGGTGTTCATTCATACTCTCACGGTTAGGACGCTTTAAGCTGGAAGGTTAGAGTTCTTCTATGTAGACCAAAAGGTGTTTTCACAAATACCCATACCTTTAATGCTAGCCTTTTACTATGAAGAAGTGAAGCATACTTTGACGATACTCTAAGCTTTAGGTCTCTTTCTATGAAGCTATTGCTTTCAATAACTAAAGGTTTATAGGAGAAGTCCTCAAGTGTACTATTAATGAGCTTATTACCAGAGTATAAATCGTAAACTAAGGTTTGAAGGTATATTCTTCCGCTTCCATGGTTATGAATAGTTAATGAGAAGAGGACTTGATTTTCGGTAACATTACAATTTAGTATAGTTATTTCCATCCTACTTATAGAGTGCATGTTCTGGAAGTATGTATTATAATCAACAGCAAGAGATATTATAGATGTAGAGGCTATTAGTAACATTAAAATGCTGATAATTAATGTAGGAAGTCTGGTGCTTCTCATCTCAGTCGAGGAGTAAACGTAGAGACCTATGAATATAGCTAAAAGAGATATAGGTAAGGACATTATGACTGAAAAGAATGTGATGTTTCTAAGTATATAACTCCATAACGCTAATTCAGCAGAGAGAGGGCTGAAGAATAATTCTAAAGGATACTTAGCAAGCATAGTTGCTATTATAGAGCTTATGATATAGGAAAGAGATGTAGAGAAGAGGACGTATCGCAGATTTCCAATTAGATATGATGCTAAGAAGTAGTTGATTGCCATTAATAATGGGTACTCTATAGGTAATCGAGACGCTACAGGAAGAAGTGATACTTTAAAAGAGAGATATGTAGGTAGGCATATCGATAAGATAGTAATCGTAATTATACGAAAAAATGCAGAAATACGAATCATTACAAGTACTTTACCTCCTTACTCTAAGTCTTGGATTAAATATTTCATCTAAAGCATAACCAAACAATATGAAGCTGAGCGCAAAGAAAGTTAACATTAGACCTGGAGGAAGTATCCACCACCAAATTAGTCTAGGAAATGCTCCTGCTAGCTCAGCACTATAGAGCATACGTCCCCATGAAGGTACTCTAGGATCGCCTAATCCTAAGAAGCTTAATGATGCTTCAAGAAGAACAGCTCCTGGAACGGAAAGAGCAAGTTGCACATATATCAAGGGTATGAGTTGAGGTATTATGTGCTTAATTATTATGTAAATGTCGGATGCTCCTATGGCTCGAACAGCTTCAACGAAGAGACTTTCTCTTAAGGAAAGAGTATATGACCGTACAGTTCTTGCAAACGCCATCCAGCTAAGGGATGCTATTAGTAGGATTTGTAGATAAATATTTTTACCATAGAATACACTTAAGGCTATTAAAAGCGGTAAAATTGGCATAAAGTATAAGGTATCTGTAATGAAGAGTAAGAATTGATCTACAAATCCTCCTTCATAGCCTGCGATTACTCCTATAACGAGACCTAGAAATACAGAGATTGAGGAAGCTAACAGACCGACTATCATGGAAACTCGTGCACCATAGAGTAGTTGAGAAAAGAGATCACTACCGTTATTATCAGTACCTAAAAGTCCATATCGCATCCCAGGAATTCTAAATAAAAGCTCTCCAAGAGTGATATTAAATACACCGTTTGTATTAACGTCACGATCAAATACTTCGAGTTCGAGTAGTATTTTATAAGTTCCTTTTGAATTAAGAATTAGCGGAGCAAGATCTGCAAATGGATCTACTCCTAACCTAAGTTTTAACGTTATATCTCGAGAATCGACATCTAGTGGAGTAACCCACTTTGATTCATTTCCAACAACTCGCTTACTTAGTAATAGAAAGCGTTTACCTTCCGTATTAACAAGGTAGATATTAATTCTAGCATAAGATGAGGGAAGATTAACTTTTGTCGCTTTAAATTTAAGCGTTAAATAAAATGTCTTAGGGGGTCTATAAGGATATTCAAAAGAGTAAGAGAAGAATAAACTCTTCTTTCCATTAGTCTCAGAAGCTTTCATGTAGATTACAGAAATTGCGCTTTTATCAATCTTTAAGGTGAGCTCATTGCTTTTCTCTACGAGTTCCCACATACTAGTAGATACTCTATGTACTATGTTAGGTGGATAATCTCTATATTGGGGAAATATCACAAACCAGTCTGGAACTGCATAAGCCTCAGCTAATCGCATTTCAAAGGGAGCATGCGGTGCTATATATGGACCTATGATACCTAAAATGAAATAAAAAAGCAGAAGTAAGAAGCCGCATATACCAACTTTGTGTCTCTTTAACTGTTTAAAGAAGTCTAGTAGACTAACAATTAAGGAAGGCCTTTTCTTACCTCTTAATGAGTTACTTAGGTTCATTCTAGCCTCACCCTAGGATCTACAACTCCTAAGATTATATCAACAATAAGAAGAGATATCAAGGTTAGGATTATATATATGAAGAGGACTCCTTGAACGATTGGGAAATCGAATTGCATAGAGGCGTCAAAGAGCCATCGACCTACGCCATACCATGAAAATATAGTTTCAGTAATTACAGCGCCTGAAACGATTCCAGGGAAAGTAAGTGCTAAGATCGTAAGTATAGGGCCTAATACATTTTTAAGAACATGCTTAAACATTACTACTCTCTCAGGGAGACCTTTAGCTCTAGCAGTTATTATATAATCTTGACCTAATTGAGATACTAGAAGACTTCTAATTAATAGAGCGAATCCACCAAAGCCAACTATGATTAAGGTAGATAGGGGAAGTACTAAATGATATAAGAGATCTAATATGTATGCGAGTGGATCTTTAGGTGGTGGCCGAGAAACAGTGCCAGCTATGGGGAACCAACCTAGATAATACCCGAAGAGTAAGAGGAAGAGTAGGCCTACAAAGAAAGCAGGGAAAGCATTAAGGAATAATCCTAAACTAACTACAGTAGCATCAACCTTCGATCCACGCTTCATAGTAGCTACTATACCTATAGTTAGGCCTACAATTATCTGGAGGACAGTAGCTGTACCAAGGAGAAGTACTGTATTAGGTAAGCGTTCTAAAAGTTCAGAAATTACGGGTCTGCCTGTATAGAGGGAGTAACCTAGATCACCTTTAAAGAGGTTAAAGACGTATCTTACGAATTGGTTAGGAAATACGGGTTCATCCAATCCGAATCTTTTACGAATTAATTTCTGTTGTTCCTCAGTCATATGAGGATTAAGGAAGAAGAAGGAGGGATCAATACCTAGTACATAATATGGTATTACACGTAATAGAATGAAGCTTAAAATGAGTGCCATGAGGAGTACTAATAACCTATCTACACATCTCTTAGCTATATATCTCCAAAGGCTTGCCACAGGATGTAACCTCCTATGGTATATCTTTTACTAACCTCATAAGAGTAGATGAGGAAAAATAAAAAGATTCTTTCCCTTAAATTTTTAAGCTGAAGAGGGAGTAGCCGTAGTAGCGGCAGTTTTACCTTTACCTCTGCGAACCATTACATAGATCGCTGCAACAACAACTACCACGATGACTATAGCTACATAAGGTAGGTATCTTTCATAGGATGGTCTAATTGATAATGTAACTTCAGTACTACGAGATAATGTTGCCACACCTACTGTTCCTTTTGCTATTACGGAAATCTTGCAATCACCAGTAGCGCCTTTAGCAGGTAATTCTACTGTACAAGTACCTCCAGTGGCTTTTGTAGTAACTTCGCTAACTACTTTACCGTCAGGAGTTATTAATTGCACAGTTACATCAGCATCCACTGGCTTACCCGTATAGTCTTTAACAGTAATAGTTACTTTTGCAGATTCATCAGAATAAATGCTTGAGGGAGCCTCTAAGGATACCTGAAGAGTCTTAGTAGGTAGCCTTCTCCAGTAGTTCGGGTTCCATACTAAAAGTATGTACTCGCCAGGCTTTCTTTCTTTGTAAATGAAGGGACCTGTGCCTATTAGGCATGTTAAACCAGGGACCTTAGGATGAGGTACCTTACTTGGATCCCACTTATCCCAGCCACCCTGTTCCTCAAGGAATGTCTTATTACCCCATATATGCTTTGGAATTATTGGGACGTTTAGATCATAGAGATAAGCCCAGCTTGTTCCGTTTATAACAATCTTTATCGTATAAGGATCAGGAACCTCAGTTCTTAAGAGGTTCTGTATGGGTACTGCATAGTATCTGCTTACTTGATTTTCCTTTATGAACCATAATGTGAAATTAACGTCATATGCTGTGAATGGTTCTCCATCATGCCATGTAGCATTCTTGACTAAATAGAATGTAATCTCCATTCCTTTATGGCCGCCCTCTAGAGTAACTTCTTTAGTATCCCATTTCTCTGCAAGCCATGGAAGATCCTTAGTTACATCATCAGGATTGGCAATAAATAGGTAGTCGAAAACTAAATCCATGACATCCCATTCAGTAACGGTCATAGCAGTCATAGGATTAAGTACTCTTGGATCTGAATCAAGTACATCTTTAAACCTACCACCTAATGGTTGTTCAACTAAGAAGACATTGAGTAGTGTAAGCCAGCTCGTTCCTCCTAATGGTTTATTAAGCACTATACCACTTACTTCCTTTCTAACACCGACACGTGCATAGGTCATGTATAATGGAATCCAAGGTAGGTCTTCTGAGAGAATCTCCTGTACCCTCATTGCATATCTCTTTGCCTCCTCTACATCTGTAGTCTTATAGAATTTCTCTAGTAATTCATCAACTTCAGGGTTACTATAACCCCAGTAGTTGTAGGAGCCATCGGATCTGAAGAAGTCATATAGGTATGTAGGATGTCGACCTAGAGCCCATCCGAGTAGATACATGTCGTACTCTAGCTTGATTATCTTAGCTACCATTGCCTGGAATTCCATAGGAGCTACCTTTAGGGGGAAGTGAATCTTATCGGCATCTTCCTTCATTTTAGTAGCTATCTTAAAGAGCCAAGGAGCCTGGGACTCTGGAGGAACTAGCAGTTCTACTTCTCTCACTTCCTTTCCATCAGGATCATACCACTTACCTGTAGCTTCATCAAATTTGAATCCAGCATCGAGTAACGTCTTTTTAGCCATTTCTATGTCATAAGCATATGTTTTAACATCTGGATTATACCAGTCTCCATATGCGGGGGGTACAAATGTTTCAACAGGAACTCCGTAACCGCCGAAGACTTCACGTATTATCCATTCACGATCTACTAGGTGAGCCATAGCTTGTCTAAATGCTTTAATGTTAAGAGGCCATTTCCGCAAATTAATTTGAATAGCGAAGATGCTAAAGGTCTGATAGAATAATAGCTCTATGTTAGGATCACCTCTAACTTGTTCTATATCTTCAGCTCTAAGGCCAGCTATATGTATTTCTCCCTTCTTTAAAGCTAACAATCTAGCATCAGGTGAAGTTATTATTGAGAAGAGGTACTCGTCAACTCTAGGACCATGAACGTCCCACTCGGTAGCTAAAACTGTAGGCTTCTTCTCTTGTGATAAGCTTGGTACTGGCATAAGGGATAGTACTATTAGCATAGAGAATAATACTGTATATATTAAACCCTTCTTCATGGCACAATTACCTCTATCAATTATTCAGACTTCTTGGTATTAAATACGTTTTAATAGTTTATTTAAGCTTTAAGTAAGAAAATGAACTTTTTCCATAATGTGAAAGGTGTTTTCATGGAAGAAAGTAGATACAGCATAAAGTATCCTTTTGAGAAGAAGGAGTTTATAATTAAAGTCGTAACTTTAGGGTTTTTATGGTTGTTTGTATTATTAAGTGTGTTCTTCACTTATATCTTAATCTTGTATTTTATGGTCGCGACTTGTACGTTTAGTAGTATTGGCTTTGTTCTTAGGCGTAGGAAGGTTTACAAGGTTCTAGAAGAACTAAAGAGTAAAGGTCGCTTTCGGTTACATGATTTCAAGGAAAGCCATCCATATCTTACACTTTTCACAGCGATAATAATGGCATTAGCATTTATGATAATAATAGGCATGTCTAGATCGCCTGTAGTCTTAGGTGGTGGTCTTGGCTTATTAAGTGGGTGGATAATAGTTGATGTATATCATTTTTTAGTGGTAAATCATTATGAGAAGGAACTTAATGGAAGGATTATCATGACTATAATATCTAGAGAAATGCATAACAAGATGTATGTAGCAAAGGAAATTTCCTTAGTTAAGAGTAGATAAAAAATGTTACTTGTATAATGTATAACTCATAGTAATTAAAGCCAATGTTTTACTTATGTAAAAATACTTTAATACTAGGATTCTAAGACGAAATGATATTGACAAGAAAATATGAGTATTAGGACAAATAGATGAATTTATATGTTTCTTATGTAACATATAACACGATAGAGAAAAATCTTTAAGGGTGATATAGTATGATTTCGAAGAAACTTTTCAAGCTTAGGAAATTAAATAATCGTTCTTCATATAACATTTATTTAAGAAAGTTCGAAAGAATTGAAGCTTCCGAGAAGCTTATAAGATATGCTTTGATGCTTAAAGTGTAGATGAGCGATAATTCGTTAAAGAGGAATGAAGAGCCGATCCATGTAATACTGGATTTTGCTTTAAGAGAGTGGAGTAGCGAAGCGCAAAATATACTTGAGCATCTTAAGAATGAAGAGCCCTTTAAGTTGTTAGTAAGAACTATTCTTTCTCAGAATACTAGTGATAGAAACTCAAGAAATGCTTTTCTGCGCTTGGATAGAAATATAGGTGCAACTCCCGAGAGTATAGCTAATGCTAGGTTGGATGAGTTAATGAAAGCTCTTAGGGTTGCTGGCCTATATAGAGAACGTTCAATAAGGCTTAAAGAAATCGCAAAAATTATAATAGAAGATTATGGTAAAGATCTCAAGTGGATACGTAGCCTTCCACTTAATGAAGCTAGAAAAAGACTGCTTGCTTTACCTGGTGTTGGATATAAAACTGCAGATATCATGCTTGCCTTCTATGGTGAAAAGCCTATACTTCCAGTAGATACACATATCCGTAGACTTGCTTTAAGGTTAGGATATGCTAGTCCTAAGGACAATTATGATAAGGTAAGGGAGGTACTAGAGTCTAAGATAGAACCAAGTAAGAGAGCTATAGCACACCTATTGTTAATAAGATTTGGGCGCGAAATATGCAAGGCACGTAAGCCATTATGTAGACAGTGTCCAGTAAGTAATTTATGCTCATATTCAAGGAAGTGAGGGATTGTAATAGTCTCATGCTTCTTTCACTTGCCTGAGCAGACGTTTTATCTTAGAAAGATATCTGGCAATTCGTATACATTCAGGTTCTATTTCTATTGCTTTACCTTTCTCGATTACGAAATGCCTTATTTTAAATTTATTACCAAAGAGCTTGTTCACTTCCTCAACCATCATATGTAATTGAACACAATGCGGAGATCCGTCCACTGTGAGTACTAGGATCTCTTTAAGAGGTAACCTCGCTAACATAGAGGCTAGTTTAAAGCCTACCATATTCATATGTTCAGCTTCTAAACAGACAGATAAAGGGTAACGTTCTCTTGAAAATTCATTAAGTATATTGGGATGTTCATCTCTAAGACATCTGCCGTATATCAGTAGTTTTTTTAGTTTCCTTAGTAAATTAGGACATGCATTACTATCTATAAGATTTCGATCATAGATAGGCACATCTCTCTCAGTAATGGGCATCTACCTCTTTATTCTCCTATGATGTGAACTATAATAGTTCTTGTTCGTGGATAGATATCGGTTTCTATAAAAACTATGGATTGCCATGTTCCAAGGGCTAATCGGCCATTAATTATTGGAACTGTTTTCTCAGGAGAGAATATGATGGATCTTAGATGGGCGTGAGCATTAGATGGGTGCTCGTATTCTTCTTTAGAGGGTACAAGTTTTTCTAAAAGACTTCGAATATCGTTAAGGAGGCCTTCTTCGTATTCAGTTAATGATATAATTCCTGTAGCATGAGGTGCAAAAATATGAGCAATACCATTTTTGATCCCGGAATTTTCTACTATAGCCTTCACTTTTGGTGTGATGTTAACAATATCTATAGGGCCTCGGGTTCTGAATGTGAAACTTTCTACATGTAATCTCAAAGTTAGACCCCCCTAAAGAAGCTTGTTTAATACTTACTTAAAACTTTTAATGGTAAGGCATTACTCTTCTTCTGTAGCTTTTATAGGAAAACCTTCCTTCTCTCTTGAAATAGTTTCTAAGACGAGGAAAGTCTCACTAGAAACGACATCACCTATACTAGCTAAATACCTTATTAGGAAGCGAGTTAGCTCCTCCCACTCTCTTGCCCAGACCTTAAGTATTATATCATAAGCACCTGTAACTATGTAAGCTTCTTCAACGTAGGGTAGGTATGGGGTATTGTAAGTGTCCTCTAAAATTCGTTTAGCTAAAGCTTCTTGATTAGATTCCCCTTCAAAAGTTACACCACGCCTTACCTTTAGCATTACAAAAGCTAGGAATTTATAACCTAATCTTTGAGGGTCTAAAATGGCACGGTAACCTTTAATTATACCTTCTCGTTCTAAACGAGAGACCCTTTCACTTATAGTAGTTCTCGGCCTTCCTATTCTCTTAGCTATGTCAGAGATAGAAGCACGACCATTCCTTTGAAGTTCTTCTAGGATAGCTTTGTCTAGATTATCGAGCATATCCTACACCCTCTAGTGACATTTAATGCTCTTTAAAACACGCATCTTTTCGTCACTTATGATGGGATGCATTTTTTCAGGTGCTACTACGCTTAATGCTAGTATTCTATTAGAGTCTGTACATAGCCAAACAAATGAATCGAGGGTTATCTTCTTTATTAGACTAAATCGTGGTTCTAGGCTTAACCTATAGCATTTATGCCCTCTTAAGTGAAGCTCATCAGTTTTCGTTATTTTATAATGTGCATAGTGCTTAAGAGCTTCCTTTAAGTAGCGTTCTCTAAACCAATGTTTTATATCGTTGTATTCCTCTTCAAGGACTACATTAGCCATACCCTGATAGGCGAGTACGTACCATATGTCTTTTTTAGATTTGAAGCTCATCCTACCATAAGCAGATAGAATTTTGTACTCCTGTAAAGAATAATCCCTAGGGAGTTCAAAGTAGAATGCGTAAACACTCCATAACCACCATGTTTTGCCATGACATATTAAGTTACTTAAAAGTTTATCAAACACCTCCTTCATACTTTGATATTCATTGGGTAAGAAGTGAACGTGAAGTACAAAGAGGCGTCTGGATTCTGTACAGTACCAAGAAGCTCCAAAAAGCTCAGTACCACCACGAATATGATATATGTAGCCTTCATGATCGTTAATGCTTGCTTCTCTCATGGCAAGGCATGAGAACTTAAGATTTGCTTTTTCTACTTTCTCTTTTAGTTCTTTTAAGAAGGAATCTAGACTTTCTTTTACATTAGGTCTTTTCTTAGGAGGTATTTCATCCCATCTTAATTCTAAGCGAATCATATGTTCATCTTCAAGTCGAAGATAGGTTCTTGAAGCTCCTCTCCCCTCGGTAGTCATTTCCCAGTTTTCAGGAATTAAAGTTTGAAAGCCCCTCCAACCAAAGCATTTAAACTTCATAGAGCTCTATCCCCCCTTTTCCTTAATGGGAAAAGCCTGAGCTTAGGGAATTTACGACGTCTACGTCTTTCTTCTTCAAATGTCTCTGGAGGAGAGATTAGGCCCTTATAAGCTCTCTCTCTGAGAAGACGTCTGATGAATATTAAGGCAATAGAGACTCCCACTACAATAGACACTATTAGAATAACGCCCATTATGAGAGAAAATGCCTTGCCTGCAATGGTAAATAAAACATCCAATTTACGTTCAATAGTCACTACAGGTTCTTCACCAGCTAGTGAAACGGAATCTGTAACGCTAACATCTAAGTATTTCATCTTCACTATATAGACGCCTGGTGGTAACTGGTTAAATTCAATAACTCCAGATTTGGTTAAGCCTTCTCCAAGTTTGTTAGCAGAAAGCCATATCTCTACGAGTGTGCCATCTAGCGGTTGATTAAGCACTCCCGTTACTAGGATTTTTAAATCATAGACTTTGCATGGTAGTCTCTCATCAAAATCTCCTCTTGGATTTCTTTCGTAAGGAAGTGCTACCTTAAACGATCCGACTTTTACACCATACCAAGACACATTAAGTGAATACGTACCCTTAGGAACGGCTCCTAAGTCTATAAGACCAAAATCGTTAGTATAGCATACTAAGTAACTTCCATTAGCCAGATACATAGCAACTCTAGCGTTAGATAAAGGAGCTCCCTTAAGATCCATAATCCTAGCTCTGAAAGAATATACTTCGCATTCGATCTCTAGCCTACCTAAAGATCCTAGAGTTTCGGGTCTAAAGTACTGCTCCCCTACTAGGACTCCATGCCAGTAGACCTCAATTTTATAGAGAGCCTCCGGTATTTTGTAGAAGACTAGTTCACCTTTGCTATTAGAATAGTCTTCAGCTAGAAGAGAAGTGGTACCTCCTTTGACTATATATAGCTTAATAAGGGCGTTATCCAGGGGCATCGAGTGAGCTCCTAAGGCTCTAATTTTAAGCATTATGTTATAAATTGGTAATACTATGGTGTACCTCCTAGGTCCTGTAATTTCTATGGAGTAAGAGCTTTGGACGTCATGCCATTTACTGTATACGGTATAAGTGCCATCGATTACATAAGGAAGTCTAACTTCTCCATTCTCATCCGTATATACTGTGATCTCCATGTTAGTTTGAGGTAGAACTAACTTGAAGTCAGTGTTATTCAATGGATATCCAAGTTTATCGACAAAACGAAGGGTGACTTCATATACCTTACATAAAATCTTTACTGGTTCTAGGTACGTTTCAGGTAGTAACCAGAA
>CAZFCQ010000002.1:0-49296 GCA_964517845.1 uncultured Thermoprotei archaeon | reverse complement strand
TTTCATAATGTTGTACCTCGTTATATAAAAGGTAAAAAGCAGTTAAAATTTTACTGGGAGAACGTAATCTTTAAAAATATGTATGAGAATGGAGAAAAAAGGTGAACCTTTATGCCTATCACAGACCCAGAGAAACTCCAAATTGCCTTAAAGCATACATTTAATGTTAAGATATGTAGGAGGTGTGGTGCTAGAAATCCTATGAGTGCAGAGAAGTGCAGGAGATGTAGAAGTAAGGATCTTAGACCTAAGAGATACAGAAGATAGTATTCGGCTAACCTATAACCAGGAAATATTAGATAAGAGTAAAGCAAGCTCAGTGGAAATGGATCTGGGATCATTATTTATCTTGATTCCTACAATTCCAGTTATTAGCTTAACTAGGAGGCTGTCTTTTATTGGAACTTGTCCTCTACCTATACCAGGACATATTTCGTTAGCTGCTGGATTTATTCTTATAATGAAAACATTAGCATCTTTTTCTACAGCTTGTAACGGAAAAACATCACAGTTCCAGGGAAAGAAGTTTAAATCCCTCTTTAATATGCAGGTTCCCTTGTGATAGAAAGGACAGTATTTTTCTGTATTTGAGTTCATAAAATATAGGCTTCCTTCTTTATGATAGTAATCTACTTTTTTAGTGTGAGAATAAATAAAGTCTATATCGCTTCTGTAGAGTTCGAGTTTAATCCCTGTTCCAAATCCTGAACAGCATCTGCCACATCTTATACACTTAAAATGAAGGTTCTTGTTGAAAGTTATGAAGAAATCGAATCTCAACAAGCTCTCCTCATATTTCTTTTACGGCAACCCCTATTATTTCCCGTTTATAGGGGTAAATTCCATCTAGTACTCCAGGACCGCCACCACGACCATGAGGACATTTCTTTTCGTTCCCTTTTAATCGAGTAGCTTCACGAATATTAGCAACTGTCTGCCCTACTGCTTGGATGTCTATTCCTTCAACTATTACATCGTCTCCTTTAACCACAACTTTGGTATCTTTACCTACTATTTTAGCTATCCTTTTAGATCGTCCTCCTAGGAAGTTCTCTATGATTACTTTGTCCCCTTCTACTTTAATGCTCATAGGGAAATGCGCGTACACTATTTTCATGTAATATCTAAAGCCGTGTTTTACACCTAGCATCATGTTTTTTATATGAGAAGCTACTGTACGTACCACTGCATACTCTTTCTTCTTTGCAAGGTAAGCCTCTACAACGACTTTATTCTCCTTTATACTAATCTTAACTGGAACAAAACTGAAGTCTTTTTCAAGGGAACCTTTAGGACCCTCAACTTTAACTTTGTTATCATGGACTTCTATCTTAATATCATCTAGTATTTCGACTTCTTCTTTGTGATAAAGGACTCTCAATGTGATTCCCTCAACCTTAACAATATAATTCGTTATAAAAACTTAACGGATTATAGCTTAAGGAGAACCTGTCATGTAAGTTTTACATACACCAAATAACCAGCACTCATCACATAGCATATGTCGCGGTTTACAGTATACCTCGCCTACATACCTTAATGTATATAGTTTTGAAGGGTCCTCAGGAAAGACTTCCCTAGCAATACTTTGTACTAGATTATACATCTGTCCTCCATATCTCATGCTAGGTCTTCTTCCACGAATTAAGCCTATCCTCTTGGCTACTCTAAGGAAAGTGGGATCTATTGGACAATGAAGATATCTAAGAGGAATATTATTCCATGCACATAACGCTTTGAATAATAAGAACAAATAGAAATTAACCTGTCGCTGATCAGCTACTGGGAATGTTAGTAATGCTAATCGAGCTATAGTCATCGGGTCTGCATTTGACTTAGTAGCGACAAGAAGTCTTCCGAAGAAATGGGCTTTTCTAAGGTATTGTTCTTCATCTAAGGTTATGCTTAGCTTATTTAATACAAAATGAGAAAGATGCTTGGTGAAGACCGAGAAGGGTGGGGATATAGGGACTTTAAGGAGAAAATCAGTATATAGTCGAATTGTATCTATAAATGCTATTCTATGAATATCGTTTATCCTAACTAGCTTCTCAGTATCTTCAATAGCTGTCTCAAGATATTCTTCATTAGCAAAAAGGTCTAACTCTTTATCTATATCACCCACGTGACTAACGAAGAGCCAGTATTCCTTTACTAATGAATCTAAGGAATTAATTTTCCATGCCCATCTTTGAGAGTCTAAAATGCTCATGATATAGACTCCTAAGAGGAGACTCTTTAATGGCCTCTTTTCAGTAAGACCAACTTTAGCTAGTATATCTAAGAAGAAACGTTTAGCTTCAGGTTCGTGATCTAGTATTAGTAGCTTTAATGGACCTTCAGTTCTCATTAAGATTCCTCCTACTAGGACATACTTCGTAAAGGGGGCATATAACATATCCTTCTCTGGAGGTGCGTATGCATCTTGAACTCCCTCTACACCACTTTTTAGCTATCACGGATAATAAGTATAGCTTATGGGGAGCATCAAAGAAAAGTTCTAGGGCATTTCTATGTACTTCCTCTCTTATGAGTCTATAACTTCTCATAGCAATGCTTATAGGTGTTGATATTAAGTTAAGACGTCTGAGTACTAGGAGTAGATCGTTATCTACAGGGGGAAATATAAATGGTATGTTATCTTCAGAAAGAGGAAAAACTTTATGTAGGTATAGGTAGTATAGGTAGTAATCTGCTGTCTTAATGGTAAAATTGGGAAATAGTAGAAGCGCATGGCGAAGTACTAAGAGGGGAGAAGTATTCCAAGCTTCTTTCCTTAGGAGCCTTAATAATAGACCTATTTTTCTATATCTTCTACTTTGTAAAGCAACTTTTTCTAAAGCATAATACGCTAACGTTTTTGCATGCTCCTTAAGACTTGAAAAGTCATACCTTAATAAGTACTCTATAAAGAGATCTATAGGTAACTTTTCATTCTTTATCCTATCCATTCGATTTCTTAGTGAATCCCTATACGCTAGAGTGAATACCCTTAGAAGTTTACTCTTTAACTTTTCATTTAGATTTACATTTCGTGAGTAGTATGAAGTTGAGGTATACATGCTTTCTACGAGTTCTTTGTGCCATCTCTTATGATACCTTTCTATGGTCTCTAATATCTTAATTTTTATTTTGAGAATTCTCTTTATACTCTGTGAGAAGAAAGCTACGTCTATTACTTTTGATAGGAAGAGTAAATTAACTAAAGAGAGGCGAGGATTAGGTTCTACAATACCCCAACTTCCATTGGGCTTTTGATAGTCTATTAAGAGTTCAATAGCCCTTTGTAATTCTGATTTTTCGAGCATACCATACATTGTAAGAACGTTTAAGACCTCTGCAAGCGCCCATGGTTGATCCATACGCCTTACACTTAGGCATGAAGAGAGCCACTCCTTAAGTAGTGCAAGAGAACGATTGAGGGTATCTTCTTCCATATATCTTCCTAATAATCTAACCGCCCTTGCAGTAACTTCTACATCCCATGTACTTTCCTTTGCTAAAGTGTCACGCCAGTATCCTTCAGGCTCTTGGAATGAGAGAATAGCTCTAGCACTATTTTCAAATAATAGGCTTTCTGAAGCATCTAAATTAAGTAAACCTTCAACTACTGCGAGAGTTATCCTTAAGGCTATGCCTTTGTCATTAATGAATCGATAGTAGTCTAAGTTAACATCATAGTCTACCCATAAGCCATTATTAAGCTGAGTATTCTTTAGGAAGTGTAAACATCCGGTAACTATGTCATTTGTGAAGTCGTTTCTGCAAATAAGTGATAAACTTCTAAATATGTCAGCTGTTGTAAGAACTCTTCCATAACCAGGAGTATAGAAAGAACCATCATCGTTTTGCATTTTTAAAAGCGTTTTAATGATTTTTAAAGAGAGCTTATTTTCCGTATTAAAGAGCGTATAAAGTAATAGCTTATAATGTAGGGGCCCCATTGATAGGAGATATCGCGTTGCTTTTAATGTAGGAGTGAGTATGTCGATACTACTTCCCATCATCGAATATCTAACTCACTAAAAAATGTATTCTTTCTAAAGGGTTTATATTAGTTAGCCCGTTAATCCACTCATGAAGAGGGGGAGGATACTTTGAAGATATTAGTAATCCATGAAAATGCTAACCCTGATTATCCTACCTTTAGACTGATTAAGGCAGCCAAGGAAATGGGACATGAACCTCTCTATGTTCGTATAAGCAGACTTAATGTGGAAATTAAAGATAGTATAAGGATTTTTACATGTAATGGTACGGAATTAAATGATTACAAAGCGGGTTTCATAAGATCCTTCGGATTCTTTACCAACTTGTTACAATATCAAAGGAGAATCGCAGTCTTAAAGACCCTCGAAGAAATAATGCCTCTCATGAATCCCTTAGATGCGCTTCTTATTTCAAGGAATAAGTTACTAACACTTTTGTTTTTAAAGAGGAACGGTATAAGAGTTCCCTATACACTTTCCACAGAATCTATGAAGATTTCATATACTATAGCTACTAAACTTGGTTTCTCTGTTATTAAACCAATTACAGGTTCTAGGGGATATGGCATATCGTTAGCGCCTAATCCAGATACAGCTTTTCTTATTCTAAAAACACTTCTCTCAAATAAGCATCCCATGTTAATTCAAGAGTATATAAAAAATCCAGGCTACGATATAAGAGTAATAGTCGTTGGGAATAACGTAATAGGAGCTATGAAGCGCATAGCTACTCGTTGTTGGAAGACCAATATAGCACAGGGTGGTAAGGGAATGAAATACGAACTTACAACTGAGCTAGAAAAGATTGCAATTAAGGCTACTAAAGCTTTAGGTCTATGGTATGCAGGTGTAGATATCATAGAAGGAGAGGATGGATATTATGTTCTTGAAGTTAATGGATCACCCAATTGGCAAGAGTTTACAAAAGTCACAGGGGTAGACCCTTCCTTTGAAATAGTGAACTATTTAGTAAGGATATCTAGTGATATTGAGAAGGCCACTTAATAACCCAAAGTCTTAGAAGGGAAATAGGCTCTATGAGTCTTTTAGCTATAAAGTAATTAGTGAAGGAGAGAACTCGAATTGATGAAGGTTTAGGTCTAGTACAGCGTATTCTTAGAGTGAAAGTACATAAAGAGTTATGTCTTGAACTCTCTATGACACTAACAGCTCTTAGAGGACTTTCCCCAAAACGGCATATCTCAAAGTAGAGTATAGGTAAATCATTCTTATAACTAATAGTAATGTCTCTAAAGATCATAAATTGGCTCTTATAGGATGACAGTCTTTCAGAGAGATACCTCATGAAGCTTTCAGCTTTATCTACAGGTACTGAAATGGGTAATTTAAGTACAAATTCATTGCGTTCGTAGTCATAGTAGTCAAATTTCCACTTAATTCTTAAAGATGGCGTTACTATTCGTATTGATCTCAAAGCAGGTATCACTGAGGCTATCATTGTTGAAATTCCGCTAAAGATTATTAGCGTAATAGGCCATGTCCATGAATATACTGTAGGTAGTGCATAATCTGTATACCATAAATTATAAACATCAAATAGTGCAAGACCAAGTAGATATCCCAGAAAGCCACTAAACATGCCTAAGAAGAAATATTCTATTGCGAAGAGTAAAGCCAATTGTGCAGGATTCATGCCAGTAGCTATAAGGATTCTTGCCTCATATCGTCTTTCATAGACAGTATTAAGGGCTTCGACGAATATAAGCGAATAAACTATTATGGCTAAAGGTAACATGTTTTCAAATCCTACAAGATTGATAAATGATGCGTAGAATACTACGCGAGATATATTATTAATACGATAAATAGGGGAAGTCTTAAAGTTTAAAGCAATGAATTTTGCTATTTCCTCGCATTTATTTGAAAAAGCTACAATACGAACTATAGCGATATAGGGTAGGCTTAATGCTTCATGCCAATTTAGTACGACGACCTCTGAGGAGAAACAAGGGCCTAAAGTATATACAGGTTTTCCTCCAGGTCCTTTTTCTACGACTATCTTTCTGGGAGATATAGGTAAATGATCTATATCTTGGATATCATAAAGAAAGCTATCGTCAAGTATAGCAACAACTCTGTATTTTTCCCCGAAAAGTTGAACCTCAGAACCTATGTCGACATTTAAAAGAGAAGATAATGAAAGGGGAAGGGCAACTGTATTTCTATTGCTTAGTAGTGAAAAGTTACCCTTAATGATCATTTCTTTAAAACGCGAAGAGATAGGATCATGTAAGGGGTCTAGACCTACAAACCCATATAAAGGCATTGAAATCTCACTATCCTCTGAAAATATTGAAGTTAAAGGTAATAACGAGGGTAATGACATCACATATGGAAGAACCTTCGTAGCCCCAAGATCTTTAAGTATGTAAAGAATTTTCACATCTAGCTCCTTAAGAGGTACTTCTTCTACTTCAATTTCTAATATTTCGCTAAGGTATCTTTTGAAGGCTTTAGAAGATTCAAAGCCCCTTACGAATAATGTTCCTTCAGGTAATGATAGATTTATAGTTTGAGTTTTTAGGGTTTTCCTGAAGGATATGGAAGTGAAGGAAGTCATAGCTGCTATAAAGATCATAATCATAACTATAACTAACATATGACGGAAAAGCCTAGTTTTGAAATCACCTCTAATGAGAGCTACATAAATGGATGGCCTCTTAATTAACCATATGAGACATATTGAAACTATAAGTGGAGTTATCATCAAGGAAATGTCAGAGCTCGCGATAAGTATCCTTAGAGGTGCGTTGAGTAAGTAAACTAACGATAAGAAGAGGTAGGAGAAACCTATCATTGTAATGCAGATTAAAGAGCGTTTCTCAAATAACAATATAGAGGGTATTACAGAGATTAGTGCAACTATGAAGTTCATTGTGTAGACTAGATAACGAGCATTCTGAAAGAGTCCAATAATCTTATTTAGAACGTAAACTATACTTATGTAAGCCTTCCGCAAGCTTATAAAGGCGTCACAATATCTTTCCATCTTGCCAAACTTTTGAGCCTCGTCTAAGTAAGAGTGAGCTTCTTTAAGTACTATCTTCTCTTCATTTAGGAATACCCCAGATTTACGTAAATTCTCAATAGTTCTCATTATATATCCTGAGATTTTTCTACACATGGCTACATAGTTCAATATGGCTATATCCTCTAGTTTTAGAACTATAGTTTTACCTTGGTCTACGAGCATGTAACTACCTTTGGGAAATGTTAGAACAGTAATACCCTTAGTTATAGCTCTTGCAGCTACTAAGTCCTCTAGTACTTCACCCATCGGTAAATTAAGGATATTGCTTATATAGGGTAGTTTCTCACCATAGGCTAGTACTTCTATTCGAAGTGTAAAAGGGGTATCTGCAGGTACTAGTATTTCATTTCGTGAAAGATTTAGAAAAGCTAATACTTCAGAGGGAGTGCCATAAGTAAGAAGGGTATATTTAGGTATTTTAGACAATGGAACTACATTTACAGTGTACGATCTAGCTATTAGTGAAGCCTCTAGTAAAATTAGTGTGCCATTAAGAACTATCTTACTAGAAGGTACCAAGAAAAGCGTTAAATTGCTACTAGTGGTTATGCTTAGTTTAGCGGGCAAATAGTCATAGCCTGCAGGATTCTTATGAAATATTAAAATACTTAAGGGTAGCTCATTAGTTATGAAGCAGAAGTTTCCTGAAGAATTTGTCCTTGCTAATAGCCTACCTTCAGGTAATGAAACTAAGGTGGCATTGGCTATAGGCTCTTTTGTGAAGTAATCTAGGATGGTACCGTAAATACTAGTTGAGGATTTTATGGGATGACTAAAAATTAGCATGAATATTATGATAAGGAATGTAAGGATCAGCGTATATTT
Source organism: uncultured Thermoprotei archaeon (assembly GCA_964517845.1). Lineage (GTDB taxonomy): Archaea > Thermoproteota > Thermoprotei > QMSL01 > B3-G16 > CAZFCQ01. Next base: position 41,430 of record CAZFCQ010000002.1, on the reverse strand, counting down.
GCTCACTTTCTAAACCTCCTTCTTAATAATGAGATACAAAGTACTATGGATAATATTACGAAAAAACAAAGCACAGAGAGAGCATAAAGTAGTCGTAGTATCCTAACTGAGTGTAAGGTAGGATTATCTTCTAGCTTAGGTTTTATTATAATAGAGGAGGAAAACCATAGTTCCTTACTTAATGGAATCCATTCCTCTGAACTTATTAAAAAGCTTTCATCTTCAGGTACGAGAGGTGAGTTTACATCATGCGTTCCATCCTCTATATAAAAAGCTATATAGTTCTCGGGTAGCTTTCCTACATCCATATTGATGGAAACGTTACTTGGAAATGTAGTCTCTAGAGGGATCCATGTACTAATATCAGGTAATAGGATTTCAGCCCATGCATGTCCTACGAGAATCGGTTTTCCTGCGTGGAATCCCATAAATACCCAGCCTAGTACTCTTCGAGCAGGTATCCCTAGTGATCTAGCTAAAGCAATATAAACGTCAGAGTATTCAGAACAATCGCCTACTTTATCTACTAGTGCTTTTGAGGCTCCTTTCCTAAACTTACATTTTGAATAGGAAAGAGTCCGTTGAACGAATCTTCTGAGATAGTCCAATACCTCTTTAAGTGTAGCATTCCTAAGAGTTATTTCTTTATATATACTTTCCTTTACTCTACTGATGACAGGATCACTGTAATTCCACCACTTGGTAGGTTGAATAAAGCATAGGAACTTGGAAGAAATGGACTTTAGATAATGGGAAAAAGATATTAGAAGTTCTGAGGACGGAGTATCTAGGCTTCTTAAAGAAAGCATTCCAGAGATTTTAATATTTAAAGGTTGGAAACGTGATAAGGTTAGCCTAAAGCGTACAAAAGTATTGGCACCATGATGTATGATTGATACAGGCTTTAATGATATATTCTTGATTACAGATGTTTGCCAAGATGTATTTGGTGGTATAGGAACTTCTAAATCGCTTACTATAAAATCCTTATTACCCTTATACTCGAGGAATAACACTATAGAGTATTCATAATCCAAAGGTGAACATTTTAGTAAAGACAAAGAGTCTAAGGAATAAAGTAATGGCAGAGATAGTAGTATTTTGAAAAACACTGCCCTATACGACTGAGCCATGCATCCTCAACTAAACTTGATCGATTCTGGTTAATAACTTATACCCAGATTTTCATTCTTTAAAAATACAAAAAATGACATAGACAGGTTACTAATATGTGCAAGCCTATATCTAAAATTGAAGCTAGTATTAGTATAAAAGGTAAGGCGACATGTATTTAAGCAACTTAGTTAAGAGAAGAGAGGAAAAGAGGGGAGTGCATGGTGGGATCAACTCCATTGCGAGATTATTTAGTGCAATTACCTAAATACTTCTTCATAACAGGTGGTACAGCGTTAAGTCCTATTTCTACTCTTAATGCTTTTGATGAAGCGCTTATGAAAGCAGGTATAGCTCAATGTAACTTAGTTCCAGTCTCTTCTATCTTACCCTCTGAAGCTATAGAGGTAAAGTATGTTCCTTTAACACCTGGTGCTATAGTGTTTACAATTATGGCAAGAATTGATGGAAAAGAAGGAGATACTTTAAGTGCAGGAGTTGCTTGGACTAAAGGCATTAATGATGAAGGCGTTAGATATGGATTAGTAGTTGAAGCCTATGGGAAGAAAAGTCGAGAAGAAATAAGAGACGAATTAAAATCAAAAATACTGCGAATGGCAGAAGTAAGGAAAATGAGCGTGAATGAGATTAAGTTTAGGATAGAGTGTATAAATTGTGTACCTGAGAACATGTATGGTTCTGCAATAGCTGCAGTAATCTTTGTTCCTGTTGTAGACTATCCGAAAGTTCAGCCAATTCATAAATGATCTCATTAAGGAATCAAAAGAGCCAGGATAGCCATCTCTGCGTATAACCTGTTCTCAGCCTGATCCCATATTACGGAATGTATTGGATCATCAATGATCTCTGCGGCCACTTCTTCTCCTCTATGAGCTGGTAAGCAATGCATGAATATGTAATCCCTTTTTGCATATTTTACAATTTCTTTATTAATCTGCCAACCTTGAAAGTCCTTTAGACGCTTTTCTCTTTCTTTCTCTCTACCCATGGAGATAAAGACGTCAGTATATATAACGTCTGCATTTCTGACGGCTTCTATGGGAGAGTTAAGTATCTCAACTTTAGAGCCAGAAAGTTTAGCGTTTTCTAGTGCTTCTTCTACTACTCTTTCATCAGGTTCGTAGCCCTTAGGAGAAGCAACCGCTATGTTAAGTCCTATCTTAGAGCAAGCTATTAATAATGAATGGCAGACGTTATTATAGCCATCACCTACATAGGCTAATTTTATTCCTTTAAAGGAGCCTTTCTTTTCTAGAATGGTTAATAAATCTGCTAAAGCCTGACAAGGGTGAAACATATCTGTGAGAGCGTTTACTACAGGTATGCTTGAATGTCTAGCAAGTTCCTCAAGTGATTCATGTTTAGGAACACGTGCTACTATTGCATTAAGATATCGGGAAAGGACACGTGCTGTGTCAGCAAGTGTTTCACCTCTAATTAGTTGAAGTTCTTCTGGTCGCATATATATGGGGTATCCTCCAAGCTTTGAAATTGCAACTTCGAAGCTAACTCTAGTTCTAGTAGAGGGTAGGGCAAAGAAGAGTCCAATGCATTTGTTTTTAAGGGAGTTAAGGTTAGTATTAGCTTTAGTTAGAATTTTGTACTCCATTGATAGTCTAAGTATAAATGCTATCTCATCCTTTGAAAAATCCTGTAATGTTAATAAACTCCTACCCTTGAAGTTCATCTAGAGCTCCCTAGGAATTAAGATACGCTATAAGCCTTTTAAGTATATATAGGTTTTACTGAAAAGACTTCTACTAGCTAAATCTAGCCAGTTATAGAATAATGAAGGAGCAATACCTATGATAATACATAATATCATTAGTACGAATATAGCTATCATTGAAGCTATTGGACTTGAGTAGTATTGATGTTGATTTTGCTCAGTCCTTAATTGTTTAGGTTGCCTAAATACGACTTGTAATATCCTTAGATAATAAGCTACAGCGATTGCGCTATTAATTATCGTAACTACTGCGAGCCAGATAAATCCGGCTTTAAAGGCTGCAGATACTAGTATAAACTTACTTATGAAGCCATTAAGTCCTGGAATTCCCATTAATGAAAAAATACCTAAGCTCATTGGAAGCCCTATTGAGGGGAGCAATCTACCACAACCGCTTATTTTATCTAAATTTCTACTATTGTATCTGTTCTTAATTTCACCTGTACAGAAGAATAATAGAGGTTTCGCGATGGCATGATTTAATGAATGGAATAACGCGCCGAGGACGCCGTAAGGAGTGCCAGTTGCGATGCCTACTAGGATGTATCCCATATGGCTAATACTTGAATATGCTAATAATCGCTTTAGATCTCTCTGGAGAAGAGCTACAATATTGCCTAGAGTCATGGTTATAGCAGCGAGTAAAGCGAGGATTATTCCAATCTTAGGGAGTCTTATTAAGAATAAGCATATTCTTAAGAGGGCATAGATTCCAGTCTTAGAGGCTATGCCGGATAAGAGAGCTGTTACAGGATCTATAGTTTCTTGATATACATCAGGAGCCCAAGTATGAAATGGTACTATAGCTGCTTTAAAACCAAATGCTACTATTAATAGTATCGCAGCTAGATAGAGTACATTGATATCAGACATCTTATTTAGGTTATCATGAATCCCTATGAAATCTAGACGACCAGTAGTACCATAGATTAACGATATAGAGTAGATGATAAGTGCTGAAGATAGAGCACTCATCATAAGATATTTAGTACCTGCCTCTAAACTAAGGGGCTCTGATCTTCTTAAGAAGATGAGTGCATAAAGAGTAATACACATTAACTCCCAAGAGGCAAATAGAGATATTAAATCTCCTACGGAGAAGAAGAATAGAAGGGAGACTGTGAATAGACACAATAAGGAGAAATAGAGCTCTGGAACATCATCTTCTTTTAATGTATTAAATGAGTAAAATAGTACTAAAGTACCTAGTCCTAAGGCTAAACACATAAAGAAAGTAGATATGGAATCTATGAAGAACATTGAAGTATAGGAAAATTTGGAAATTAAAGAAAAGATTATAGGTGCTGAAGATAATGAGATCCAGAATATACCGCTTGGCATTAAAATAAGCGATATAGATGCTATATGTGCCAATAATGCTAAAATGAACGATGATAATAATATCTTTCTAAATGTCTTCAACTTTTTCATGAAGGGCAATATAGTAGAGCTTACTATTAAGGGTAGGAAGGGATAGAGGTAGGAGGTTATAAAGGATGTTGTCATTTTTACCACCTTAATCGTTTTAGCTTACTTACATCAAGAGAACCGTACACTCTATAGAGATTTAACATAACAGCCATCATAACAGCTAAAGTACAAGCCTCAATGGATATTAGAACTATTACGGATGATTCTCCTATAGCATCTACTAGACCATTACTCAAAGCAAAAGCTATTAAGTTTAGATTACCACTATGAAACATTATTTCAAGAGCTATCATCATTCTGAGCATTTCACGTCTTACAATTAAACCATATAGACCAATTATAAGTAATAGTACAGAGGTACCGAGAAATAACAATAAATACATGGTCTTCACCTCAAGATACGCTCTCTTATCAGAGCTAGAATAGAAATTATAGTTGCAATAGTTATTAAACCTTGAATCATTAATGGTAGCCAGAGGAATCTCCAGATTACTCTAGGAACAGGAGCTTCTATACCATAATTATATGTCATTCTTAACGTAGAAAATATGTAAAGTAACATGAATCCTAGCAATAATAGCATAGGGATGACTATAATATGCTCTTTCATATAGTCTCTCACCTTCTTAACATGTATACAGCTATTAAGAAGAGAATAGTCATTGCCCCAGAGTATATGGATAGCTCGAATACAGCTACGTAATGGGCTCCCATAATGAAGTAAAGTAAAGCGATACTGATAGTAAAGCAGAGGAGGGCAAGTATTGCATGAATAGTATCACGAAGTTTTAGGCTTAATATCGCGAAGATTATAGACATTACGCATAAGATTGGCTCTATGATGGATATCATGGTTGCGCCTCGCACCCTTCTCCTAAACGTCACCTAATATAAGATTTACATATCTAATTTAACTTTTACTAATCATCTAACTTTGTCTTAGTTTATGTTTTTTATTCTTGAAAAATGGTGGTGCCACTAGCATTCCATCCTTACTAAATGACGATAATTCATATTCTTTAGAGAAAGTTATGGCCTTTCTAGGGCATACAAGAGCACATTGCCCACAAAAGACACATTTGTAGATTTGTACTAGGGGACGTCTATCACGAATGCTTTTCTTCCTTGGAGGAGTTATTAAAGTAATCGCAAGAGCTGGACATACTCTAGCACATAAGCCACAACCAATACAAGCATCATAATTGATTGAGATTTTACCTCTGAATCTGGGATATGGTTCCTTTCTTTCATAAGGATATTTGATTGTAACTGGACGGCTTATTAGGCATTTTATTAGTTCTTTAATCACAGACATGCTACTCACCTATACGAGGGGTATTAAGAGTGCGATAAATACTTGTAGGAGTGATAGGGGAATTATGTACTTCCAGAAGAACGTTATAGCTTGTTCTATTCTATATCTGGCAAAGAGAGCTCTAAGTATTGAAGATAGGAAGATTACGAAGATTACCTTTAATATGAACCAAAGTGCGCTCGGGCCCATTGGACCCCAAGGACCTCCTAGATAGAGAGTGACTATTAGGGAGGCTAGTAAGAATAATTCGATATCATGAGCTAATCTAATCATGGCTAATTTCTTTCCAGAGAATTCAGTAAGCCATCCAGCGACTATCTCTGTTTCAGCTTCTGGTATATCGAATGGGATACGTTCTAGTTCTGCTTGGAGGGCTATGAGGGATATTATGAATCCTATAGGTTGCATTACTATAAACCAGGGGGATGTAGATTGTATTAACGCGATTCTACTTAAGCAGAGGGTTTTAGCATCTAATGCTACTGCTGCGGCACAGAGGAAAAGAGGAACTTCATAGCCTACCATTAGTAACAATGCTCTGATAGAACCTAAAGCGCTAAATCTATTAAATGAAGCCCAACTTCCAGCGAAAACGAAGGCGGTTATAAGCGTTGTTATAGTGAGAACTACTAAGTAGTCTCCCTCAAAGGATAATAGAGCGTAAGGCTCTCCTAAAGCACCTAAAGGTATCATGAACATTCCTAATATTGCAAGATATAAGAGTACAGGTGGGGCTAGCATAAAAAATGACTTATCTACATGAGGGGGTGTTATATCCTCCTTAGAGATTAACTTTAAGATATCAGCGAATGGCTGTAGGATCCCATGTGGACCTATATAGAGAGGGCCTATTCTATGTTGTGAATGTGCATATATCTTTCGGTCTAACCACTCTAAGAATAATGAAAACACTATTATGAATAAGACTCCAGGGTAGATGGCAATTTTTAAAAACTCAAGTAACAGGCTCATTAAGATCACCTTATCTTATGTTTTTCATACCATTTTTTGCTATACCTTCTAAGCTCTTCACCTGTTAGAATATTCCACGTTCCTTTATTAGTATCTATTAAGAGGACTCTGTCCATACAAGCTATACATGGATCTATACTTGCTACAACAACAGGTATATCAGCTACATATACGCCTTCTAACATTTTACAAAGTGCGGGAATATTAGCTAGTGTAGGTGTTCTAACTTTAAACCTGTATGGCCTCTCACTACCATCAGATCTTATATAGTAGAATAATTCACCTCTTGGAGCTTCAACTCTTCCTATAGCTTCGCCTGGAGAAGGTCTTAGGGGGACACGAATATTTATGTTACCGCTAGGCATATGATCAAGTGCATATCTTATTATATTTATGCTCTCTTGTATTTCATCTACTCTTACTAATGTTTTAGCTAGAGCATCACCTTCTGTATAAGTTATTATATTAAATGGGATTTCATCATAAGCTGCATAAGGATCTTCCTTTCTAATATCAGTCTTTACTCCAGATCCTCTTATGGTAGGACCTACAGCGCAGAGTTTCTGAGCATCAGAACGTGATAGTATTCCTACTTCAGAAAGTCTAGCTAGCATTAATGGGTCTTCCTGAACTACTCTCTTATAGTATTTTGTTCTCTCTTCTAGATAGTCCATTACTTTACGGATTTTATCCACCATCTCATTAGTGATATCATGCCTGACGCCACCGATCATATTAATAGCGTATAGCACTCTATTCCCAGTTATCATTTCCAAAAGATCGAGTACAAGTTCCCTATCACGCCATGTATACATAAATAGAGTGTCAAATCCTATCTCATGGGCTAAAATTCCTAGCCATAGGAGATGACTATGTATTCTATTTAATTCAGAAACTATAACTCTAATGAATTTTGCACGAGGCGGAATTTCGATATTGAAGAGGCGTTCAGCTGTCTCGACATAGCAGGTGGTATGAGCTACACTACAGATTCCACATATTCTTTCAGAGAGATATAATACCTGAACATAGCTTCTATGTTCTCCTAATTTCTCAATACCTCTATGGGCATAACCTAATCTAGGTTCAGCACCAACAACGATTTCACCATCTATTCTGAAGACGAACCTTATTGGTTCTTTTAATGCGGGGTGTTGGGGACCTACTGGGATTTCAATCTCAGGCATTCTTCTCAGACCCCTCAAGCATTATTTTTCGTACTTTCTCTAATGGAACCTCTTTCCTTAGGGGATATACACCTCTAGGCCAATCTTCTGGGAGGAGAAGATGTTCAAGCATAGGATGCCCTAGGAATTGAACTCCTAACATATCATATACTTCTCGTTCATATAAAACTGCTCCTGGCATGATGTCACTTATACTTTCAATAACTGGATTATCTTTAGGAAGCTTTAATTTGATTGAGATTAAGGTCTTGTACTTATCACACCATAAATGATACATTAGCTCTATAGAGTCCTCAAAATCTGTACCAGTTATTGTTGAAATATGCCATATATCAAGTTTCTCAATGAGTCGTTTAATGTTGAACTTGAAATTTTCTCGCTTAATTTCTACGAATATCTTATTCGGAGATATAGCTTCATAAGAGATAAAGTATTCACCAAAAATTTCTTTTATAATCTTGAGAATTAATGCCTCATTTTCCTTTTCCACGAGAAGACACCTCCACTTTTTCAAGTAATTTAACTATACCGTGAAGTATAGCTTCAGGTCTTGGAGGACAACCGGGTATATATACGTCTACAGGTATAAGCTTATCAACCCCTTCATAAACATTATATGAACCCTGAAAGACACCTCCAGAGAGAGCACAACTTCCGACTGCTACTACATAACGGGGTTCAGGCATTTGTTCATAAATTCGAATTAGACGTTTAGCCACCTGTCTTGTGATAGGACCTGTTACTATCAGTACATCCGCATGCCTTGGACTTCCTTTAAGTAATACTCCAAAACGTTCGGCATCATAATAGGGTGTAAGTGCGGCAACCACTTCAATATCACAACCGTTACAGCCTCCTGAATTAAAATGAAGTAACCAAGGTGATGACTTACGAGCCCATGTAAATAAGCCCATCATTTGTCACCTTATAGCTATTATTAAGGCTATTACTATAAGAAATAAGTATATCATAGGCAATAATAGGAGGTTAGATCCCAAGCCATATGCGAGAGCTATGAGGAAGTCAACAATATCGAATACTAGAAATGCTGTAGCGAACCAGAATAGGTTTATTGTTATCTGCGGCCTTAAAGGAGGGAAATCTTCTCCACAAGCGTAAGGCATGTCACGTTCTTTTGATTTACGACCTTTAGGTGCTATAAAAGAACTTACGATATAGATTAACAATATTACTAATAACGGAATTACCATGATTGCTACGATCATCAGTAGATTCATTAGAGGCACCACGACATATACTCATTCATGGAAGATAAAAAGTTTACTCCTATCACTCTTTTTCTGGTTTACCAGCTAGATGGATTCTTTAACCGAGGCTATCTAGTATAGTAAGGAAACATTTAAGGTTAGGCATGATGATTTAAGATGAGAAATAGAGACTAAACTTCATCAGGTTAAGGAGGGAGCGATAATGAGCATAATTCCCTGGCTTTGCTGGATAGCTCCTTTCATAGGCTTCATCGTAACTCCCTTAATTGGAAAGAAAATTGGTAGAGTTAGAGACTATATAGAGCCAGTATTTACTTTAATCTCTGCATTCTGTGCTACTACACTAATATCCGCTATCATTGATGGAAAAGTAATCCATGAAGAAATACCGTGGATAGAGGAACTTGGAATTAACATTGGAATACTGATTGATCCATTAAGTGTAATAATGGCAAATGTCGTCACATGGATAGGATTCCTGATAATGGTATACAGCATAGAATACATGAAGGATGATCCCTCAGTAAACAGATTCTGGACCATGATGAATCTTTTCGTAGGTGGAATGTTACTTTTGATCCTTTCAGATAACTTTGTACAGATGTTTATAGGGTGGGAACTAGTAGGTGTAGCTTCATTCTCGCTAATAGGTTTCTATTACAGGGATGAAAGGGAGTACTGGATAGAAAACTATCCACCGAGTCATTGTTCTATGAAGGCGTTTGTTATAACTAAGATAGGAGATCTTCTAATGCTTATAGGTGCGTTAATAATATACACACATTCAGGTACTCTAAATTTCGTAAAGCTAGCAGAAGATTTAAGTTGGGTAGGTAGCCTAGCTAGGAGTGGATTACTACTACCAACGCTTTTATTCCTTTTATGTGGACCTCTTGGAAAGTCAGCGCAATTCCCGTTTCATGAATGGTTACCGGAGGCTATGGCAGGGCCTACACCAGTTAGTGCTTTAATACACGCGGCTACAATGGTTAAAGCAGGAGTCTACTTTATAGCTAGAATCCTGCCTATTCTACATTACGCATATTGGGAGCTTGGGTATGCTGATATACTATTGTTTTTCTACATAGTAGCATTTATCGGAGCGTTTACAACTTTTCTAGCTGGAAGCCAAGCAATAGTAGCTAAGGAGCTTAAGAAGATATTGGCTTATTCAACGATATCGCAGATAGGATACATGATGTTAGGCTTAGGTGTAGCAGGACTTCTTGAGGAATATATAGTGGGACTAGCTGCAGCGATATTTCATCTAATAAGTCATGCCGTCTTTAAGGCTCTTCTATTCCTATCTGCAGGGGCTGTGATACATTCTGTAGAGACAAAATATGTAACTGAAATGGGTGGTTTACGAAGGTATATGCGTATAACATTTTATTGCATGTTAATAGGTGCTATGGCTCTAGCGGGACTACCACCTTTAAGTGGTTTTTGGAGTAAAGATGCCATCCTACTGTCTACAGCACTTTCAGGAAGAGCGCTTTTGTTGCTTTTGGGCTTAGCCACTGCCGGAGTGACAATGTTCTACTCATTAAGGATGATTGGACTGATATTCTTTGGTGAAGAGAGCGAACATATAAAGGAAATAAAATCTGAGGGACATCATATACATGAAGTGAATCCAATTATGTGGATACCATATTGCGTGATGAGCATATTGACAATAATAATAGGCATAATAGGACCGTTTTTAGAAGGGGAGCTACATAACATCTTAGCACTAAATGTGGTAAGTTATACTCATTCCTATACGGAGCTAGTTGTAATAAGGGGGGCTACTGAGCTAGAAGGGGAGCTATGGCACATACTTGTACCATTATTGTCGATAATAATGTTAATAGTAGGTGGCGTACCCTCTTACATTATATATATAGATAATAGATTAAGGCCTGAACAGATAGTTGAAAGTAGTGCACTTTTAAAAGCCATTTATAAATTCCTTGTAATGCGATGGTATATAAATCCAGTTTACTATGCAGTATTCGTTGATGGTCTGATCAATGTTTCAACGAATATATACAACTATCTAGAAAGATCGCTAAACGGGTTTAATAGCGTCTTTGTGAAGTTTTTCACTTCGTTAGCACTACTTATGTTTAGTGATATAGAACAAAGGATACTGGAGGGGTTCAATGCTTCATTAGTTCAGTTCTTTAAAGGTTCCTCTAGTGCATTATTCAGTTACATGGAGCTCATAACCTTAGAAGGGTTTAATATGAATTTAGCAAGGTTCTTTAGGACTTCATCGCAACTTTTAAGAAGGATACAGACGGGTATCTTATCTTACAATATAATAGAAATAGTTATAGGAATGCTTATATTGATACTCTTTACGATATTTGGATTACTCATGGGAGGCGCATGACGATGAGCTATATACCAATTCCTTTACTACAAATAGTCTTAGTGCCAATAATAGCGAGTCCATTGATATACTACCTTTCGAAACGACTTAATACGAAGAGTGGGTACATTGTCTTAGTGGTTTTATGCTATGTAACACTACTTATGCTCGGAGTAGGGTATGAGTTTTTAATGAGAAATTCAGAGATACTTGAAGAATATAGTTGGGCACCTGTAGCTGGACTCTATTTTGGATTAAAAGCGGATGGATTAAGCATTCCGGTAGCGTTAATCATCTTACTATTGTCAACAGCAACCTCGGTTTACTCAATATCATATATGGAGCATAAAAGTAACGTAGGCATGTACTTTGCATTATATCTATTATACGTAGCGGGTATGGTTGGTACTGTTTTAGCAACAAATCTGATTCAGTTCTATCTATTTTGGGAACTAATGCTAGTACCTTCGTACTTCTTAATTGCTGAGTGGGGATATGGGGACAGGGAGAGAGTGAGTTTCAAGTATTTTCTATATACTCATGTGGGTGCGTTGTCTCTACTTGCAGGCATATTAGCAACGTATGCTTTCGTAGGTACATTTAATATGTATGAAATACCCTCTAGGATTGCAACGCTCTCCCCAAGTGTACTTCGCTGGATTGTAATAGCGATGTGTATGGGGTTCTTTGTAAAGATGGCTGTAGTTCCATTACATACATGGCTTCCTGATGCACATGCAGAAGCACCTACACCAATAAGTATGTTACTAAGTGGTGTGATGATCGAATGTGGTGTTTATGCATTAGTCAGAATAGCTCTTTCCATATTCTATGAGGTTTTTAGCGGCTTCAGCTCAACTTTGATGATATTAGCAGTAATAACAATGTTTTATGGCGGTATGATGGCATTAGTTCAGAGTGATATAAAGAGGCTATTAGCCTACTCTAGTATAAGTCAGATAGGATACATGCTTTTTGGTATCTCAGCTATTACTTCCTATGGTGCTATAGGTAGCGTCTACCATATAATTTCTCATGCTTGTGCTAAAGGTCTCCTCTTCGCTTGTGCTGGAGCTATAATGCATCAAACAAACGGTACAAGAGATATAAGGAAACTAGGTGGTTTAGCTCAAAGAATGCCTGTTACAGCAATTCTATTCATAGTAGGGGTATTCTCATTAGCTGGAGTCCCAACTTTATCAGGATTTATAAGCGAATTCATGATATTCTTAGGTGGATTTGAGAGCGCTAACACTATTGGGAAAGTTACTATAGTAGTAATTGCAGTTCTCTGCGCTGCATTAACTACAGCTTATGGATTGTGGGCATTAAGGAGAATATTCTTTGGACCCCTAAGACCTGAATTAAGTGAAGTGAAAGAAGCACCATTAACCATGATAGTACCCATGTCCTTCTTAGCCTTACTAAGTTTCTTCTTCGGCCTTTATCCAAGGCTACCATTAGCATTTCTAGAACCATGGATTAAAGCTGCACTTCCTTAGCTTCACGAAGAACTATCTAATATTATTGTTTTTACCTTTACTTCTTATAGTTAATTAATTTTTGAAGTTCTTTTCCACTACCATACTTAGCCCATATATGACATGCTCCTTCACTAGATACCATACAAGGACCTAGCGGATGTGAAGGAGTACAGATCTTGAGAAACATAGGGCAGTTAGTTGGCTTAATATTACCTAGGAGTACATCAGCGCATTTGCAACCAGTCCTGATATCATGACCTCTTTTAAGTTTTAAGCCATATTCTTCTATAGCATCTAGATTTCTGAACTTTTCTTTAAGGCGTAAGGAACTTAAAGGAACGAGACCTATTCCTCTCCATTCACCATCTACTATTTCAAATGTTTGCTTCATGGCTCTTTGAGCTGTTAGATTACCTTCCCAAGTGACAACCCTCTTGTATTCATTATAAAGTGAGGGAGCTTTTTGTCTTATCTGTCTTAAAATCTCTGCGATACTTATTAATACATCAAGAGGCTCAAATCCTGCAACAACGGTAGGTATATTATATTCTGTAGGTAAAAAGCTCCAAGCTTTCGCTCCAATAATGGTAGAAACATGCCCTGGAGCTATAATTCCATTTAATGCAACTTTACGTATTTCTAATATGTAACGCATGATAGGAGGTGTTAATCTTAGTGCTATTAGTAACTTTAGATTAGGAGGTATAGTGTTTTTTAGGATTCGGATAGCTATAGTCGGTTGTGTTGTCTCAAAACCCACAGCAAAGAATATGCTTTCTCTCTTACGCTCTTTAGCCAGTTTTATAGCATCAAGAAAACTATAGACAACTTTTACTGAAGCGCCTTCGGCTCTTGCCTTGGCTAGACTAATTTGGGATCCAGGAACACGGTACATATCACCATATGTGTAAACTTCTATGCCGTCTAATGCGAGTTCGATAGCTGCATCAATATAGCTTGCAGGTACTATACAGACAGGGCAACCTGGGCCTGGAATTAGGTCTATACTGTCTGGTATAAGACTCCGTATACCGTAATATGTTATGGTATGCTCATGAGTTCCACAGAAGTTCATAATCTTTATTGGGAATTCATTCCAATGCTTAAGCTCATCAATTAGTGAATTAATTAAGTTGACAATGTTTCTTGCTAGAAAAGCATTTCGGTAAAGCGATATTAAGTGCATAACCTAATTTTAGAGATTGTATAGGTAGATAAAAGTGTTCCTCTTGAGGTAGGAGAGGTAGGTATCATGAGTAGGGAGTACATAACATTAGCGCATGGTGCCGGAGGTAAAGAAATGAGTGAACTTATTGAAAGAACCATCATTTCTAGAATTAAGAATAGGAAAGTAGATCAAGGTGTAGGCTTAGATGAGAGAGATGATTCAGCAACAATACCGTTAGGAGATATGCATGTAGTAATAACTACTGATAGCTATACAGTGAATCCTATTTTCTTTCCTGGCGGTAATATAGGTAAGCTTGCTATAACTGGTACGATAAATGACTTAGCTGTCATAGGTGCAAAGCCTTTAGCTATTGTAGATGCATTAATAGTAGAGGAGGGCTTTCCGCTTGATAGGTTAGAGAAGATAATAAAAGCTATGATAGAAGTAGCAGAGCAGGAGGACATAGCTATAATAGGAGGGGACTTCAAAGTAATGCCTAAAGGAGCAATAGATAAAATAGTCATTACTACAACAGGTATAGGGCTTGTAAAGAAGGAAAATATGATTTTAGACTCTGGACTTAAGCCTGGTGATAAAATAGTGGTAAGTGGTACTATAGGTGAGCATGGAGCTACGATACTAGCATTACAGAGTGGTATAGACGTAGAGGGAGAGTTAAGCTCTGATTGTGCTCCAGTAACTAAAATTATGGAAATATGTCGAAAAATAGGTGGTGTACATGCTGCTAAGGATCCTACCCGTGGAGGGATTGCAATGGCATTAAATGAATTAGCTAGAAAGTCAAAGGTAATGATAATATTAGAAGAGGAGAAGATACCTATAAGGGAAGAGGTAAGAACATATTGTGAGATGTTAGGCATAGACCCGCTCTATTTAGCATGTGAGGGAAGAGTAGTAGTAGGAGTAAAAGCAGAAAAAGCTGAAGAGTTGGTAAAGGAACTTCGCAAAGCAGGATATGAAGAGGCTAATATAATAGGAGAGGTAAAGGAAGGAAGAGAAGGATATGTGTTAATGAAGACCATAGTTGGAGGTATTAGAATAGTTGAGATGCCCATAGGAGAGATCGTTCCTCGAATTTGCTAGAAGAAGGTTTCTAATTTCGATTCTCTTAGCATTATCTGCCATGCAGAGATGAGTTCCTTAGCTTCTTTTTCGTTTATTTTAGCTATTATAGCTCCAGCGTGAACTATGACAAAATCACCTTCCTTAATATCAGGTACTAATAGTGCATCAACTTTACGTAAGACTCCCCCATAATTTACTATTGCAACATCATCCTCTATCTTTACTACCTTGGCCGGAATGCCTAAGCACAAGTAATGGTCACCTACCCTAAGGAATATAGATAAGCCCTATTTTAAATCTAATGATGCCAAGAAAGGCGATACTAATAAGGACTATAGGCATAGTACAAGGTGTAGGGTTTAGACCATTTATCTATAGAATTGCAGTAGCGAGCAACCTTAAAGGCTATGTTAAGAATAGAGGCGGGGCAGAAGTCGAGATATACGTTGAAGGTAGAGATAAAGAGATACAAAAATTCATAAGAGAGATACTTACTAATAAGCCACCCTCAGCTAAAATAGAGAAAATGAAGATTATAGAAGTGGAGCCCAAGGGCTACGAGGATTTTGTTATAGAGCAAAGTGAAAGAAAAGGAGTAACTCTTTCTATGATACCTCCTGATTTTAGTATATGTAACGAATGCTTAAAGGAGATTTTAGATCTAAGGAGTAGGTGGTACGGATACCCATTTAATTCCTGTGCATGGTGTGGTCCAAGGTTTACAATTATAGAATCATTGCCATATGATAGGGAGAGAACAACTATGAGGGATTTCCCCCTATGTGAAGAATGTCTCAGGGAATATAATGATCCGTTAAATATTAGGAGATTTCATGCAGAGGGTATAAGTTGTCCTAAGTGCGGGCCTAAGGTTTTTCTACTCGATAATAAAGGAAAATTAATCGAGGATAAGGATCCTATAGAACTAGCTGCAAGGCTGATAGATGAGGGAAGTATAGTTGCTATTAAGGGAATTGGTGGCTTTCATATATCAGCACTAGCAACTGACGACGAGATTATATTAGAATTAAGAAGAAGGAAGAGACGCCCTCAGAAACCCTTTGCACTTATGGCCTTGAATCTGGATGTAGCGGAAAGGCTTGTAATAGTAAACGACTTCATAGAGAGGTTGCTAACTTCACTTGAGAGGCCTATACTTGTTCTAAAGAAAAAAGAGGAAGCTCCTGTTTCTAAATTTGTAGCACCAGGTCTAGATACATTAGGGATTATGCTTCCTTATACGGGTTTACATTATCTATTACTTTCAAAAACCAGAGATAGATTCCTAATTATGACTAGTGGCAATCCAAGAGGTGAGCCTATATGCATAGATAATGAAAGTGCGTTGAAAAAACTTAAGGGTATTGTAGATTACTTTTTAGTTCATAATCGCAGAATTGTTAATAGAGTTGATGATAGTGTAATAAGGATAACTGGAGATAGTTGTATGTTCTTAAGAAGAAGTAGAGGATATGCTCCTAAATGGATAAAACTTCCCTTTAAGTTAGAACGCCCTATAATAGCATTTGGAGCCTTTTTATCTAACGTTGCCGCAATAGGCATTGATGAATACGCCATTCCTACACAGTTCTTAGGAGATATGGATGATTGGGAGACAATAAATTTCGCTGAGAGGGCTATAAGCTTTCTCTTAAGTGCGTATAACATCAACCCTAAGGGAGCTATAATAGCAGCTGATATGAACCCATCCTATATTACGAAGTCATTAGCAGAAGAGTGGAGTGAAAAGTATGAAGGAGATCTAGTTCTTGTACAACATCATCATGCACATATAGCTTCTGTCATGGCTGAAAAGGGGTTAAGTATTGATGAAGAGGTTGTAGGAATCGGTATAGACGGAGCGGGATATGGAGTAGATAAAAGGATTTGGGGTGGAGAAGTAATGATAGCTAACTATACCTCTTTTCGTAGAGTTGGTCATTTAAGGTATCAAAAAATGCCAGGAGGAGATCTAGCCACGATATATCCTGTTAGAATGTTGATAGGTATACTTTCCTCATTTATGGATGAGGAGGAAATAGAGCATCTGTTAAAGAGCGAGTTGAAGCACCTATTAAAGGGAATACCATATGGACTAAAGGAATTGCATGTAATACTCACTCAAGTTTATAAGAGTAATCCTCCTCAGACATCAAGTATAGGACGCTTCCTTGATGCAGTTTCAGCACTCTTAGGTGTATGCTTAAAGCGAAGTTATGAGGGAGAGCCTGCTATTAAACTAGAAGCTTATTCTTCGCGAGGTAAGATAATTGATTTACAAATACCAATAGTCAATATAAACGGTAAGCTTATTATTGATACTAGCAAGTTCATGGAGGAAATAATTTCTTATCTAGATCTTTATGATACTAAGTCCTTAGCTAAGAGTATACAATATTTCCTAGGAAGAGGCTTAGGAGCTATAGCTACTAAAGCTCTAAGTAGGAAGCATAAATATGTAGTGGTATCTGGTGGTGCGGCTGTTAATGAGTATATACTAAAAGGAATAAAGGATGAAGTAGGTGATAGAGCGACTTTGCTCTTACCTAAGGAGATGCCTCCAGGAGATGGAGGTATTTGTCTTGGGCAAATAGTAACTGCATATGCTAAAATGTTAAAGAATTAGTTTATCGGATATTTCGCTCCATTTATGACATGCTACATAGCGTCCTTTTTCAATTTCTTCAAATGTAGGTTCCTTTTTCTTACAGATAGCAGTAGCAAAGGGACAACGAGAAGAGAAGCGACAGCCACTAGGTGGATTTAAAGGACTTGGAACATCTCCTTTCAGAAGCAGTCTATGTCGATGCCTCTTTCTTGGATCAGGAACAGGTATAGATGAGAATAAAGCGAATGTATATGGATGTAGAGGTTCTCTAAATAACTCCTTACAGGAAGCTAGTTCTACTATCTTTCCTAGGTACATTACAGCTACACGATCACTCATATACTGTATTACGGATATATTATGTGATATGAATAGATACGTTAAGTTAAACTCACTCTGCAACTCTCTGAGTAATTTTAGAATGCGAGCTTGTACAGATACGTCCAAAGCAGATGTTGGCTCATCGAGTACTATGAATTTTGGTCTTAGGATTAATGCTCTAGCAATTGCAACTCTCTGTCTCTGACCACCAGAAAGCTCATGAGGAAAACGATAGAGATGTTCTTCTCTAAGGCCAACAGCATGTAGGGCTTCATAGGCTTTTTCTAAGAGGTCTTCTTTGCTTATATCTTTAAAATGTATTCTTAGAGGTTCAGTTACAATGTCCTTAATGCGCATTCGTGGATGTAGGGATGTGTAAGGATCCTGGAAGACTATCTGCATATCTTTCCTTATTCTCCTCAACTCTCTACCTTCTAATATAGTGATATCCCTTCCTTCAAAGAATATCTTGCCTGAGGTTGGCTCTATAAGTCGTAAGATGCACCTTCCAAGAGTTGTCTTCCCACAACCCGATTCACCAACAAGCCCTAGTGTCTCACCACGTTTTATCTCAAGGTCAACTCCATCTACTGCTTTTACATAGCCTGTTATTCTATGAAAGAGTCCACCTCTTACGGGAAAATACTTCTTCAGGTCTAATACTTTGATAAGTGATGTATCCTTCATGTGAATTATACCTCCTCTGAATATAAATGACATGCCACCATTCGATTCCTATTTAGCCATATGGAAGGTGGTTTTACTTTAGAGCATATCTCCATTGCATGAGGACATCTAGGATGGAATCTGCAACCTTTAGGAGGATTCATTAAGTTAGGTATTTCACCTTCTATTGTATAAAGTTCATGGCCAAGTCTGGGTATGGCAGCTAATAGACCCTTAGTGTAAGGATGCATAGGGTTATCGAAAATATCGAATATGCTTCCATATTCGACTATGTTGCCTGCATACATTACAGCTACCTTGTCGCATAACTCAGCCGCTACACTTAGATCATGTGTTATGTAAAGTACAGAACTCCCTATTTCACTTACTAAGTCTCTAATTAGCTGTATTATTTGTGCTTGAACAGTAACGTCTAAGGCGGAGGTGGGTTCATCTGCGATAAGTAACTTAGGCTTCATAAGTAATGCCATAGCTATCATAATCCTCTGTGCCATACCCCCGCTGAGTTCATGGGGATATCGTTTTAATAAAGATCTAGGATCTGGTAATCCTACCTTTTTAAGCATATCTATTATGATATCTTCGGCTTCCTTATCTGATAGAGAGGAATGAGCTTCTATAGCTTCTTTAAGTTGAAAACCTACTGTTAGTATAGGATTAAGTGCGGCCTTAGGCTCTTGAAATATCATGGATATTTCTTTACCTCTTATTTTACGTATCTCCTCATCATCTAGTTTGAGGAGATCTCTTCCTTCAAATAGTATCTCTCCCTGAATTATTTTTCCAGGAGAAGGTACTAAGCGCATTATAGATAGAGCTGTAACAGTCTTTCCTGAGCCTGTCTCACCGACTAACCCTAGTATCTCCTTATAACCTATACGAAGATTGACGCCATCAAGCGCTTTTACTACGCCTTCATACCTATAAAAGTGAACTACTAGGTTGCTTATCTTCAATAGATAGTTGGTCATTCTCTCCTCTCCTTTACGTCTAAGACATCTCTAAGTCCATCACCTAGTAGATTAAAACCTAGAGCAGCAAGAAATATAGCTAAACCTGGAAATGTAGAGACCCACCATTGAGCTCTTATGTACATGCGTCCTTCGCTGACCATAACACCCCATTCAGGAGTAGGTGGAGGTGCACCGAGACCGAGAAAACCTAAGCCAGCGGCAAGCAATATCACACCACCCATATCAAGAGTGGATTGAACTATAATAGCATGTATAACCATGGGTAGTATATGTTTAAACATTATACGTAGACGAGAAGCCCCAATAGCTCGTGCAGCTTCAATATATGTTTCATTCTTAATCTGTAGAACACATGCTCTAACAAGCCTAGCATAGACAGGCCAAGATACGGTAGCTATCGAGAACATGACATTATAGAGACCAGGGCCTAAGGCTGCTGCTACGGCCATTGCTAGAATTAATCTTGGAAAAGCGAAGAACATATCTGTTATTCGCATAAGAACCTCATCAACGATACCTCCTAGATAACCAGAGATTAAACCTAGTATTAGTCCTATAGAAGTAGAGACTAATACTACAAGAATAGCTATTGATAAGGAGATTCTACAGCCGTATAGTATCCTACTAAAGATATCTCTTCCTAATTGATCTGTACCACATAAGTGCTTCCAATTAGGTGGTTTAAGCCTTTCATCAATATTTTGAAGATAAGGATCATAAGGGGCGATGTATGGACCTATGATGGCTAAAACTATAAGAATTAGGACTATGATTATACCTGTTAAGCTAGTTGGTGATCTAAGAAAAAGTCTAAGCATGAGCCTAAAGTCGCTACTAACAATTACTTCCTTTGCCTTTTCTTCACCTTCTTCTTTCTTCATAGTTTTCACCTATATCGGATCCTAGGATCTAGGTATGTATAGATGATATCAACGATTAAGTTCACAACAGAGTATATTATAGCGATGAACAATGTTACTCCCATAACAGCTAAGAAATCTAAGTAAAGGAACGCCCCGCTTGCATAACGCCCTAATCCAGGCCAAGCGAAAATGGTTTCAGTTAAAACAGCACCTTCAAGTAAACCGCCATAAGTAATACCTATAACTGTAATAGTAGGAATTAATGCATTTCTTAGGACGTGTCTGAGAATTACTAATCTTTCCTTTAGTCCTTTAGCTCTTGCAGTTCTTACATGTTCCTGCCTTAGAACTTCAAGAATACTTGACCGTGTTATCCTAGCAATTCCAGCTGCGGCATACCATCCTAGGACTATTGATGGCATCACTAAGTGCTTTATTCCATTCCAGAAAGCATCCAACCTACCACTTATCAGACTATCCAATAGTAGAAGACCGGTTATTCTAGGTGGGAGTGAAATAAAGGGATCTAACCTACCGGGACCTGGAAGCCAACCAAGCCAGTAGTAAAATATTATTAGGAATACAAGGCCGAGCCAGAATACAGGAGTAGAGACGCCAGCTATAACAAAAACTCTAGCTAACTGATCGATTATACTATCTTTCTTTAAGGCAGAGATTACACCTAAGGGAATTCCCATTAGTATACCTACTATAAGCGCGGCGGTTGCTAATTCTATGGTAGCTGGAAAGAAGCTGAGTATATCTGTAAGTACTGCCCTATTAGTCCTAATAGATTTACCTAAGTCACCGTGTAATACACGCCAGATGTAATCGATGAATTGTTCATGAAGAGGTTTATCAAACCCCCATTCATGCTTTATCTTATCTACCAGCTCAGGTGGAGCCTGAGGACCTAAGATAGCACCTATAGGATCAGCAGGTATTACATGAGATAGAAAGAATGTTATGACAAGTACTCCGAATAACACGAATATCGTTAATATTAGTCTTCTTATAATGTAAGCTTTTAGATCCATAGGCATATGAAATCACCTCTAATACATACACAGACCCTTTATATACTTTTACATAAGAGTTATAATCTGTAAAAGTGGCTTAAGAAGGTAGTAAAAAATTATAATCATTTATGGTACCACTTCGTATACACTCTCTTTATAAACTCTAGATAGGTCTAAGAGGAAGAATGTTGGATCTGGTTCAAAGTTCTCTACCCATGTTCTAAGGGCTATCTGATTTACTACTTGGTACAATATTGCATAGGGACCTTTATCGAGGACGTACTCTGTTAGTTCTTTATATAATGCTAGTCTCTTAGAGAGATCGAATTCGACTGCAGCTTGCTCTGTTAAGTTAGCTGCATAATCATCATACCACATATTGCGCCAAGCTAGCTGTTTGACTCTATAATCTGCAAAAGGCTTAGCTAGAGCATCAGGATCTGGATAATCAGCGCCCCATTCAGCTAAGATTAATTGATGACCTTGCTTTCTATACTTTTCGTACATTTCAGCTGCAGTAACGAGCCTTATATTAACTTTTATTCCTATCTCTTCTAAGTTGCTCTTAATTATGGCTGCTACATCTCTCGCTGGATATGATGGAGGAGCCATGAGCTCTACCTCAAATCCATTAGGATAGCCAGCTTCCGCTAATAGAGCTTTTGCTTTATTGACATCACGATAATATGGTGTAGCGGGGTTATAACCGAGAATACCCTCTTCTATGAAGGTTTGAAGTTTCTTGGCTCCACCTTTAAGCATCTTTATAATTGCATCATAGTCTATAGCCCATCTTATAGCATCTCTTACACGTTCATCGCTGAAAGGCTTAAAGCCTACATTCATACCAAGATAAGCCTTCTGGAAAGCTGGTCTTGAAGCTATTTTAATGCCAGGCTTCTCCCTTACTTCTTCTATCTGATCTGAGGTAAGGGACCATGCAATATCTATATCGCCTTTCTCTAACAGTAAGAGCTGATCAGTAGGCTCTGGAACATGCTTAATTATCACCTTCTTTATCCTAGGAGTTCCTTTCCAGTATTTTTCATTAGCTACTAGTACTATCTCAGACTCACGCTCCCATTTCTCAAGTATGAAAGGCCCAGATCCAGCAGAATGGTCTGTGAGCCATTCACTTCCTAAATCACCGTTCTTCTGGTGAGCTAAGACTTCCTTGGGGTTAACTATTGCACCAACAGTAAATGAGAGACAGGATAAGAATATTCGTGGAGCGACTTTATAGCCTAGCTTTATTTGAACTGTATATTCATCTATAACTTTAATGGAATCCTCAGTTAGACCAAATTGTGTTAGAACCCATGAAGCTGTTTGCTTAAGTTTTATTACTCGCTTTATAGAGAAAGCTACTGCTGTAGCATTAAGAGGAGTGCCATCAGCGAACTTTATTCCTTTTCTAATATGGAAAACCCATGTAACACCATCGGGAAGGACTTCCCATGATTCAGCTACTTCAGGGACTATTTCAGTGTAGTCAGGCGGAGCAAAGTCCACTAGTTTATCGTACAACTGATTTACAACTAAACATGATGTGAGTTCATAGGCTCTCGCTGGATCTAAAGAGACAGCATCAGATGTATCCATAGCTATTACTAGGACTTCAGGATCTGTTAGTCGCTTATAAGTTGGAGGCTTAGGTCTAGTGAAGAAATATCCCCATGAGGCTATTAGCAAGATCACTAGTACAACTATTAAGACATCTTTGAGCCTGCCACCTAATAGTTGAGGCATAATAATCCCTTTCCGCTAATTTTATAAATAAAACCTTTAAAAATGTTATGCCACTTGTATATACTTAGTTAAAAACAATAATGTTCTATTTGATTATATAATACGAGAATCTCATGGAAATTGTAAAATTTCATTGAAAAGTTATTAATATTAAGAGGGTATCGCTATTTAAAAACTCGTGAAGAGGAGCAACAACTTAGTAGAAATTCTGAGGGACATAGTTGTTCATAAGAGAGTGTTGATAGTATGCATAGGTAACAGAATTAGAGGAGATGATGGTGTAGGATCTTATATAGGTGATAAGTTAGTAAAGGCAAATATAGGAGACGTCTTGAATGTTGAGAGCTCCTTAGAGAATTACCTCTCTCGTATAGCAAATAAAAAGCCTGAGATTATACTCTTAATTGATGCCATAGATGCAGGACTTAAGCCAGGAGCCATTATTATAGGATCTATAGAAGAACTAAAGGAGAGAGTTAGCTTTATGACAACACATAATATACCCATCACATTGCTGATGCGTTTCTTAAAGGATGTCTTCCAAATGAGAGATGTTAAGGTATATCTCCTTGGAATTCAGGTAAAAGAAGTAGGTATTTTTGAAAAAATAAGTCATGAAGTTAAAACTAGTGCTGACTATATAGTAGACCTACTTAAAGGACTGCTCATACTTAAGGCGAAAAGAGACTGTCTACGTCAGAATCTTACTTAAGATTTCTACTGCTATGCGCAATCTTAGTAGATTAGCACGTTCAATGACTTCAGAGGCGTAATACTTCGTTAAAGTTCTTAAATCACGCTTTGACTTAGAAACACTAGCTTTAGCATAAGCTTTGAAGATAATTTCGTCTATTACATTAACAGCATTATCTATCATGTTAATATAAGCAAGGCATAATTGTTTAGTGGAACCTTCATCTAAGCTAGAAATGAGATAAGATAGTATACGTTTGAATTCTATGAGACACAGGGATAAGTTCTTAAGTACGTTAACGAGGATGTGTATATCGTTTCCTTGCTCTTTAATTAGAACTATCTCGTTAATATAAGCTATTATCTCATTAGTTAATGAAAGGATATCTCCGGAATCTGTCATGATATAAGATTCGAATGCATACTAAAACTTATTACAAACGTATAAAATTCCACCATGTAGTAACTTATTTATAAACGAGAGTATAATCTAACAAATTATAATGATGTATTTATTATTTAATTCATATAGGTTTTATATCTTTAGTTATATTTTCACTTAACATCAATTAGTATGATTACATATAGTTTAATTTATAATTAAAATAGAATTGAATAATAATATTAAGTTTCTTTTAATTATAAAATTATTCTTTTACAAAAATAGATTATAAAATCTACGAATATTTAATATAATAATGGGGGTATATATGCAGGTAGATCCTAGAAGCGTTCCAATTCCCTTCTGAACATTACAGATCCTATCTTTTTGGCTTCAAGGAGTTTTTTGCTTAAAATCCACCTTCCTTTTTTGAATAAGTTACTGGGAATGGTATATGCTTTTAGATATCGAGGATCTATTATTCCTTCATAGCGGAAATAACTGATGATATTGTGTTTTTTAAGCTTAAGGAGTAAGTCTATGAAGCGTAATATATCTGGATGCGATAATTGAGTTATCAACAGTATGCTTGGCTTGTAGCGGAAAGGTATCATTACTCTGAAATGAAGGTCTTTATGGAATGCATCTATGAACGTTGAGAGGTGATTAAAATTCTTAAAATCTATTCGATATAGGGAGAGAGGGATTAAAGTTGGTGATATGAATATCATGTTAATGTCATAGTGTCTTATAATGGGGCTTACATGTTTTACAAAGTGATACCATATTTTTTGTTGATAAGTTCCTGTTTTCTTGGCGATGTCAGTAAGAGATGTTAATGCATCTTTATGTAATTCCTTTATTATAATAATATCGATTTCATCAAGCATTCTACCTAGGGATCGTAGTTCAAGAAGGGAGAATTGGGGATACTTTACTCCGTTAAATATTTTCCTTAAAGCTTCGCTCCAATCATAAAGGTATTCACAAGTAGCTGGATTAAAGTATCTTGCTGAGGGGCGCCATTTTACAGGGTTCGTTAGTGGAATGTATTCTCCGGGCCCTAGAATGCCTTTTATAATGTTTAGTATTTCTCCTTCAAGATTAAGAGGTGGTGCTAGAACTGCTAATAGTCTTAAACCTTCCGGGGAGAGTAGTCTGCTTAGGGAGAGTATATAGCATTCCTCAAGTATGCGAAGATTAATAGTGATCTCGCCAGTAGGGATTATATTTGTTATATATACACTATAGCTTAGGCCTAGTGCAAAATAATCGGGTTCTATGGTTATTCTTCCGTATCTGTAAAGTTTACGAAGACGTCTTCTTACAGTTTCATCAGATATGCCTATTTTCCTAGCTATTCTGGCAAGGTTAACATCACTATATAAGTGTTCTAGTATTTTCATATCAATAAGGTCTATGCCATGAAGTTTCAAGGTAATCACATCTTAGGATAGTCTATGCAATATACAATATTTATGTATACTTTTTCTTTTTATCACGTAAGCGATCTTTTGTCGCACGGGTTGAAGAGAAAGGTATTTAAGCAGTATTCACATTCAGAAGTGTCTTGTGAGCATAAGAAGAGGAATCTTAGCATTAGTGATGGTGACTATACTTTGGGGTACTACATTTTCAGCAATTAAGTTTATAATGAATAGGATTCCTCCTAGTGCTTATGCAACATATCGTTCACTTATAGCGTCTTTAGCTCTATTTCCCTTTATCTTTAACAGAGGTAAAGAGGTTATAAGAACAATAAAGGCGGGATTTATATTAGGTGTGCTTTATTTCTTTGGTCTTCTTCTTCAAGCTTGGGGTATGGTATATACAACAGCTTCAAATGCTGCTTTTATAACTAGCTTTAATGTACCATTAGTATGTCTTCTAGAAGTGATCATATTAAGGCGAAAGCCTTCATTAGCTCTATTAGCCTCTATGGCTATGGCTATTAGTGGAGTACTATTGCTATCAGTAGAGTTTAGAAGTTTTTCGTTCTCTTATGGAGATCTTATAGTCCTAGCTTGTACTATATTCTGGGCTCTTCAAATCATCTATATCGATAAGTACTCCAGAATGCATAATGTCCTAGTGCTTACTTTTATGCAACTTGTAATTTCAGGTTTAGTAGGGCTTGTAGTATGTGGAGTTATGAGTGAGATTGTGAGACTTGACGAGATAAGTTTGAGTATATTATTGTATTTAGCAATATTCTGTTCGAGCATAACCTGTTTACTTCAAGTTTATGGACAAAGGTTTACGACTTCAACTCAAGCTGCAATAATATACACGCTTGAACCAGTTTTTGCTTCATTTTTTGCAACAATACTTCTACATGAGATACTATCTTTGAAGCAATATATAGGATCCTTACTTATCTTAGCAGCTACTTATCTAGCAATAAAGAGTGAAGTAGAATTGTAATGAGTAAAGCGGTTTAAACGAATAACGTCTATATGGATTTACGAACGATAAAAAATAGGGTATATGAGGATGAAGGACTTTCGAAGAGCAACTATCAATTCATCCTTGTTAATTAAAAAATATAGAAAATATATGGCTAGGGGGGCTTCATCGTTAATATACCCTGTAGTTATACATAAGGCTAGAGGTTGTAGAGTATGGGATATCGATGGGAACGAATATCTAGACTTCATATCAAGTGCAGCTGTTTATAATGTAGGGCATACTAACGAAAAGATAGTGGGAGCTGTAAGATCTAAGATGGAGGAAATTATACACTATACTGGTGCATATTTCATTACGAAGCCTATGATTGATCTAGCAGAGAAGTTAGCCTCTCTAGCTCCTGGTTCCTTTAATAAGAAAGTTATCTATGGACTTTCAGGTTCAGAAGCAATAGACATGGCAATAAAGTGTGTAAGGTCAGCTAAAAGACGTAGGGCTATAATTTCGTTTTTTGGTTCCTTTCATGGAACGACTTGTGGTGCTACTGCAGTAAGTGGAGCTTCGTATATGATGCATAGAAGGGTAGAGCCTCTTCTTCCTAATGTTTATTTTGCTCATTTTCCAGATTGTTTTCGTTGTCCCTTGAATCTAGAATATCCTTCATGCAATCTGGCATGCTTTAATGAAGTAACAACGTTATTAGAATATATTGTAGATCCTGAAGATGTGGCAGCAGTGATTACAGAGCCAATACAAGGTCATGCAGGGATTATAATACCTCCTAAAGAATTCTTCAGAAAACTTTCTAAGCTTTCTAGAGAGTATGATATACCTCTTATCTTTGACGAAATACAAACAGGAATAGGCAGAACTGGTAAGATGTTTGCTTGTGAACATTTCAATATAGCTCCAGATATATTGGTGCTAGGTAAGGCATTAGGAGGAGGATTTCCTATATCCGCTGTTATTGGAAGAGCATCTATAATGGATTCATGGGAGACAGAATCCGAGATGCCAACACTAGCAGGTCATACTCTCTCGTGCATCGCAGCATTAACTACAATAGACTTGATAGTTAGTGAGGGCTTATGTGATAAAGCTCTGAGGAAGGGTGAGTATATCGTAAAAAGGTTAAAGGAATTCATGGAGGAGTATTCGATAATAGGCGATGTGCGTGGTATAGGATTAATGATAGGAGTTGATATAGTTAAGAGTCTTGAGAGTAAAGAACCCGATAGTAAGACTGCATATAAAATTTGTCTATATTCATGGAAGAGAGGATTACTCATTATGCCGATAGGTAAGAAAGGTAATGTGCTAAGAATACAACCTCCGTTAGTCATAACCCAAGAGGAGATAGATGAGGGCCTTGATATTCTTGAAGAAGTTATTAAGGAAGTTGAACACGAGAAAAGAACATCATGAAGGTGTAATAAGTTTATTCTACTCTAATTTATTTAATTAAGAGATATATTTGAACTAGTGTATTCTGTATTGGTGAAGATTTTTGAGTAGGGAAGAGCTTGCTCTTTTTGGAGGACCGAAAACTATAGAGTCTTGGGAGGGAGAACTTACTCGTGGAGTAGGCGAATTAGGACAAAGACCTTTACCTGTAGGAGCTTCTCAGGAGGAAATAGAGGCTATAGTAGAGGCTTTAAAGAGTGGTGATTTTGCACGATATAAGCCAATTTATGAGTTTGAAAAGGAGTTCGCTAGCTATATGAATGTAAAATACGCTTTAGCTACGAATAATGGTACTTCATCAATACTTGCAGCTCTATTTGCTATCGGAGTAGGGCCTGGCGATGAGGTAATAACACCTAGTTATACTTGGCATCTAGGGGTTACACCAATTCTTGCTCTTCGTGCAATTCCGATTTTCTGCGAAATAGACCCTAAGACCCTTACAGCGGATCCTGAAGACATAAAGAGGAGGATTACTCCGCGTACTAAAGCTATTATAGTGACGCATATATGGGGTGTTCCAGCGGATATGGATCCTATAATGGAAATAGCGCAAGAGCATGGAATACCAGTAATAGAGGATGCCTCACATGCACATGGTAATGAATATAAGGGTAGGAAGGTTGGCACAATAGGGGATATAGGTTGCTTTAGCTTACAGATGAGTAAAGCCTTACCAGCGGGGGAGGGAGGAGTCTTAATTACAAATAATGAGGATTATTTCGAACGAGCAGTAGTAATATCAGATTATTCAAGAGTGATACGCGATGTTAAAAGTGAAGAGTTAAAGAAATATAGATGGGGAGGTTTCGGATTCAAATTTAGAATGCATCCATTAGCAGCAGTTCTAGCTAAGGTATGGCTTCGACGGCTAGACCATCAAAATGAGATTAGACGTAGGAACCACGAGTATTTATATAAGAGGCTACTAGAGGTTCCAGGAATAGAGCCCCAGTATATACCTCCATATGCTAAAATGGGAGCTTGGTATGGGTTTAGAGCACAATACTTTGCTGAGCAACTTAATGGAGTGCCTAAAGAAAGATTCATCGAAGCTTTAAGAGCAGAGGGGGTGCCTGTATTTCCTGAGCGTTACTGGCTAGTGCATCTAATACCAGCTCTTAGAGAGCAAAAGGTATTTCCTAAGGATTGTCCATTTAAATGTCCTTATGTGGAATGCAAAGTAAGATATAAGGAGGGAGATCTACCAATAACAGAGGCGGTATATAAGAGATTAATAGGCTTCCCAACCTTTCAAGGTAAGGACTATAGATATCTAATAGATAAAGTTATGGATGCAGTATGGAAGGTTATAAGGAATATAGATGTTCTCGAATAATCTATTACATAACAATAAGAAAGCGGGGAGCGGCGCACGCTCACGACACCGAGTCATAGCTCGGCTCTAGCCGGTCTCCTCGGTGCGCGAGGTAATGCAAATACATGCTATAATATAAATTTTTCCTTTACTCTTAACTATATTGAGTAGCTGAGTGTAGCTCAATCCGTATCATTCTTGTGTGCGTATACGAAGAGCTGGTGTTCTAGGCCAGGATCGTAAATCCATACATTATAGTTGTAGTTCTCGAGTAGATTTACTATTTCTCTTGTACTAACAAATGGTGGATGGACTTCTATTACAAGTCTTTTAATAAAGCTCTTCTTCTCTAAGATTTCACCAGAGGCTTTAAGTAAATCCAGCTCTCTTCCTTCGATATCGATTTTAATTAGATCCACAGTAGTGAGTATCTTTACGAGATTTCTTAAAGCTATTGTTTTCACTTTTATCCTACCTTTAATTCCTTCTCCCATATATTCAGCATACTCCCTTAAGGAGCTACTATTGAGTGATCTCTTGGATATATAGATTTCGAGCTCTTCTCCATTGATTTTAATAGCTCTAGGAACGACTAAGACGTTTTTAAAATTATTAATATTGAAACTTCTGATAGCCCATTTAACATGTTCTGGAATAGGTTCGACGTATATTATGTAGCCTTGATGGGATACCTTGGATGCTACATAGATGCTCCATATGCCTATGAACCCTCCAATATCGATTACCTTCCATCCTTTCCTAGGAACAAAGTCCTTGATGATGTCATAATCATGATAGTAGTATACGTGTAGTATATTGGTTAATGCTTCGTTCATATATGGGATAGGCAATAGAAGTTTTGATTTGTCAGGAAGACGAATTACCATGGATCCCCGTTTTAAGGGACGTAAAGTCAAGTACGCTCCTATAAGAGGTAATGCAGTCCTTAAAGGGAGACATCGGAGACTTTGAGTAAATAACTCGAAGGTTGAATACAGCATATTCAAAGTGGTTTATAAATAAACTTTGCAATTATTTTTATCCCTTTCATTCTTTGAAACTCTTATTCCTCTCTATGGCATTAGATTAATTAGGGGATTAGTTATGAGTAGGCTGTTTGTATTGACACATTCAGCCGGATTTAGACATAGTTACATATCTACTGCTGTGGAGGTTTTAACTAAACTTGGTGAACATACAGGTCTCTTTGAAGTTTACGCAACGGATGAGTGCTCTGAATTAACACGTAGAATGTTAGAGAAATGCTCAGCTGTACTATTTTTGACTACTGGCAATTTACCTATGAGTAAAGAACAAAAGAGAGCATTATTGAATTTTATACGTAATGGTGGAGGATTTATAGGAGTCCATAACGCTACTGACACATTCTACGATTTCCCTGAATATGGTGATATGATAGGAGGGTACTTCAATGGTCATCCATGGACTCAAGAAGTCTATGTTATAGTAGAGGATAGAGAACATCCTTCTACTAAACATCTTCCAGAGCGATTTAAAGTCTTAGAAGAGATCTATACTTTCAAGAATTGGAGTAGAGATAAGACCCATGTACTCATAAGCTTAGATACAACTTCTGTAGATTTAAGTAAAGGTACTAGGGAAGATAATGACTATGCCCTAGTATGGTGTCACACATATGGAAGGGGACGAGTATTTTACACGGCATTTGGGCATTTTACAAGTTTATGGAGAGAAGAGTGGTTCCAGAAACATCTACTAGGAGGGATACTTTGGACTATGAGAGAGATATAGTTATAGTAAAAATAGGAAAATCAGCTACGACCGCAATCATCATGTTTCAGCTAAGCCCGCCCTAATTCATCATTTCACTTAAGATACTCTATCTGTTTTTATTAAGCATTCAGGGGAATTTAATACCATCCAAATATTCTAGCTACGCTTAAAAAGCTCTCTGCCTTATATCTAACTGACCTCGATCCGATTCGCTCTATACCAGGTATCTTAGCAATACGTTCTGCAAAGTCTGGATGTATATACTCAACTATTACTTCAACTGGTTCATTGAAAGTAAATGGCCTTACGTTATTAACCTTATTAAGAGCTCTTTTTGCACTTTCTTTAATTAAAGATCTCGCTTTTATAGGTGAAAGGCATAAAGCATCTCTTCTGCTTAAACCTTCCTTTACTATAACCCCTTCAATTCCATTACCTAAGAACCTTCTAGCTTCATTTACAGCTTCCTTACATCCTGTGATTAATGTAACAGGAATGCCCTTTGTGCCTAATATTGCAGCGTCTATTTCGATTTCGCCTACTTCATAATTATTAACTATAACACGATAGATAGATTTTGAAGAGAAAGTATGAGATAATACTCCTTTCTCAGTACCTGCCATAGCATGGTAACCTATCATGAATGCACAATCAAATTTTCTATCAAGTAAAGGTAATCTCCATCTACTATGCCCCCATATGTATTTAGCTTCTGGATGTAGTTCTTCAGGAATTAAGTTACATCCTCCTCTTGCTCCATGAAGATCATTAACTATTACCTCTGTAGCTCCCCCCTCTAAAGCTCCTTCTATTGCTGCATTCACATCCTTAGTTAAAAGATATCGAGCCTCTTCATATTCACTTCCACTCCCACTAACCTGTTCACTTCTTACAATACCACTAATGCCTTCCATATCTACAAGTATGTATACTTTCATCCTAATACCACCCATGAATTCTTAAAACGATGATCTATTAGTAAGTTATTAAAGCATCTTACAATCATCGTTAAGGGTAAAGCTTTCTTCTCCTCAACTTTCAAGATTATTAATAAATCAGTATTTAGCCTATATCAAAGCCTGATAGGTCGCTTTAATATGATCATTACATAGTTTACTTAGACAATCACGGTATCATAGTGAATAGACCTTAGAAGCAGTATCACTATTTTAGGATTATGATACTCGCTCATAGTAGCTCAGCTTTTAGTTCTTCATCATCTGTCTTTTCAGTAGCGGCCAATCTCATCACAACAGGTCAGTATATAGTTATAACGAATATGATGAAGAAGTTTATATTTAAGTGCCTTTCGTAGATGAAGGACTTTTGACATAAGATCATAATGAAGCAGGCATTTCACTATTTTAGGATATTTTCAATTAATCTAATGAAATCTCTTAAGTCTTTTAATGCTGTGCTATTATGGCACTTCTCTCTATTTATATAATATGCCTGTATACCTATTCTTCGAGGGACTTTATAGTCATAAATATGATCATCGCCCACATGAATAAGCAGATGAGGTTTTAGTCTTTTTAATCTAAGTATGGTCTTATAGAATCTTTCATCTTTTTTAGGAAGGTAGAAGTGAGAAACACATGAGTATGCTGAGCTAAATACTTTCTTAAATACGGGAAATCTGCTAAAGACCACATTTACAAACTCTATGCTCACGTTTGTAAGTATTAGAAGCTCAACTTTATCTTTAAGGTAGTGTAGAGTTTCTAAAGCCTCAGGATAAAGTACGACTTTTTTCTTTAAGACAGAAGTTAGTTCCTTAAACTTTATGCCTAAATCTAGACGTCTAATCCAGTACTCTGGTAGATACCACCTTATATCGTAGGATCCTACTTTCTCATATAAAGAAAAGACTATCTCTTTTGCTTCACTTTCTTTTAGTCCCTTTCTTTCAGCGTATAGCTTAGGGAGTAATTCCTCCCAAAAGTAGTTTACATATTCATGCGTCACGAGTGTTCCATTTAAGTCAAATGATACGACTTTAGGTTTCATATTTCCTTACTTTAACTTAAAGTTGTGTGATAAGAAAGCTTTTGAACGTGGACATATTCATTTGATTTTTAATGCATATGCATTAAAAATTGATCAGTATGATCGCCCATTAGGCTCTCTGAAGTTGAAAATGACAAAAATAGGCTAGAAAGAGGATTCTTGAAAAGATATAACAGTTTTCTTTCTAATATACCAAAGAGGGGATGTAGCTTTGTCTGAATTGGCAATTAA
Organism: uncultured Thermoprotei archaeon; assembly: GCA_964517845.1. Classification (GTDB taxonomy): domain Archaea; phylum Thermoproteota; class Thermoprotei; order QMSL01; family B3-G16; genus CAZFCQ01. The sequence continues at coordinate 7,850 of CAZFCQ010000002.1, read as the reverse complement.
GGGAGGTAAGCCTGTTAGAAGTAAAGAATGGCCTAAATGGCCTATATACGATGAACGAGAGTTAAAAGCATTAGAGGAAGTTCTAAGAAGTCGCTTCTGGGGTGGAGGAGTTGGACGAAGTGGACCTAAAGAGGCAGAGTTTGAAGAAAAGTTTGCTCGTTATCATGGTTGTAAGTACGGAATTTGTGTAAGTAGTGGAACTACAGCTTTACATATTGCATTATTAGCTGCAGGTATAAATCCAGGGGATGAGGTAATAGTACCAGCTCTTACATTTTGGGCAACAGGAAGTGCGGTATTAATGTCAGGGGGTATACCAGTTATAGTGGATGTAGATCCAGAAACATATTGTATGGATGCGGATAAAGTAGAAGAGGCTATAACAGATAAAACAAAAGCTATAATTCCTGTTCATAATTATAATAATGCTCCTGACATGGATAAGATAATGAAGATAGCTCGAGAAAACGAATTAGTAGTAATAGAGGACTGTGCTAGAGCTCATGGTTTCGTATGGAAAGATAAACCTGTAGGATCAATAGGAGATATGGGATGTTTTAGTTTTCAACAAGGAAAGTTTATGACTGCTGGAGAGGGAGGTATAGTAATTACTAATAATCGTATGTATGCTGAAAGGTGTCATGCTCTTAAGGATTGTGGCCGAATAAGAGGAGGAAGTATATACGCTGTGGGTACATTTCACTGGCTTAACTGGTGGAATTATCGGATGACACAGTTTCAAGCGGCGATATTATTAGTTCAGCTAGAAAGGTTAGAGGAACAATTAAGAACAAGACAAAGAAATAGCGAATATTTAAGTAAGAGGTTAGAAGAGGTTGACGGTGTAACGCCATTACGTGTAGATCCGAGATTAACTAAGCATCAGCCATGGCCTTATGTATTTAAATATGACTCAAGCTATTTCAAAGGAGCACCTTTGGAAGCGTTCATTAAAGCACTTAATGCGGAGGGAATACCTTGTTCAAGAATAGAAGCCCCTCTTCACTTAACCTTAGCTCCTCCGAGAGATCCAGCATTAAGAGAATTATTCGTTAAGAGAAATAAGGGATGCCCTATAGCTGAGAAAGCACATTATGAGGAAGGCGTAGCATTACCTCAATATCTCTTCCTAGGTACTAAAGAGGATATGGATGATATAGTTGAGGCAATAATTAAGATTCAGAAGCATGCAGATGAACTTTAGCATATTCTATCTCTTTATTTAATGGAGTTTGGATACGTAACGTTCTTTGGGAGAACTATTCATGTGTTATGAACGGGGATTATCAGCAATATATCTTGAAGAAAGTGATAAGGTTGCACAAATAGAATTTATCCAACATACGAGGTTCATAGCTAAGATTTCAGGAATTAACCCTCTTAAGCAACCTACGAAGGCGTTAAAGAAGACTTACGACTTCCTTGATCTTGATATGATATGGTTTACTTTAGACTATATTCACCCTTGGAATATGATGAAGAGAAAGGGAGAGAAGTTCATATCCCGAAAAGATTCATGGTCAAAGGCTTTTCCAACTACATGGAGAACTACGTTCACCATAAGGTCAATTGAAGAAATACTCGAATTTGATCCTTTTGAGGAATGGGAGATACCAAGTGTAGATGAATTAGTAGATCACTTTAATAGAGAACATAGTAAAACCCAAAAAATCTTTCATAATCAGGTAGTACCAGGAGGTACTTACCTTACATGCTTTATGTGGCTTATAATGACTTTTGGACTTAAATGGACCGTAAAGGCAGCATATAGCGATCCAAAGAGCTTTGAGCGTTTAATTAATAGGTTTGGTAGTCTTTCATTATTACAATTTAGGGCGTGGGCCCAAACGGATATCAAGGTTTTTATAAGCCATGATGATATATGCTCAACCAAAGGCCCCTTTTTCTCGCCTAAATGGCTTAAAAGATACATCTTTCCATGGTATATGCGATTATGGAAGGAACTTAGATCAAAAAATATAGTTGTGCTATTTTGCTCAGATGGAGATGTAACATCTATAATTGATCTTATAGCTAAGGCAGGTGCTGATGGGTTCATAATAGAGGAGTGTACAAACTTAAACTATATAGCTGAGAAGTATGGTAATGATAAAGTTATAGTTGGCGGTGTCGACGTAGGTGTATTAACTTACGGTACCTATGAGGATGTAGTAAAAGAAGTTAGAAAGTGCATAAACGTAGCAGGGCCTTACCCTGGCTATTTTATTAATGTTTCAGGTTCGATACCAGACAATGTGCCTATAAGGAACTTAGAGATTTACTTTAAAGCGTGTAATAAGTACAAGCAGAGGCCTAAAGCCTATTTATAATCTCATGTGCTTCTTTAGTTTTAGTTAGGAAAGCTATTTACCATTACTCAGATCGTGGGAATTGATATTGATATGGTATTTCACCACCTTCAATAATTAAGGAATATTTAAGTCTAGTAAGGACTAAAATTACTTGAGGATGATGAGCGTATCCCCTTACTGATAGATGACGAATACCGAACCAACTGATAGGAATTAGAGAGGATTTTCCTTTTTTCTCACTAAGTTCATCTATTAAGAGAAGGTTGAAATCTAATGTAGAATTGCCAAAATATGATGTTAGGAGTTATCTATAACCGAGTTATATTTTTATGAGATAGTGATAATAGTACGCTCATGATACAAGCAATACATGATACAAAGGATCTTAGTAGTAGTTTTCTAGATAGATACGGTCGCCAGATAGTATTATGGGAACGAGGAATAAAAGATCAGTTGAAGTTATATGAAAGTAGTGTGGCAGTTATAAGTTGCGGTGCATTAGGCTTATGTATTGCAGAACTACTGGTACGAGCGGGTGTTGGAAGGCTTAAGTTAGTAGATAGAGATATAGTTGATTTCACTAACTTACAGAGGCAAATCCTTTTTGATGAATATGACGTGAAGAAAGAATCTTGAGACCAGGTTCTTGATAGATGATGCCTGCCATAAACTTAAGAAGCCTTAGGTATATGGAGCTGTTATACGAACTTACGGTATGATCATGAATATAATACCCAGCAAGACATCTTGTCTTCGCTGTCTAATACCAAATCCTCCTCCAGGTGTTTTATCGACCTGTGAGACCGCTAGTATAATGAATACTATTGTAATGATAGTGTCTTCAATACAAGTGACAGAAGCTTTAAAATTATTAATGGGTTTCGAAGTTGTCAAGGATGAACTTGTATATGTTGATGTATGGAATCTACGTATCATTAAGTTAAAGGTACGTAGAAGAGAAGGATGTCCTGTCTGCTTTAAAGGAAAGTATGGGTACTTGGAGGGCAAGAAAGTAAGAGCACAAGCTCTTTGTAGTAGGGGTACAGTACAAATATCGCCAAGTAAGGACCTTAAATTGAATCTTCAAGAATTTGCCTCGAGGCTCTCTAGGATAGGGAGAGTTTCATATAATGGATATGTATTACTATTTGATGACGATAGATATCAGTTTATCATCTTCCCTGACGGAAGAGCTATAGTTAAAGGGACTAGGGATATAGGGATAGCTAAATCTGTTTATGCGAGATATATAGGAAGCCAAGTGGTGGAGTTTATAATCGTGTTATGCAAAAAGATCAGATGGGCAGGCCTATGATATCAATTCCTGAAATCAAGAGTAAACTGAATAAAGAGCTTAGGGATAAATTTGAGAAACTCATTAAGTGGTATAAGTCGAAAGGAGGGCCGGTGGTAGTAGCCTTCTCTGGAGGTGTTGATAGTTCATTAGCGCTGGCTACAGCCGCTTTAGCTCTAGGATCAGATAAGGTAATAGCTGTAACAGCCATATCACCCACATATCCTACAGAGGACCTCCAGTGGGCTAAGAGAATAGCTAGAATGCTGAACGTAAAGCATATCTTGATAGAGACTAATGAGTTAGCTGATCCCAATTTTGTAAAGAACTCTCCTGAGAGATGTTATTTTTGCAAGAAAAGCCTAATAAATCAACTAGCTAAAGTAGCTGAGAAATACAATGCACGAGCTATAATCGATGGAACTAATGCATCAGATCTCATAGGACATAGACCTGGATTCTTAGCTTTAAAGGAAGCAGGTGTTCATAGTCCATTAGCAGAAGCAGGGATAACTAAAGACGAAGTACGTCTATTAGCTAAGGCTCTAGGATTGCCTAATTGGAATAAACCATCTATGGCGTGTTTAGCATCAAGGATACCCTATGGAGAGACTATAACTGCTGAAAGACTTCAAAGGATTGCTAAGGCTGAGAAAATAATAAAGGAATTAACAGGAGTTCATCAACTAAGAGTCAGAGATCACGGGTACATAGCTAGGATAGAAGTAGGGCGAGATGAAAGAAGAAAGTTTTTCGATGAAGAACTCATGGATAAGGTTGCTCAAGCCCTTATTAGATTGGGGTATAAGTTCGTAACATTAGATCTATTAGGATATCGTTCAGGAAGCCTTGATACATTACTTACTAGAAAGATAGTCCCCAAGGAGACTATCTCTTAGAAGACTTACACTAAGCTTTTTATATTCTTCATAAAAGTGTTATATTGACTTGATCTTGATGAGCAATATACGTGAGCTTTTGAAGAAGTATGGTAAATCCCCCTAAGGAAGTTTATTTTGATCATGAGAATTCAGGATGGGTTCCTACTGAAGTAGTAGAAGCTATGCTTCCCTTCTTTAATTTAAAGGGCTATGGGGTAGTGCTTGTACTAGTAGGGTTTTAGAACCAAGTCATGTTCTACTTGCAATAGGTAGAAAGCATGAAGAGGCACGTGATAGTATAGTGTTTAAGATATCACGATATCATAAGATCGAGGATATAAAATATGCTCTTTCCCAAATATCTGATGCTGTAAGAAGGTTAAGGAAACTTAGTCCTCTTACTCCTAAACATAAAGATTCAAAAGTAAGCTAAAAAGTCTCTCGAGCTCTTTCGTAATCCTAAGAACATGGGACGTTTAGAAGATGCCACAATAGTTGCACAGGCTGGAAGTCCTACTTGTGGTGATGTAATTTCAATTTATTTGAAGATAAATGAGAAAGAGGTTATAGAGAGGGCTTTCTTTGAAAGTTATGACTGTGCTGCTAACATCGCAGCTACTAGTATACTTACTGAACTAGTGAAGGGTAAGACCCTTAGAGAAGCATGACAGATTACATGGGAAGAAGTGACTAAAGAACTAGGAGGATTACCTTCAATAAAGTATTACTGTAGCATATTAGCTGTAGATGCATTAAAAAGAGCCAACGAAAGTGTTATTCAGAAGTTAAAAAGCAGATACCTGAGTGGATACCTAAGGGACTATCACGTGAAGAGGAGCAAGCCTTAGAGGTAGAGGAGTTGATAGAGCGAATGTATAAAAGATTTTCGGTAGGGTGAATCAAGTGAAACTTGAAGTTTTTGAAATAGATCTTAGAGAAAAACCAAAGGTTGTACACAAAATCCCATAGTAAGATTATCTCAGCTTCTAACTAAAGTGGAGGCCTGGAGTTAAAGTTACTAAGGATATGGTTATAGAAGCGGGATTGAGGGGGAGGAAACTTCCACTTAAGACTTCCAGGCATATCCTAATAGGAATTAAAATTCCTGAGATAAATTATCCTAGTTAGGAAATTAATCATAGGGGATTCAGATGGATATCCTATATTTTAAAGAAGCATTTAATAAAGAAAAGAGGGTATTTCCGAACACCATTTCATTGCTAGTAGATGGATGGCCTACCCCATTAGTAAGACTCGAGACTGAGTGTGATGAAAAGAGAGAGGTATGGGCTAAATTAGAGTTTTATAATGCCTTTAGTAAAAGTGTTAAAGACCGCCCAGTATGGAATATGCTTATAAAGGCATTAGAGGAGGGTACCTTGTATCGTGTATTAGAAGAAGCTTCATCAGGTAACGTAGGTATTGCTTTAACTTGTCTCTCCAACATTCTTGGTTTAAACTTTACAGTATATCTTCCCAAGCCTACACCTAAAACTACCGAAGTATTACTCAAATTTTTAGGAGCTAATGTAGTTAAAACCGATTATCAGACAATCGATAGAAAATTCTGGACTGAAGTTAGTGAGCATGCTAAGAAGATAGGCGCTACTAATTTAAACCAGTTCGAAAACGACGCTAACTTCGAAATCCATTACGAAACAACAGCTAAGGAGATAATAGAGCAATTAGAAGTTATTGGTAGAACACCTGACTTTGTTATAGCAGGAATAGGAACCTCAGGGCATATAGCAGCGATTTCTAAAAGGTTAAAGGAAAAATACGACGATCATGTAAAGATCATAGGAGTTCAACCAGCTCCTGACTCAACTATCCCTGGGATAAAGAGAGTAGAAACTGGACCAAAGTGGTTACCTATGGTTAAGATAGATAAAATAATAGATATAAGCTGGAAGGAAGCAGTAGAAGGGGTTGTCGAGGTAGCTCGTAAGGAAGGCCTTCTTATAGGTCTAAGTTCAGGAGCAGTATTTCAGGCATATAAAAGGCTAGCAGAGAAAGAGAAGGGAGTATTTGTACTGTTATTTTCAGATGATGGATTCAAATATGTGGAACATTTTGAAAGGTATCTCCAAATGTATGGAACAAGAGAAAGGAAAGGTGATCAGTAAGTGGTTCATTTAGATCCCTATGCTATACGTGAGGACTTCCCCCTCTTAAAAAGAAAGATTAGAGGGAAAACTTTAGTCTACTTCGATAATGCTGCTACTACCTTAAAGCCTAGACAGGTAATAAGCGCGGTAGTAGATTTCTATGAGAAGCATTATAGTAATGTTTTCAGAGGAGTTCATACTCTAAGCCAGGAAGCTACAGAGATGTACGAAGATGCACGTGAAACCGTTGCTAAATTCATAAATGCATATGACTCTTCAGAGATAATATTTACTTTAAATGCGACAGATTCCTTGACTTTAGTAGCTTATGGCTGGGGCTTATATAACCTTGAGCAAGGAGATAAGATTATAACAACTATCATGGAGCATCATAGTAACTTACTACCCTGGATGCATGTAGCTAAGCTTAAGAATGCGAAGCTACTTTATGTAGATATTAAAGATGATGGTACATTAAGGTATGATCAGTTATTAAATATGATTGACAAGAGAACTAAGATAGTAGCCATAACTCAAATGTCGAATGTGCTAGGTACAATAAACGATCTTAATGAAGTAGTAAAAAGAGCACATGAGGTAGGGGCACTAGTAGTAGTTGATGGTGCTCAATCAGTACCTCATATGAAGGTTGATATGAGAGAAATAGGTGCTGACTTTTTAGCATTTAGTGGTCATAAAATGCTTGCACCAACTGGAATAGGAGTTCTATGGGGGAAATTAGAGGTATTAGAGGAAATGCACCCCCTTAGAGTAGGAGGTGGGGCAGTTGAGGAAGTAGGGATGTATTCTGTTTCATTTTATAAACCCCCTTTACGTTTCGAAGCAGGCACTCCTAATATAGCTGGGGTAATAGGACTAAGAGAAGCGATAAGATACTTAATTAATATTGGAATGAATGAAATACGAAAGCATGAAAAAAGACTAGTAGAATTTACTTTAAAGCTCTTTAAAGAGGAACCTAATGATCGGATCCAAATATACGGCCCACTTAACTCAGATATAAGGGGAGGAATTATTTCCTTTAACATAAAGGGACAAGATCCACATTTAATAGGCACACTCCTTGATACTTATGGTATAGCTGTCCGTACAGGAAAACATTGCGCTCATCCTCTTCATGAAAGATTAGGTATCGAAGGTACTGTTCGAGCCAGTTATTACATATACAATACTAAGGAAGAAGTCAATTATATGGTTGAGGTATTAAAGGAAATTATAAAGACGATTAACGCCT
>CAZFCQ010000001.1:139707-161667 GCA_964517845.1 uncultured Thermoprotei archaeon | reverse complement strand
TTATCCTTTGACTTTCTTTAAGCTAAAGTATTATATATCGAGTCTTAGGTCAAAGTTACTAAGGTGATATTTCGTGAAGAATCCTGTTAAAGCTAAATTAAAAGCTGGCAAACCTTCTATCGGGACGTGGATAACTATAGGACATCCTGATGTAGCTGAATTCTTAGCAACCCTTGGCTTTGATTGGTTCGTCTTTGATATGGAACATAGCCCTATCAGCTTTGAAACAGTTCAAGTTTTGATGCAGGCTTCAAGTTTCTCTAAAACTGTTCCATTAGTGAGAGTTGCATGGAACGACATGGTACTAATAAAACGCGCTTTAGATATAGGAGCATATGGTGTAGTAATCCCTTGGGTTAATACTAAAGAGGATGCTATAAATGCTGTTAAATATTGTCGTTATCCTCCTAGAGGTCTGAGAGGCTGTGGTCCTAGAAGAGCTGCTGTAAGAGATCCTGAATACTTCGAAACCGTAGAAGAAGAACTCCTAGTAGTAGTTCAAATAGAAACTGAAGAAGCGTTAAAGAATATAGATGATATACTCACAGTAGAGGGTATAGACGCATGCTACATAGGGCCAAACGATCTATCTATGAATCTTGGAGTATTTAGACAGTGGGGACATCCTAAATTTAGAAAAGCACTTGAAATAGTCCTAGACGCGTGTAAGAGATACGGAGTAGCTCCTGGTATGCATTGCAATATAAATAATATAAATGAAGCACTTGAAATGGGCTTTAAATTCTGTGCCATCGACTCTGATTATCGTTTCCTATTAAGAGGAGCCCGAGAAGCTATAGAGAGAGTTGAAGGATGGTCTCCTCAATCTTAAAAACTTCCTTGGGAAATAGCTAGCAATAATAAATCTTCATTATCATATTATCATTTATTTTAACATCCAATACCCCCTTGGTAATATCTACTAAGATAAGAGCATATTCCTTAAGCTTAATGCTGATAGTTATTGCTTACGCGGTGATAATTAGAGTCTCTTATAAAACCTAGATCTTTACCTATTAATTTGAGGGTGACGTTCATGCTAATACTAGACTATTATACATACTTTAACAAAGTTTATGGAGGTTGGATCGGTAAATGCATAGGAGGTGCGGTAGGTGCTCAAGTAGAAGGACAAAAGACAATTCATAATTTCACAGAGGAGACAGCTTTTCCTAAGAAATGGCCTCCGAACGATGATTTAGATTTACAAGTATTATGGTTACACACAATTAAGAAAAGAGGTATCTTTATAACAAGTAAGGACTTAGCTGAGGAATGGATAGAGCATTGTTGGTACTACTTTAATGAATATGGTCGTTTTTTAAAGAATTTTAAGCGTGGAATAGAACCTCCCGTTTCTGGTTGGTTTGATAACGAGTACTTCCGTGAATCTATGGGATGTCCTATAAGATCCGAGATCTGGGGATTCATTTGTCCAGGAAATCCAGATTTAGCTATCTGGTATGCTGAGAAGGACGGAGTATTAGATCATTGGAGAGATTCTGTATGGGCCGAATCCTTCTTTTCTGCAATTGAAGCTTCACTATTCTTTGAAAAGGACATTAATAAACTGATAGAAATAGGCTTAAAGTACGTTCCAAAAAACTCTGAACTTAGAAATGTAATAGAACTAGTCAAGGAATGCAGGCATCAGGGCCTAAATTGGAAAGAAGCAAGGGATGAGGTTCTCAAGAATTTTGGGCGACCAGATTTTACTTCCGTATATCAAAATATAGGATTTACTCTAATTGCACTTCTTTGGGGTAACTATAACTTCGTCAATACGATATTAATAGCTTTAAACTGTGGTTATGATACTGACTGTACTTGTGCGACAGCTGGTGCTATATTAGGGGGTATATTAGGAGAGAATAATATTCCTCTTAAGTGGAAAGCCCCTCTTATGGATAGGTTTGAAATGGGTTTCCCTCTTCCTAGAAAAAGCTACAGAATATCCGATCTAGCCCATGAGACATGCGCTATAGGGATAGCGGTTTCTAAAGCACTTAATACAGACGTAAAGATAGTACATGTTCCTGAGGAGGTAATAAAACTCTCTAAGAGTATATCTCTTGGAAGACCTTTACCTAAGGTTGAAATTCAAGTAAATTATCTTGGCTTACCTTCTATATGTAAAAATGAAACTAAAGAGCTAGATATCATTATCAAGAATAATCATAGTGAATATTTGCAGGGTGTGTTATCACTAAGCGCTCCTAAGGGTTGGATAGTTTCTGATCCTATCAATGTCAGAATCCCTCCCCAAAGCACATCAGCTTATAGGTTTAAAATTAAAGCTCCAGCTCATGGCATACTATGGGATAAGAACATACTTCGAGTAACCCTGAGAGAGAGCTATGGCAAGATATGGAAAAAGGAATTCGGGCTATGTGGCGCTAGATTATGGTATGTCCTAGGCCCATTTTGGGAGAGCCCTAACTGGATAGAAGATGTCGCAGACATAGAGAAAAATTATGTTGATGAGTCACTGATAACTTCAGGAAAAGAGTTATCGCTTTTCAAAAAAGGTATAGAGCTCTCATCTCCAGAGAGCAAACTACCTTTAAATGATTTCTTCAAATTTAAAGGAGAGTATTGTATCTACTTGCTTCACCGTCTAGTATCTCCTAATGAGAGGGATGTAGAGTTAGTTATTGGGGCTTCTGGTGATATAAAAGTATGGCTCAATGGCCTATTATTAGGTAAGAAGATAGGGAAGTATATATGGAATCCAGTAATGTATCGCTTCAAGGCACATCTAAGACAAGGAGAGAATAGAGTTGTAATAAAGTATGTTAAAAAGAGTAAGGAGGCGGAACTTAGTTTTGATATATACAAAGATAACAAGAGGAGAGTACCTGGTTACTCTGTATGGCAAATAGACTTAGGAAGCATACTAGATTAGCTTATTAAAGGTGATGTGCAACATTAAGGTTACTCTTTACCAATGAATTTCACCACTATTAATTGTTGATAATGATATTAGATGAGCGATTGATGAACTTATCCTTATGAGGATCTAGAACTCTAACTCATACCTTAATTGTGGCTAGTTCCTCGCTTAGCTTATACATAGTGGATTCGCAATGCTAAAATAGATTTTCAATGATACGTTTTAATTGATGAAGAAGAATGTAGTCTTAGTCTTTGATTGTGGTTCCACTAACATAAGAGTAGCTGCTGTCGATGAGAAGGGTAATATAGTTGCCCAAAAGAGCAAATCTAATGCTCCTATACAACAACCTAATGGGAAACCCGGTTGGCTCATATGGGATATAGATGAAATATGGAATAAACTTTGTCTTCTTACTCATGAAGTATTAAGCATATTAAAGGATAGGTACAGCGTAAAGGCTGTAACTGTGACTACTTGGGGAGCTGATGGAGCTTTAGTAAGGAAGGACGGAAGCTTAGTTTATCCAGCAATCTCTTGGCAGTGCCCTAGAACTAAAGAGATAGCTCAGGAATTACCCAAGCTGATGGATCCCTGGGAGATTTTTAGGATAACAGGCTATCAAATTATTTACTTTAATACACTATTAAAGCTCATATGGCTAAGAAGGTACGCTCCCAACGTCTTTAAGGAAGCTTATACATGGTTAATGATGCCTGGCTTAATAGCTTATAGACTAACAGGAGTATTCCATATCGATCCAACTAGCGCCTCAACTATGATGGCTATGGATTTAGGAAAAAGAGATTGGTCAGTAGATATGTTAAGTTTAGCAAATCTAGATGCTAGCTTCTTTCCCCCTTGGAAAGAGCCAGGTGATATAGTTGGATACATAACCCAAAAAGCTCATAATGATACAGGACTCCCCGAGAACCTCCCTGTAGTAGTTAGTGGACACGATACACAATTCGCCATTATGGCTTCAGGGATTAAAGGGAGTGAAGCTGTTCTTTCAAGTGGTACTTGGGAGATATTGGGTTTAAGAATGGATTCCTATAAGCCTAATAAGGTAGCTTTCGAAGAAGGAGTAATAATAGAAGCTGATGTTAAACCTGGAATGTGGAATCCCCAGCTCCTCATGATAGCTTCTGCAGTACTCGAATGGATACGTAAATATCTATATCCAGAATTAAAACCTGGGGAATACGAAGTAATGATCAATGAGGCTAGAAGAATTCCCCCAGGATCAAATGGAGTATTCGTAATACCAAGTTTTGTAACAGATTCAGGCCCTACGAAGAAATACTTTACAAGAGGTACAATGTTGGGTCTTTCTCTACTATCATCTAGAGCTCATATATACAAATCTACCCTTGAAGGTCTCTCTTATCAACTGAGACTAGCATTAGAGATCTTGGAAAAAGCATTTAATATTAAAATAAAATGCATAAGAGTGGTAGGGGGAGGTTCTAAGAATAATCTATGGAATGAAATACGTGCTGACATTACTGGAATACCTATTCTTATTACAGGTTTTAGTGAAGCTACAGTATTGGGCGCGGCTTTGACAGCATTTACAGGAATAGGCATTTTCAATTCCCTTAATGAAGCCTTAAATAGCATTCAATGGAACATTAGAATATTCTCCCCTAGCAATAATAAGTTCATATACGATAAGCTTTATAACAAAATCTATAAAGAAGCACTTCAAGTACTAAAACAACTATATCAAAAATGGTATGTATAAGGGATAAAAAGAAGAATATTTCATGTCTCCTTATGTTCTTCCTTTACCATCTTACTAATACCCTCTAGCGACTCAATATTCTCTGGCTTTGTCAGTAATTTTTGTATATCTATTAATATGATGAGTTTGTCATCTCTTTTAGCTATACCAATTATACTATCATCACCACTCTTTCGCGCAAGATCAGGTAAAGGCACTATATTCTCATTACTAATCCTCTGAACGCCCAATACAGAATCTACTAAGATACCTACGGTCTCTCCATTCACCTCGGTTATAATAACTCTACTATCACTAGTTAATTCTTTAGGTGGCATTCCAAATAAGGCATGAAGGTCTACAATTGGAGTTATCTGACCTCTTAAGTTAATTATACCTTTTATATAGAGAGGTGCTTGGGGAATTTTCGTATACTCATTAACTTTTATTATTTCTCTAGCTTGTCTTACATCTATACCAAAAATCTCGTTTTCTAGAGTGAAAGTAACAAATTGCATCTCATTCACTCTAGTAGCCATGCATGATCCCTCCTAATCTAAGTATGTACTCTTGAAGTTACTCTCTCTTTTCTTACTTTTTCGATATCTACTCCTCTAGCTTTACCTCTTTCAGTTCTGCTACCAGCTATATATTGTCTAAGCTCCTTAACAGCTTCTTGTAATGCTTGTACAGCATCCTGTAATTGCTGTACACTAGCATTTAACTCTTCTATAGCAGAAGTTTGTTCTTCAACAGCACTTGATGCCTCTTCTGCAGCTGCTGCCTGCTCTTCTGCGGCTGCTGCTATTTCAGCTGAGAAGGCTTGAATCTTCTGTAATTTCTCAACTTCAGCATCTACTGCTTTACTTATTTCTTCTGATGCTTTAGCTGTAGCCTCAGCATCTGTCGCTAAGCTTTGTATCTTATTTAATGTATTACTTATTAGACCAGTACTACCTCTAAGTACCTTAAGTGTGCTCTCCATACTACTTACAACGTTATTTATAGATTGTTCCAATTCTTCAACAAATGAAGTAATTTGATTAGCAGATCTACGGGACTCTTCGGCTAACTTACGTATTTCTTCAGCAACTACTGCAAATCCCCTACCAGCCTCACCTGCTCTAGCGGCTTCTATTGCAGCATTAAGAGCTAATAAATTGGTTTGATCTGCTATACTTGTTATTGTTTCAACAATTCTCCTTATTTGTCTACTTTTCTCACCTAAAACGTTAACTACTTTACCTGTACTTTCTATATTACTTTCTATCTCACTTAAACTTTTAACAGCTTCCACACCACTCTTCGCTTCATTAGTTGCTACGTCTGCTGCTTTTCTAGCACCCTCAGCTCCTTTTGAAGCTAAATCTCTAACTCTTTCTAACGTTTTAAGTAATGCCTGCAGTTGGTTTGCAACTTCATTAGCCCTTGAGGCTGCCGTCTGTGCTCCTTGTGCTACTTGCTGTACGGACGTATTGATTTCTTGGGCTGAAGCACTTAATTCTTCTATAGCTGCTGCTAAGTTTTGGGAGGTAGTATCTACTATATCTGTAGCCTCTCGCACTCTTCTTACGATTCTATCAAGCTCTAAAGACATTAATCTTCATCCCTCCCTTTCGTGATCATATTTACTATACATGATAAAAAATACCTTTACTCTTCAGGCGATTAATAGCATAAGTACTTAGTTGTTGTAAATGTATTATATTATGCGATTTCACGCTTTTTGGTCGCTATTGGCACATATAACATAAAATTTAGCGATGAGAGATTTTTATCCGTGACCTTAAGCTTACACCATAACGACATAACACGAATGGAGAAACGCTGTTCGATCCTCACAAAGAGGTGATTTAGATTTGAATGAAATTCCTAATGAATACAAAATTTTATTCGTTGATGAAGCCTTAGACTATCTCTCTCGTCTAGAGGAGATATTCTTATCCTTAGAACATCAGAGAAGAGAAGATTTTAAAGAAAGCATTAACGAAGCAATGCGCCTTCTTCATACTATAAAGGGCTCTGCTGGAATGGTAGGTGCAGAGCACATTTCGGCTTTCGCTCATAAAATGGAAGACTTCCTTATTAGTATTTATGAAGGAAAATTAGAGCTCTCATCTAATGTAATAGATGTAGTATTAGAGGCTATTGATAAATTACGAAATGCTATAGACGCCTTTAGTAGGAACGAGAAAATAGAATTAGATCATAGCATCTTTAACAATGTTGCAAAATCAAACAAAGATGCTATTAGTAAGATTCTTGAAAAGTATATGATAGATAAAGAGAAGCTCTTATCATTTCTAGGTAAAGATCATCGATTATTCGAAATAACTGTTGTATTAGATGAAGCATGTAATATTAAGAAAATTAGAGCTTTCCTTATTCTTAAGTTATTATCAGAAGTAGGCAAAGTTATTTCTACCTCGCCTACTGATATAAGCTCGCTGAAGGAGAACTTCTTCTCTATTCTCTTGTCTTCGAATGAATCCATTAATACGATAACAGCTGAGCTCAATAAGATGCCTGATATTAAGTCCATTAATATAGAGGAGGTTAAAGTTACACTCGATAGAAGTATCTTAAAAACAAATGTCGGTGAGAAAGTAGAAAGCATATTAGAAAATCTTCTTCAAAAAATTGAGTCTTCTATTGATGAGAAAAAAAGCGCTCATCTACGCTCTTCTTCCAGTTTAAAATATAAAATTGAGGAAGTGAAAGTACGCGTAAACGACCTCGATAAACTCTTCAATCTTGTCGGTGAGCTTTTACTTTTAAAATCGAGGTTAAATAGACTTTCACGCTTGTATGATATCCATGAACTTAAAGAGTCTATTTCTAAGTTAGGTAGACTTGTCCTTGATATAAGCGAAGTCGTTATGCGAATGAGACTTATACCACTTGAACAAATTTTTTCACTGCTACCCAGAATGGTAAGAGACTTATCTAAGAAAGCAGGCAAAGAAGTCGATTTAATAATAGAGGGACGTGAGATAAGGGTAGATAGAAGAATATTAGAAGAAATATTAGACCCTTTAATTCACTTAGTACGTAATGCTATTGACCATGGCATCGAGCCTCCTAAGGATAGGATAGCTAAGGGCAAGATACCTAAGGGAACGTTAAAAGTCTCTGCCAGAAAGGAAGGAAACTATATAGTCATAGAAGTAGAGGATGATGGAAAAGGAATAGATCCCAACATAATTAGAGAAGTTGCTATCAAGAAAGGGATTATTTCAAGAAATATAGCGTCTCGTCTCTCGGATAGAGAAATTCTAAATTTAATATTCACACCAGGCTTTTCGACAAAAGAGAAAGTTACTTCGATCTCTGGACGAGGAATAGGCATGAGTACTGTAAAGAGCAAAGTAGAGGAACTAGGTGGCTCCGTAGAGCTATGGTCTAAGGTGAATCAAGGCACACGAATTACATTACGTTTACCCCTTCAAGTAGCAACTTTAAAGGTCATGATAGTAAGAATAGAAGACAACCTTTTTGCAATACCTATATCAAACGTGGTAAGAGTAATTAGAGTATCTAATAACTCTCTAATTAGAATCAAGAACGAGATTTTAATTGATGTCAACAATAAACTCATTCCTGTAGTGAGTCTTTCGGGAATTTCTAAGGTTAGTCCATATGATACTATAATAATAGTTACAGATAGTAGGAGATCCATACAAGTGGGCTTATCTGTATCTTCAGTATTAGACCAAGAAGACGTTGTAGTAAAACCCCTCAGCTCTCTATTGAAAGGTATAAGATGGTTATCAGGGGTAGCCATACTTGGTGATGGTAGTCTCTGCCTCATAGTGGATGTAGATATGCTCATAAAAGAAAGGGTGAATGATGTTGTCACAAAAAATTATTAAGATCTTAAGAGCTGTAGGAGATAAAGCTGCAGAAAAAGTAGCTACTACTTTATCCATTATGCTAAATAGAAAAGTAAATGTAAAGATATCTGGCCTAATTTCACTACAACCTGAAGCTCTATTAGATTTATTCACTACAGAGAAAAGAGAAATAGTAGTAGCTATATCTCGAATAAGCGAAGGACTTAGGGGTTTTGCCCTATTAATCTGTCCAGTTAGTGAAGCTTCTCGATTAACTGAGTATCTCGTTCATGAAATCTCTGCTGATCATGAAGAAATCTATGAAAGTGCATTTGAAGAATTCAGCAACATCGTACTGGGTAATTTCATATCAGAAATGGCAAATATGTTAGGGATAACGATTTTTTATATAAAACCACAGGTCCTCATAGATGAAGTTAACGCCATAATAGATGGTATCATAGCATTCCTATCTGAATTACAAGAGGAAGTATACGTGTACTACCTTAATTTCGAGGACTTACTAGTCAACAATATTAAACTAATAATAATCCCCGAGGTGACATAGGTGAGCCTAAAGCTCCTAGCAGTTAATAGAATTACTGATAGACTGAACTGCCTTTCAGTCAATATAGGTGAATACTGTGTTAGTTATGGTAATGTAAAGATAGCCACATGGGGACTTGGCTCCTGTGTTGCTATAATCCTATACGATAGTATTAGACTAATTGGAGGTTTAGCTCATGCTCTTCTACCTCAACCTTCATATCCTCTAAGAAGAATGTCTGAGGGCAAGAAATATGCCTCAGTACTCGTAGATCTCATGGTAAAGAAGTTTATGGCATTAGGTAGTGAATTGAAAGATCTTGAAGCAGCACTGATTGGTGGTGCTCATATATTATCAATATTAGATTCTAATATTGGTGAAAGAAACGTAATAGCGGCTAAGAAACGTCTTAAAGAATGGGGAATCAAAGTAGTAGCCCAAGATATTGGCGGAAGGAGCGGCAGAAACGTACTTTTTTATGTTAATAATGGGCATATTCTCGTCTCTTATACTCTTAGAAGAGGCTTTAGGTGTAGAACTTGATACGTAATCTAGTAAGCGATTATATAGTTGATTTAATTTTAAGGAAACTTGCCTATAAACATGGGATTGATCTTACCCAGTACAAAAAGGAATTTTTAAGAAGAAGGATTTACGCTAGAATGGTATTCTTACACATAGATAGTGCTTGGAGGTATTTAAAGTTCTTAGAAAAGAACCCTCAGGAAGTATACAAGCTCCTCGATAATATTGCGATAAATGTATCCTGTTTCTTTCGTGATCCACATATTTGGAAAAGAATAGAAGATCTAGTCTTCGTACCTCTTTTAAAGAGGAAATCAAAGATAAGAGGCTCCTTAAGAATATGGAGTGCAGGATGTTCTTATGGGGAAGAACCTTATACTATAGCTATTCTTTTAAAAGAACTAATGGACATATTGAAATGTAAGATAAACGTATATATCTATGCTACAGACATAGATGCTACCGCCCTAAGAAAGGGAGAACTAGGCATTTACAGAATTGAGAGCTTAAGGAATGTAGATAAGAGATTATTACTTAAGTATTTCAATAAAAACATTAAAGGAGATTATGTAATAAGAGGTGATCTCAAACGAATGGTTCTTTTCAAAAGACATAACTTACTAAAGGACAGACCACTCAGCAACATGGACATAGTATTCTGTAGGAACGTACTCATATACTTTGATAAGCAGGCACAACATAAAGTCATTCATAAGTTTATAAAATCACTCAGACTAGGAGGTTACCTTATCCTAGGAGCTACAGAGAGTTTAGACTCTTCTTTCTTAGAATTCTTCGAAATCATAGATTTAAGAGCACGCATTTATAGGCTTAGACGAAAATACTCGAGTATAGACAATTACACTTTCTTATAAGAACACATTACTGAGAAAGGACAATACCTGCATTCCCAAGGCCACCTAGGAACTTTAGTCTTTATAACTTGCTCTCGTACTATAGCTATTATATCAAGGTCGCTAATTCTTTCATTATTGAGATTGTACTCTGCTACTCTCTCAGGAGTTATGTAAATTAAATATACTTCATCCAAGTTAAGAAGCCATTGGTATAGCCTTGCTTGAAGCTTATGATGCTCATAAGGTATTCCTGTATCTGTCCTTACATACTTGACTTCATAACCTATTCGCTTACCATTAAATGTAAGTATCAAGTCTATTCTTCCTTTAATTGATATCTTCTTATCACCTATATCTAATTCCTTTTCCCCTTCTACCTCTGCCTCTATCTCTCCTTCTAATAACTTATTTTCCTTAGCCCACAATAGCGTACTTCTTAACCCAAGGTGTACTAACTCTCCTAGTAAGAATCTTGGCTCAAATATTTCACCAATCAGAAGTTCGGGATATTTAAACTCATACTCACGCTTTAAGGGACATCTAATTAGATCTGTAATCCAGTATACATTCGGCTCACGTCTATGCTTTTCTTGTTCAAGCTTCCTAATTTTATAAAGTATATCTTGTAAATTGAAGCTCACGGAAAATCTCCCATAGAATTTGAAAACAGGAGATGAAATAAATGATATCGTTAAAATTAACATCATCTAACTTTCTCACTTATTTTCTCAATAAGTAGTTTCATGATATTACTCCTAGCAAGTTTAAAGATTAACGTGCTCTCCTCCTCTATATCATAAGCTGGTACCATTCCTATTACCTTACACTTAGTTATCTGAGATATAAACTTAAGGATCTCCCCGCTATTGTAGGACGCCATGTTCATTATCAAGTAATGAGTAATATTGAAGTGATTTAGTATCCTTGATAATTTATACGCATTCATTATACTTTCTTTTAAGGGTCTAAATGGTATCAACACTACGTCGCTGGAAAGCATCATTATAGTACTAAGCTCCTTAGCATTTGGAGATCCGTCTACTATTATGTCGTTTATAAAGTAAACGTCATCGATCTTATTAGATATTATATCCATGAGGCTCTCACCATAAACATTAATAAGTTCATAGTCTGAAGAAAGTACAGCGAATAGGACATTACCATCCATAATATTACACAAATTCTCAATGCTACTGGTAGTCTCTCTAAAGGTCTCTTTTCCTTTAATGAACTCATTTAAAGGCTTTAAACCCTCAATTTCCAGCTCTTCCAGTTCTTCATTTATGTTAGACGTTATTTTAAGCAGAAACACATTACGTCCTTGAGATGCTAATGCTAAAGACAAACTTAATGCTAATGTACTCTTTCCATCTCTTCCTTCTGAATAGAAAGTTATCCTTCTCACATCTTTACAAAATTTCTATCAGACGGAAAAGAGTAGCTATCAAGAGCGTTTTACGACAGAAGTAGAGGTAGTGAAGTCATACACTTTTAATCGAAGATTATCTATTTCTACTACCTAATAGAGCTACTATACCATATTCGAAATCGACTCTTAAATCATAATTATTTCTACTATGAGAGCATGCTCTTTATAAAGGACAATATTTTCAAGGATGGGATAATGAGTCATTTATCTGATGTAGACAAACTTCGTGTAAGAGAGTATCTCCATGAGGGAGGTTCAGTTTATAAAGTTACTCTACTACTAGATACCAGCCTCTCTGGCATACTGCTTGGAATTAGAATAATACAAGTACTCACTAAAGTAGGGATAGTCTTGGAAATGAAACCCAGTGGTGAAGAATTGATTAAAGGAACTATAAAGGATAAGATTCATATTATTCTAGTCTCTAAACTGAGCGAGGGGGAATTAGAGGAATCTCTTAAGAGGATACCCGGATTCAGGGATATACTAATTGAGAAAATACCTCCCCCCTCTGAGCTCCTCTCTGAAGAAATTTCAGGTAAGAGCTCTGAAGAACTTATCGAATCAATAGAGCTTCGTTCTCAAGAAGAATCTATTCTTGTTAAAGAAGTAAAGGTCAATATTGAAGTACTCGATAGATTGTTTTCCCTCATTAAGGAGTTGTCATTAATTAAGTCTCTTATAAATGAAGAAGGATGGAGTATAGATTATTGGAGATGGATGGAAAGAGTCATTAAAGAAGTAAGTGATTACGTAGTACGAATGAGATTAGTACCCTTAAATCAAGTATTCCCAAGGCTTCATAAAATAGCAATAGAAATTTCAAAAGAAGCTAATAAAGAGGTAGATTTCATCTTTGATGATGGAGGAATAGCCCTTGACAAAGGAGTTGCTGATGAGCTAGTAGAACTTATACTCTCGCTTATTAGAAATTCCATAGAGCATGGTATAGAACCGCCTGAAGAGCGCATTAAACGAGGAAAAATAAGTGTAGGCACAGTTAAGGTAAGAGCTTGGAGAAGTAAGGATTATGCAATTATAGAAGTAGAAGATGATGGGAAAGGCATCTCCCTACACGAAATACTTCATAGGGCCTTAAAGAAAGGTATCATTAATGAACATTTAGCGAAGGAATTCACTTATGACAACCTTATAGCGTTATTAACCTTACCCGGGATTTCAGAAAGAAGGGATGTACCTTATTCTTTAAGCCTTAATGCTATAAAATTCAAAATAGAATCACTAGGAGGAAGCCTAGACATTTGGTCAAGAGAAGGAGAAGGAACACGCGTTACCATTAGAATACCAATTTCAATAATGGCAATAAGTACGAGAGCTCTTATGACTAAAGTTGGAGATCTCTTTATTGCATTACCTGCTATGGAGATCATTAGAATAATACCTCTCTCCAAGGCTTTAATTAAGCGTATAGGGAGTAATGCTAGTACTCTCTTCTTCAATGAAGAGCTAATTCCCTTAATAGATCTTAGAAGAATATTATATGGCAACGACATAGATGAAACTGGATATGTAGTAATTACACGAGGAAAAGAAGGAAAGCCTATTGGTGTAATTGTCAATGAAGTATATTCCTTAAAGGATATACTAGTTAAGTCTATTCCCTCTATGATAAAAGTGAATAACTTATTTTCAGGTATTGTAGTCCTCAATAGAGACCACTTAGGTCTAGTACTTGATGTCTCTTCCCTCTAATGATCCTAACCATATGAAAAACTTCTTTTGCCTTAATTAGCGTTATATTCCACTCCTAGTAGGCACTTACTACTATATCCGCCATGATGTAATCCACCAAGCCACTCATACGTCCTGTCTAAAGGTTGCCATATACTTGAAGAACTTCTTATTTCCCAACAATAGTAAAAGCTCTCGTATGTTTTACCTTCTTTATCCTTATACCATGAACCTATTATAACCTTACCTTTAGCTACTATAGGCTTGCAACAACATGCCATTCTGTATTTAGGTTCGCTAACACTTACTATATCTCCATTTTTGTAACTTATAATAAAGAGCCTATTCTTATTAATATCATAAGGTGTTCCACTCTTCTCTGGTAAATTATTCCTACCTAGAACTATGAATAGCCCATCTGCCGCTGTTCCACCAGCATATCCCCATATAGCTGTACACTTGGAGGATGCATATCCTCTTCTTGCTAAATCAAGCCTCCAAATCTCATCACCTGTCTTTAGGTCAAAACATAGAAAAACTCCATCAGCAGTCCATACTATAAGTTTACCATCAGGTGTTATAACTCTGGGCCCCCCTCTTAATGCATTACACATTTCTCCGCCGTATTCAACTTCACCAAAATACTTTTCCCAAAGCTTCTTCTTTCTAACTCTATCTATGACTACGACATATTTATTACATATTACAATTAGGTATTTATCCCATATCTGGGGACATGCATAGTTAACTGGAAGGTCAGGTAATGTAAAGGAAGCTATTACATCTCCGTCCTCTTTGTATGCTACCAAATTGTCTTCTTGAATAGGTTTACATACCCATAGAAGTCTCTCTTCTGAATCAAATGTAGGTTCTTGCCCTGAAGCTCCCTCAGGCTTCCACTTCCTAGTCCAGACGATCTCGCCATTGTCCTTTCTCACGATAGCTACTCCTTTCGAAAATTGTACTGCTACGTATTTCTCCCAGGCCTCTGTAATCGACTCAGAAATGAAATTGCCAAGTTTAGGGTTTACTGTCCAGAGAATATCTCCTTCTTGATTAAAGCATCTAATATATCCACCTAACGAAGCACCAATTATCCTTTCCTTTTCAACCCATGGAGCTCCCCATACGTTGTCAGGCATTACGAATTTCCTTACTACCTTTCCATTCTCTGGATCTACCTTCCAAAACGCATTACGAAATGTAGGTGCTAACCATAAATATCCTAACTTATAGACACCGTGCTCAGCAGGGCTTTTTCCTACACTTAATTTCCACTTTTCAACAATCTCAATTTTCATTATGCTTTAACCTCCATTATCTTTTTAATTGATCTGATAAAAGCCTGCCATGCTGTATCTGGATCCTCTGCTGATAAGTCTGAACCACATTCTGCCCTAAAGGACCACGTGGCTATAGCATCTGCACCTAAGTCTGCAGCTTTTATCACACTCTTATAAACATCCTCCTCCCTTCCTTTAGGGATTTTTATTAACTCAACCCATATCTGAGATTTAATTCTGGCTTTACGGGCTATTTCTATGCACTTACGAGCTTGTTCAACAAACCATTCAAAAGGCTTATTGAACCATATCCAATAAGGATCTGTAGCGAAGACATCTAAATCTGAGAGCTCCTTTATGTAATCCCAGGATCTTATACCATACCTTCCTGTAAATTCTGGCATTAGACACAATATGTTCAAAATTTGTGAATTTACTTCCTTAACATAGCTAAGAATATCAGCTAGAAATCCATAAACGCTTCTTTCTCTAAATTCTATGATATCTTCGTTAATGTTTATAGGCATAGTATATCCATACTCTTCCTTAAACTTAGAAATACAGTACTTACATCTACAAGTCCATACGTCAGGCCAATCTTGTGAGGGTGCCAAGCATGGCTCATCCCAGAACATACCATCTGGATTAAGCTTATTTATGGCTTCATATATTCTTCCTTTAATCCACTCTTTATAGTTGGGATTATTAGGGCATCCCCTTAGAGGGCGTACTTTTCCTCTATTGTCTATCTGCCAGAATTCTGGATTTTGAGGTACTAGATAACTAAATGAACTGGGTACGAAAAATCCGAAACCATGCATATCTATGAAAACTCTTAAGCCTAGATCATGAGCACTCAGTATTGTGAATCTTTTTATATTCTTATGTCTTAAAAGCTCAAGCTCATTAACATAAAGTGTAATAGAGGTAAAGCCGCACTCTGCTATTTCTTTCAAATCTCGCGTTATATGGTGAGGATAACAATTACCGTAGTATGCTACACTAATATCCCATACCAAGGGACTCACCTTCTAGATATCTCATAAATTGCCTATGAGAACTTAAAATTTCTCGTGTAGTACCATAGTTAATCAAAGATAAGGTATATTAGTAATGGTAAAGGACATGTATTCTCTTAGAAGGGGATTCCACTTGAAGATTCGTCACTTGATATTTGACTTAGATGGAACACTGATACATCTCCCAGTTAATTGGACACATGTAAAACATGAAGTTTCAAGCTTTCTAGCCAGAAATGTTGATTCTTTAATTCAGCTTTATAGCGAAATATGGCGAAACAAAGAGTTATTCAAAAAAGTCTCAGATATAGTTGAGAAACACGAACTAGAAGCTACAAGATATGTTAAAATATTAGACGATGCTCCTGAGGTATTAAGATCGTTGAAGGAAAAGTATTCAATAAGTTTAGTGACACTTCAAAGTAAAAATGTTGCTGAGAGAATACTCGCATATATGGATGTTCGAGAACTCTTTAAGGTAATCATCACTCGAGAGAATGTTCCTATAAGAAGTGAGCAAATAAGATTAGTACTTAAGCTAACTAACTTTAAGCCAGAGGAAACCTTAGTCATAGGTGACTTATTAAACGATATCAATTCTGCATTAATCGTAGGATGTAAAGCAGTTCTAATAAAAAGAGAATGGGTACATAGCTCTATCAAAGAGAACCCTAATATCAAGGTTATTAAAAGCCTTAAGGAGCTACCTTATGTTTTAAGAGATTTTTCAAATTCATAAATTACCTATATATCCTCCTCTTGAGAATTACCTAACGTGAATGATGAGATATTTCTAATAAGTAACGCTCACATAGACCTCTCATGGCTCTGGACACGTGATGAGACTATACATGAGATATGTCCTAAAACATTTACCTCAGTACTTAACTTAATGGAGAAGTATCCACTATTATGTTATGCTCAAAGTGCTGCTCAAATTTATGAGTGGATGGAACAATACTATCCAAAAATCTTCGAAAAAATAAAGAATAAAATTCATGAAGGTCGCTGGGAAGTTGTGGGAGGCTCTTGGGTAGAGCATAATGCCAATCTACCTTGTGGAGAGTCTTTAGTAAGGCAATATCTCTTCGGTAAGAGATATTTCATGAAAAAATTTGGAGTTGATGTCAAAGTTGCTTGGCTTCCTGACACTTTCGGCTTTTGCTGGACACTACCTCAAATACTTAAGAAATGTGGTATAGATTATTTTGTAACTCATAAACTTAAGTGGCAGATAGAGCGTAATAAACCTCCTATACCTTTCCCCTACCATATATTCTGGTGGGAATCTCCTGATGGTTCTAAAGTATTAGCCTACCATACAGTAGGTGGGTATTCAGAGAGTATAGAGCCTGAGAGATTACTTAAGCAATTAGAAGAACTAAAGAAAAAACATGGTATAAGTAAGCTCTTAGTCTTGTTTGGTAAAGGGGATCATGGAGGAGGCCCAACTGAAGAGATGATCGAAAGAGCATTAAAGCTAATGAGAAAACAAGATTTTCCCTTAATCTTCTTCTCTACAACTAAAGAATGGTTTAATCAGATAAGGCAACTAGCTGAGAGGATAAGGATACCAGTAATTAGAGATGAACTTTATGTAAAAACTCATAGAGGCACGTATACTACAGAAGCTAAGGTCAAGTTAAATAATAGAAAATGCGAATCCCTCTTACTAACTGCAGAGAGGTTCGCAACTATTGCTATGAAATTTGGAATGAAATATCCACAACAGGAATTAAATGTTGCATGGAAGAACCTTTTGCTTAATCAGGTTCACGATAACCTCGATGGTACCTCGATAGAAGAAGTATATATACAAGCGGATAAAGACTATAAAGAGGTTTACGAGGTAGGGAATAAAGTACTCCAAGAAGCACTAAAAACTATAGCTTCTTGTATAGATACAAGAGGAGAGGGTATCTCTCTCATAGTTTTTAACCCGTTACCATGGAAAAGAACAGATGTCGTCAAGGTAAACATAGAGGAGTTAGGCTATAAGGATATTAAAATTATCGATATAGCTGGGCAAGAGGTACCTATACAATTAGCCAAAGAAGATAATAAAGAAGTAGTAATTTTCATAGCTGAAGATGTTCCCGGACTCGGATATAAAGAGTATAAAGTCATTCCCCTAAAAGAGCACAGTAAATCTAAGCAAAGGCATACTGACCTACATGTGAATGAATACTCACTAGAAAATAGATATTTTCATGTTGAACTAAGTAAAGATAGCGGTTGTATAACTAGTATATATGATAAAGTTAATAGGGTTGAAGTACTTGACGAATCTAATAGAGGAAATGTAATACAGATATACGATGACCGCCCTCCTAATGCACCAGGAGGAGAACCCGCTTGGAACTTATACCTAAGTAGATTAATAGAGCTTAATAAGAGTGATAAGATTGAAATAGTTGAAAAAGGGCCTGTAAGGGCTTCTATTAAGATTGTCAAAAGTTATGGTAACTCTTCCTTTACTCAGTATATTATACTTTATAGAGACATTCCTAGAATAGACTTCGTACTTCAAGCTTATTGGCGTGAGAAATACAAGACAGCTAAAATAGCCTTTCCTTTGAGTTTTGAGAATTATTGGGCAACCTATGAGATCCCGTTTGGTGTAATACAGCGTTACCAATATTCACTCACTAGCCCTCCTCCTAAAGAAATGGAAATGCCTAATAGAAAGTGGGAACCTGCTGACATGGCAAAGTTTGAAGTTCCTGCACTTTATTGGATAAATATGGATAGAGAAGACAAGAGATATGGTGTAGGCTTATTAAACGATTGTAAATATGGTTTTGATGTTAAAGGAAATCTCCTCAGAATGACTATTCTAAGAGGTCCTAGAAGAGGATATCCGAGAGTTCCAAAGCGGGAACAATGGGCTGATCAATCTGATAATCCACGTGTAGGCTTACATGTAATACATTATGCACTTTATCCGCATAAAGGTGATTGGCGAGAATCAGAAATAGTAAAGAAAGGTCATGAATTTAATTACCCTCTTATAGCGTGGATAGAGCCTCCTCATAATGGTGATTTACCTAAGGTTTATTCTTTCATGGAAATAAAGCCTAATAACGTAATATTATCGGCTTTAAAGAAAGCAGAGGATAGTGACGACATAATAATTAGAATATATGAAGGTCATGGTATCGATACACAAGCTTCAATAAAGCTATTCTTCAAACCTAGAAAAGCAATAAAGACAGATTTGATAGAATGGGATAGATATGT
Organism: uncultured Thermoprotei archaeon; assembly: GCA_964517845.1. Lineage (GTDB taxonomy): Archaea > Thermoproteota > Thermoprotei > QMSL01 > B3-G16 > CAZFCQ01. The sequence continues at coordinate 142,623 of CAZFCQ010000001.1, read as the reverse complement.
ACCCAGAGAAGAACTAGATATAAAGGAGAACGAAATAAAGTTACGCATAAGACATAACGAAATTGTAACAATAAAACTATCTTGAAAAGGGAGAACTAGGATACGTACAGAAAACTATCTCTCAATTATAGGTATCCTCTCATGGGGTATAATTGAGGGTATTTTTGTGATTAGCATTTGTTCCTGGGGTCTACCAACTCCTATAGGCTTTAACTCTTCTAAAGCTTGTTCTGCTAATTGTAATTTGTACCCTACTTCGGCTCTTATTTCAAAGAGGGGGTCGCCTTTCTTGACCTTATCACCTATTTTTACATAAAGTAATATTCCTGCTCCCTTGTCCTTAGGAGCTCCGGCAAGCCTTGCTATTTGAGCTATTGCCTTATTATTTATCCACATGATTACTCCATCTGTCTCAGCATAAACAATAACTCTTTTATCTCCTACTGCTATATCCTCTGGTTTTATATTAGGATCCCCGCCTTGTGCTTCAATGATTTCTCTAAACTTCTTTTCAGCCTTACCTGAGCGTAATACTTCCATCGCTGTAGCCTTTCCATTATTGATGCCAACCATTTCTAGCAGAATTCCTGCTATGTTAGTCGCTTTATCTACTAAATCTACAGGACCTTTGCCCATTAAGGTTTCTAGGGCTTCTCTAGCTTCTAAAGCTGGACCTACAGCATAACCTACAGGTTCTTCACCGTAAGTTAACGCGCAGACCACATGCATTCCAAGTTTCTTACCAACTTCAATAAAGTACTTAGCTATATAGTGTCCGTCACCTATAGTCTTAACCTTAGCTCCCCTACCTGTAGGTATATCTATAACTAAATGTGTTGCTCCTACAGACCCTTTCTTCGCCATTATTGATGGCACAAAGAAAGGATCTATAGCTAAAGGATATTCTACCTGAATTATCTTATCGTCTGCTGGCGCAAGATGAAGAGCACCACCCCATACCATACACCCATTAGTTTTAAGTACTACTTCCTTTACTTCCTCTAAGGTGAGATTCACTGGGGCTAAGACTTCGACTCTATCGGCTGTACCAGCTGGTGATGTTATTGCACGTGACGAGGTTTTAGGTATAACGAATCCTAAAGAAGCAATAATAGGAACTACAATCATAGTAGTCTTATCTCCAGGCACGCCACCAATACTATGTTTGTCTAATATCGGTCTTCTGTTAAGTTCTAATTTTCTACCGGTCTCTATCATAGCTTTACTAAAGTAATACATTTCTTCGATGCTCATACCCACATAGTATGTAGAGGTTACGAGTGCGGTGATCTCTATTTCACTTAGCCTTCCTGAAACTATGTCTTCGATTATAGTTTTAGCTTCTTCATAACCTAATCTGACACCCCTAAGTCTATCCTTTATATATTTAAGACTTAAAGGAATAGGAGCAGGCTCTACTTCTACACATTCTCCTTCCTTAACTTTAAGCTCCCTTATAACATCCTCGTTAGCTAGTATTACACTCTTGGGTATCTCCCTAGCTACATTAATAATAGCTATCACTTCTCTTCCATTATATGAAATCTTAACTCTCTCATGAGGTCTTACTCCTAATTCTCTAGCTACCTCATCATCAGTAACAACTAGATATTGTCCTGAAGAGAATCCAAGATTTTTTACCTTTAATCTTATCATTATCTCAGCTGATTATCTTTAAACAAACGCATACTTATATAACTTTAAGAGTATTACCTTAAGATAATTCCTCCTGATCTTTCTCAATAACTATCTCACAATAAGAATCGCCCTTAGCAATACATTTCCTTTCAATAGATGTTAATGGCTTATTAATAATACCTTCTAGGTAACCTGTGAGCATGCCACGGGCGAAATGTCCCATAGCCTCCTCTTTTTTACACCTAAAAGGTTCACAGGAATATAAATCATAAAGCCTTACTATGAATTCAAATTTCTTAGAATCAACTTTCATGATCTTATATTCTGAGATCCAACCTAATATCTTCCATAGATTTAGTGCTAAATCAAGTAACACTCCAGGATCCTTTTCTTTACTAGCAACTTTAATCCACCATTCAGCAACAAGCTTTCCTGCTTCTTTACCTACATGATACATGAATGCTGCTCCTCCGCATCCGAATCTCTCTAAGATAGCATTAAAGAAGCAAGCATACCATATACTCCTCCATAATACCACCTTATGACCTGTGAACGTCACCCTTACGTTAAAAGGAGGAATACCAACATTCTCTATCCATTTTATACCAAAATCTGCCTCCTCTACGTCATCTAACGCTTTTATCCTTCTTAATATATCCTCTATACCTATTCTTGCTTTAGAAAAATCAGCTAAAAATATCCAATAGCCATATTTACCATTCATACTTATGCTATGTACACCATGCTCTATATTGACATTAGCATCAGCTAAGATGCTACTCACACGTTCTAAGGCACCAGGATGATTATGGAGCTTAAGTGCAAAGAAAACAATTCCCCTCCTTTTCTTAAAACATACTAGTGGTAGTACAATTTCGTACATCATATCATCAATTTTCATACCCACTATTTTTCACTTATCTTTAACATTCCTTTAACGTGCTAATTTTAGATGCCTATTTAAGTGCTATTTAATTATTAAAGTAGGGTGATGAATTGAAGATAATACCACGTACTGCGCTCGTCTACTCTTTCAGTCCTAAGAATAAGCCCGTAGAGAAAGTAGTTCCTGGTGAGCTAGTATTATTTAAGACGATAGATGCTCTTGGAGGACAAGTAAAGGATGAGAGCTTTACCCTTGACAAAATCGACTGGTCTAGAGTTAACGGTGCCACTGGTCCTATTTATGTAGAGGATGCTGAACCTGGAGATACTTTAATTGTAGAGATACTTGATATAAAAATTCATGATAAAGGTGTACTAGTTGTAGTTCCGAAA
>CAZFCQ010000001.1:0-139607 GCA_964517845.1 uncultured Thermoprotei archaeon | reverse complement strand
AATCTCCATATTAAGGCAAATCCTATGATAGGTACAATTGGTGTATCTCCAGCTGAAGAAGAAATACCTACTGGATCGCTTGGCAGACACGGAGGTAATATGGATTCAAAGGATGTGTCTTCAGGAACTAAATTATATTTACCAGTATTCGTAAAAGGCGCTCTGCTAGCTATAGGAGACCTGCATGCCGTGCAAGCTGATGGTGAATTATGCGTTTCTGCAGTTGAGGTTTCGGGTGAGGTACTTGTAAGAATAGGGCTAATAAAAGGGAAGCAGCCTAAATGGCCGATACTTGAAACTAAAGATTATTATGCAATATTGACCTGTGGTGATACACTAGATGAAGCTTGTAGGGATGCAAGCGAAGTCGCTGTAAAAGCCATTAGTAGTGCAAGAAATATTCCTTTTGAAGAGGCCTACATGATCGCTAGCCTAGTAGTTGACCTCAAGATAAATCAAGTGGTTGATCCTAAGAAAGGTGTACGAGCTATAATACCTAAAGGTATTATAAGAAGTATCGAACACTTACTTCTCTAAACTCGAAGACTTTTCCTCACTATGTCCCTCTGGTTCTAAATGTATCAATACATCAATATCGTCGTTAAACTCTTTTTTAAGATTCTCTTCGACTAAGTCAGCTATATAATGTGCTCTTTCGATAGGAGTACCTTTCTTCACTATTAGGTGTAAATCTACAAAAATCTTCTTCCCTATCTTTCTAGCTCTTAATGCATGAATATCCTCCACACCATTAGTGGATAGTATGATATTAACTATCCTATCAAGTACATCCTTATCAGGACTTACATCCATTATGAATGCCTGTAACTCCTTCATTGACGCATATACATTAAAGAAGATAATTACTGTTATCAATATCGATGCTAAAAGATCCCACATCTTGGAGATAAAGCTAGCGAGAACCACACCAATCATCACTATTATTGATTCAAAAACATCAACTGAAATATGTCTCCTTTCAGTTTTCAATGCTATGCTATCCTCTACCATAAACATTGAATAAACGCATATATTGACTATTAATGAAAGGGCAGCAAATGGTATCGCCTCCATTCCTATCTTTTCACTCTCTACTCCACTTAGAAAATCGTGAAATGATACTATGACTATTGTAGTACCTAGAATTGTCATAATTAGGAGAACTATTATAGAGGCGTATGCTTCATACCTATAATGTCCGTAAGGGTGAGTTTCATCAGGAGGCTTTCTAGCTCTGTAGTAATATCTCCTAGTTACGCCCAAGGTAAGGACATTTAGAGAAGAATCAAGCCCGTCAGCTAAAAGGGCTATACTACCGCTAATAATACCACCGACTATCTTAATCATTGTTACTATAGCATTAAACACTATAGCAAACTTGAATGTGCTCAGTATTCTCCTTAACATGGCTTTTGCTTTTACTCTAAATTAAAGGGTAAATATAAACGTAGCTCCAAGAATCAAATATATGGGGTTTACCTAGTACTTATCATAATGAATATACAATATACTGATGGTACAGATGATTATTTTCCTAAAATTTTATATTAAAAAGAAAGTCTTTACCACTTACCTAGTAATCTTAACTTAAACTCACGAGGTAAAAGTGGTCTTTCATTTTTCAAATATCTATCAAAGAAGTCTAACGACCTTGCTACAACGATATCTAATGGTACGTTATGACCAGTATCGTACCAATAAACTTCCTTAGGCTCACCAGCTCTTTCTACTAATAATTTCCCTGCTTCAGCAGGGACTATCCTATCCTTAATACCTAGATGAAACTGAAGAGGCTTTGGTGAAAAGTGATAAATAAAGTTTAATGGATCTACAGGATCTACTATCCTTCGTACATCCTCATATGTAAGACCTAACTCTTTAATCCTCCTTCTAATCGGTGGAACTGCTGGATGCTGACTTTTCTCTATCATTAATGGTAAATTACCACCTGCTACTACAAGTACAGCAACTTTTATCCTCTCCTCAATACCAATGAATATAGCTCCTAAGATACCCCCCATACTACCGCCTACATAGCCTAGTCTTGTTTTATCAACTTCAGACCTTGTTTCTAAGAAATCTACACCTCGCCTAAGATCAATTACTGTCTGTATGAAGTTTCTTTTCGTCTCTTCTAAATTTGGAGAATATAAAACCTTACCTGAAACTTTACGCTCTCCATGATAAGGAGCGTCTATAGAGAGTATAGCGTATCCCTCCTTAGCAACGACATCAGCCAGCTTCAATGCGTCTTCTTTCCGCCCTCCATATCCATGAAGAAATATTAAACATGGGTACTTCTCCTCATGAACCTTAGGGACTATAAAAAGTGATGGCACTCTTACACTATTAACACTATTGTAATAAACTTTGTACACTATATAGTGCTTTTCTTCATTAAGTAAGTTAACTTCAGAATTTAAAGGCATATATCGATCATATTTATAGAGAAAGTCATAACTTTCCATTGTCTCCTCATTTAACTAATATCTCACTTATTTCAGATAAAAGTTCTCATTCTGGATATTTACATTAAGCTGTTAGTTTTTTTACATAATATCGCTATCTTAAGTCATCTAGAGATCAGCATAGCTAAAAATATGGACAAATAGAGAAGACAATGTCCCTAGTAAATGATAGTACATACTTAATAAGCTAGTGGCTACATAAGCATCACATTACTATCCAAGAAAATCTTTCCCTCTTGAAATTTAAGGAAGACATAATGCCCTTGATATGGATAGAATGATTAGCGAGACTATGGGAACAGAGAGGTTATCATCAACAAACTCAAAATGTTCAATAATGCTTGCTATAAGTCCAGCTAAAGCTCCTACTAAACCATAATAGATATAGCCTAATGGTATGCAAACAATAGCCATAGCTATATTTCCTATCCATGACTTCGTTCTTTTAGCATAAAGGAGAATCCTTACTATACCAGTAATACCATCTCCAAATGCCATGAATGATATGGATACTATAGCAAGGTATGTATCAATAAACCACATGACTAGAACTGCTAATCCCCAGATTACAGCAAAGTACACTTCAGATAAGTTATCTTCTACCTGAAACCAATATAATAGCTTACCTTTTTTATGTGGAATATAAACTGCTATTGCTAATCCAAGTGCAGCTATCGATGGTAAATAAGGTCCTGTAAACGCCATAGGGAGGATGATAGCTGTAATTCCTCCACTAAGCATATGTATTATTTTTCGCGAAATATAAACACCTACTTTATGACCTTTAATCCTACTTACAAAATCGTAGACCTTCCTAGATACATAATATATAACGAATATGTTCCAAGGCAAGAGGAGAGAAAGGGATATTAAGTCCTTAGCGAAACCGTCTACACTCACAGATTCACACCAGAATTAGTATACTCTATAATAAAAAATTTAAAGCTTACATGCTATTTATGCAACTCTTAACCTTAAGAATGTACTTACTATTACGAGAATTTTATAATTAAAATATACAAAATTTGAACATATATTGAGCCTCTTATCCTTCTAAACGTATTAACATCTTATTGTTTTTTACTATAATTAGAACGAAGCTTCCGTCTTCAATATTCAACTCCTTAGCAATTTCCTTGGGTATCCTTATAACTCCATGGATCATTTTCCTAGCATAACCATCCGCTTTACTTACAATTATTTGCCTATCAGAGAGTTTAAAGAATAAGTTTTCACCATCTTGCCATCCTAGTAGCTCCTTAAACCATTTAGGTAGTACTATTTCCCTTCTCTTAACGATAGCTCTAATTGAGATCATTATAGGATAATGTGCACATCTAGAAATCTTATAGATAATCTTTCATAGAATTCCAGTTAACAAAAAATGATTATTTAATTATAATCTTCAGAGAGCACAACATATAAATCAGAGACCATACACGATAAAGAGGGAGGATGAGGGGTGCGAGCTCGGATCGGTGAAGAGATTATTAAATCTGACCCCTCAATTATTTAATATGCGTATTAATCCCTGTAGAAAATTATTCGATATTAAATTCAAGATCTTTCTCGCATTTTTGTTAAGGAATAGTTCAAGAGAGGAAATAAGATTCACATTGAAGGAAAAATATTCTGAGATTAAGGGGTTCAAGCAATGTTCATATCGATATTACTCATGTTTTCTTTCACATTAATCCCTGTGTTCTTAGGAGGCATAATCACATTTATATATGGCATAAGAACTCTTCCTAAATTTCTCCTTCCTCTAATAGGCTTTCTCCTCTCTGTAGCTTCATGTTCGGTAATCCTTCCCGAAGTTTACATTCATACTATACTATATAATGCACTTGTAGTAGTTTTTAGCATGTCAATATGGCTAACTATAGGCATCATAATCGGAATTACTTTAAGGCATTTCATACTAAGGTAATAATTGAAAAAGTTATCCCTCTACTGGTATTCCAAGCTTCTTCAGTAAGTTCTCAAGGAATTTCTTAGACTCCACAACTTCCTTATCCAGGTCACCTTTGAATCCTGTCCCACCAATATCGATAGCTACATATCTATTAAATCCATGTTTCTTTAAGGCTAAGAAGACTCCTTCCCAGTCTATAGTGCCCTTACCTAAGCCTAAATGGTAATTATCTCTTCCATCATTATCGGATACGTGAACATAGAGTATCTTTTTGCCAAGCTTCTCGACTGAAAGCGGTAATATCTCTTTTTGAGCATGCAAATGACCAGTATCTAAGACAGCACCAAAATTATCTTTATTTACAGCATCTATGAGCCTAAGCATAGCATCAGTATTACTAATATTCTCCCCTACTCTAGGTTCAAGTATTAACTTAAGCCCATGGTTTTCAGCGATATCACAAGCTTTCCTAAACGTATTAACCATATTCTGCCAGAATTTTTCCCAATTGAATTCTAGATTAACCTTAACTCTAAGTTGTAAGCCAAAGCTTATAGCCTCCTTATAGGGGTGTTCCCCTACGAACTCTAAAGGCGGTGTAAAGGAATCCAGTTGTAAAGTATCAGCACCAAAGAAAACTGTGAGCTCAGCTGCTTTTTCAAGAGCTTTGAAAGCCTTTTCTTTACGTGCAGGCTCCATACTTACAATATCTGGTAATACTGGACAGAAGTTTATTATCTTAAGACCTAGAGACTCTGCATGCTCCAAGAGCTCCTTCCTATGATCATAGACTTCATATAGATTTTCGTAGACTACACCACCCTCAAGTTCTATATACCTAAAGCCTAGTGAGGCCATATCATTCATAGCTTTACGTATGTCTTTAAGCGATGGAGGATATCCATACTTGGTAATAGCGTATAACCAAGCGCAACTTATCTTCACTATAATCACCTAGGGAATAAATATGATAGAATAAGAATTTAAGCATTGACTACCTAGTAAGGAAGTAACCTCATTAAGAATGTATTAAGAATACATAAGAATATGCATATAGGGATTAAATACCATAATGAAGAATTCAATAATAAGAGTATTACCAGCATCACATTTATGGTAGAATTAAGTAATAATACACGTTTTGATATGATCATCAAATGAGGATTTCTCAACATCCTGCTTAACATAGTATACAATTTCCTATTTTGTTTAATCAGAAGATAACTCGGTAGTTGTCTATAAACTTTAAGGCCTAGAGGAGTAAGTCTATAGTATGTTACCATACATATCCTATTACTTATCTTTTCATACTTAGGTCTTTTAACAGCAACTATCAATGGAGCATAAGTCTCTAAGTAAGTCTGTGCTCTTTGATTACTTAACTGCATTATCTTTGCTAATCTAGCAAGGGGGTACTCGCCTCTAGGTGAGGAACCTAAGACCATCAGTACCTCATATAAATACCTCATACTAATCAATTGTCTTGCAAAATCATTAACGTTAATATGATTCTTTACTATATCATTTACAAGATCTTTATCCTTGCTGGAATTAGTAACTATATCCTCAAGCAAAGCAAAGTACTCCTGCCCTAAATCGCTTAAACGATAAATCCTCTTACCAGAATCATAGACGACTAAATTCTTTAATTGTAGCTTTCTTAAGGCATCACATATGGCTTTCTTCCTTTCTCCTATACCTTTGCTTAACTCGTCTAAAGCTCCCTCTCCATTGTAACCTAAATAAAGAAATACTCTTAACTGTATTCCTGCTCTAGCAATATCTATCATACTGTCGAAAACTCTCAATTTTTCTAGTCTATCTATAGTCTCTATGATATCATTACGACCTATCATAGTGCTCCTTTGTAAATTCTATCAAAGCATATAATTAACATTATTATGTTTAATCGTTATTTAAGCTTGAGGTGGACGATTTGCAATCCTAGAAATTTGATGAATACTTATGAAAAATTGTTTTAGTAATGTTTATCCAAAAACTATCAAAAATTCGTCTACTTTTAAAAGTATTTAAACTTAGTTCAGCAGTCGTCTTTTCTTTAAAGAACCTCTTATAATGGCTAATTTAAACTTTATTGCACGCACTACCTCGTCGCCTATCTCCCATAAAGGAAGTACTTTATCAACGACTCCTAATTCAATAGCTGCTTTTGGCATCCCGAATACGACGCAAGTCTCTTTATTTTGCGCTATCGTTGTACCTTTCCTATATTTTATAGCTCTCATACCTGCTGCTCCATCATTACCTATTCCTGTTAATATAACCCCTATACTATTCCTCTTAAAAACCTCAGCTACTGAAATCATCAAAGGATCTGCTGAGGGCCTAACACCATGTATCTTAGGACCTTTAAAGAGTCTTATTCTAATCGACTCATTATTCTTGATTATCTTTATGTGATAATCGCCTGGAGCAACATATGCCACACCTGGTAATACTGGTTCTCCATCTTCTGCCTCTTTAACCTTTATCTCTGATCTTGAATTAAGGTGTTCTGCTAAAACTTTCGTAAAAAACGGTGGCATATGCTGTACAATAAATACGCTGACAGGTAATCCTCGTGGTATCTTAGGCACTACCTCCATAAGGGCTGAAGGTCCTCCTGTCGAAGCTGCTATAGCAATCCCTATTAGCGGCCTACCTCGTAGTTCCACTTTAGGTAGAAAATGCTGTGCAACACTCGGTTTTATGTATCTTTTCAATAATCTTGCCCTGGATGCCACCTTTACTTTTTCTATCAATTCTTTAGCTACAGAGCTTATATCGAGCGATATAGGACCGTAAGGTTTTGTTACTAAATCAATAGCACCATATTCTAAAGCTTTAAGAGTTATCTCTACGTCTCTTTTAGCAAAAGCACTAAACATTATAATTGGAGTAGGACGTCGTCTCATAATCTCCTTTAACGCTGTTAATCCATCCATCTTTGGCATTTGAATATCCATTATCACAACATCTGGTTGCATAGTCAAGGTCTTTTCTATAGCCTCTATACCGTTTTTAGCTGTGGCGATAACCTCTATAGATGGATCCTTCTCTAGGATCTTTGAGACTATCTTCCTCATAAATGCTGAGTCATCTACTACTAGTACTCTAACTTTACTACTTAGGATCATCTAAGATTCGCCTCAAAGACCTTAGATATTGCTCTTATGAGTTCCTCATCTTTAAAAGGCTTAGTTATGAAATACATAACACCTAACCTTTTAGCTTCCTCCTTTAATTTTTCCTGACCCATAGCCGTTAACATTATGACCTTAGCGTTAGGATGGTATCTTTTGATGTGCTTAAGCGATTCTATACCATTCATCCTAGGCATTACTATATCCATAAGAACTAAGTCAGGAAGAGATCTTTTATACTTCTCTATAGCATCATATCCGTCAACAGCCTCATCTACTACTATTACTCCAGCTTTCTCTAATTTTACTCTTAGCAACTTTCTCATGAATAAAGAATCATCCACTATCAAGACTCTAATTTTCTTTTTATCATCGATCATTATGACTACCCAGTTAATGAGAATTAAACACCTAGTTATTTTAGAAATAGCATACTTAGCGACTAAAGGTCGGAAGTATAGCAATCATCCTAAAGGTATAACTAACTTGTGATAGGATAAATGCAACAGTTATTATAATCTTTAAATACTTATCACGTATACTTAGCGTAATATGCCTAATTCCAAGTCCCCCTAAAAGCGGGAACGGTATTTCATAAAGGACCCTCCAATGTATACCCCTCTCTAAGAAAGGGAACATAAGGGATAGTACTAAAAGCCATGAAGCAATAAGAAACCCGTGATCCTTCTTATACCGATAAAGATTAATTATCCCAATAATGCTTACCATTAAAAAGGGAAAATTAGTGAAGGTTCCTGCCAAGTAATACCTAAATGCTAAATAAACATGTAATGGAAAATCTAAAACATTATCCATACGAAATACACTCTGATACGTTTTTTCTCCTGCCTCAATAGCGCTTACTCCGCCCAAGCTATAGCTCCAGGCTATATCTATAAGCATGTTAAGGCTAAGTAGTATAACTAAGGCCTTAAAGGAATCCTTTCTCCCCTTAGAATACATTATTAGTAAGAGTATAACTATAGTACACATTAACACACCCCAAGTCCACGGATGAGAAAACCTAAGAAGTACTGAAGAAAGTATAGCTATAAGTAGGCCTCTATGTTCTAATCTTAAAACCTTATGGATGTACGCTAATAGAATATATAATGGTATTAATGCTAACCAATTAGAGAATACCGCAGCGAAAAGACTAGCTATAAGCGTAGGTGAAAAACACGCTGATAATGCACTTGCTATATCTAAGTTGTGATCACATAATTTCTCCATAGCATGAAGGACTGCTAACGTAAAGATTAAAGATATGGTGATCGTTGTCAACTTTATGGCTTCATAAGAATCATGCAAAAAAGTATAGTACAAAAGTGCTAATACGAAAACCAATGCCCTAGGCCTACTAGCTATTAGAAAAGGATTATTAGCAATTACATTCAATGTTCGAACATAATATCTAAAATCCTCTCCTATCAGCTTAGAGTCCCATACAGTGTATATCACAGCCATTATTAAATATGAAGTAAACAGGGATAACATATAGAGATGCCTATTATTCCTTCTTGTACTATACTCGCTTTTATATCCCTTTGAAATAGGAAGAGTTCCTGATCTACCTTCCTCTTTCCTACTTATAAAGAACGGAATCCACGAGTATAGTAACATAAGTGTTAGCATAATAGCCAATTCATAGCCAGGGAAGTAGAAAAGAATAGCCTCTATCCTAGCGATTTCTACAAAGAGTTCTACCTTTAATAAGAGCTTACATATGTAATGAAATATGGAAAGAGCTACTAACAACAAATATATTAATAATAGGAATTTAAGGCAGCATTTTACAAGTGATATATCGCTATAATAATACATTATGAGAAATGAGTAAAGCAGTCCCGCTAATGCTAAGAATGGAGCATACGAAATCATAAGCAACGAAGCTCCCAAAGTAAAGCCTAGTATTGATAACAGCCGCCTTCTCAAGCTCATATAAATTACAACAGAAGAGAAAAGGGTAAGTATCATAGCTAAATACGTTATCACTGGTGATAAAGGAAGGGAAATGCTTCTTCTACCATAAAATACCATAAAGAATTCTTTACGTAGTAAAACGCCTGCTATATACGTATAAATTAAGAACAAAGCTAACCCTAGGAAGCTCATAATCTTCCTGTAAGACTTAAATGATGCATAGTTCATACATTCTTGTACTTTTATGAAACCTGTAGCTATAACTTATACTCTACTTAGACAAGTGATATATAGGCATGCATAACTCATTAAAGAGTATTCACTCTTACGCAAAGGTGTTCATTCATTATCGCTAAAAGAGTAAGGAGTTAAGCTTAAATTTTAATATAAACTACTGCTAAACAAAACGGGCTCTCATGGATCGATATGAATAGTAAGTATAGATCAGTAAATATGATTAGCAAACTAATACAGGACATAGTAACTCTTTACTGTCAATCACGTAGATTACTTAGAGCCTTATATCAAAATTTAAGCTATGGAGCTTTAAATACACAAGAAGATTCCGTATCTATCTTAACTATTATAAGATTACTAACAGTCCTTAATATACTAACTCTTTCAATAACGGAATCATTCCCAGGTACATTAAATCCAAAGGAAGATTTATCGAAATGTCATGGTATAGAAGACGAGAATTCATTATACGAAAAGGATACTTTAATGACATTTCTTCGTGCACTATTACATAGATCTCTAAACATTACGGTTAACCGAAATAAAGCAATGCGTTTAGTATTAGCATTAAGGTTTATCACGAAAGAATATGCTGCCAAAAAACTTCAACTTAGTTTAAGTGAATTCGCCTTATTAAGTAAAATTCTAGGACTTGAGAAAATATATCCCCTACGTAAAGACTCAATACATATATATAACGAACACTCTTTAGGAGCCTCACTCTTAAGATTAAATACTCTAATCTGGGAACTGTACGAGATCTTAGCACCATTAGTATTTAGAACATTTCCCTCTGAAAAACCAAGGCTGGAGTACATTTATAAGTCAATTTCTCACTTGAAGGATCTAGGATGGCACTTTCCTCCATTATTGAAGGAATTTTACATATCCCTGAAAAGTAACGATCTGTGGTATGGTCACTTCATATTAAGAGTAAAGAAGCGCATAATATGGTCTATAGAGAATATATACCCCCCTACGCTTAAGAATATAAGCATACTCTACTCGGAAGAGTGCTTCATAAAGCTTGAACCACTTTTAAAACAGCTCATGCCTGCTATTGTAAAAGGCTTAATAGATGTCTCCTTAGTTAAGCTTAAAAAAGATGAGTACTTATTTATGCTACATGTAATTCCTTCTGATAATCTACTTCAGTATTTAATGTAAATCTTATGAAGCGCTTAGTCGTGGAAGCATGAAATTCTACGAAAGATTATCGCATTTTCTTGAATTCTATGAGGCATTATTGGGCGTCTTCTAGAGTTAGATATATCTAACCCGCAGATATGTAGGGATTGATGTTTCATGAGAAGAATTAACCATGAATATCGTTATAAAACATCTTACACTCACTCACACATTCCTATTATTGCGATTAAAAGTATCGATATAGCGTCTCACAATATAAAATCAAACCCATACATTTCGAAACTAGAACATAAAGAGGTAAAATATTTAACTTTTAATTTTGAATTTAAAAATATGACATATTGGAGTAGGGTTCGTCTAAGGTGCGCATCTAATGGCGCATTCGAAAAATGATAGATCTTTATACGATCTATTGAGAAAGTTACAGGATTTAGATAAAATAATAGATTTCGCAAGGGCTAGGATACAATTAGGAGCAATGCTATTCTTCATGAAAAATAAAGAAGGTACTCTCGATGAGATTGCTATAGCTCTAAGAGATAGAAAAAAGGCTGTTAGAGATGCACTTATAAAGCTTGAGAAGAAGGGACTAATCAAAAAGGACTCTGAAAGTAAGTATAGATTAACCTCTCGAGGAGAATACTTCATACATGTTCTTAATGAGATAACTCACATTAACGAGAAGGGAGACCTTCCAGACAATAAGATTACGAGTTATGAACATTATAGAAGAAACAATACCGATTTTAGAAGACTAGCAAATCAGCTTGTTACTATGAAGTACGTTTATGATGCCATAGTCTATATAGCTTCTTCAAGGAAGTACTCTGTTAGCCTTTTTGAGTTAGCTGATCTCTTTGATCTCTCTCCAGAGGTTACTGAATCATACATAAGTTTATTCCCGGATATATTCATTAAGGAGCGGCGGAGAGATAGGGTCTCTCTACATCTAAAACGTAGAAAACTTAAAACTTTGTCTGTGCGTTTATCCAGAAAAGGCATGAGCATTTACCTGATGTTACCTGAATACCTCAAGTTAAAAAGGAGCATGTTTTTTAAATTCTCAAGACTTTTGACTTGTAGTGGTCACCCGCGAGTAATATATAAACGTATGATACTTTTAGAAAGTTTAATCATAATTATCTTAACATCGTTGTTTACATTCTTATTTAAGCTCGTAACGCTCATCTCTCTGTTGGTAATTCCTCTTTTATTCATAATTATATTACTTAAGATCTAGTTTACCTTCTTCCGTATCTCTTATAAGCAATCAATAATACTATTGTCATAACTATGACAACTGCTGCTCCTAACATTGTATATGAAATACTTTGTTCTACCTCTATCCTCAATAGATATTCAGGGCCTATATACTCACTTGAGATTATCCTAAAGCTTACATAATAATCACCTGCTGGTATATCACCTGGAATTGAAATCATCATCGTGAACACTCCTTCTTTTCCTGGAGCAAGTGATAAAGTCTGAGGAGATACTGTAATGTTGAAGTCCCCAGGAATTTCCGTTAATAGGATCCTTAAGTCATTCAACGTCACAGTACCGTTGTTTCTGACTTTAAGTAGGAATTCTTTGTCCTCTCCTAGATATGCTCTTACTAGGAAGTTTTCTGTTAATATTTCTACCTTCTTCTCTCCAATAATGCTAAGAGAAAGGGGTAACGTAATAGTCTGATTAAGATAGCTGACGACGAAGGCAAACTCTGTAGTAGTAATATCTGTAATACTTGGTATATTGACTCTTATAATCAAGGTCCTCTCAACATTAGGTTTCATATAGAGGCCACTTATCTTATTTCCCATTTCGTCTTCAATTGTATAAGTAAACGTTGAGGGGAGTCCTTGTATACTCAAAGATATCATAGTCTCGGCTGTTCCTTCATTTGCAATTCTAACTCTATACGTAGCCCTTGAACCTATGTAGGCATTTATATGGGGGGTATCAGCATAGAGTACTATTTCAGGCTCTTTTCTCATAACTTCTATGGATAATTTTAGTACATCTACTGTGATCTTGTTTTCTTCATCTAACACATTAATGTATATAGTGTAATTACCTTCTTTAGCCCCTTCGGGAACCTCTATGATGAACTTTAATTGATATTGTCCTCCAGCTTTAAGGTATAATGTCTTTATTTCTAAGTTTTGATAAAATATGCTCGCGTGCCATCCCTTTGGAGCCTTTATAGCTAATGAAGCGTAAAAGTCATCATCTAATGGATTAGATAGAATAACGCCTGTTAGAGTTATCTGTTCACCAGCTAAGACTTTTAGTGACTTAACTTCACTTATTATAAAATGTCTCTCCATTGGTTTAACTTTAACTACAATTGGTATGTAAATCGGAATAGTAGACTTAACCAATACTGTTAAGTTATAAATACCTTCAGCATAATATGGAATCTTTATTATTAATGATAAGTTTATATTATCTCCTGGATCTAGAGCTACCTTCCTTACTATGATTTGACCAAAGTTAAAGCTCCAATTCCAACTTTCAATACCTTCTACTTCAAGTAAGCATTCTTCCGTATAGGAGCCCTGGTTTGATATCCTTAGTGGAATGTTAACTGTAGAGCCTGCAGTAGCTACTATATAACGTGTATTTACGTCAAGCATGATGGCATACTCTAGCTTAATGTATAGAAACTTTGATTCTCCCCAATTTATTGAAAAACTAAGAGTTTTACTTTCATAACCTCTCTTACAGACTTCAAGCATATATGTTCCAGCATCTAATTGTGTATAAAAGAAGCCATCTTCATCGGTATTTCCTTCCAACACTATAGAGCCGTCCCCGGAGTATATCGTTATATTAGCATTAGGGATGCCTTTACTCGTCCTCTTATCTAGTATAGTTAATGTCAAAGTACCTTTCTTTCTTATTATTGCCTCTCCTGCCTTTACACTTGACAAGAAACTTAGGATGATTAGAAACAACAAGAATATTATAGTTTTTCTAAGGATATCTTTAGGTTCATAGATGCTCATGAGGGTTCCCACCTTGCTCTCTCTAATTGTTCTATTTAAGGAACGCTTTTTCTCATACTTGGAACACTCTTCCAGTAATTTTCATAACATAAATATTTATAAATTTTATACGAGTAAATGTGTTTGATATAATAGTGAAGAGGACAGGAATGAGACAATGGTAGAGCTAGCAATAGAGACGTCTAACTTAGTAAAAGTCTTTAAAAGCGGTAAAAGGATTATACGCGCTATCGACAATGTTAGTATAAAGGTTCCCAAGGGTGTAATATTTGGCTTACTAGGTCCTAATGGAGCTGGAAAAACCACGTTGCTTTCTATATTAATTGGCCTTACTCTACCGACTTCAGGTAGCGGTAAAGTCCTAGGATACGATATCATAAAGGAGAGTATTGAAATTAGGAAACGTACAGGGGTGCTCCCTGAAAACTTTGGTTTTTACGAACATCTCACTCCTGTAGAGAACTTAAGACTGATCGCTAAATTAAACGATATTCCTGAAAACGAAACTGAAAAACGCATAAAAGAAATCTTAGATCTCGTAGGATTAAGGGAACACACTAGGAAGAGGGTAGGCGAATTTTCAAGGGGTATGAAGCAACGTTTAGGTCTAGCCTCTGCATTACTAAAGGATCCAGAGCTTCTTTTACTTGATGAACCTACTGTCGGCATAGACCCTAAGGGTGTAAAGGAATTCAGAGACCTAGTTGTCAAGCTTACTCGTGAGGGAAAGACTGTAGTGATAAGTACCCACCTCTTAAGAGAGCTGGGTAGTTTATGTAATTTTGTCGCTATAATAAGGGAAGGAAGAATATTAATCGAAGGATCTGTTAGTGATATAATCAATAGATTCATGAAGGAAAAAGGTTTTCTTTATAAAATCTTATTTGAAGGAGAACTAGAGGATTCCTTACTTCAGGAACTCCGTTCTCTTTCTGGAGTTGAAAGTATAAGTATAAGAGATCAGGAGCTCATTATAAAATGTAATACCGACCAAGGCGAGAAATTGTATGAGACAATAACCAAATATAGATTGCAGTTACGAGAGTTTACCCTAGTAAAACCAACTTTAGAGGAAATATTTCTTTCATATTTACGAGGTGAATCTTCGTGAAATGGAATAAAGTAAAGACTATTATTTCTTTTACATTTAGCGATAATATAAGAATGAAGAGGACCTTTGCTCTTATAGCTCTCTTTATACTCCTATTTGTAACTTCTATGAGATTTACTGCAATCACCTTTATTAGACAAGCGTTGCGAACTCCTCATCTACGAAAGGCTCCTGATTTCAGTCTACTCTTTTTCCAAAATTTACTTAGTAACTTAGCTCTACTCTTACCCTTTATAGGCGTCATGTTTGGTTATGATGTAGTCTCAGGCGAAAGGGAAAGAGGCACATTACGTATAATACTTGTTCAGCCTATTTATAGAGATGAATTCCTCCTAGGCAAATTTTTAGGTTCCTTAATTACTATGATATTCATAATTACTGTATCAATGAGTATCTCAACAGGCATTTCTGCAGCTCTTTACGGTATAGTATTGAATACAAGTATCTTATGGAAATTCCTCTTAGTAATATTAATATCAACACTTTATTCTACTGCTTGGTACGCTATTTCCTTACTGGTCTCTATTTTCTCAAGAAGAACCTCTATAAGTGCTTTAATTAGTATTGCTATCGCATTAATAGTCATAGTTATAGCACCTATTATAGTTACTACATATGTGATGATGACCAATCCTCCCCCAATCTTTACTGGAAGCGAGTCTCCCCAGAGTCGTCAATCTATGATACGAGAATGGGCTATGAAGGTGCAGAGAATACAGGCTCAGTTAACAAGCTTTCTACCTGATACTCAATTCAGACGCCTAATTAGAAGCATTGTAATAGTAAAGAATGACTTAGCCCTTTCAGAATTGATATTAGAAACTTCCAAAGCTATGTTACAAAGTGCTCTTTCTCTTACATATATAATACTATTAGCTATTCTTCCACTTATAGCATCCTTCATAGTCTTCATTAAGCAGGAACTTAAATGATTTTTATCATATTCTTATTTCCTATTAGGGATCAAGACATGAGTACTCAAAAAGAGTATGTTCCTGTAGCAAAGAGATGGATTTACCGTCTGTTGCATCCTAAGTTAGTAA
Organism: uncultured Thermoprotei archaeon; assembly: GCA_964517845.1. Lineage (GTDB taxonomy): Archaea > Thermoproteota > Thermoprotei > QMSL01 > B3-G16 > CAZFCQ01. Next base: position 123,610 of record CAZFCQ010000001.1, on the reverse strand, counting down.
CACTAATAGTTTCTAAAGATAGGAACGGTAAAGTTAATGTAATGACGGCTGCATGGAGTATGCCCGTATCGATATCACCTCCATTAATAGTAGTTAGTATATCTTCTAAGAGATTTACATACGATCTTATAATTAGGACTAAAGAATTCGTTGTATGCATCCCTCCCTCAGACATGGTAAATGAAGTACACTACTTCGGTACAGTATCAGGAAGAACTACAGATAAGATTTCGAAAAGTAGAGTTTCACTCAAATCCTTAAAGTCTATCAGTACGCCTTTCATAGATGGATCATTATCAGTTTTAGGATGTAAGTTAGTGAACATAGTTGACGCTGGAGATCATAAACTAATCATAGGTGAAGTAGTGGAAGCTTATACAAAGGAGGAGTACTTTAAGAAAGGGTATTATGATGTCACAAAGACTCCCCTACTATATCATATTGGTGGTCCTCGCTACACTACGCTAAGCGGGAAGATATTAAAACCTAAGGGAGTTTAATAGTTCTCCCAGATACTTACTCTAGACTTTACTCGTCTTTAGGAAACTTCCTACTTTTTTAACATTTCTTTCATATCCTTTACGAGGGCACTCTGTATTTGGTGCTAAGGCTTATATTTTCATAATTAGGATATTTCTGCTAGGTGATCATTATTGAATTCCAAGCTATATCAGATGTACTAAAGAGTAGAGAAGGCGAGAAAGTAGCTATAAGGGGCTGGGTTTATAGGAAAAGAGAATTCAAAGATAAAGTTTTCTTAGTAGTTAGGGACTCTTCAGGTGTACTTCAATGTGTGGTTAGAGACAAGTTTCCTAAGATATTTAACTCTGCTAAAAAAGCCACAATAGAGTCTTCTATAGAACTAGAAGGAATTCTTCGTAAGGATCCGCGAGCACCAGGTGGTTATGAATTAGATGTTAACTATCTCAAATTAATACATATCGCAGAACCGTTTCCAATTACTAAATCAGCAGTAGATGCTGCATCTGATTTCCTTCTAGATGTAAGACATCTATGGATTAGAAGTAGAAGAATGACAGCTATTCTCAAAGTGAGAGATACTATATTCAAGGCAATACATGAATTTTTCAGAAAGAGAGGATTCTATGAGGTACAAGCTCCTATGTTCGTAACAGCAGCTGTAGAAGGAGGTGCTACACTCTTTAAGGTTGATTACTTTAATCGTAAAGACGTTTATTTAACTCAATCTTCTCAGTTCTATCTCGAGGTATTAATCTATTCACTAGAGAAAGTTTATACAATCGCACCTTCCTTTAGAGCCGAAAAATCACGCACTAGAAGGCACCTTACAGAATTCTGGCATGCAGAAGCTGAGGTCGCTTGGACGGGATTAGATGATCTAATGCGATTAGAGGAAGACCTAATAGCCTACATAGTTGATAAAGTTTTAGAAGAACGTAGTGAAGAATTAGGGATACTAAATCGCAATACAAGCATCCTCGAGAACATAAAAACACCATTCCCTCGTCTATCTTACGACGAAGTCATATCTATTCTACAGGATAAAGGCTTTAACATTAAGTGGGGCGATGATTTAGGTTCAGATGAAGAGAGAGCTTTAACATTAGATTTCGATAAACCAATATTCGTATATGGATATCCTGAAGCTTGTAAAGCCTTCTACCATAAACCTATGCCTTCGAGACCTGAGGTAACACTATCTGCAGATATGCTAGCTCCTGAAGGATACGGCGAAGTAATTGGAGGCGGAGAGCGTATAGAAGACTTAGAGGTTTTAATAAGTAAAATCAATAAATTTGGCTTAAATCCTGATGACTATAAATGGTACGTTGACTTGAGGCGTTATGGTTCAGTTCCTCATAGTGGTTTTGGTCTCGGAATAGATCGATTAGTCATGTGGATCTGTGGCTTAAATCATATAAGAGAAGCCGTTCCATTCCCCAGAGATATACGTAAAGTTTATCCCTAAATAGCTTCAGTATCACTGCTATATTATCTCTTGAACTAAGTTGAATAACTTTATTTTACTCATTAAGAATATAGCTACTTATTGGTTCCTATCACCACCTAAGGAGGGTGAATAATATTAAAGTCGAAGATATAATAAATGGTAATAAAAGAGTTCTCTTAGCTCTTCTCTCTCAAGGAGAGCTGACTATAAGCCAGCTAAAAGATTACTGTGGTCTAAGTCTTACAGGAATGTACAATGCATTAAATAAGCTATTAAAGGCGAACCTAGTAGAGGAGATACGTGAAGATAATTTTCCATTTAGACGGCTTATTAGACTAACTAGAAAGGGGCGAAAGGTTGCCTTACTATTAAGGGAGTTAGAGGAACTTTTAAGTTAGATAAGAATTTGTGTTCTCTACCTTCAGTATCCTTAATATGATCCTTAATATTCTGTCTTTTGATCTTCGTCTTATATCCTTCAGTATCCTTCTTCCCCTCTCTGTAATAGTATAGCGCTTAGTTTCTTCCTTCCATAGACTCTTTATCAATCCATCCCTCTCTAAGTTAGATAATATGGTATATACTGTACTAAGACTTGGCCTCTTTCCAAGAAGTGTCTCTACATTTTTTACTATTTGATACCCTTGCATTATCGAATCTTCTAATAAGGCTAATATTAATAAACGAAGAGCCCCCCTCAGTAACATCCACTCTATACTATCAGGGAAGCTCATTTCTCCTCCCTTAATCCCCTTCTAAATCACTAATATTTTTGATTAAATAGAAGTTAAGGTTACTGTTTAAAGTTACTGTAGTATTAATAATTGAAAATACGCTTAAGTATGCTTAACTAAGTATTCGTTTACGAGGACGTGAATAATAATGAAGAAAAAAGGCCTCTTAGTAGCCGTAGAAGGCATAGATGGTGTAGGAAAAACTACGGTATCCAAGAAGCTTACTTCCTTACTTAAGGAAATAGGCTTTAAAACATATTACACCTTTGAGCCAAGTGACGGTTTCTATGGTAAAATCGTTCGAAGGCTAATCTCTAGAGGAGGATATAGTTGGAAGTGGGAAATTGCTTTACTATTAGCCCTCGATAGAGCTTGGCATGTTAAGGAGATTATATTACCTTTACTAAATGATGGATATATTATAGTATGTGATCGTTACTTACACTCTCAGCTAGCTTATCAGGTAGCAGAAGGACTAGATAGGTACGTAATTGAAAAATTGAATTCTGAATTTCCTAAACCAGATCTCGTACTCTTCCTTGATGCAGACCCAGGTAGAACTCTCTTGCGCCTTAATGCGTTTATAAAGAAATATTCAAAGTCAGATAAAAGAAGCATATATAATGACGAAGCCTTTCTACGAAGAGTACGCCAGATTTACTTCGAATATATAAACGATAAACGCTTTACTAGGAAATTCCATGTAGTTGATATGGATTCAGTACTTGGTTGCAACGTTCTACTCTCAGAAAGGGAATTTAAATTACGTATCGAGCGTCTAGCAAGAAAATTAATTGATATTATTATGAACCTAGCAGAGACTTAACATTTTCATCTATGAAGATATAAGAACTTTAGAACTTCTCCCTCATTCTTCTCTAGCCTTACAAAAGCGTACCTCTCAAGTTGTACAATTTCTCCCTCCCTTATATTCTGAGCGTGTAATTCTATAAACCCTCTACTTATTCCTCCATCTGGCTTCATTATTTCAGCATACAAGAAAGGTTCAGAGACCCATTGTATTTTAGGTATATCCTGCCTAATTTCCATCCCTGTGTATACTCCTTCTACAACTTCATTACTAATCTCCGATATTTTCACATTGAAAAGTTCAATAAGCCTTATTTCATCGCCTTTTCTCTTTTTTTCTAAATCACTTTTTGATACATACACTTCCAGGGGTGATTTGAGAAATCTATACTCGCGAAATCCTCTCTCTGGGTACTGAGGATGAAGTCTCAACTTAACTATAAGAGGTACTGGAGCATCATGTATTATCATCTTTATAGGATCTTCTACAAAATAGTATCTATTAGCTATCGGATCTATAACTTTCCTATTAAACGCATATAATGTCTCAATACTGAGCTTTATATCATGAGGCGTAAGACTTAGCTCTAATGCTAACCTCTTTATAGCCTCTGGTTGTATTCCCCTCCTAATTAGAGCCCTAACTGTTGGAAGCCTCACATCATCCCAACCCGTAAGTTCGCCTTTTTTCAATCCTTCCCTAATATGACGCTTATGGAGCTTATATCCTTCAAGATAGACCATCCCATATTGAATTGCTATGGGCATTTCCCAACCTAAAGCTTTATGTATTTCAGCTTGAACCGCTGCATTATGCTCATGTTCCTTAGCACGGATTATATGTGTTACACACGAGTCATGATCTTCTATCGCGCATGCAAAATTATATAGAGGATAAACCCTGTATTTATACCCTTTAAGAGGGTGGGGGACGCTCTCTATTATTCTAAGAAGAGGAGGATCTCTTAGTACTGGGTTAGGATGGAACATGCTTACTTTAAGTCTAACTACAGCTTCCCCCTCACCATACTCTCCTTCAAGCATGCCTTTCCAGCGTTTTAAATGTTCTTCGGGAGGAAGCATTCTGTCAGGGCATTCGATACGCTTCTCCTTATAGATCCTAAACTTTTCTGAGGGACATATACATACATAAGCACATCCACTTCTAATGAGTTTCTCAGCAATCTCATAATGTCTTTCAAACCTATCAGACACTATTATTAGCTCATCCCACTTTATGCCAACACTCTTAAGATCTTCTAATATCCAATCATAATAAATCCTCTTTATAACTCGCGGATCAGTATCTTCTATCCTTAAAATCATCTTTCCATTATATCTCTTAGCATAAAGGTACGAGAGCATAGCAGCTCTAACTAACTGCCCTATATGAAGTGCTCCGGTAGGAGCTGGAGCAAATCTAGTGACGACCATACCGTATTTGCGCATTATTGCTTCTACATTGGGTAATGGAGGAAGTCCCTCCCTATCCTTAGTTTTTCTCTTGCTAGCTCCTAAGACCTCTGGACCGTACTCATCTTCCAGTTTTCTTCTTTGTTCATCTATACTCATAGAGTTCACTACATCAACTACCTCAGACACTACTTTCCTAACGATCTCAATATGCTTTCTTAGCTCTGGCTGTTCAGCTATTACCTTTCCTATAACAGCTTTTAATGAAGCTTTTCCTTTATACTGAAGAGCATTTAGAAGTGCATATTTCATAGCCACTCTTCGTATCTCCTCTAATTGCATTTCCTAATCCCCATGGTCTAATTCTATATTCATGAGATTAAACATGCTGAATCTATAAAATCAAATTAATAAACTAAACTCTACTTTAACCTGAACCTATAAAATCTCAAGATAAGATTCTCTACTCCCATAAGAATCCCTACTCCTATTAAGGAGCTAATTACTAATAATGGTGAGACCCCTAAAGCATAATAGGAAACTCTTAAGGGAGACTCATGTGTATATATGAGCTCCGGATATCTCTTTTCGTATATTATACCTAATATAACATAAATTAGTATACTAATTGCAACTACCAATAAATCGTATAACAAAAGAAAGATGTAATTCTTACCTTTTTCAGGAATTACATCCCATATACTAAGGACTACGATAAGACCAGGTAATGTATAGAGAAGAGCCGCCATAGTTCCACTTACAATTAGTCCAGAAAATGAGTAGAAGAAAACTAGTCCTCCTTCTAAAAACGTTTTATCTAAGTTAAACAGGTACGATAATAAAAATCCAAGGGTATTTCCTATAATAACTCTTAATGTTAGTCCATCATAACTTAGTTCCTTCTTAATCTCACTTCACCTCTAACACCTTTCTCATAAGTCTCCTATTGAGATTTTCTTCTTCAAATCCTAGTCCTGGTCTTGAAGGAGGTATCCTATACGGTACTTCAAGGCTTTTGACAGCTACTATATGCTCTGTATTATATAAATCAGCATCTAAGTCTGCATATTTTATATTGGCTAACCCACAGGCTAAATGTATCCCTGCTAGGATACCAATTTCAGTTTCTACCATGCAGCCTACCATACAGGGTATTCCTTCGCTTTCTGCTATATGAGCTATCCTAATAGCTTCGGTTATACCCTGTGCTTTCATTAACTTTATATTTATCACATCTGCAGCACCGATCTTTATCGCATAAACAGCATCTTCTGCTGTATGTACTGATTCGTCAAGCATAATAGGTATAGGAGAAGCTTTTCTTAGCTTAGCTAATCCTTTTAAATCATGGGCTTTAAGAGGTTGTTCAACTAACTCTACATCATACTTATAAATCTCTTTTATTACTTCCTTAGCCGTTTCAAAGTCCCATCCTTGATTGGCATCTACTCTTATACGAATCTTCGAACCTACAACTTCCCTTATCGCTTTAACTCTTTCTATATCCGTTTCTTTCGTCTCTCCAAGCTTAACCTTTAGTATTCTATACCCCTCTCTGACAAGTTCATAAGCTTCCTTTGCAGCAGTTTCCGGATCTTTTATTCCTATGGTATAATCTGTTTCGATTTTATCTTTCGCCCCTCCAAAAAGCCTATAAAGGGGACTACTATAATGTTTACCAATAATATCAAAAAGCGCAATTTCAATTGCAGCTTTGGCTGAAGAGGAGCCTTTACTATTTCTTAATATTCTTCTCCACCGTTCATAATTTATCGGGTTTATACCTCTTATCTGCTCTGCTACTTCCCTTAGAGTCTTGAAAGCTAAGTCCATGTCATCACCCAAAATAGCTTTAGAAGGGGAGGCTTCACCATACCCTACTAATCCGTCGTTTGTTTCTATGCGTACTATATATCCCTCACTGGTGAATATCTCACCTAATGCTATTCGGAATGTTCCCTTTAACTTAATACTTACCTTATACGCCTCAATCTTGGATATTTTCAAAATCCTCACCTTGAAATTTATAAAAGGAAGCATGTATTTATATAAGTTACATAAGGCTCCCTCTTTTTACCTAAGTATATACTAATGTTCCTCAGCTCTTTAACTAACAATAGACTAAATATTTAAAGCAATGATTATGATATTGATACCCTGAGTATTAAGGCTTGAGGTATACGTTTAATGAAAAGAAAAACGCTGTTATTATATCAAATTATACTCATACTGAGTATGCTCCTTCCATTATCACATATATCGATTGCAATGCCCCAGGTTTCTGCTTTACAGGAAGCTCAAGGTTTCTACAATTACACATTTTTAGTTATGGATAATGGTACATCTTTAATAGTTATATCATTTAGTATGAAAGGGAGACCTTTATCGAAGTACTCATCATGGGTTTATTTACCAAGAAATCTGACTAACGTTAAAGTTATCGTTAATCAAGGTAAAATTCTGAACTATACCGTACACCCTACAGGGTACTATTTCTACTCTCAGTACACATTTAACTTTACACCTAATGAGAATGGTTCATTCATCTCACAGTTCACTTATAAAATGAACTATGCAGCGCTCATCATAGAGCCTGAAGGAGCTTTTGTATCACCTTTGATACGCTATTCTCCATCTTCAAAAGGCGAAGCTACAGTAATAATCCCAGATTACGTAGAACTTAAGTACTTCGATCCTATCCCCGGCCTTAAGGAGAAGAAGAATAATAAGCTAATATTGAGATACTTACTTTCTCCTCAGATTTTAAGAATATACCTACTTTTTAAAGTTAATTGGAAACCTGATATAACAAACATATCTGTTCCTCCTTTTACAGTAATAACCCCTCATCGTTATATGTCGGAAGCGAGGGCTCTGATTAGCGTTTACTCAAAAACATATCCATTAATAAGGGATATAATAGGGATCGAGCTCAAAAACGTTACTATTAGGCTTTTTGTACCTAGTGAACTTTCTGAATTCTCGATCTTAGGATTTGTACCATTTAATCCTAGAATTAGCAAGATAGGAGAGATTCATCTTAACATATTTTACCTGCGTGCTATTAAGGGAATACTTGAATATGGTGCTATACATGAGTTAATACACCATATTCTATGGAAACTCAAAGTTATGCCTGAGGTCCTTTGGGTTCATGAAGGATTAGCAGAGTACTTAGGTATAACATTAGTACGCCTTATAGATACTAATGGCACTTTTGAGGATGGATTAAGATGGCGGGAGAAATTACTTAATGATTATGTTCAAAGAACTAGAGGCAACTTTAATTTCCTATTAAGATGGCGACCTGGTGTAATTCCTGTAAATGATGTATTGCTCTGCTATGCTTCAGCTTATACTATATTTCGTACATTAGGAGACAGATATAGCTTAAGCCTTTATAAACGCTTATTTAAATTGATAAGAAGTCTAAACTTTCCATTATCCTCCTCAGCTCTCTTCATAGAATTACTTAATGAAGCTGCTGGAGAAGACTTATCTCCATACTTTAAAAGATGGGGCTTCAATGTTCTTAGAGTATCTACTGTTTTGAAGATAGCTCACATGCTACCTCCTCTAATGGAAGATCCCTTCAATATCCTAAAACCATTAGCTAAATGGGGATATAGTATTGCAATGGATTTGCTCGAAAAAGGCCTTTATGAGAAAGCCTCTGTATGGCTTAATATTGCATTAATAATCACTCTATTGGGTAAAGCAGTAATATTCTTAGCATCTACTTACATAGTAGTTTCATTGATTCTCTTACTCTTAAGAGGAACACGCAAGAAACAGATCTTTACAAAATAGGGCTTGTATTGTATGTAACTGAATTATGTAATAGGCTAAAGGGACAAGCGAAAACGTACTATTTCTAAATATATTAAAGGATATATAGGTGCTTTAAGCTTGAACAGAGACATAAAGCTAGACGGCGAAGTTGACTTAGAGGTCGAAGAAAATGATATACTAAGAGTAGGAGATCCTAAGCTAGATGAGGCCTTCTCCTTAGAGAGGGGTACGTCAATTCTAATCTTTGGCCCTCCTTTTACAGGAAAGACTACGTTAGCATTAACGATATCCATAAATGAGATAAAAGAATCTAGAGGTAGAGTATTTTACATTGATACTGAAAATGGAGTTTCTCCTTATAGAGTTAAGGCTATGTTAAATTCTCATGGGATAAGTTTGCAAGAATCAAAATTTAAATTAAAACTTCTTAGAGTTTTCAGTCTACGAGAGGCTTTAGGATATGCTAGTTATGCTATTAAGAATGATTTTTCGTTAATTGTAATAGATAGCCTAAGTAGACTATTCTACATAGAAGCCCACAAGCATAACGAGACAGAAGTATCCGAAGTTATCTATAATGCCTTAAATGAATTACAGAAAGAGGCCTATGAAAGAAATTCTACAATAATTATAACTAGTGAAAGTAAAGACGTAGAAGAACAAACATTAGATTTAGAGAGTTTAAATCCTCACCAATTACTTGCCCTCCACAAATATCCTTGGCCGTTAACCTCTTTAGGTTCTTTAGCAAAAATCGCAGTAGGTTTGATAATGTTAAAAGGAAGGCGTTATGCTTTCATAGAGAGGCATAGGAGTAAGCCCTCAGTATATGAAGATCTACGATACTATGAATTTTGCATCTCAAATGAGGGAATAAAATATGTAGGCTCTGTAGAATTTATAGGGTCAAAAGTAGCTTATAAAGTATCTATCTCGTCTACTTAGTAGTTTTTCTAAAGATTACATAGCCACAATAAGGACAATATATAGCTATGCGAGGTACTTTCTTCTTGCAATGAGGGCACTCTTTTTCTCCAATCGGTGGAGGTACAGGTGTATTCCATGATTCTATCTCCTTAACAACGCTCCTTAATACTTCATTATTAGCTCTTACTTTGTTAAGAACTCTCACGCTCTCCACTAATACTTCATTTACATTTCTTAAGAGTTCATAATGTAGGATTAATATTACAGCTCCTTCTAAGATCACTATCGCATATATAGTTAAAGGGCATAGCATAGAGATTTTTAAAGGAATGAATTTAAAGGGTATAGCACTAAGCCAAGTTATATGTACTAATGACATTGAAGGCATTATGTAAAACCAGTATCCTGCTTCATCTAGAATTCCCCTTAAAGCACCACTAATCAAGAATAAAATAAGTAATAAAGAAGGTATGTATCTACATCTCGTTCTTCTATTAAGGTAAGCTTCTACATCTTTACAGAAATCATTTAGGAAAATGATTCTCACTACATCTAAGAGAGTCATGATTAAGCTATACTTAAGTGCTGTTCTTGGTTGAATTCCTCTTAACTGATTAATTAATTTCTCGCTCTCATTTATGAAGTTATGAAGAAACGTTACATTAGTGTATTCATTGATCCTGTTAATGATGTTTAAGTTTTCGATAAGATAACCTCTCAATTTCCTCACATTACTATAAAATTCTCTTGTTAGTATGTAATAGAAAGAGAATGCCCCTGTAACTGGTACTAAGGAGAGTACTATCCATACTCTTGATATAGTGATACCTTTCATTAAATCCTCCCTTACATTTTGCTAAATATAAAGAGTTAAATAACTTATATCTTTCAAATATGCCTTTTAATAAGTGTAATTTGTGAAGTGATTATATGATATCCTTGAGGAACGTACTATCAAATTCTTACAAATGGATTATACTATCTGTATTAACCTTTGGTATAGGCTTCCTTTTTGTCACTTACAGGCTATTGAAAGAACGAAATAATCATTTTAAGGAGCAGTATAATGCATGTCTTCTATTAGCCCAAACCATGGGCTTATGGCTCGGTGTAGAAGCCCTTAGGTCTTTAAGGCGCTTAACTAGCTCGACAATTCTACGTAACGAAAAACTCTGGTTAGGAGCATTAGTGATGAGTTTCATACTTTTTTATCCCCTAGGCTTGATTTTACTAAGCTTATTACAGTATGTGCTTGCAATGGATATTATAATGCATATAGACTATGAGCTTATAATGTTCGAAAAACTAGCTTCTTTTGCAGGAGTTTCTCTGCAAGAGTTAAATTTATCAAGAGATAATCCTAGACGACATAAGAGACTTCTACTTATTTCCCTAGTGCTACTCATATTATTTGTTGGTTCTCTAGTACTGTACTTTTACATAGGCTATCTTTCAATAGCCTATGACGTGCCCTTTATTTTCACTCTCTTAGTGTTATGCCTAAGCATGATATTTCTTGGCAGTTCTTTAATTATAGAAGCATTATGGTGGGATAGAATACTCTCTCTTTATGAGAATCACATTCATGTCAGTAAGAAAATAATAGAGAAGATACTGCAGATTATTGTATAAATAAAGGCGTCGCTACCACCAGACTCTTTCTAAAGGCTTCTTAATTATTAAAGGTTTAAGATAAGCTATAGCCTTCTCTACACCATCTTCTATTGACATAACGGGATCCTCATGCTCGAAGGAGAGTACATAATCATATCCTATCTCTACTAAAGCAGTTATTACGCGTTTCCAATTGACATCTCCCCAACCTGGAACTCTAAATCTCATACCTCGTCCACTCCGTCTCCATGGGCCTGTTGAGAGTACTCCGTCCATAGCTACAGCTTCTTTTACAATTTCTACATCTTTAGCATGAACGTGATATATTCTATCTCTAAATGTATGTATGAAAACTACTGGATCTATCCCTTGCCATAGTAGGTGGCTTGGATCAAAGTTAAATCCAAACTCCTTCTTGCCGATAACTTCTATTGCTCTCTTAGCAGTATAGATATTATAGGCCATTTCCTGAGGATGAACTTCATGAGCAAATTTTATTCCATGCTCAGCAAAATGATCTATTATTTCTCCCCATCTAACTCTGAAGAGTTCCCAGTATCGTTCCCACATTTTCTCGTATGCTGGAGGAAATATGTACCATGCAGCCCAATTAGGATGCCCCGTAAAACCGCATACTACCGGAACGTCTAGCGTAGCAGCAGCTTCAGCGGTCTTTTTCATTCGCATTATACCATACTTTACCTTCTCTTCAGGAGTACCCTTATACCATTCGTCTGTTGACTCATCATGAGGGCCTAACACTAGTTGACCTTCTAGATGATTACTTATAGCAGAGATCATAAGTCCGTATTTCTCTATAAGACTCTTTATCTCTCCCGCACTACCAGATAGTACCTTATCTATGTCCAAATGATTGCTACCACGCCATGCTGCTAGCTCCACAGCCTCATATCCTAGTTTTGAAATGTAACTAAGGACCTTTTCTAGAGGCCAGTCATTAAAAGGTACAGTTAAAAACCCTATCTTCATGACCATACCTCATTCTCACCTAATCTAAAGTATTCCCTAAGTAGTGTATATTAGTATTTAAAATCATATCAAAGAACTATGAATTTAAAGAATTAAAAACTAAATGTAGCATACTCTAACTCGGTGTGCTTATGGAGAGAGAAATTAAAGAGATAGGTATTGGTATGCTAGGCTATGCTTTTATGGGTAAAGCGCATAGCCACGCATGGCGGGATATCCCTTTATTCTTCTGGCCACCCCCTGCTATGCCTAAATTAGTGATAATCTATGGGCGTCACGAAGATAGAGTTAAGGAGGCCATGCTACGATATGGCTACAAGAGATACACGACTAATTGGAGAGATGTGATAAGAGATGCTGAAGTAGAAATAGTCGATAATGGCCTTCCAAATCATATGCACAAGGATCCATGTATAGAAGCTATCGAGGCTGGAAAACATGTTGTATGCGAAAAACCATTAGCTAGGAATGCTGAAGAGGCTCGAGAAATGTATGAGGTCGCTAAGAGAGCTAAGGTTAAAACTATGTGTGCTTTTAATTACAGGTTTGTTCCAGCGGTAAGATTGGCCAAAGATTTAATTGAAAAGGGTTTCTTAGGAAAAATTTACCATTTTAGAGCACGATATTTACAAGATTGGATAGTCGATCCCACATTCCCCCTCGTATGGAGACTTAGAAAAGAGATAGCTGGTAGTGGTCCTTTAGGAGACTTAGGTAGTCATATTATAGATTTAGCAAGATTCCTCATTGGTGAAATAAAATCTGTAACAAGTGCTATGAGAACCTTCATAGGAGAAAGGCCTTTACCAGAAGATCCAAGTAGGAGAGGAAAAGTTACTGTAGAGGACGCATTTGTAGCAACTATCGAATTCGAAAACGGGGCTATAGGCACCCTTGAAGCTAGTAGATTTGCTACAGGTCGTAAGAACTATAATACCTTCGAGATAAACGGCGAAAAGGGCTCTATTGAATTCAATTTAGAACGTTTAAATGAGTTACGTATCTATTGGCGAGAAGAGCCTGTCAAAGAAATAGCTGGATGGCATGAGGTAATAGTTACTGAATCAGAGCATCCATTTATAAAGGCATATTGGCCTCCAGGTCATATAATTGGTTGGGAACATACCTTTGTTAACGAACTTTATCATTTCTTAGACTGTGTAATTAATGATAAAAGTATAGCTCCATACGGAGCCACATTCGAGGATGGATACAAATGTGCTGTTGTATGCGATGCTATCATTAAAGCAGCAGAAGAAGGAAAAAGAGTTATAATACAGTATTAACGTAAAAGATCGTCTTGTAACTATAGGTATTCTTTCCAAAACTTTACACTTTCTTTAAGATCGTTTAAGACTTCTTCTTCCTTTGCTTCAAAGGGGTGTATTATCTCAAGTGCTAGGAGCACTTCATTAGCTCCTGAATCCTCTATAGCTTTGAGTACTCTTTCAGGAGTAATTATCCCCTTTTCATTATACTCCTTTGTAAAAGGCCAGTGTCTATCTGCCTTACCATCTGTTTGTTGAACATGTATTACTGGAGACTCAGAACCTAGTTCCTTAAGCCAGGCATAGGGATCTTTATCCTCTTTAGCTGTGAGATCCCAAGCACACATATGTCCCAGATCTATACATAGCTTAACAGGAATTCTAGCTCCCTGATTAGCTATTCTTAGGAATTCTTTAGCCTCTTCTATTGTATGTGGGGGCTCACGGGCAATAGGCATAGGCTCCCATAATAAGAATTTAAGTCCTTGAGCTTTAGCTAAGCTGGTAAGCTCTTGGATTTCACTTATTAAATAGGATATCAATTCTTGACGCCTTTTATCACTTAAATAATCTCTCCAACTCATGGCTGCTATATGTCCTCCCGTAGACTTAGCTCCTAGCTTAGAGGCAACTTCTATTGCATTAGCATACCAATCCATAGCATCATTACGCATTAACACATTAGGATGCATAAGTAAGTTGAAACTATATGCCGCTAAGCCCGTGAATGTGCTATCAATCGTTATATTATAGTTCCTACAGGCATCTACTATTTCAGCTATCATCATTGAACGCGCAGGTTCGCTAGTCCTAGGATCAAGTAAGTCATACGAAAACTGTACGATATCAAGTTCAAGTTCAGTAGCTACTATCTCTGCCCAGGCTTTAGGTTCTGGCCATCTCTTTACAGCAAAACAGTTATTTATGCCAAGTTTAACCTTCACCATAAACTATCATCCTCAAAAATACTCTTAATATTGTTAATTATTTAGCTATTAAGAAAGAACTGAGTACTGATAGATGATTAATTCCCTCTTTGGCCTTTACGGCAAGAACTTAGATAACAATACGTAAACGCATAAATCACCACACATAGTGCAAGTGGCCTTGGATGAAGAGCCGAATTGTTCATGTATCTCCCTAGCTTTCTCAGGATCCAAACTTAACTCGTACATGCTTTCCCAGTCTAACTTAGCCCTAGCTATAGAGATCTTAAGATCTCGTTCAAAAGCTCTAGTTCCTAACTTAACTATATCGCCTATATGAGCTGCTATCTTAGCTGCTATTAAGCCCTCTTTTACTTGTTCAGGAGTTGGTAAGGCAAGATGCTCTGCTGGGGTTAAATAACATAATAAATCTGCTCCCTCTGCTGCAGCTATGGCCGCTCCTACAGCTGCGGCTATATGGTCATAACCCATAGCTATATCAGTAGGTAGTGGGCCTAGTACATAGTATGGCGCTCCTTTACACAGTGCTTTTTCCATTCGTACATCTGCTGCTATTTCATTTAATGGAACATGCCCTGGCCCTTCAACCATTACCTGAACTCCCTTTTTCCACGCTCTTTGTACAAGATGTGCTACATTAAGTAACTCTGCCATTTGGAAATAGTCATGGCTATCAGCTATAGCACCTGGCCTTAAGGCATCACCTATGCTTATTACAGCATCATATTCTGCCATGAGTTCTAATAGATAGTCATAATTCTTAAAGAAGGGATTTTCAGCATCGTTATGAAGCATCCATGCAGCTAACATAGCTCCTCCTCTGCTAGGTATACCCGCTACTCTCTTCACTTTCCTTAATTTGAGAACTATATCTCTAGTTATCCCTGCATGTATGGTCATGAAATTAACGCCATCTTTAAGATGTACTTCTATAATATTAAAGATATCATCTTCATCCATATAGATTCCTGCGCCTTTATTCTTAGCAACCTCTATAAATGCTTGATAAATAGGTACTGTACCAAAAGGAATATTCGTCATTGAAAGTAGTGTTCTTCGTATATCATCTAAATCCCCACCTGTGCTTAAATCCATGATGGTATCTGTACCATACCTTAGAGCAATTTTAGCTTTTTCTATCTCCATATTAAAGTCGATAACTGTAGTTGAAGTGCCTATGTTTACATTCACTTTAGTTCTTAGTCCTTCACCTATGCCAATAATCCTGATATCCCTTTTATCATTATTACAGGGTATTATAACTTTACCTTCAGCTAACCTTTGTCTTATCTTCTCAGGTGGGATACCTTCCTCCTTTGCTACTCTTCTCATTTCCTCAGTGATACTTCCGCTCTTCGCTATTTCCATTAAAGTGGGCATGAATATTACCTCTCACTCTTTTAAGATAATTAGAGAAAATTAAATGTTCTTCTCGGATGATGCTAACTGTCTATGTTATTCTTAGAGTTAATAGCTTGTTATCTTTATAAGTGACTATTCTCAATTTCCTACAAGTAGTCAAGTGTAAGTAGTGATAGCATTTAGGAACCGGTGTTTAATTGGTGGCTACTGTGTGGAGCATGTTATACTACATTAGAAATAATCCTGAGAAAATAAAATGGTCTCAGAAGCGTCGTGGTCTTAGTGTAGGTATCGTAGATGAAGCTAGGAAATATGATGAACTATGGCGGAAGGCTCTTACAGAATTAAATAAGCTCAGACACAAGCATAATATCATAAGTAAAGAAGTAGCACGATTATCCCAAGAAGAGCGAAGAAAGAAGATAGAAGAAGCAAGAAAGTTACTAAAAGAAATAGAAGAGCTAGAAAGAAAAGTAAAGGAATATGAGCATGTACGTAATCGGCTCCTTCTAAGTATACCAAATATAGTACATGAATCAGTTCCAATAGGTAAAGATGAGAACGACAACGTTCCAGTAGCATATTATGGCAGACCTAAAGTATGGAAGGGATATCTAGAAGCTTTTCTAAATGAAACTAAAGGGCATGATATAGATTATGAGATTATAGAACATAGACCGTTAAGTCATTACGACATGATAAGAAAGTTAGGACATGCTGATACTGATAAAGCAGCTAAGGTAGCGGGTTCTCGCTTTTACTACTTATATGACGACTTAGTATGGCTTGAATTTGCACTTATACTTTACGCAATAGATTACCTAACTAAGAAGGGCTACAAATTAGTAGAACCTCCTTTCATGCTTAAACGAAAGTATTATGAAGGCGTCATAAGCCTTGAGGACTTTGAAGATGCTATATATAAGATAGAGAAGGAAGACTTATACCTAATTGCAACTGCTGAGCATCCAATAGCTGTACTTCATGCAAATGAAGTGATACCTGCTGATAAATTACCTTTAAAGTATGTAGGTATTAGTCCATGCTTTAGAAAAGAGGCTGGAGCTCATGGAAAGGATACTAAAGGAATTTTCAGAGTTCATCAGTTTAATAAAGTAGAGCAGTTTATATTCGCGCTTCCTGAAGACTCTTGGAAACTATATGAGGAATTACTGAATAATGCTATCGAATTATGGAAAGGTCTTGAACTTCCTTTTAGAGTTGTTGTGATATGCACAGGTGATCTAGGGGCAGTTGCTGCGAAGAAATATGATATAGAAGTATGGATGCCTGCTCAAGGTAAATTCAGGGAAGTAGTTTCATGCAGTAATTGCACAGACTGGCAGTCTTTTAGATTAAATATAAGGTATGCTAGAAAGCTAGGACAGCGTGCAGAAGGTTATGTTCATACGTTAAACTCTACAGCCATAGCTACAACACGCGCTATAACAGCCATCCTAGAAAACAATCAAAACAAAGATGGAAGCGTAGTTATACCTAAAGTCCTAAGGAAATATCTCGAGCCATTTGATGAAGCTCCTAAGGATATTATCAAGCCTGTTAAGAAAAAGTAGTAATGAGGATGAAATGCGTAGATATATTTTTAAACCAATTCTATTACCAGTAATTTCATATTTTGAAGCAAGTAATCTGCTAGCTCTCATTAGTGATAGAAGAGAAGGAATTCATACTATAAAAATAAATGCAGGACTATGCAATATAGAGGTTTCTGTAGAAAGTGAGTATGTACGCCTACCAGGTAATTATATCGTTAATAAATCCCAACTTGAAAGAATGCTTAGGTATAAGAATTCTGCTTTTTTGATTAAAAATGACGTCTTTAAGATAGAGATTCGTAGTAAGTACAAGTATTATAAACTAATGGTTCCTCGAGAGAACTGTCCTCCAACACTTGAAATTAGTGGAATCCATATGCATAGGATTGTGGATACGGATCCTTGGAGAGATTCTATGAGCAAGGTAAAATTAGCTCGTATAAGAAGCGGTATGAATGTACTTGATGTATGTACGGGGCTAGGTTATACAGCTATTCACTCAAGACTTAGAGGAGCAAATTATGTACTAACCATAGAGAAAGATCCTTATGTTCTTGAAATAGCTAAGGCTAATCCTTGGTCACGTAGGTTAGCTGATCCACAGATAGATATAATCTTAGACGACGCTACTCAGGTAATTCCTGAACTTGAATCAGAAAGCTTTCATGCTATAATTCATGATCCTCCAAGATTTAGTCTTGCAGGAGAACTTTATAGCTTTGAATTCTATCAAGAATTATATCGAGTATTAAAGAAAGGAGGTATACTTTTTCATTATACTGGCACTCCAGGAAGTAAGTATAGGCGTATGAGCTTTATGAAGGGCGTCGCTCAGAGACTAAGGAAAGCGGGCTTTACTGTAGTCTATGCTAAAAAAGCATTAGGTATACTAGGCATAAAATGATTAAATTTTAAAATTATTTTAACTATCAATGAATATTTTATTTAAGAAGGGGAGCTTACGTTGACTCTGAGAAATAGACGTTACATATTTCTCGAAGAGCCTAGCCTAGAAGAAGTAGCTCAAAAAATGAACTCCTTAAGGAGAACTCATGTAATGGTACTCTACTTGATGTGTGAAGTAGATTATAGAGGAAGAGCCTCCTCTAAGTTAGCTCTTGGAGATAAACTCTTAATAACTAAGCCTGATGGTACGCTTATAATTCATGGAAAAACAAAAAGAGAACCTATAAATTGGCAACCTCCTGGATCCTTGCTATACTGCAAAGTAGAAGACGAGGAACTCATAGTCAGAAGTATAAGACGCAATCCTAGAGAAGAGATAATTGTGAGAAGCCCTCATGTGTATACTTTCCTAGCAGTATTCCCTACTGAGGAAAAGTTCAGACTATGGGGTAGTGAAAGCGAAATGATAGATAAAGTTTTCAGAAACCCTGAGCTTATAGAAAAGGGATTTAAACCCATTAAAAAAGAAGTCCGTACTCCCTATGGTAAGATAGATCTTTTGGGAGAGGATGCTGAAGGGAACATAGTTGTCTTAGAGTTTAAAAGAAGTGTAGCACAGCTTTCAGGTGTCTCACAACTAAAGCGTTATGTTGACTATATGATGCATACCAATAGCAATGTCAGAGGTATACTAGTAGCTCCTGACATTACGTCCTCAGCCTTAAAACTCCTTAAGGAATATAAACTCGAATTTAAAAAATTAAGCCCTAAAATTGGTATGTAATTTGTAAAGTATATCCTATAAAAGGCTCTTAAGGTAAGCTAAGCTTTTTCTCAAGCTCTCCTCTTTAGGCTCAGGTACATAGCACTCTAAAGCCATAAAGTACTTATAGTTACTATTCTTAAGCACTTTAAATGCTGACTTAAAATCTGTATGTCCAAAGCCAGGCAACCATCTATTACTATCAGCTAAGTGTATATGCCGAATGTAGTCTTTAGCTATCTTTAGACTTTCAGGTATGCTAGCTTCCTCAATGTTCATATGAAAGAAGTCAGCCATTATCTTAACGTGTTCCATATTTACATCTTTACATATCTTAATAGCTTGCTCTAAACGGTTTAAGAAGTGAGTTTCATATCTATTTAATGGTTCAAGAAGTATAAAGACGCCTACCTCATCAGCGTGTTTACCTATATCCTTTAACTCCTCTACTAGTAACCTATATTCGAGTTCCTTTACGTCCTTATAAAGTGGATAGAGATCTGGAAGTTTAGGGCCACCGAATGTAGGTACGACTATCAATCCTACAGCATTAAGCTTAGCAGCTACTTCAAGTTTAAATTTGATATCTTTAATAGCCGCTTCTCTCTCTGATCTACTTGAGCCTAATAGATCCCCTTTATAACCTGAACAAATGGTTGAAATAGGTACTTTACTTATTGAGAGCACACTCTCTATTTCACTTATTCTCTTCTCAATACCTCGTCCCCATAACTCAATACCATCAAAGCCTAGCTTCTCAGCGATTAAGAATTTCTCTCTTAATGTTTTTCCAGGAAGTAAATTTTCTTGAATAGCAATTTTCATGGAATCTCCCCAATTTAAACTTGTAGTACACTTTCTTAAGTTATATCTTCAAAGTTAATGTGTAAAGAAGCGTACAAGAGGTGGTACAAGGTGCTTTTTCCTAGAAGAAACTCCTGGCATAAAGGCTATATTGTCCTTTAATTTAACTTTATAAATTCTTTCAAACCAAGAGTCATTATCAGCAATACATAGAAGATAACTATCAAGCCTTAAAATATCTGTTATCATCACCATAATCATGTTAAGTTGTTTTTCATATTTTATGCTTTTCATTTCTTGCAATAGTTCGTCCTTCCGTTTAAGTAGCTCTTCAGGTTTTAACACTTCTATATGGCTAATTCCAACGCGTACCTTGCCGAATACGAACTCTTTAAAATCAGAAAGGATGATATCTTTAGCAGATTTCTCAGCAACAAGCGACTTTAACTCAAGTAATCTATTACCAGCTTCATTTATATCGACTCCTGAAATGCTTGAAAGCTTTTTTGCAATATACCTATCCCTTTCAGTACATGTAGGAGATTTAAGTACAATAGTATCTGAAAGTATTCCACACAAGAGAAGACCTGCTATCTCTTTTGTTAATTTAAGAGATTCTCTTAGGTAAAACTCAGTAATAATTGTGGATGTAGAACCTAGAGGTTCTATGTGAACGAATATAGGTTCAGGAGTTATCATTCCCCCAAGTCTATGATGGTCTATGATCTCTAAGATGTGTGCTTTGCCTACTCCATCTACAGCTTGACTAACTTCATTATGATCTACAAGTATTAATTTCTTACCAACAGCGTTAGTTAAGTAATATGGTGTCTCGAAATTAAATCTTTCAAGAACATATTTAACTTCCTCATCTAGATCGCCGGCGCGAGCTGCTATTACATCCTCTTCTCCTCTGAGATGTTTGTATTCAGCATAACTTATGGCTGAAACTATGGAATCTACATCTGGACGTTTATGCCCTATCACATAAACCTTACACATTAACATCACCGTTATCAGGAAACTTGCTTATCTATTGTTAATATCATTTTATAAATTAGAACTACATAAGGCTCTAGAGACATTATCATATCCATACCTTATGTAAGCTGTAAATTTATTAAAGTGAACTCCTATTCAATATCGTGAATGATGAAGGAAGAGACGATCAGATATAAAGGATGACGATCCCACCCTTGTCTGATAGTTTCTCATAATTTATATCTCTTAGGCATGATTCAAGTTTTTAACTTGTTTATAGAGAAAAGCACAATAAATCTTGTATCTTCGTTAAATTCTTCCTTTCGTATCAGGTACTTGTGAAGATAGCAAGAGTAAAGTATAAATCTAGCGTTAAGAGAGGTAAAAAATAATAAAGTACTGGTGTAATTATGCAGAAGAATAAGTACAAAATATCCTTGCCTTTGATCTCCACTGGAAAGAGGAGCGCTTTTTTCATAGCTTTAAGGACAAGATACGACCTCAAAACTATAAAGAGAATAATATCTATACTGAATAAGTTTAATGTTAACATAATTAGCGGAATCCATAGTACAAATAGAGAGGGTAGGTATGTCGATTGGCTATTTCTTGCAGATTTTAATAACTCGAAGCATCATGTTGAAGAGATCATAAAGAAAATTAGTTCCCTAAAAAATGTCATATGCATAGATTATGGCATAAAGTGGTTTGATGATATGGGCTTCCCCTCCTTTCCATTAGAACTAACCTTCATGAGAGGAAATGTCACTATATGGAGAAAGTCATGGATTGCTTTACTTTTAAGAGCAATACTCTACGAATTTAAAGAAGGAGGACAGGCGTTCCTATACTATGTTGGTAAAAGAACTGGCCATGTAATGGCAAAAGAGCTAAGTGAAAGGTTTGGGATTCATAGTATTAGAGGCTTATTAGAGTTAGAACTTGAGCTTTGGAAGATATTAGGTTGGATAGATGATTATGAAATATGTGAGGTACAAAGAACCCCTCCTAGAGTTTTGGTTAGAGTCTATGGGCTTTTTACTTGTGAACCTTTTAAGAATTCTGAAACTAAACCTATGGGACACTTTGCTAGAGGAATGCTTACTGGTTGTGTAGAGGAGATGTTATTTATAGCTCTCGACTCTCGTGAAGATAAGTGTATCATTATGGGAGATCCTTATTGCGAATTTGTAGTGTATAGTAAAGAATAACCCTCTTTTTTATCCTTCTCCCTTTATGAAGTATATTGTTAGACGTTATTAAGTTTATTAATGGTGGTTTAATTTGTAAGGCTAGTCTTGTGTGGTGAAAAGGTAAACAATATGCATGTTTCCAAAAGACCTAAAAGTACTCAAATAAGCAAATAGTCTCGTATTTTAAGTCTATAGGCATTATTAAATACTGTGAGACCATGATTAGAAACGTAGTTCTAATAGCGATAGATACTCTTAGGCAAGATCATTTAGGTTGTTATGGCTATCGCCGTACTACGAGTCCGACTATTGACGAATTAGCTAGAAAGGGTGTAATATTTTTAAGAGCCTATGCAAGTGATGTTCCAACCATACCATCCTTTACTTCATTGTTTACAGGACGAAGAGGAATAAAGACAGGGATAGTTTCTCATCGCCGAGATGAAGTATTATCTGATGAAATTTTTTGGCTCCCTGAGTACTTAGCTAAGCAGGGGATTAAGACTGCAGCAGTCAGTACGTTATATTTTATGAGGAAATGGTTTTCAAGAGGATTTAACTATTATATGAATCCTGTTGCAGGTGATAGAAGACGAACTCAGCAAGTTGATGCTGAAGAGATAAATTATTACGCTATTAGATGGTTAAAACAACATAAGGATGAAAGGTTCTTCCTCTTCATTCATTATTGGGATCCTCACATGTTTTACAAGCCACCATCTCCCTATAGTGAACTCTTCTACAGTGGCAATCCTTGCGATCCTAATAATCACAGTTTAGATAAGCTTAAGCAGTGTATAGACTGGCCTTTTCGAAAGCGTCAGTTAGATGAGATATTACCAGGAGTTACTGATTTAGAGTTTATAATAGCTCAATATGATGGAGAGATAAGGTATGTAGACGACAAAATTAAGGAAGTAATCGAATTATTAGAGAAGTTAAGACTTTTAGAAGAGACTCTAGTAGTTATCTGTTCAGATCATGGAGAGAGCCTAGGAGAACATAATGTTTATTTTGACCATGCTGATGTTTACGAGCCTGTCATTCATATACCCCTCATACTATTCGGATCAGAAATTCCCTCTGGAAAGAAGGTGAAAGCCCTCGTACAGTCAATAGATATCACCCCTACGATATTGGACTATCTAGGATTACCTTTACCTAATGACCTTGACGGAAGATCTTTAAGACCTCTTATTGAGGGGGAAATAAACTCCATTAGGAATGTAGTTTACTGTAACCAAGCGACATGGACTGCTAAACGTACGATGATCAAAGGATTCTGGAAGCTTATAAAGACTTATGACGAAACTTTCTGGAAAGTTCCGAGAATTGAACTTTATGACTTAAAAGATGATCCAAATGAAACTAAAAACCTTGTAGAAAGGAGGAAAGACCTTGTAGATTCTATGGAGCTAGAAATGACTAGATGGTTAGAAGAGAACCTTAAAGGAAGCATCGATCCTGTAAAGCTCGTAGTATCAAGAGGCATTCCAGCATTAAGTTGGGTTGAAAGAGCATATAAGAGTATGGGAATGTTAGATAAGTGGAATGAATGGCTTATTCGGAGGAAAGCTAGTTGTATCGAAGAGTAAAGTAGAGGCTTAATAGCAACATGATATTAGTTAAAAAAGAGAGCACTAAATATTCTTCAAGGAACTATCTAGATCCTCGATTATATCATTAACATCTTCCAGTCCTACTGATAATCGTAATAGACTCTCTGTTATTCCTAGTCTCTCTCTTTCCTCTTCAGGAATCGTCATGGCTGCACTAATTACCGGATAGGTTAATAATGATTCGGGACCGCCTAGGCTAGGAGCTGGCTTTATTATCTTAAGAGACTTCATCATTCTTATTACTTCGTTACGACCTCCTTTTATCCTAAAGCTTACTACACCTCCATAACCTCCATTTAAGAGTCTACTAGCTATTGTATGATATTTATTATCTGGTAATCCAGGATAGTAAACTTCCTCCACTTTAGGATGCTCTTTTAAGAACTCAGCAATTATCTGTGCGCTCTCGCAATGTCTTCGTACACGTATCTCTAGTGTTTTAATACCTCTAAGTACAAGATATGCTTCAATAGGTGCTAATATACCTCCTAGTCTTCTTCGCCAGTCCCATAGCTTCCTTATCTCCTCTGCTGAAGAACCAATTGTAACTCCTGCAATTACATCATTATGGCCTGCTATGTACTTAGTCATACTATGAACTACAAATTGAGCACCATCTATTAAGGGTCTGTATAGTACTGGAGTAGCAAACGTATTATCAACCACTAAAGTAGCGTTTACTTCTTGGCAACGTTTAGCTATCTGAGGGATATCAATGACTCTTAACATGGGGTTTGAGATAGTCTCCACTAGTACTAACTTTGTATTATTATCGATAGCTTCTATTATCTGATCTGTTTCTGGCCATGTCGTAACAGTCTTAACTCCGAACTTAGATAACTCTTTTGCAAGCTGTATTGTCGTTCCATAAGCTTCAGAAGGGAGAACTATCTTATCTCCTTTACTTAATAAGAAGAGATAGAGTGCGGATATAGCTGCCATACCACTTGAAAAGCATAAAGCATCACTACCCTTTTCAAGCTTATTTAATACATGCTCTAGTGCACGTACTGTAGGATTTTCTTCACGTGAATACTTCAAGTCTACTCCTCTATCGGACTTTCTAGTCCATCCAGGTTGCTCAAACATAGCGGTTTGGTATATCGGTGGTATAAACGCTCCTGTTTGCTCATCGAAATATCCATGACCATGTATAGCTATTGTCTGTAACTCCATATACTTCACCCCAGCTACTTTCTAAGTACTTTATCTATTAAGTTTAATGAAGTATTCAAGAAAGAGGAAGATTAGTAACTTCACGCCTCCGCTTGTCAATAAATTACTTATTCGTCAAA
Source organism: uncultured Thermoprotei archaeon (assembly GCA_964517845.1). Lineage (GTDB taxonomy): Archaea > Thermoproteota > Thermoprotei > QMSL01 > B3-G16 > CAZFCQ01. The sequence continues at coordinate 98,703 of CAZFCQ010000001.1, read as the reverse complement.
ATTATATCAAGTATTTCTCTTATAGAAGGGATAATGTAGGCAACTTCTTTGAGCTTATAAACGCGCTCAAAGGAGGGCTCTATAAGTATGGCTTTTAGTCCTGCCTGTAAGGCACCTATGAAGTCATCATATATATCATCGCCTACATGGACTACATTCTCTGGTTTAACTCTTAATTTTTCGCATAATTTAAGAAAGGCACATTTCCTAGGCTTGGAACATTTAATTTCATCAGCATACATTTGAAGCTCTATGTACCTAGAGAAACCTAGAATTTCTAATATTATCCTATTATATGCACCAGGCCAATAAACTACGTTGCCTAGAGTCACTAACTTAAAACCATAATTATGAAGTTTTGCTATAGTCTTAAGAGCATTAACCTTTACTAAGTCATGAAGATCATGATGTAGTATCACTTTAACTACAGAATTTCTAATATGCTCGTCGTTTATTTTAAGATCAGTAGATAGTATCTCTAAGCACTCCTCAACTATGTTATTATCGTTAAGCATTCCTTCTCTTCTAAGATATTTCATCTTTCTATAGGATTCTTGAATCCCTTTCAATATTTCCCCTTTTCTCCTATTAGTGATACTACTAAGCTCCTCAGCTATTTTATTAAAGAAGATATCCGTATCTAGTAATGTTCCCCATACATCTAAAGAAATAACTTTCATGCTCGTTTTCAAAGACTCTCCCTCATGATAGCTCTTGATTACAGTAAAGGAATACTAGTAATCTATAAAATCCTTATCTTAAATGGGCTAAGTATCTCCTTTTCTAAAATGGAAGGCTTACGCTAATTTAAAGCTCAAATATTTCATCTACATATTGTCTAAGGACGCCCTCTAAAGGCCTCTCTAATTCACTATTATAAAATAATATGACTCCATAAGAATTGAGTGCACGTAGCCTACTTACTGTAAATACAAGAAATTGGAGTAGACAAGGAGCACCATTAAATAGCAACAATGTTGCCAATCCATCTAGTATTAACCATATTCTTTTACCCTTAGATACTAACATTTTGATAGCTCTCTCTATAGTAAGCTCAAGCTCGCTTAAATCACCAGGAGAGGATACATACAATGCATGCTTGGTCAAAACTCCACCTGTAGGCTTGGTTAAACAATCTATAAAAATTAGCCTTTTATCTCTAATCGCATTCAATACTTCAAGTCCATGAGAATCGAGCATATCAAGGACGGCGTCCACAGGTCTATTAGTGAGCACGAATATTACATTATGTTCCTTATATCCTAGTAAGGTTTTGGTTATTCTAGCTAATGTGTAAAGTACGTCTGCATCATTAACCTTTATTAAGCTTATACTTGGCGATCTACGCCTTAGAATCTTATCTACAAGTTTCTGTACTTTAATACAATGCATTCTATGACCTCGGATTACTGTCCATTTGAGCTCTTTTTTAGGTTTTATTATGGGTAAGGTGAATTAAATAGATTACTACGTAAGGAACGTCTTAATATACCATTAAATTGTGTAAGACTGAATACAAAAAAGATCTCAGGGATCTAAAGTTCTTAATTTCGCTCAGTGATACTCTCTCATAGGTTTATAACACGATATGATAATATCTTCAAAAATAGGTCAGCCCGTCCGTCGTTCTTCATAAATCCGGTAAGGAATCTTCATCATTCCTAAGTCTATGTTCTAATTAACGCTTTTAACGTTTTTGTCTCAGGTAAACTTAAAAATAGCAACTCCAATATAGTCTAGGAAACCATGAGAAGAGGAATCTTTCTTATATTATTAGCAATAATAGCTCTTAGTATTCTATTTAGATCCTTAATTAAGATATCGCCTACCTCTACGAAGATACTTTGCCCTAGTTGTGGAAGCGACTATGTATGGACGCCTATAGGTACAAGAAGTGAGAACTTCCTTTGGTTTTGCATCAAATGCCACGAGCGATGGATAAAGACATATCCCATTACTATCTTTGAGGAATGGAAATTAAGAATTCCCTCCATGTTGCGTGATTTAGTTATGGACTTCATAAAAGAGCATCACGAAGATGCTAGGGATCTGTTTCCTAGACATTCTACATGGAGTTATAGACGGGGTACTTTACCTAATGGTGATAAATTCCATGAATATGTATGTGAAGGTTGGATAATTAGGATAGAATACTCATCTCTTAGCTCACGAATTAACCTTTTAGCCGACTTCTCCTCATCTAGGATATCTAACTATATAGGGATACCACATAGGATAATATGGAAAGGATACTTTATTAATGGCAAAATAAGAGAAGAGGAATATCTTCACGCAATATAAACTTCACTATAGTAGGTAATGTTTAAGGCTATTCTATTCCTTAATGGAATAGAGGTGAGGTACTATAGGAGTAGAACTTCTTAACATTAGAGAGCTTACGCTTAATGAGGGTCGATTCTTAGTGAAAATGGCTAGAAAGGCTATTATAGAATACTTGAATGGTAGGAAAATCAGCCCTCCAGAGAATACGCCCTCTAAGCTTCGTAGATACGCTGGCGTTTTTGTTACTCTTGAAAATTATAATAAGCCTCTATATGAAAGGCTTAGAGGATGTATTGGATATCCAAGGCCTATAATGCCACTAATTAATGCTACCATTAATGCCGCTATTCAAGCAGCATTCTTTGATCCAAGATTTAAACCCTTGAAGGAGAGTGAATTAGGGAGAGTAGTAATTGAGATTTCAGTTCTCTCTAATCCTAAATTATTAAAAGTTGAAAAACGTAAGAATCTCCCTCGTATGATAAAAATTGGGAGGGATGGTCTCATTATCGAACATGGTCCCTTTAGTGGTCTTCTCTTACCTCAGGTTCCTGTTGAATATAAGTGGGATAGTGAAGTATTTCTCATGGAAGCTTGTATGAAGGCAGGTCTGCCTCCTGATGCTTGGCTTGATGAAGAGACTAAAGTATATGTCTTTCAAGCTGTAATTTTCACTGAAGTGAAGCCAAATGGTGATGTTGTATTGAGAGATTTAGAGAAAGAGCTCAATGAAGCTGATTAATGAAAGTATATGTTTATTTCGCACACTGATCGATTATATTCGAGATACTAAACTAGGTAGATAATGGTGTCCTACCTTGACTAAGTATGTCTTCATAACTGGTGGTGTATTAAGTGGGCTCGGCAAGGGCGTTGTCACAGCTTCTATAGGTAAACTTTTTCAGTTTAGAGGCTACACTGTTGATGCGATAAAGATAGATCCCTATTTAAACGTAGATCCAGGCACACTCAATCCTATAGAGCACGGAGAGGTCTTTGTATGTGAGACAACATGGAAATTTAAGCCCGTAGAGGGATATGAATTTCAAATAGCTGAAATAGATCAAGATTTCGGAACTTATGAAAGGTTTCTTGATAAAGACATGGATCCGTTAAATAACATAACCTCTGGGCAAATTTATCTTGCTGTTATACTCAAAGAACGCATAGGAGGATACTTAGGTAAGACTATACAAGTAATACCGCACATAACAGATGAAATAAAACGTAGAATCCGTCAAGTAGCTGAAAGAAACAAACCAGATGTACTCCTCATCGAGGTAGGAGGTACAGTAGGAGATATAGAAGCTATGCCTTTCTTAGAGGCTATAAGACAGTTTAGGCTTGAGGAAGGCCCAGGTAACACAGCTTTAATTCATATAACATTAGTTCCTTATCTAGAGACTGTAGGTCAGTTAAAAACAAAGCCTACTCAACACAGTGTAAGGGTATTACAAAGTGCAGGATTACAACCAGATATAATAATAGGTAGAGCGTCGATGCCTCTTCCAGAGGATGTAAAAAGTAAGATAAGCCTATTCTGTAACGTACCTATTAAAGCTGTAATCTCTGATCCTGATGTAGAGATTGTATACGAACTACCCCTTGTCTTTGAGAAGCAAGGTTTAGGGGAATATTTGTGTAATCTACTCCGTCTTCCCCGCATGAAATATATTCCTAAACTCTATAGTGAATGGGAGCAATTAGTTATGCTCTTTAAATCTCCTAGAGAATATGTAAAGATAGCAATGCCTGGCAAGTATACGATGATAGCTGATAGCTATATTAGCATAAACGAGGCTCTCAAACATGCAGGGGCTCATAATAGTGTAAAAGTAAAAATAAGATGGTTAGAAACTGAGATATTTGAGGAAGATCCAGGTAAAATGGATGAGCTTCTAAAAGACGTTGACGGTATCTTGCTAACACCTGGCTTTGGTTCAAGAGGAGTTGAAGGTATGATAGCTACTGCAGAATACGCTATGGAAAGAAAGATACCCTTCTTAGGTATATGTTTCGGAGCGCAATTATTCTTTGTAGCTTTCTGTCGTAAGGTACTGGGTCTGAAGGGAGCTAACTCTACGGAAGTTAATCCCAACACTCCTTACCCTGTAGTTGATCTTTTACCTGAGCAGAGAAGAGTAAAAGCTAAGGGTGGTACTATGAGATTAGGAGGACATGTAGTTGTTATAAGAAAAGGAACAAAATTATATCAGGCTTATAAGCGTGAAAAAATCGTCGAGCGTTTCAGACATAGATACCATATAATACCAGAGTATGTAAGAAGAGCAGAGGAAGCAGGTCTTGTTGTTTCTGCAGTTGATGATACAGGTAGAATAATAAATGCTATTGAGTTATCGTCTGATCACTGGATGGTAGGGGTACAGTTTCATCCAGAATTTAAGAGTAGGCCTAATAGACCATCACCTATTTACGTAGCATTCATAGCGGAGGTTCTTAAATATAAGAAACATAGAGGCTAGTCTTCCCTTAATACAGGTAATGTCATACAACGAGGTCCTCCTCTTCCTTTCATAAGTTCTGATATTTCAAGGCTTATTACATCAATCCCCTCTGCCTCCAAGTAACGTCTAGTGTCTCTATTTACCTTATAACCGTCTATAAATACTACCTTACCTGGCCTTATCGCGAGCCAGTTTATCGCAAGATTCTTAAAATCTTCATATGGTACTTCAATTACTGTATAATCACGAGACTTAAGAAAGAGTACAAAGTCCTTAGGTAATGCTTTAGGATATAGAGCGACTAAGCTCTCGGATGCTATGTTAAATGCTAAATCTAAGTGAAAAGCTTCAGGACATGTTATGTGTATTTTATATACTTTCTCTACTATTCCTTTTCTTAATAGAACTGTCTTAACTCTTCTAAAGCCTTCTTCATTTGTTCTTTCGCCAACTCCAATTAGAACTTCTCTTCTATCTATAAAAATCACATCTCCACCTTCAAGGTAAGCATTACTACTTAGCCTTAATAAAATCGGAATTTTCATACACTTAAGCTTGCTTAGAATAGGTTTCTCTTCTCCCTTTCTGATTTCATGCCTGAAATTACCTACTATAGCCCCTAATTCGGTTATAAAACCTACATCCCTTGTAAAATATTGATTAGGCAAAGTTCCCTGTTCAATATTAATAACGTTAACACCCTCTCTTCTTAATACTTCTGTAAAGATATCGTGCTCTTTCTGAGCTAGTCTAAGATTAGGCTTTGCATCAAATAACCACTTATTAGGACTTTCTTTCTCTATTAATTCTAACTCTAGACCGGGTCTATGGACTATTACTGTTCGAAGAGGCGAAAGTTCTGATTGAGCTCCATGTTTCATAAGCATCTAAAGCTCATTCTATTTATTGCTCATATATAAGGTATATCCATACTGAGTAAAGTTATTGTTAGATATACCACATCTAATCTAGTAGCAAGGGATATATAGACACGAGTTCTATAATACGAAGGGCATCTTGAGCCTCAAAGAACTTATACACCTTTCTGAGAAGAAAGGATCACGCCTCATATTAGCATTAGATAATCTTAAGGGCAAGTGTAAAGATGAGATAGTAACTCATGCGAAGAGTTTATTATCATCATTATCAGATTATGTCGTTGGTGTAAAAATAGGATACCCATTAACTCTATCAGTAGGTCTCGAGGAGATTACAGAGATCATTCAAAATTATGAGAGAGATTATTACTTCATAGCTGACTTTAAGCTAGCAGATATACCGTATATAGTAAAGTTAATAACAGAGAAACTTCTAGACATTGGGTTTAATGCTGTAATAGCACATCTTTTTACCATGAGTTTAAATGAAGTTGTGGAGATGACACATGAGAGAGAAATAGGAATCATAGGTGTCCTTATGATGAGCCATCCTAAGGCCACCTTATTCGAGAAAAACTTCAAAGAATTACTAAATTATGCAAAGGAAGTCCACGTTGATGGTGTAGTAATTGGAGCTACTAGGCCAAGGTACATAGTCTTATCGAGAAAGCTTTTGCATCCTAACCAGGTAATATTTTCCCCTGGTATAATAACACAAGGAGGTCGAGTTGGAGAAGCACTTGAACTAGGAGCGGACTTTGAAATAGTCGGAAGAGCGATAACTATGAGTAGTGACCCAGTAAATGTTGCATGTAGTATAGTAGAAAATGAACGGAGGGTAATTTATGGTACTAGATGAAGTCACGTTATTATTGTATAAGTTAGGATGTATACAGATAGGCAATTTTAAGCTAACCTCTGGACTTTGGAGCCCTATATATGTAGACCTAAGAAAACTACCTTCTTATCCTAATGAATTCAAACGAATAGTAAATATCTGTGTTAATAAAATCAAGAATTTAAAGAGTGACATAATTTGTGGAATCGCTACAGGTGGAATACCACTTGCTACATTAATAGCATATAAGCTAAGGAAACCTTTGATTTATGTACGGAAAGCCGAGAAAGGGCATGGTACTAGGAAGCTCATTGAAGGAGAGTATGATGAGGGAGATGAGGTTATTGTCGTAGATGATGTCTCAACTACTGGAGGTTCGTTACTTAGAGCCATTAAAGTACTAAAAAATGAGAACCTCAAGGTTAATCATGCATTAGTAATAGTTGAAAGGGGACAAGGAGCTTGTGAAAGGTTAGCTAAGGAGGGAGTTACACTCCACTATATAGCTAAACTCATAGATATGATTACTATACTTTTTGAAAAGCAACTAATATCTCAACAGGACTATACTAGAATAAGGAGTTACTTGGAAGGGAATAGAAATGCTTAAAGATAAGGATGTGATAACTATCATAGACATAACCAGAGACGAACTAGAAACACTTTTCGAAGAAACCGACGCCATGTTAAAGTATAGGAGATCAAAACTTAATATACTCCATGGTAAGGTTATGGCGACAGCCTTTTTTGAACCTAGTACTAGAACGAGGCTAAGTTTTGAGACTGCAATGTTAAGATTAGGAGGTGCTGTTATAGGTTTCTCAGAACCTTCACGCACCTCAATAGCAAAAGGAGAGACGTTTGCTGATACGATAAGGATGTTAAGTTCTTATGCGGACATAATAGTCATTAGGCACAGTATAGAAGGAGCTGCTAAATTCGCAGCAGAAATAGCGGATGTACCTATAGTAAACGCTGGTGATGGTACTAGACATCATCCAACACAAGCTATGATAGATATTTATACTGTTAGAAGAAACTTCGATAATTTGGAAGGATTGGAAGTAGGCGTATTAGGAGATCTTAAGTATGGAAGAGCAGCTACATCTTTCATCTACGGTATAGCTAAGTATCCTATTAAACGTCTTTATCTGATATCTCCTCCACAGCTTAAGTGTAGAAGGGAGGTAAAAGAGTATCTTAAGCAAACTAAAGTCTCTTTTGAAGAGGTAGAAAGACTGGATGATGTAGTAAGTAACTTAGATGTTCTTTATGTGACAAGGATTCAAAAAGAGAGATTCCCTGATCCAGCTGAATATGAAAGAATAAGAGGAAGTTATAGAGTTACGCGCGCTCATCTTAAAGAAGCCCGAGATAATCTCATAATACTTCATCCATTACCCAGAGTAGATGAATTACCTAATGAAATAGATTCAACAAAACATGCTAAATACTTTGAGCAAGCTAGTTATGGAGTACCTCTGAGAATGGCTTTACTTAAATTAATCCTTGTAGGTGAGAAGTAATGAAAAGTGAAAGATTACTTGTAAGTAAGATACGTGATGGAACAGTCATAGATCACATTCCTGCAGGTCAAGCTCTTAACGTATTAAAAATACTAGGCATAACGGGAAAGGAAGGTTTAAGAGTAGCTGTAGTAATGAACGTTGAAAGTAAAAAACTAGGTAAAAAGGATATTGTTAAAATTGAAAAATTAGAGCTAAAGCCTGAAGATGTTAATCGTATAGCCCTATTAGCTCCCACTGCCACAATAAATATTATAAGAAACTATGAAGTTATCAGTAAGAGCAAAGTAGAAGTCCCTCAGGAAATTGAGGGTATAATTTCATGTAATAACCCAAAATGCATAACTAACCAACCTAGAGAACCCATAAAACCAAGATTTAAGCTTGTAAGTCTAAATCCCATTATGATGCAATGCGAGTATTGTGGCTACATCATGACTCATGAGGAAATACTAAGACAACTTACGGGTGGTTAAATTTGACTTACTACAATAGAGGCATCATAGTACACTGTGAAAAACCCATTGAAAGAATCCTTTGGTGCTCCATAAAGCTTGAAAGACCTATAAAACCCCAGCCTGGCCAATTTATAATGTTATGGGTGCCTGATTATGGCGAAATACCACTTAGTATTTCCGATTATAATGAGGATCGTAATATTCTAGAACTAATAATAGCTCGAGTGGGCAAAGTAACGTCTTACATTCATGAAACGTATACGATGGGTACATATGTAACGCTTCGTGGTCCTTATGGAAAGGGTTTTTCTATAGTTAAGAATAGTAAATGCCTAATAATAGCTGGAGGATCAGGCCTAGCTCCCTTTCCTCTTCTTATAAGAAGACTCCTGCAAGAAGGTTCCTCTGTTGATGTACTTGTTGGTTTCCGTACATTAAGCGAGATATTTCATATAGATAAATTGAGAAAATTAGCAGAGAATGTATATGTAGCTACTGATGACGGTAGTTACGGATTGAAGGGAACCATACCTGAAGTTTTAACGAGCAATATTATAACGGTTGAGGATTATGATATCGTCTATACGTGCGGTAAAGAAATTATGATGTCCTATGTAGTTAGGCATTGTTATGCCAAAAGAGTAAGATGTGAGGCTTCTCTTGAACGGTATATGAAATGTGGTATTGGTTTATGTGGAGCATGTGTATTAGACCCCCTAGGTTTACGTGTTTGTAAAGATGGTCCAGTTTTTCCAGATAAGATACTATTAAAACTTGAAGACTTTGGTAATTATTGGAGGGATTTTTGTGGAAGGAAAGTTAAACTCCCATAGCGTAGATCTCGTAGTTGAGGGAAGATGCTATATAAATGGCATTATTAGCGAATGTGCAATAGCTGTAGATGAAGGGAAGATAGTTGCTATAGGAAAACCCGTTAATATGCCTAAAGCTGACAGTAGAATGTCTGTTAATGGAAAGCGAATAATACTACCCGGCATGGTGGATATGCATGTTCATATGAGAGACCTGGAAGAAGTCCATAAGGAAGATTGGTATAGTGGTTCTCTTTCAGCGCTCGCAGGGGGTGTTACTTTTGTAGCAGACATGCCTAATAATAAACCGTATATTGACAGTTTAGAGAGACTTAAATTAAAATTAAATATCGCTAAAAGAAAGGCCTTAATCGACTTTGGGTTTTACGTAGGGTATCCCTCTCAGTTAAAAGAGCTACAAGAAATGAAAGACTTCGGTATATTGGGTATCAAGATCTATCCAACTGATTATAATAAAGGATTAGAGAGGCTTGCTAAATCATGTGAAAAACTTAATATTCCAATTATACTTCATGCTGAAGATCCCGAAATTATTGAAAAACAGCACTTTGAAGCTGAAAGAAAGGTTGAAAACCATCATTTATTAAGACCTGAAAAGGCAGAAATAATAGCAATAAAGAATCTATTAGGGCTCTTATCAAAGTTTAAGACAGCAATACATTTCACACACATCTCCTCATTTGAAGCTGCTAGTGAACTAATTAATGCAAAGAAGAGAGGAGAACTCTTTACATGGGATACTTGTCCTCACTATTTCTTCCTTGATCACTCACTCACTCTCAAACTTAAGGGTATAGCTAAGACAAATCCTCCGCTAAGAAGCTCTATGAGTGCAAGGTTATTAAGCAATATCGTTTACCACTTACTCATTGATAGTATTTCAACAGATCATGCACCTCATGCACTTGAAGAGAAGCTACGAGATAACTATGATGAAATACCATCAGGTTTCCCAGGCCTTGAAATATGTCTACCACTCCTCATGAAGTTAATAATTGATGAAAAGTTCCCTTTAGAAGTTCTCGAGCTTTATTCAAGTAAACCAGCTAAAATATTGCAAATACCTAAAGGTTCATTATTACCAGGTCTTGATGGGGATTTAGTAATATATGACTACTCTATACGATGGAGTATACATGGCGAAAACTTCTACTCTAAGGCTAAGTATACCCCGTTTGAGGGAATGGAAGTAGTAGGAAAACCTGATACTGTAATTATACGTGGGGAAATAGCTTGGGAAAAAGGAGAAGATAAAGTAAAGCAAGGATTTGGTAAGTATGTACGTCCGTACAGAAGTTCAAATAGCGAACTTAAAATTTAAAAATCCCTTAGTACTAGCTTCTGGAATACTTGGTAACGCTGCCTCTCTACTCATAAGAGCGGAGAGACATGGAGCTGGTGCAGTTACTAGTAAAAGCATTACAAAGGAACCTAGGAAAGGATTTGAGAATCCTGTTGTGGTAGAGCTCAATTACGGACTAATCAATGCAATAGGTCTCTCTAATCCAGGAATAGATGAATTCGAAAAAGAGATAAAGATAGCAAAACAATTCCTTAGTGTACCTTTAATAGTGAGTGTAGCTGGTAAATCTATTGAAGAGTATGTGTATGTAGCTAAGAGAGCTGTAGACGCAGGTGCTGACGCAATAGAACTTAACCTCTCCTGCCCTCATGTTAAAGGCCTTGGACTTGATATAGGTCAAGATCCTTCTCTAGTACAAGAGATAGTACATGAAGTTAAGAATAGTATATCCTTACCTGTCTTTGCTAAGCTCTCTCCCAACGTTAATAATATAGTTGAGATAGGAAGAGCAGCAGTAGAGGGTGGTGCTGACGCATTAATCGCTATCAATACTATCAGAGCTATGGCTATAGATATCTATCATAAGAAGCCTATATTATCGAATAGATACGGGGGACTTTCAGGTCCTGCAATTCACCCTATAGCAGTACGTTGTGTTTTTGAACTCTATGAAGAGATGGAAGATGTTCCAATTATAGGTATGGGCGGAGTGACTACATGGGAGGATGCTATAGAATTAATGCTTGCAGGTGCAAGTGCTGTAGGTATAGGAACAGCTATATACCTTAAAGGGTTCAAAGTCTTTAAAGACTTATTAAACGGCATGATAAGATACTCCTTAAGAGAAGGACTTGAAGCATTATCTGATCTTATAGGTCTAGCACATAGATCATAGCTAAATATAGTACCATAATATGTGTAAAGAAGAGAATGGCTAAGTAGAAATCGCCCTTCTCATGTATTTTATATTGCATTAAACAAAAAATAAGTTAAACATTGCTGACTCTCATTTTAAAAGGAAAGAAAATTTACAAATTTAATTGTTTAATAGAGAGAATTCTTATCTTATGAAATCACGTAAAATACTCAGGAGATAATAATGTGCAAGCACTTAGAGGAATCATACCCTAACGATCAAGTTTATAAGCATATTTGCACGCTCATAGATAATAAGCTTGGCGCTCATTTCAGATACACTATCGAGTATTTCATGTTGCAAATTACTGGCTCTTACGTTAATTTAGGATTTGCATTGCTTAATAATCCATTCTTAGTTTACAGAGCCTTAGTTGATATGGTCAAATTTCATGATACTGCAATGCTTATTTTAGAGATAATATTTCGTAGGTTATTAGAGGATACGGACTTGCAAATAAATATAGATGAACTCACCTTAAGCATACGCAATAATGAGAACATAGCGCCTAATATTTCTCATAAATTAATGAGAAGTGCTTTTCTAAAACATTCATCCTAATTACATACTAGAGTTCGAGCTCTGTTTCCTTCCTTGCCATATTTACATCCAATTATTTTCCTTACCCTAAACTCGTCTCTCTTTAACTTAGTACTTTTTATGTTCGATATCTCTTGAGTCTTTGTATTCTTTCACTTAGTGTAGGATAACCGAATAGATACCGAAGAATAATACGTTTAAGTACTCTAGTATAAGGATGTTCTTCCATGAGGAGGGATAATTCTTTACTTCTCGCTTTAACTCTTTCATATGATCCTATGAGTTCTTCTCTCTTAACGATAATGAGGGCTTCTTCATCAGCCTTAAATTCTGAAAAACGTATACATGCTCTTAACATCATTAATGAGATTACCAAGAGAAACGCCATACGCCATATAGTGATGTAGTAGACTGTGAACTTACCTGTGGATACCAATACCCTAAAGAGAGCTTCTATGATTAATGATGCTAATAACGACATCATATTGACCATAAACAGGAAAAGTATTACTAATTTAAAGGCCTTTAGATGTCCTAACTCGTGAGCTAATAGCGACTCTAAGTCCTTATCATTTAGAATTCCCTTTCTCCACGCCTTCAGAATTGAGGGGTGTACTATTATTATAAACGGCAAGTTTTTCATACCTAAAGCGAGAAAGCTACGAGGATCAACACGCATAAATCCAATGCTCTTACGTACTACTATTCTTATTGGATTTCTAAAGTTCGCTCGTTGTTTTAATTTATCAACTACAAGCAGTAGCTTCTTTGAATAATAATCATTATTCATACTCAATCACGTATGCTTGTGTAATATCCCATGACATGCTATGAAAGAACCTATACGTTTGCATACTCATTAACCGTTGTCATTGGTTTCATTATCACGAATAACTCTCTCTGTACCTAATTAATAATTATGTCTTTCGTCACTTTCCTTTATATCCAAAGTTCCCTCGACTAAAAAGTTGATGATAAAAATCGCAACTAGCTGATGTGAGAATTAATAGAATCCTCCCCGTGTGTATTAAATGTAAGAATTAAGTGTATTGCTAAAGGAATTAAATTATGGTGATTACTTGCCTAATGAGAAATTATTTCGCAATCCTTCATCAGAATATAAGGGAGTTCCCTTCTGGTCTATAAATGACTTTCTCGATCCTAGAGAGGTAGCAAGGCAAGTACTCTTGCTTAAGGAAGGAGGTTATGGAGGGGCATTCTTTCACGCGAGGGAGGGATTAGTTACTCCCTTCTTAAGTGAAGAATGGTTTGACGCTTTTAAGGCTGCTCTAACCGAGGCTAAAAAGCACGACATGTATATATGGATCTATGACGAGCTTCGTTGGCCCTCAGGATTTGCAGGTGGTATAATACCTGCGCTAGATCCTAAATATCGAGCTAAGGCATTAATCATGATATGTAACAATAGAGCTTATGAAGGTAAAGAAGTAGTAGCTACCTTCAAGTGTATGGTAGATTCGAATGGTATGCCTATCAATTATGAACCAGCTAAACCAGGAGAGTCTAGTAGTAAGTATCTATATTTAACATTCTTGAAATATACTGCACCTTTAGGGGAAACATGGTATAGTGGCTTTAGCTATGTAGACCTACTAGATCCTGAAGTCGTTAGCAAATTCATAGAAGTAGCATATGCACCATATGTAGAGAGATTCAAGGAGGATATAGGTAAAAGCATACCTGGGATCTTTACTGATGAGCCCAATATCTCTTCTAGTAGACCTTTACGTAGAGGTAGAATGCCCCCTAGGGGTCCTCGCTTTCCACCTTATTCATTACCATGGTCAGATACGCTTCCTAAGGTATTTAAGGAAATCAACGGATACGACCTTATACACAAGTTGCCAGAACTATTCTTTAATATAGGCGATTACAAAAGGACTAGATATGATTTCTGGAAAACTGTTACCCTGCTCTTCTTAGAAGCTTTTTCGAAACAAATCTATGAATGGTGTGAAAGACATGGGTTAAAATTCACAGGTCATTATCTTGCTGAAGATACCTTACTTTCGCAAATGCTTTCTATTGGAGCAGCAATGCCTCACTATGAGTATATGCATATACCTGGGATAGACCATTTAGGGATGCAGATATGGAATAGTTTACTAACAGCTAAGCAGGTTGCAAGTGTAGCTAATCAACTAGGAGTGGAGAGAGTACTTTGTGAAACTTACGGCTGTACAGGAAATTATCCTTCCTTTGAAGATAGAAAATGGATTGGCGATTGGCTTTACGTTATGGGCATAAACTTATTAAATCATCATTTAGTACCCTATTCTTTAAGGGGAAGAAGAAAAAGAGATTATGGTCTTAACTTTCATTGGAGTCAACCTTGGTGGAAATATAACACCCTAATTGAGAACTACTTTGCAAGACTAAGTTATGTACTTTCAAGAGGAAAGAGAATAGTTAACATATTAGTAATACATCCCATAGGAAGCGCATGGGCTTATTACTCACCACTAAATGATTCTCAAGTTAGGGATCTCGATGAGAAATTTAGAAGACTCCTTAGACTACTTCTAACACTTCATTTAGACTTCGATCTTGGGGATGAAATATTAATGGAGAAGTACGCTAAGATTGGAGAAAGTAAGCTATGGGTAGGAAAAGCCTCATACGATGTAGTGATAATACCTCCATGTTATACTCTCTCCGAGAGTACTGTAAAGCTATTATCAGATTTCGTAAACATGGGTGGTGTATTAATTGCAGTAGCCCCAACTCCAACTCTAGTCCATGGTGAACCAAGTAAAGAACTTGAGAAACTTCTCCAGAAATCATATATAGTGAGGAAATTAAACATCAATGAACTTAGTAAGGTATTGGAGAAAGTTCCTAAACCTATAATCATAGAAGGGGACAAAGATGGTAATATACTCTATCAACTACGGCAGGAGAATGAGAAGAGAATACTATTCATAGTTAATATAAGCAAAGAGAAAGAATACAGATCACTCAAAGTTAGTATCCCAGGAGAATTTAAAGTCGAAAAATGGGATCCCTTCACTGGAAGTATTTCTAGTTTACCTGCGGAGGTTAAAGATGGCGAAACCCAAGTCCTCCTCGACTTAAATCCTGTAGGTTCAGCATTATTAGTATTTAAGCCCGGAAGTCCTACTAGACATTCTTCAAGTAGATTAATCAAGATCAAGGAAGTAGATCTTGGAGGTAAATGGAGCATTAGAAGATTAGATTCCAACATATTAGTTCTCGACTATTGCAGATATAAGATAAATGGAGCATGGAGTAGCTTATTACCTGTACCTTTCGTTCAAAAAAGACTCGCAGAAATAGGATTAGGAACCCGTTTTGCACTAAGATTCGAATTCTACTCGGAGATAGATCTTAGAGGTAGTGACATCTACTTAGTCATTGAAAATCCTAGGCAATTCAAGAAGATAGCAGTCAATGGGATTGAACTAAAGGATAGAGCTAGGGATTACTGGTTAGACTGGAATTTCGTAAAATTCAATATATCCGATATAGTGGGTAAGGGCCTTAACACTATTGAGGTTGAAGGTATTGTAAGCCTTGAACCTGAGATAGAGAATTTGTACATAATAGGAGATTTCGGCGTTAAAGCACGATCTAAGTGCTCTTCTCTCATAATAGAGGAGCCAAAGGAAATAGAGTTAGGGGACTTATGTAAGCAGGGATACCCATTTTATAGTGGAAGTGTAGAGCTTGTAAAAAACGTTGAAGTGTATCTCACTACAGAAACTAGAGTGTTCGTAGAACTTGAAGGCTTAAAAGCTGCTTTAGGAGTGCTTTATGTAAATGATAAAGAAGTAAGTAAAGTACTAGGAAGTTCAAGTAAAATAGAAGTGACGAAGTTCTTAAAACAAGGAATTAACGAAATCAAACTTTTGCTAGTTGGTACATTAAGAAATACTCTAGGACCCTTGCACTACGCTGGTGGAGATCCTGCATTTGTCTCTCCAGAGACTTTTAGTGATCAGGCAAATTGGACAGATGAGTATGTGCTAAAACCCTTTGGTATAGAGAAGGTTAAACTCTCCTTCTTTAAAGAAGTTTAATTTTCATCATTTTAATTTATTATTTAGACTCATGGAGTTTAATTAGATGCGAATTTTCTAATAGAGATGAAGAAAAAGGCTTACTAGCTAACCTCTCTTAGAACTAAGATTTATATTTTAATAAAGAATATGCTAATTTCATGTTAGCTGTAAAGGCAAAAGCTCTTTATACGGGACACGAAAAGCCCCCTATCAAAGGTGACGTATACTTAGTCTTTGACGAAGAAAAAGGTCTTATACTCCAAATTACGAAGGAGAAGCCTTCTTATGAAATCTTAGCTGAGGGAGAGGTAATAACACCTGCATTCATAGATGCACACTGTCATATAGGCATGGCTCGTGCAGGAGAACATCCGTCTGAAGAGGAAACTAATGAAGAAATGGACTCCATAGTTACCCTTGCTGATGCATTAGAATCTGTTTACATGGATGATAAGTCGTTTAAGGAATCTATAGAATATGGGGTATTGTACTCTTGTATTCTTCCTGGAAGCGGTAATATAATAGGAGGGCGCGCTGTTGTCATAAAGAATTATGCTAGCTCTATCGAAGAAGCTTTCATACGTTATGCAGGAATGAAAGTTGCACTAGGCTTTAATCCAAGGAGCACCACTAACTGGAAAGGAACTAGACCTCATACAAGGATGGGC
The DNA here is from genome assembly GCA_964517845.1 of uncultured Thermoprotei archaeon. Lineage (GTDB taxonomy): Archaea > Thermoproteota > Thermoprotei > QMSL01 > B3-G16 > CAZFCQ01. Next base: position 81,952 of record CAZFCQ010000001.1, on the reverse strand, counting down.
GCTGTAGCGTTATTAAGGAAGACATTGATTAAGGCTAGTAATGAGAAGAAGTTAGTAGAGGATAAAAAGAAGAGGATAGAAGAAGTTGAACCTGAAATAGCTACATTATTCCCAATTTTGGAAGGTAAAGAAAAACTCAGAGTCCATTTACATAAGATAGATGATGCAATGATTTTAATACGCTTAAAACGGGCGTTTAATTTAAACGTAGTAATAGATCATGCATGTGATATATACAAGGAGGAGGCCTTCAAGAGAATTAAAGAGGAAGGCATACCTATAGTCTATGGACCTATAGATTCCTTCTCTTATAAAACAGAACTCAAGCATGAAAGTTGGAGAAATATTGAAAAATTAATAAAGATTAAACCTTACTTTGGACTAATGTCAGATCATCCAGTAATCCTTCAAAGAAATCTATTCCTTCAATTGAGATTCTTTAGACGCTATGGTGTCAGTAAAGAAGAAGCAATATCCATAATAACTAAGAGGAACGCCGAGATATTAGGCATACATGAATTTCTAGGCACTTTAGAGCCCAAGAAATGGGCATCGTTCATAGTATGGAATGGCGACCCCTTCTCACTAGATTCTTATCCAATTTACGTATTTGCTGAAGGTAAGTGTATTTTTAAAGAAAAATAGATGAACTCATTAGGTATCAACTACCTTTTTATTTTTCCTTAAGTAAGAAGTTTACGAGATTCTCAAGGAACTTCCAATTATCCTCGATATGGCAGAAGGGATCCATGAGGAATGTAGAATCTCCAATTGCTAATACGTCGTTATTTACAGCTATGGGAACGTAAATGCCCCTTGATTCCGTTATAGATAATGTAGCATCAACTAGCGCTAAGGGAGTGCCATTAGTGTATATATGCGTAGCAGTGAATAAAACTATCCTACTAATGTTAGTAACTAATGTACTATTCCCAAACCTTTCAACAAATATGTTCCTATATATGCCGTAATTATCTTCAGCATTGTAAAGGTACCCATCTGAGAAGTACATACCAAAGACCTCAGATAAGGAATTAATAGACTCTGCAAATGCCATTGATGTATCATATATAAGTACAAGTCTTCCTCCTTCTCTAACGTAATTCTTAATAGCGATAATCTCGTCTTGGGAATACTTGATAGTAGGCGTGAATATAATTAAAGATTTAGGCTTCCTTGACAATAGTTCTGTAAGGTTCATTCCCCCCTCTACTAGGAGTACTTGACATCCATGCTTAACTATCTCACCAAAAAGTTCGCCGAAGAGAGCGGGGTTAAACGCATTACCATGCGTTCTATCAACTAGAACTACATTAGATAATGGTATATATCTCTTCATTGTAGTTGTCGCCGGTGGATAGGGTACGTAATAGAATTGAGAAAACATTTCACCCTTTGTAAAGTTCGCCAGGTAGTAGGGAGATATGTAGTACAAACTTAAGGGAACGTTATGATAACTCCTAAGTTTTTTAATAGAGAGGAGTGTCATGTTCTTCCAGAGGAGATACCCTGGAGTTTTCATACTACTACCATTAGTTATAACTTCTAGTAGATCTACGATAGTGTAATACCGTAGTTTAGTAAATTCGAGTATTCTATCTAATGCGGATGTGAAGGAACCTACTTCATCTATTAGACCTAGTTTCAAAGCCTCGCTTCCAAGATATAATTTACCTAAAGAAAGCTCTTTTAAGCTGATATGAAGCCTATCACCTCGGCTTTCATTTACAGCACTTAAAAATGTGTTAAATGCATGTCTTACTACATATGGGAATTCCTTTACTGAAAATCCAGAATACTTATATGGTCCTGTATCAAGTTCCATCTCTGATGGTATTATTATAGGAGGCGCTATAGCGATTACTCCAATATTCCCTACAAAAGACGTAGGCTCAGATATTATGTATCTTGCACCGAGGGAAGCAAAATAACCTCCTGAAGCTGCTAACCCTTGGACTAATGCAATTACAGGTTTCTTTCTATCTAAATTTTGTAAACTGTAATAGAGATCCTCGGCTATTGAAGCATACCCTCCAGGAGAGTCTATTACAACTATAACCCCCTTAATACTATCATTTCGTATGGCATACGTTATAGCTTTAAGGTAAAGATCTCTCTCCTCTTCACTTAATAGATAACCATAAATTCTTAGAACCCCTACTATGGGTTTTGCAGGCCTTAAGGCAGGTCTCTGCACATAAGATAGATATATGAAAGCACCAACGATAATCAATGCCACTATGGATACTATCACAACTATCTTCTGCGAGGCTCCTACTCCTATCTGCATTATCATTAACCTCAGAACATATAAACTAAAATTATCTTATTTAAGAGTAGACCTTACTTCAGATGGTTGATCCTCGATTCCAATACAGATGAAATACGTCACTAAGTAGTTTGATCATTCCAAAATTCTCCGTATAATGTGGCCTATATATGTATCCAACACCTCTTATCGGTGGTCTAGCCCATATTACGAAGACAGCTTTCTCATAATCCGTTATAGTACACCTAACAGGATACCAATTAAGTGGATGTGCCCTAATCTCAACTCCTAGTACTCTTAATTTTGAGACTCTCTCCCTTGTGAATTCATCACATCTCATAAGCACCCTGACCTCTACACCTCTCTTTAAAGCTCTTTTTAGAGAATCTAGTATTCTCTCTGCCCATGAAAAAGTATTAGTCATTATCAAAACACTCCTTGTAGCCTGCTCTATTATTTCTCTAGTCTTCTTCTCAGCTTCTTCTAGGTCACTTAAAGGAACCATTAGCTCCTCAGGTTTTATCTCAAGTTTATGGAAGGTATAGTAAGGTTCGATCATTCTACAGAACTCATTCCAAGATCTTTTCAGTTTATTATACTCTTCTTCCATTTCCTTTCTTTTAACATTTAAGTACTCCTCAATAGCTCTTTGAGGATCTTGAAGAGAATATCTTTTAGGCCTACCTCCAAGTACCTCAATAAAACCTTTTCCCTCTAATGATTCTAATACACTATAAACTCTAGGAAGGGGGATGCCTGATCGTCTGCTTATTTCCTCTGCAGTTCCCTCTCCAATTTCAAGTAATGCTACATAAGCTAATGCCTCATATACTGAAAAACCTAACTCCCTAAGTTTACTCACTATGGCGTCTCTATCCACTATTAACCACCTTTAAATTTAAACTAGTTTAGATATAGAAAGTTATTAATTTATACTCCTGTTAGATAATTATTCCTGGTGTAATTTAAATGCCAAGAGTTATGGAGCTCGAAGACCCAAGGGAGGTCATCGATAAACTCAAGAATGGAGAGTATAATATTGCCGTAATAGGATTAGGATGGATGGGCTTACCAACCGCTTGTCTTTATGCTAGGAAAGGTATACGAGTAATAGGTATTGATATTAACAGGAAGGTTGTAGATACTATCAATAACGGTGAATGTCACCTCGAAACGGAACCTAAACTAAAGATTTTGGTCAAAGAAGTAGTTTCTAAAGGCATGCTTATTGCTACAGATGACATAGAATGGGGTATATCAAATAGTGATATAATCATAGTAGTTGTTCCTACACTAATCAAAGATCACGAACCTGATTATAGGGCTTTGTTAGATACAGCTGTAAGCTTAGGTAAAGCCATGAGAAAAGGTAGCTTAGTGATAGTTGAGAGCACTGTAGGTCCAGGTGTTACAGAAGGTCTTTTCGCAAAGAAAATATCAGAGGTAAGAAGTCTTAGACCTGGCATAGATTATGGACTAGCGTATAGCCCTATAAGAGCCATGGCTGGAAGAGCATTAAAAGATATCCAATCTTATCCTAGAGTTCTCGGGGCTATAGATAAAAGGAGTCTTGAGGTAGCAGAGGCTGTCTTAAGTATAATAGTTAAGGGAGGTATAATAAAGGTAAGCAATATAAGAACAGCAGAAGCTGTAAAATTAGCTGAAAATGTATATAGAGATGTCAATATAGCCTTAGTCAATCAACTAGCTATTCTCTTTGAGCAGTTAAACATAGATGTTTACGAAGTTGTGAGAGCAGCTAATACTCAACCCTACGCACACCTACATGTACCTGGAATAGGTGTAGGAGGTCATTGCATACCTATAAATCCTTACTTCATACTAAGTGTGGCTGAGAGCATAGGCATAAAACTTACCCTGATTGAAGAGGCCCGTAAAATTAATGATTCCATGCCTAGTCATGCTCTTTCCCTCATAGAATCAGCCTTCACCAGAGTAAAGAAAAAGCTGAGTGAGTCTAAAATCGCTATATTAGGGTTAAGTTATCGTGGTAATGTAAAAGAACATAGATATAGTCCCTCTCTAGTGCTCTATAATTTGCTTATCAAAAAAGCTAAAGAAGTCATAATCTATGATCCGTATTATAATTCAGAGGAGTTGAAGAAGCTAGGACTAAAAGGGGCTCAAAGCTTAGAAGAGGCAATAAAAGGATCTGATTGTATAGTAATAGCTACAGATCATGATGAATTCCGTAACTTAGACTTTAAAAAAATAGTTAAATTGATGAACGAAAGCCCCATTCTAATTGAGGGAAGACCTGTCATAAATGATCCTAAGGAGTTGATAGAATTAGGATTTACATATCTTGGTATAGGGAGGCCTTTAGAATGGATAAAGTAAAAGTCTGTGTAATAGGAGTGGGCTTTTGGGGACGTAATCATGCCCGAGTTTTTAGTGAGATAAATAGAGCAGAGCTAGTAGCGATATGTGATATAAACTTAGAGCGTGCATCTACCATAGCTAAGAGATACAATGCACAATGGTATATAGACTATGAGGAAATGTTAAAGAAGGAAAAACCCGATGCGGTAACTATATGTACTCCTACTGTAACGCATGCCGAAATAGCTCTTAATGCTATGAAGTATAATGTAAATCTGCTGATCGAAAAACCATTAGCTTCGAACACTAAAGAGGCATTAAAAATAATAGAGAGAGCGAGAGAAAGGAACTTAAAAGTCATGGTTGGGTTCATCGAGCGGTTTAATCCAGGTGTCGAACGAGTAAGAAGACTGATAATGAGTGAGAAGATAGGTAAGTTAGTACTCATATCCACTAGAAGAGTATCTAGGTGGCCTCAACGAATAGGCGATGTTGGTGTTATTAAGGATTTAGCTATACATGATATAGATATAGTAAGATACCTTACAAATGATGAGCCTTTAGAAGTTTATGCCATAGCAGGAAGTCTAAGACATACATACGAGGATTATGCGAATATAGTTATGAAGCTAGGGAATGGGGTGGTAGCTTTCATAGAAGCTAATTGGCTTACTCCAAGGAAGATAAGATCATTAACTATTACTGGAAGTGAGGGAGTAATAACTTTGGATTACATAACACAGGAAATAACTATAGAAAATAGTGAATATCTTATTAAGCCTAGTGTTAAATGGGAGGAACCGCTTAAACGCGAATTAATGCATTTCGTAGAAGCTATAAGTGAAGATAAGAATTTCAAAGTTACAGCTATAGATGGCTATAAAGCATTATTAATAGCTGAGGCCTCTCTAGCTTCAGCTACTACAGGTAAACCTGTTAAAGTGAAATATAAAGAGGGAGTAGCAAATGACAGTAATGGGTAATCAACTCATATTAAATTTAATTAGGTTAGGTAATCTTTCTAGCTTAATTAGTGAGAACCTTCAAGTCCATCCAGCTTCATTTGAATTAACTCTTAGGAAGGTTCTAGAGTTTAAAGATAAAGGGAGCATAGATTTTACAAATGAAAAGCGGAAAATTCCTACCTGCAAAGAATTAGAGTTTAACGAAAATGGTTATATAGATCTTAAGCCAGGCGCGTATAAAGTTGTCTTCAATGAAATAGTGAAGATACCGTTCGACTGTGTAGCAATTGGTCTTCCAAGATCTTCTCTACTTAGATCTGGTGCTACAGTTATATGTGGTTTATGGGATCCTGGCTATTTTGGTAGATCAGAAGCATTATTGTTAGTATTCAATCCTCATGGTATTAGACTTTACAGAAATGCAAGAATAGTCCAGCTTGTTCTAATTAAAGTTCAAGGTAGTACAAAGAGTTATAAAGGAATATATCAAGGCGAAAACATAAGCTAAAATTCTTCACTCAAAGAATAGCGATTCTATAAATAATCTCCTAAAATTAGGTTCTTCATGAAGACTTATATGTATCACATTTTTGAGTAGTTCTCTAACCCTAGATCTAACTTTTCTTGAAAGGAGGAACATTCTTGCACCAGCTAATGAACCATTACCTATAAACTTTACTTTACTTATATCGACCTTAGGAACTAGTCCTACAAGTAATGCATTTTCCTTGTTTAAAAAGTTACCAAATCCCCCAGCTACGTATACTGCTTTTAACTCTTCAGCTCTTGTATTAGTCTTGTTAAGTAGGATTTTATAAGCTGTCTTAATAGCTGCTTTAGCCAACTGTAGTTGCCTTACATCTTGCTGAGTTACTACTATGTCCTTTCCTACAGCGGTAGCTTCTTTCCACTCTATAACAAATTCTAGAGAGCCTTTCTTATTCCTTCTTATTCTTGGATTATCAACTTCTTTTATTCTACCTTGCTTATCAATGATGCTGTGCCTTACCATCTCAGCTAATATGTCTATAAGTCCTGAACCACAGATACCCCTCGCTCTTCCTCCTCCTATTACACTATATTCAGGTTCTAACTCCTCCTTCAACCGTATTCGCTCGATAGCTCCCTCTATTGCCATCATTCCAGAAGAAATACCAACTCCTTCAAAGGCAGGCCCTGCGGCACATGATGTTACATAGATGATCTCTGCCTTCTTTAAAACTACTTCCCCATTGGTACCCAAATCTATTAGTAATGCAACCTCATCATTAAGCATACCTGATGAAATTATGTCTCCTACAACATCACCACCTACATATCCCCCCAATACTGGCAAAAGGTGAATTTTAGCATCAGGATTTATTTTAAGCCCTATACGATCATTTGTTATAGTATATCCCCCTAAGAAGGGAGGCTCAAATGGAGCAGAACCTAAGTTATGTGGCGGTAATCCTAAGAATAAGAGACTCATAACGGTATTACCTGCAGCTGCTACTTCATATACAGCTCTTTCCTCTACATTATTCTTTTTAAAAATCGTAACAAGTAATTTGTTTATAGTTTCAAGCATAGCTCTATGTAATCTTAGAAGTCCATCTCTTGCTGTCATGGCATAGCCTATCCTTGAGATTATATCTCGACCATACGTTATCTGTCCATTATATTCAGATATTGTATCCAAGATTACTCCATTTCTTAGATTAACTAGTGATATAACTATAGTAGTAGTTCCTAAATCTATAGCTAGACCATAGCATGCTTCATCAGTTTTAATATCTATTATTTCATTATAGTCCCTATTGTAGACAATGTTTCCTTGAATGCCCATCCTAGAAAGTAGAACTAGATTCTTAATAGCTTGGAGAGAAATATGGACGTTCGTTATACCCAGTGTTTTTAGCTCTTTAAGCAAAGTGTCTAAGTTAGAAGGAGGCTCTCTCCTTATATTCTCTATAGGTATGAGTGTGATAGCTGGATCAAGTGGAAACTTCATTTTCGGAGCCCAGTCTAGTATTTGACCCTTAAAAGATGGTACTTCTACCTCTAGATCAGATTTAGGCATTACTTGACATGCTAAGCGCCATCCATTTTTGATTAAATCCCCTAATATCCTAACTTCATTACTAGTAGGCGAATTGGTTTCTCCTTTTACTATACGTATCCTACACTTACCGCATAGTCCTCTTCCACCGCATAATGCATCTATGGTTATACCACTCTTTCTTAATGCACTAAGTATGCTTTCTTCTTTACGAGCTCTGATCTTTATAGAATATGGCAATATTATTATTGTTACATACCTAGATGTTGTATTCGAGTATGTAGTAGTCATCGCTCATCGCCTTAACTAAGCCTTGTCTTATTAATTTACTTAAGACATTTAAAGCAACCTTACCTCCTAATCTCTCAATCTCTTTATACTTGAGAGGTCTCCTTAATAGTGAATTTATGAGAATTCTGGTTATATCAGATTCTTTCCAGCAAACTTCTCCTCTCCTATCTGTAAGTCCATAGACTAATACTTGTTCCCAGCTTAAGAAATCTACAATTAAGCTTGCTATTTCCCTTAATTCTTCTCCATTTAAAGGTAGGAACTTATTACTCTTGAGCCATGTAGGTGTTGTTATTATTACAAAGTTAGGGCTTACATCTAAGATAAATTCTACTAAAGACCTTAATTCGGATGGGGTAAAGTTGAGTTCCGATTTACATCCTCTAAGTAGAGTAATCTTAATTGCGAGGTTCGTATATTCTTTGATTTTCCTTAGTATGTGTACTATCTCTTCTCTATCTCTAGGTAGAGGATAGCCATTTATGGAACTAACCAACCTAGGTGAGACAGCATCTGCTTTTACTATCATTAAATCTAAAAGTTTGATCCTATCGCCCAATCTTTTCATTGCGATCTTTGGATCACATGTACGTAGAGCAAGGAGATTATGACCACCTCTTTCTACTAATAATCTCTTACTCTCCTTTATGATATCCCGTATATACGGGTTAAGTATGGGATCTCCTCGTCCCTCGATTAATAAGTATTTAAAGTTAATATCATTCGATAGGTATTCATCTAACTCACGCATGATTAAGTCTGGCCCTATACCTCCTTCTTTATAAAATACCTTCTCATAAGGACAATATACGCAGTTAAAAGTGCACAGTTTAAAGGGAGTTAAAGGATCTAATCCTAAATATGACTCCAAGTACCATGAAGGTAAAGGGCCATAGACTGTGGTAATATCAATATTCTTCAAGGAAATATCCCTTGACATAATGCGTGAGCTTAGAGTATTATCTTTTACTCCTTAGAAGATCCTTACCTTAGTTAACTTAAGGGGAGGAGCATATTCCGAAACTGGTATACCCTTCTCAAAAGAGGGTCGTATGTGTATTTCTCTACCTACTCCCTCTATTGAATTTAATAATGAATTTACTGAAGCTTGTATCCGTAGAGGCTCTGTTGGCGTAATTATCTCTCCTCGCTTTATATACCAAGAACTTTCAACTTCTATAGAGCAAATACCATATTCGTCTATTCTGCCTATTATCACACCATCTAAGTAAAAGCCTTCTCTCGTCTCTTCTATCATCTCACTTAGACGCCAATCGCCTGGTCTCACGTAGATATTACTCATCATACTTCTTGGTACGTTGAGATAACTTCTACCATTGCCCGTAGGCTCGGTTTGGTAGTAGCCAGCGCTAGTTCTTGAGAAAAGGAATCCTCTTATATATCCATCCTCTATAAGAACTTTCCTTCTCCCCTTAACTCCCTCATCATCGTATGCATAACTTCCAAAACCATTGAGAATAGAGGGATCATCATAGATAGTTATGTATTCTGGAGCTACTCTTACCCCTAAGGGTAATCTTTTTACTTCACTCATTAGGAATCTGTCAGCCTCAAGCATATGCCCTATACATTCATGAAATAGTGCACAGGCGACCTCTCCACTTAATACTACAGGATATCTAGATCCTCTTATAAGGGGATTTATCCTCCTCATCTTCTTTATCGCTCTAGCTCTGGTTGATAGTTTATTTATTAACGGTGTTAAATCTCCTTTAAGTAATAACTCTAGCCCAGTCCCTAATCCTGTTATTGTACTAATTTGTCTACCATCTACTACTAAATAAAATACTATGTCAGTTAATGGCTTTACTTCAGTTATACGTGTTCCATTAACGTCTAGGTATTCTCTTCTCATAAGGCTATGTTCTAAAATTGCTTCACAGTAAGAATATCTTGTTTTCTCTCGTAATTCCCCCTTTAAACCTACTAAGAGCTCTAGCACATCTTGGTCTGCGATATTATCACTTGTATATCGATAGCTATGCACTACCCTGTCTTTTACTATTGGTACTTCAGCATAGTGTATACGCTTCTTATCAGCTCCCCTAGTAGCAGCTTGGGCTATGCGTATTGCACGTTTAGCTAATTCTTTAAGATTAATACCTGGACGGTACTTTTGTGTGGCTATCCCCCAACATCCTTCTACTAAAACCCTTATACTTATGAAGCTTGAAATACTGTGAGAGACATCACTAGAAAAGGCTCGAATAGCCCAGGAAGATTCTCTAATAGAGAGAAACGTTATATCCATATGATCGATGCCTACTTTACTCCCATAGTTAAATACTTGCTCAATATCCATCAGGTAAATAGCTTATGAGTAAGACAAAAAATTTTCTTTACATTTAAAAAGATCTTTCTTCTAAATAGTGTAAAAACTTTAAATGCTTTTCTTGAACCCCTCTTACTTGAGCTTCTTAACTCTCTTCGAGTTACAATATGGACATACTACATTTTCAAGTGACTCCTCAGCGCTAAAATAACCTCCTCCTCTTTTACGATTACAGTCTATGCATACATATCTTACTTTAGCCATTATTCCTCACCTCTTCGAACTTACATAAACCCAATAGCCTCCTCTCTTAGCTATTACTTGGCAGTTTCCAAAAACTTTTTTCATTCTTTCAGCAAGTCTCCTCCCTCCTTTATTATGTCTTGCTACAAGCTGTAAGAGGCCTCCTTTATGTAAGAATAAGGGAGCATTATCTATTATTGCAAAACATGTGTTTAATCCAGCAGCCTGAGGAGGATTAGTTATTATGGCATCAAATGTTTCGCCCTCTACAGGCGTATATAGATCTCCCAAGCGTACATCAGTATTCCTCTTAACATTATTTTCCTTTACATTCCTCTTGGCTAGCCATATGGCCCTTTTATTTATATCTGTCATGACTATAAAGCCCTTGGGAGATAACTTAGCTGCTACAATGCCTATAGGTCCATATCCACATCCTAGATCAAGAATACGCCATCCATCTTTAACTATCATATTGTCTATTAGAGCCTTAGTTCCTCTATCTATAGCTCTAGGTGAGAATACCCCACTTGCAGTCCAAAATCTTAATCTAAAGCCCCTTAGCGTTGCCTCTAACCTATAAAGCTTAAGCTTACTAGTGGGTTCTTTTGAATAATAGTGCTCCATGATTTTTCTACTACTTTGTCTATAATACTACTTAAAAATATATGTAAAGGTGTCTTTAAATACTGAAGAATATTGTAGCATTCCTTGTTGTTACTTTGGCAATAACGTCGATAGAGACGTGCTTTATATTCGCTAAAAGGGAAGCTACCTTACATACACTAAGAGGAGAAGCTACCTCTCCCCTAAATTCGTATGGTGAATCTGATTCGAGAAGTAATAATGCTAATGGAGTGCGTTCAGCTACTCCTCTAGAACGCTTAGAATACATTAGTGATAGATTAACTGAGACTCTATAGCCTACGCTAATTATCTGATTAAGTACTTCATAACTTCCAGTATACCAGTGAAATAGTGCTTTGCTTATATCTTCCTTGATTAACAATTCAAAAGCAATCCTTTCAGTCTTAACAGTATGAATATTTAATGGTAACTCATACTCCTTAGCTAGTTCAATTGCGATTTTAAAGATTTTCATTTGTTTTTTAAATTTGTCCTCTCCCTTAACGAAACGTTTGTCAAGTCCTACTTCACCTATACCATATATTTGATCAATATTCTTCTTAATTTGTTCTTTAAACATTTTAATATCTTCATTAGAAGCACTAGGAGCATCCCATGGATGAAATCCCAGACAGGGTTTTACAACATTAGGGTATTTACATGCTATTGATAGCAGCTTTGCATTACTTGCTGGATTATCGCCTACGCCTATTATTATATCCACCCCTTTAGTAATTGCTTCATTTATCACAATATCCGGATCCTTATATTCAGCAATATGACAGTGAGCATCTACATACTTCAATGACGATCCCCCTAAGCTTAAAAACTGCATTAATAACTCGTGAATAAACAATCTTAAATACTTAATAGGTCTACGAATGAGTAGGATAAAAAGTGAAGGAGTGAACATGCGTGTATAGATATATACGTAGCAGGAAGCCAAAAGGTGTATGCTTTTTTGCTCTAAATGAAGAGCTTTCCGAAGTTAAAATCAGCTTAAGGTTTGCAGGCATAGAGATAGCAAGACTAAGAGCACTTCACAAAAGGAGTACTCATACTTCGCTTTCTTTTTACGAATTAGAGCTCGAGTTACTAGAAGAAGGGGAATATGAAATATATGAAGGGTATGGCTTCTATGGCGATACTCCTATTTTACTACGTCTCTATTCACCCAAGAGCTATCCTAGAATTATTAGATACGTAGCTATTTTAACCTATAAACCCCGAGTACTCAAAGGTCTAATTAGAAGACTTGAAGACTTAGGCTGGAAAAGAAGGTTCTTCTTCGAGATAGAGGCTAGAGTCAGTAGAAGGAGGTAGCTCTATATCTTTTAATATGAGCATGCGTTGTTTTTCTTCATAATATCTGAACTTCTTAAGAGCCTTAGCTAGTACAAAACCAAATCCTGTAAGGTGAAGTGGCTTATTTCTAGATCCTGCTTTAGATATTACTAGTCCTTCATTAATAAGCTTACGAATGATTCTACTAAATCTATTCTTGATTACAGGATCAGTGGGATCCTCATTACACCATTCTATTAATCTCTTTATAGAGGGGGCTTTACCTCCATGATCTAATAATACAATTAATATCCTTTCTCCATTTCTATCAGGTAATCTTGGCTCAACAGGTGGTAAGAATATCTCAATAGGTTCTCTTCCCTGGATATTGCGTACTTTAGTAAACCATTCCTCAAAATCTATTTGTTCCTGTCTAAAAACTTCCCACTCTGGAATAGATGATGGCACTATGTAAGGATGAACTCTTCTCTGAAAGAGTAAAGAGGCTACGAGTGTAGCACCATAGGCTTCCTTACTAGTAGAAGTTACATCTATGTATACGTCACGTGAATATTCATGTGTCTCCTTTTTTAGGACTACGTAGAGAATTGAAAAGACATCATCATAACTCTGCATATTTACTCCTATCTTAGTAGGCTGATGGAAGGCGAAAGAAAGAACTTTATGAAGATCTTCAGTATTTCTGCGAGAAGCATATCCAAACGTATCTTTCCTTCTATCATATAATAAGTATATGTGCTCTATAGGAATGAATCTATGCCAATATCTAACACCATCTATTACTCTTCTGAAGTCAAATCCTACAAGAACTACTAAAGACGCCATTTAGTTACACCAGCTTGCTCACTATTATTTTAAACTTTAGATTATTATAAATATTATGTTATAGTAACAATCTAAAGGTTACTATAATACCACTACTTCATGGCAACTATATGAGCGTCAGATTGTCAATTCATATTATGGTATCATATTCTATGATACCATAATACATTCTAACTTTGGTCGCAGTCTGGAATTTAATATGATAAGATTTATCTAGCATAATCTCTTTATGAAGACGTGATCTTAATGAGTGTCGAAGAGAGGGCGCTTTACGATGTTCTTAAAGATGATTTAATTAAATTAGCTAGTAGGCTAAGATTAGTATACACTCATGCTCTGTATGCTTCATCCTTGAAGCCTCTACTCAGAGTTAAGCAATTAACGCTAAAAGGAGTAAAGATTAACGATTCATTCTTCCATGAGATAAAACCATTATTAACTGACGAGAGAATATGCTCCTTAGATTCCTCTCTCAAGCTTATCATGGATTTTGGCTCACTTAAGATTTATGTTATTAAAGCAGCTTTAGAGGTTTTTGAAGATAATGAAATAAAGGATACTCGCATAGTTCTTCGATTAGTCTCAGCATATTCAAAGAAAGAGGCTCTTAAGGAAGTAACAAGAGTCGAATATTCATTAGCTGAAGAGCTCATTAAGAGGTATAAGCCTCGTATCTTACTTCTTGATAGAAGCCTAACATCTCTCAAAGATTTCCGCCTTAGATTAAATAGACTATTTAATAGTGCGTATGAGAATAAGTGTTCGATTGTAGGTTTTTCAAAGTCTTCAAATCTAATGTTAGAGGACGGTACTCCCCTTATAGGATATTTAGTCCTTAGAGGAAAGCTTTTAGGACTTAGTTCATGGTACTATCATCCAATTTTTCCTGAGGACATGTACAGAGATGTATTACCTGCTCGTGTTATTATAGCCAAACTTTCACCTAACGAATATCATGCATTTCGTACGGATATTTACTCTCCTTGGAGTGAGGTAGAACATATAATCTCTAAGGTAGCAAGCTTACAGGATCCAGCACTTCCAGGTTATCCTTATCCTCTTATCAGGGCGCATAGAGATTCTAAGATCTCTCTTACTGAATGTCAAGTTGTACGTTGCTTAGTGAAAGAGTTATGCAAGGCATGCTATGTAATCCCCGAAGTCGTTTCCTTTAGGGGGATAAACCTTGAAGGTAGGAGTTATAATATGGGTAGAAGGAACATCGGTAGTATTTAGAATTAGTGAAGGCATAAGGATTGAGCGTGGAGACTTATTAAAAGCTGTAGATGGGGACATAATCTACATACTTAGAGTTTATGATTTTAAGCCAGAAACCCTTCTCACGCCTATTGAAGTAGCTAGGCTCTCACTAAATAAGAATCTTGGAAGAAATATAGAGATATTTGATAAAAGCATCAGATATTATGATACAGCCTTAGCCAAGCTCATAGCTGAAATAGATGTAAACGGACAGGTTAAAGGTCCTATCTCAGCACCTCATCTCTTTGTTGATGTTGAAACTCTTACGAGGAATGAGTTAGAACTCCTTAATTTAGATAGAGGTGATATTGAGCTCGGTTATCTTAGAATGGGACATAAAGTGACGAATCTTAGAATTTCTATTCCAGGTAAAGAGGTCTTCCCTCATCATATATTGATAACGTCTATTACTGGAGGTGGAAAGACTAATCTGGGGAAAGTTCTAGCATGGAATATATTAAATCAAATAGAGGATAAGTACTCCTTAATAATAATAGATACTGAAAACGAGTATTTTGATGGTGGTGATACTAAGCATTTAGGCCTCATTCATTCCCCAAATTCAGAAGAAAGGCTATTTTACGTTACTACCAAGATAGAAAAGCCATGTAAGTACAAATATGAGTTCACTTATCGTGGCCTCATTCTTAGGAGGATAATTGAGGCTTATCCCCTTAGGATTAGTCTAAATGAATTATATCCTGAGGATCTTATAGAAACAGGAGAGTTTACTCCGCAACAAGAGGCTTTTTTATGGATCTTATGGAGAAGACTTCATGGAGATTGGTTAAAGCGGCTAGTGCGTGAAAAAGTAGACGTCCTTTTCTCGATATTAGGTAAGGATATTCCTAAAAATACTATAGCAGCTACCAAACGTAAGGTAATATATATGCTTGGGGATGATGTATTTACAGCTGAACAACATTATAACACAATAAACGCTATAGTGAATGCTGTTGTTAAGGCAAAAGTGATACTATTAGAAATGCCATTTGGTACAGAGGCACAAGAAAAACTTCTAACAGTCATAATAGCAAGAAGAGTCTTCAAATTTTATGAGTACATGCGAAAAAGAGAACCTTTAACATGGAAGAACATGCCTATAGCCCTCATTATGGTTGATGAAGCTCACCGCTACTTATCTAAGTCCTCACTAATAAGACGTAGTGAGAGACGAGATAACATATTTAGCACTATAAGTAAACGTGGTAGAAAATACAAAGTAGGCCTTTGTACTATAACTCAAATGCCTGGAGAATTAGAAGAAACTATAATACGGCAACAATTAACAAAGATAATCTTGCCCTTACCTACACGTCCTGATTACATGAAAGTAGTAAGTTATACACCCTATTTAGAAGACTCTCACGAGGAAATAAAAAACCTAGATAGAGGAGAAGCTATTTTAGTCTCACCCCCCTCGGGTATAAGATTTGCAATACCATTAAAGATTTACTCCTTTGAGGAATTAGTGCGAAGAGAGCTAGAAAGAGAACTTAAGAATAAGAGAAGACATGTACGCCTATTAAACAGCAGATTATATGAAGGTAATCACATATAAACCTAGATAGGGACACGTATGGAAGTAAAAATAGAAGCTGTAGAGATACGTGTTCCTGAGGGATACAATGTAATCTTAGGTCAAGCGCACTTTATAAAGACCGTAGAAGATCTCTATGAGGCGGTAATGAACTCAGTACCTAATGTAAAATTTGGATTAGCCTTCTGTGAATCCTCGGGACCCAGATTAATAAGGTATGACGGTAATGATGATGAATCCATAAAACTTGCTATAGAAGCCGCTAAGAAAGTTAGCGCGGGGCACTTCTTCATAATCTATCTCAAAAATGCATATCCTATTAATGTAATAGATAGAATAAAGGCTGTACCTGAAGTTGTTACATTATTTGCCGCTACAGGAAATCCTGTACAGGTCATAGTAGGCGAAACAAATCAGGGGAGAGCTGTTTTAGGAATAATTGATGGGTTTAGCACTTTAGGCATAGAGGGAGATGAAGAGAAGAAAAAGAGAAAGAAGTTCCTAAGGGAAATAGGCTATAAGAGATAGCAATTATGAAGTCCCCTGTATTAGCTCTTTTTTGAAAATCTTTACTAATATCTCTTTCATATCCATCCATCTTAATTGTTCATGGTATGTTGGATGAGGTCTGAATTTTCTTCTAAATCGAGCAGGTTCTTCTCCTACAGTTTCAATTCTATCAATATCTATATTTCCCCATCCTCCTTCATGTAATAAGTATATGTAACCTACTTCTAAGGGAGAAAAGCCCATTAGCCATGCAGTTAATGCATCTACTTCTAAGGGATTAACACCAGCGAGTGCTACTTTCCACCTAACAGGATCTCCACCAACAGGTCCACTACCTTCCATACCTACGTATCCATCTATTATCGCTAGTTCAGGCATTAGATAACGGGCCATTAAGGCTATATTGAGATTTATCGGGCCATAACCCTGGTGCATATTTCTTTTATAAGGTAGCTGTATCGCTCCCATAACTAAATTCTTAATGCTTAATGTAACCACTACCGTATCGTGTGTCTTTGGTCTACAAATCGAAATCTTAAAATCACTCTCTAAAGCCGTCTTTGCTACACGGACTTTAACATTCTTTTTTAATGATCTATCATAGACTTTAAATACGGCAAAATTATCTGTATTGAGATTTACAAACCTTATATTATATGAATTTTTAAGCTTTAAATAGTCATAATTCTTAAGTGCTACATCGAACGATCCTATGGTTACTCCTTCGGCTATTACTATTTCTCGTTCACCTATATTACTGTATATGAAATCTAAGAGGGCCTTTACAGATTCTACAGGAGTTGCACTAAGTTCTCTATAAGAGGATACAAAATTAGGCTTAATCATAATCGTTTTCGCTTCTTCAAGTTTTTCAACTATAGCTTTCTCTATGCTTCTTAAGGCTTTTTGAACACCATCATAGTGACCTTCACTACTCGTTAAAGAAACTACCATGAAGATCACCCTTGAGATTATTACTCTAAATCATTATGGGCCTTTACTACTTAATAAAGCAACTCACATCTTGATGAGTACTTAGTGAATAACGGTTCTCAACTATATCAAGCTAAAGTATTATAAAGGAGGAATTCACAATATCATTTAGCTAGAATGCGGTGATATGTTTGGAACGCCAATCATACGTATTCCCATTCACTGCTATAGTTGGTCAGACTAAAGCTAAACTTGCACTTATATTAAATGCTATTAATCCCTTAATAGGTGGTGTCCTTCTTAGGGGAGATAAAGGAACGGGTAAATCTACTATGGTTAGAGCATTTGCTCAAGTTCTTCCAGAAATAAAGGTTGTTGAAGGTTGTCCTTTTAATTGTAATCCTGAAAATCCAGCGGAGATGTGTGATGAATGTTACTCAAAATTCTCAAGAGGCGAAAGTTTACCTATAGTCTATAAGCGAATGAAAGTTGTAGATTTACCACTTAATGCCTCTATAGATAGAGTTGTTGGTTCATTAGATGTGAAGAGAGCCCTAAAGGAAGGTATTAAAGCCCTTGAGCCTGGTATTTTAGCTGAGGCTAATAGGAATATTCTCTATATTGATGAAGTTAATTTACTTGATGACTATATAGCTGATGTATTATTAGATGCTGCGGCTATGGGATGGAATATTGTTGAACGTGAAGGGGTTTCAGTAAAACACCCAGCAAAATTCATACTAGTAGGGAGCATGAACCCAGAAGAAGGAGAATTAAGACCACAAATACTAGACAGATTTGGCCTAATAGTAAATATAGAAGCAATAACTGATCCAGAGATGAGAACAGAAATAGTTGAACGAGTTGAAGCTTTTTATGACGATCCAGAGAATTTCATAGAGAAGTATAAAGATAGAGAAGAGAAGTTAAGAGAGAGAATAATAACAGCAAAGAAGATACTAAAGGAAGTTAAGATCGACAGGGACCTAGTAAAATTCATAGCGAATATATGTACTGAGCTTAGAATCTCTACTCATAGAGCAGAAATCACAGCTGTAAGGTGTTCAAAGGCAATAGCTGCTTTTAATAAGCGTAAGAAAGTAAATATGAGCGATGTGAAACAGGCTTTAGAGTTGGTACTTCCCCATAGGCTTAAAAGACATCCTTTTGAGGAGGATAGGGATATAAGAGAAATGCTAAGGAACTTTGATTTAACATTTAACAGTTTCTCTCAAAATAGGGGAAGACAGGACTTCCATCATAATAAATTTCGTATAGGTGATATCGGACAGAGGAGAAACTGGCAAAGTGGATATAACTTCTATAATCTACCTCGCACACCTTTGGATAAGGGGTTTAGTTCTGATCCTTATTCCTTTCATTACCTGCCTATAATGAACGAAAGAATATTCGGTGTACGTAAAGATATAGACCTTAATAATCTCTTTACTAGAAATTTAAAAGAGCGTAAAGGGAGCTCTAGAGCTTCAAGGAAGATATATGTAAAGGAGATCGGGGCCTCTTCTGGAGTATATATATCTAGTACTATACCCAAAGATCCGCAACATGTTAAAGACATAGCAATAGATGCTACCATTAGAGCTGCTGCACTACGGGTAGTAAAAGAGCTTAAGAGGATACCACTTTCAATAAGTGACGAAGACATTCGAGAGAAGATCCGAAGAAGACCAATATCTCATTTAGTGGTTTTCGTCCTCGATTCTAGCGGGTCAATGGCAGCACTCAAGAGAATAGAATTAGCTAAAGGTATAATATGGAACCTAGCTAAAAGAGCCTATGTAAGTAAGGAGTATGTCTCCCTTATAGTCTTTAGAAGAAGGGAAGCTACAGTAATAGTAGAACCTACAAGAAATTATGGAAGAGTTTTAAAGGAACTAGAGAAGATTCCTACGGGAGGCAAAACTCCGCTATCGCATGCTCTTTTCGAAAGTTATAGGCTGATTAGAAAAGAGAAGCTTAAACGTAAGAATATGAAAGTAAGTCTCATAATAGTAACAGATGGAAAAGCTAACGTTCCTATAGATCCTACTAAGTCCATAAAGGAAGAGATAAAGAAACTTGGTGAGAGTATAAGAAAGTTGGGTGTTGAAAGTATTGTTGTGGATACACGTTTACCCTTTGAGATAGCTCTTTCATTAGACTTAATGGATACTCTGATTACTTCATTAAATGCTAGGCATATAAGAGTGCCTTTGTTAGGATAAAGGAGAGAGAAGTAAAAAACCAAACTAGTTTAATTTAAGCCTGCATACCCCATTTTTCTAAGTCTTCAGCTTTAACTCCTTTCCTGAAGTAGGCACCACATTGTGGACATTTAAAGAGGCCTATAATTACTGGCTTTCTTCCTTTAGGTGCAAGCTTCCATACTTTTACTGGTTTTTCAACTTCACCTCCACATTTTGGACACTTGACCATAGTATATTCACCTCTTATCCTATACCTCCTCATAATAGTCTTTCATTATTAATGATTATATATCTATCGCTACTATGATTAACGACAACCTCACTCTAGTTCGCCTGTATGTACCCTCCTCATGGTGCTCAAGAACTAGCAAGAACTATAAGGTGTTCAAGATATAGAAAACCTTATTTCGCATACTATCATTAACTACATGGTACGACGTATGACTGGTCCTGGCCCTGGTAAAATACTCCTCAATGCGAAAGTTTACCTCGAACCTCCTCATTACGAATTAAGGCAAGTAGAAGTTTACTTGCATGTTAGAGGATACTCTCAAGCTCGTGTAACGCACTTAGATATAGAACACCCTAGTTTAAACGTAATAATACCTCCAAGGGAAGGTTATTTCTTAAGGGTATACGCACTTAATGGCGGAATAAGAGTAAAACTTAAACAGGTCTCGAAATATGCATCCTCTTATGTTTCAGAAATTTTAATCCTTTGTGAAGAAATAAACCGAGTAATCTCTCCTGGTGAAAGAACAATAGCATGGGTCGGTGGCAAGGAAGGAGGAATATACTTAGGCTTTAAAAAGAAATATGTTGATAAACTTGAAAGGTTAGCGGAGGATATGGGTATAGAGATATTTAGGAAATAATATGGTGGTATAAAATATGAAAAGTAGATATCGTCCTAAGATTTCCTTAGAAGGAGTATGGCGTTTTAAATTAGATCCAGATGATAAGGGCGAAGTTGAAGGCTGGTATAATGGTCTAGATACTACAGAAGTGATCTATGTACCCTCTTCTTGGAATGAGCAGAATCCCTTATGGGATAACTATATGGGTGTAGCATGGTATGAAACAGAATTCTTCGTTCCAGAAATCTTCAGAGAAAAAATACCCTGGATAATATTCGAAGGAGCTGGTTATAAAGCAAAAGTATGGCTTAATGGCGTATACCTTGGTGAGCATGAGTGTTCCTTCACAAGTTTTAAATTTAACATAAGAAATACCATCAAATTTAATGAAGTAAATAAGCTCGTGGTTAGGATAGATAACAAGCTTACTCCAAAGAATATCCCTCCAGGAGAAGCTATGAATAAAACATATTTTGACTTCTTTCATTATGGAGGCATATTTCGACCTGTGTATATAGAGTTCACTGAAGAATCTTACATAGAAGATATCACAGTCATTACAGATCATAAAGGTACCCTTAAAGTTAATGTAGTTATCAATGGTGTGGGAAAATTCAATGTAAATCTTCATTTGCTAGATAGTAAAGGAAATGTAATGTTCTCTACTACAAGAAAGTCTATAGAGAAAGAAGTCTTAATTGAAGAAGAAATAGAAGGAGTAAAGCCTTGGTCTCCGCAGGAGCCTAATCTATATACGCTTAAAGTTGACTTATTAGGGAAAAATGGAATCCTCGACTCAGTTGAAGAACAAATAGGCTTTAGATCTATTAAGATAGAGAATGGTAAATTATTACTTAATGATAAACCAGTATTTTTAAAGGGAATAGGAAGACATGAAGATTATCCAATTACAGGTAAATTCTTACCAGGCGCCGTACTGGTAAGAGACTTCTACCTAATGAAAGAACTGAAAGCTAATGCTTTTCGTACAACTCATTATCCCTATAGCAGACTTCATTTAGACTTAGCCGATAGATTTGGTTTCATGGTAATTCTTGAAGCTCCACTTGTAGGCTTAAGGGATATCCATTTCATAGATGAAGAGTATCTAAATAAGGCCAAAAAGATCATTAAAGAGATGATAAAAGAACATAAAAATCGCCCCTCAGTCATAGCATATAGCATAGCTAATGAGCCATTTAGTTATATAGAAGAGGCAAGATCGTTCCTTAAGGCATTATATGATCATGTGAAGAGCCTAGATCCTACTAGGCCTATAACATTTGCTTCTGCACTTAATTTAGCGGATAAAGCTATAGATGTCGTCGATATTATATCTGTGAACCTTTACCTAGGATGGTATTCATATCCAGGAGATTTAGATACAGGTTTAGAGATAGCAGAGAAGATATTAGATAAGTTACATGAATTATACCCTACGAAGCCTATCATGGTTACAGAATTTGGAGCTGGAGCTATAAGTGGCTTACATAGTGATCCACCACTCATGTGGAGTGAAGAATATCAGGCTGAATTCATAAAGCGTTATATTGAGCGATTACATGGAAAGAAGTATCTAGTAGGTATGCACATATGGGGCTTTGCTGACTTTAGAACGCCTCAAAGTTCTAGAAGGACTATACTAAATAGAAAAGGGCTATTTACGAGAACTAGACAGCCAAAGTTAGCAGCTAGGATTGTTAAGGAGGAATTTTCAAAAATACCAACATTTCTCGAAAACTAATCTGAGCCACATTAAATAAATTCTATCCACTATTTTTAACTCTCCATCCTCTTGCTGAAGAGGAAAACCTGCTTCCCTAAGTCTCTTTGCATACATTGCTATATATTGATAAGATTTACCCGTCCTTCTAGCTATTTCTGAAACAGAGTTATTACCTCGAATTATCTCAAGAACTATCTTTAAGGGGAAGCCTCCACCTATTTTAAGGATATATTTTAAATGTAACATTCTCATCTGAAAGTTAAAAAGTCCATCAGGTTCTTCTATAGATTTCTCAATTACTACTTCAATATCGTTAAAAGAAGGTTCCTTGATTCCGTATCTTAAAAGCTCTAATCCAAGAATATGATCATAAAGTGGAATACCCCGTGTTAATTGGTGAATTTTATGTGCTACTTCGTCATTAAGAGAAAGTTTGTCATCACTAAATTCTACCAAGAGAGATAGCTCCTCTTTCTCTTTAAGTGGCGATAGAGGTCTGGATATTAAATCGGATATCCTACTCCTCAGGACTTTATTAATTAAAGCTCGTGTTGTATCAGACACTATTAAGCATATATTATCTCTATCTAATATGGTTTCAAATAAGCTATAGGGAGTGATCTTTAAGTCAGAATATCTGCTCATTCGAGTTATAGTTGAGACATCGTCAATCATTAGAACAGCATAAAGACCATTATCTATTAATAGTTTATCTAATAGTTCAAATGCAAGGCCTAATCTTCCTTCATCTATGTACGTTAATAACGTATTGAATTCTTTTATCTCTACCTTGGTCTTAACTTTAGAGAGTGTATCTAGTAGTATATCCTTTAAGTCTGTAAACGTTAAGAAGTTCCATGTAGGATTTAGATAAATAGGGACTATAGCTGAAAGTGGCTCCAATATCTTTTTTAATGATAGTAGCAAACTTGTCTTTCCTATTCCTAGTGGGCCATATATCATATAGCTTAACTTAACCCCTCTTTCCAGCCTCTTTATAGCAATCGTCATTTCGTTTAAAATGTTTGTTCTAAACGGTAGCTTTTCTGAGATAAGAGGTCTCCATGGGATGAACCTCATATTAACAACCATATTTACATTTTTATATAGTAAACTATAAAGTTTACTATTTGAAATATTAATATTTAAATATTAATATTACTCTGAAAGGATTTAAAGAAGGAGGTATCATAGATGACATATATAATCAGTAAGGTAGAGCAGATTGTTAGGAAGGCTTTAGAAAGGATTCCCGGTCATGGTTATGATCATACACAAAGAGTACTTAAGATAGCATTAAAGCTAGCTAAGAATTATGGAAGATGTATAGATGTCGAAATTCTTATACTTGCAACATTACTTCATGATATAGGTAGAGCGTACGAAACTCAGAAGAAAAAGCATCACGCACTCATAAGTATTGAAGTTGCAAAGAATATCCTAGAGGAATTGGGATATCCTAAGGAGAAGATCTCTAAAGTTATTGAAGCTATAGAAGCACATAGTTATACACTTGGCTCAAAGGCGAAGACTCTTGAGGCGATGATACTTTCTGATGCTGATAAACTAGATGCCTTAGGTGCAGTAGGAATAGCTCGATGTTTTATAGAGGCAGGTAGAAGAGGACGTAGCTTAGAAGATTCAGTAAGACACTTTAGGGAAAAACTACTAAAACTTAAGGATCTCATGTATACTAAGGAAGCTAAAGAAATGGCTCTAAATAGACACAAGTTCATGCTTCTTTTCATTAAAGAACTAGAGAAAGAGCTACGTTTAGAAAGATGATAAGAACTACTTTTACTAGGATATATTAATGATATGCTTATAATGATAAGATGAGGAATATGGTATCAAAGAGTACTAGGATATCATTAGAAGAGATGGTTAAGGTAGTTAGGATCATGAATTATGACAATATTATTCCTATAAGCACTTGTATTGAGACATTCTTAGAGGTTATGAATCATAGTTTAGTTTAAATAACATGCTCTAAGGTGGGCTATAGTGAAGAGATGCACAGCTTCTCTAAAGGAGAAGGCAAGGCTTTTAGAAAAAGAACTTTATACCCTTTATCTAGCTTTTAAGCATCCAGAAACGCCTTGGTATGCAAAAATGATAATACTTTTAATTACCAGCTACGCTTTTTCACCTTTAGATCTAATCCCAGACTTCATTCCTATCTTAGGTCAGATAGATGATACACTCATCATACCAATGGGTATCTCTTTTGCACTTAAGCTTATTCCGAAAAATGTCTTAGATGAATGTAGTGATAGGGTTAAAGCTATGCAAATTACTGGTAAATCGAGGTGTATTGGAATGCTTATCGTGCTCTTAATGTGGTTAGCAATGATATGCCTATTCTTAAAAATTATAGTAGATCTTTTGCTCTAGTACTCAATGCATGGCTTTAAAGGAATGACTGTCCTGAAATATTATCCCAATATACCTTAGAATATTACTAGAATATTACCAGAATTTACCATTTTTCTTATAAACTGGTAAGTAGTTAGTAAATTGATCAGAATGAAGCTACGTTTAGAGAGTGTTAGAAGGATAGCGCGTTTTGCAATAATGTTCTATGCCATATTGTTCTCTAGTGCATTAATTTCTGCTCTTATATTTAATTCATTCCCTTCACTTAATACCTATAGAGACGAGATTGTATCGCTTATGCGTAGGGAAGTTACTACGATATTTCAAGCTCCTTTTCCTCCCTTAAATATATTCTTACATAACGTAATGATAGCCATCCTTATGTCCATTCCTTACCTTGGTGTAGTCGTTTTCTTATATGCAACTATTATGACAGGGATAACTTTAGGTGCTTCTATTTCTATTATCATAGGTAACATTCCTCAAGTGATTTCTATTTTACTCTTACTCTTCCTTCCTCATGGTATTCTTGAGTCTATAGCTTATGCTGTAGCGCTCTTTTCAGCAACTAACAAGAATATTAGATTAACATTAAGGTTAATACCAATAGTAGCATCTACCTTATTTGTAGCAGCACTTGTAGAATATTGTGAAATCATAATCTTACGTGGAAAAGTAGGTGTATGAGAGAATGCTCATACCTTTTAGGGATTCACACAAGGTAGTGTACGAAGTTTTAGAGTATGGAGAATCCTGTAGAGTTCCGTTACAGGTAGAATCTGATAATAAGGATTACGAATCCCGCTTTGGAGATATCGTAGGATTCAGAGCTAAAATTAGGGTTTGGGAGTCGTTCTATATCAGAGGAGGTCCCTTTCAGCGTAGGGATGGCGAACGACTTTTAGAATGGAGTGATAGAGTAGATCCTTCTCAATATACTTGGCCCGATAGTGATGAGATATTATATGCCATTGAAGAATATAAGCAAAAGTCTATAAAATATGCTAAAGAAAGGTTCACTCTTTTTAAGGTACTAGGACCTACAGAGACATCAGAATCGTTCTTTACAAGGCCTTTACCCTCTAATATGCAAAGATTAAATCAAATAATGCATAGATTTGACTTTGCCTTATTTTTAAAGGTGAATCCGAGGAAAGCTTTAAAGGTATATGATCGTATAGCATCAGTCATACTGGAGTTAATTAAAGCTGGCTGTGAGCTTGACTTTGTGGATGCGATAAGGATAGCAGATGATGTTGCCGGATATAGTGGACCCCTATATCCTGCTATTTTACTCAAGCGATATATCATATGGCATAGGAAATTTACTGAAATAGTACATAGAAGTGGTAAATGGGTATTCCTACATTGTGATGGAGACATAAGAAAGAGAGGCTTATTGACAGAATTAAGCAACTTATACGATGGAATACATCCTCTGGACTTTAGGCCTAAATCTACACTTAAAGATGCTATCTATTGGATTAAAGAGATTGGTCATGCTCGAGAAACAATAGGTAAAAAGAAACCTGTATTTTTTACGGGATTACCCATAGATCTGATATTTAATGTAAGTATTACTTCCAAAGATTTACTCCAAGTTGTTAAAAACTTGATAAAATTCCATGGTAAAGAGTGGCTTATATTAGCTACTACACATAGTCCATACCCAGGTAGAAGTTACTCTGAGAAAGAAGCTAGAGAGAAGATACTATTCATAAGGAGATCCATCCTAGAAGGACGCATATAAACTAGCTATCAATGCTAACAATTTATTGGTAACATTAGTGATATACCTCTTAAGTACCTACATGACCTCTTATTAGTCACCAAGGACTTATATAGTCCTAAATGTTATATTCCCTAAAGCATTGTAGAACAAAGGAGTTATTGATGGGTGGTAAGCCTGTGTTAAGAAATGAAGTCATCTTAGGAGTTATATTACTGCTGTTGATACCTCCCCCTCTTCTATTACTCTGGGCTCCTGTAGGTATCGCTATTACCATAAGGGCTAATGATTTTAGTAGACGTATGTATTTTCCCTTTATACCACTCTTTATGGGACTTGGCATTTTAGCTGTCTTCTTAGTTATATCCTTAATAATCATATTAATAGCTATGTTGATATGGCGTTCAGGCGGAATCGCTGTTTCTTTCAAGGAGAATACTTACAGGTCATTAGTCGATAAGAAGGCTGAATTTACTTCTCGATTGCTCTCTGAGCTAGGGAAAAGGGGCTATCCTGCTAAGGAGCTAGATGAGAATACTTTAATATACGAGGACTTTTTCAACAGAGCCTATCTTTACATTTCAAGTGAGGGAGATGAATTACGATTTGGATTTAGATTAGAGCTTAAAAACATATGCTTACTTTCAATAGTTCTCCTTACTCTCATAGGCTTAATACCTATCGCGATCATATTGTGTATTATATGGTTCATCAAGTATAATGCTTTAAAGGAAGCTTTAACATTGGCTGGAGAGGCTACTGCAAAAGCGCTATCATCTTAAATTTATATATCCCATTTTAACCATAGCTTCAGCTATTAAGACAGCGATTCCTGCTGCACCTCTGAGTAAATTATGACCTAAAGCTACATACTTAATGCCTGGAGTTAATGCCTCATCTAGTCTTATCCTACCTACTACTACACTCATACCTCGTCCTTCTAATCTATCTAATCTTGGTTGCGGTCTATCTTCTTCCATTTTAACTACTATAGGTCTCTCAGGAGCAGTAGGTAATTTCATTTCTTGAGGTTTGCTTTTGAATTCGTTGAAAACTTTCATAACCTCTTCAGGTGTCGTTTCTCTATATAGTTCAACAAATACCGCTTCAGTATGTCCATCAAGTACTGGCACTCTTGTACACGTAGCGGTAATACGCATTTTTGCCACGAGGATTCTATTATTCGTGAAGTTGCCTAAAATTTTTAATGTCTCATTTTCTACTTTATATTCCTCCTTTGGTATGAAGGGTATAAGGTTATCGACTATTTGGAGGGAGGGTACCCCAGGATATCCCGCTCCTGAGAGGCCTTGCATCGTAGTTACAATAACTCTCTTAATGCCAAAGTTATCCATTAATGGTTTTAACGTTAAGGTTAAAATTGCTGTAGTACAATTGGGATTCTTAACTATAACTCCCTTCCACTTGCGATTTTTCTTTTGAATATGTATTAGATCCAAGTGATCTAGATTAACCTCTGGATTAATTAAAGGTATATCTTCGTCTAATCTTAAGGGACTTGCATTAGAAATTACTACAAAGCCTCTTTTAGCTAAGTCTACTTCTATATTTTCGGCTACTTGGCTTGGTAATGCTGAGAAGAGGATCTCTATCTCATTGGGTATTTCTTCAGGCTTTACTTCTCTAACGATTTCGTCTGTTATTGAACTTGGTAGAGGTAATGGACAATATCCTTTAGCAACTTCCTTGTATTTTTTACCTGCGGAGGCCTTAGAAGCACCTAAGTACTCTAATTCAAACCATGGATGCTCAGCTAATAGGCTTACAAAGACCTGTCCTACTAAACCTGTAGCCCCTAATACGCCTACCTTTATTTTATCCATAAGCTATCATCTCCTGAGGTTTAACTCTTAAAATAGAGAGGAGTTTTTTCTTTTCTGAAGAAGGTATTAATAATTTAGCTTCATGATCCATTATTACTACTTCATAAATCTTAACGTGCTTTCTGACTTCGCTTAGTTTAGATAGAAATAGATCTGTATGAGGGGAGGTTAGGTGCACTAAACTGATTGAGGGCTCTATGTGAAGTACTTCTGCTAGCTTATTTTTTATGGGCTTCTCTACTATGTCTTGGTCTTCAATCCTATGCTTTAAGAGGACAATTAGACTTCTTTTCTTACTCACTAAATCTACTACTTCATACCTTAGGAGTCTAGGTATTATGTAAGATAATAACCTTGTAGTGTCAGATACGCCGACATAGGTTAAGGAGAATAATTCGTCAAGGATATAAATTGTCGTATGAGGCATGTATAATACTTCAGTGCCTTTTAGATCTGGAAGCGTGTTAAGAGATGTGAATAACACTCTTGTAGAGGGTAAAAAGTGACTTATAGCTTTAGGATGAAGGATTTTCGCACCATACTTCGTAAGTTCACGCAAATCATCAATTCTTATTTTAGACAAGGGTTGTACTTTCTCTTCTCCTAAACATGGAAGTATTCCTCCAGTATCTTTTAGATACACTAGCAAGTCCGCTTTTAAGCACTTAGCTAAAAGAGCTGCCGTAAGATCTGATGTGTTCCTACCCAATGTTGTTATTTTATGTGTCTCCTTTGAAACTCCTATAAAACCTGGAACTACGACAATGACTCCTTTTAGTAATAATGGTTTTAGATATGTATTAACTAATGTATAAGTATCTTCAAGTATAGGAGATGCACATCCATGGTCTTCGTTAGTAATTAGTGGCCAATCCATGTGCGCAGGATCGAAGAATCTTACATTTAATCCTAATGATTTAAGTGCAAGAGTAAGAATTCTAGCACTAGTTCTTTCACCCATGCTTAAGAGTTCATCGAGTAATTCTGGATCAGGCTCTCCTCTAGATACCGAGTAGCCAATCTTAATAAGTTCATCCGTAACTCCTTTCATTGCTGAAACTACTATCACTAGGGCAAGTCCTTTCTTATGCAGATCTGCTATCCTCTCAGCTAGCCTGATATAACCTTGAGGATTACTGAGTATGGATCCTCCTGCCTTAATTATTGCTATCTTCATTGAATATCACCTGGCAAGACATTGAAATCTTACAAGTTATAACATAGAGTAATTTTCATAAATAAACTTTTATGAATCATAGTAATTCCCTTGCTTAAAAATGTATTTCCTTATAAGACTGACTTCTGGTCTTATGACTAAGATCTGTGGTTTATAGTTCCTAATGATATACTGTGGATCTTTAAGTCCATTACCAGTACATATACACACTACTATCTCATCTTCTTCTACCAGTCCCATGTTAGTTAACTTAATAAGACCTGCTATTGCAGCTGCACTTGCCGGCTCTATAAGGATTCCTTCTGTTCTTGCTAATAATTGTTGTCCTATGAGTATCTCTTTATCTGTAACACTTTCAAAGATTCCTCCGGACTCTCTTACAGCTCTCATAGCTTTTTTCCAATTAACAGGATATCCTATCCTTATCGCTGTAGCTTCTGTTTCAGGCTTCTTAATGGGTTTAATTTCAGTAAATCCTAGTTTAAATGCTTTAACAAGGGGATCTGCTCCTTTTGCTTGAATACCTATCATCTTAGGAAGCTCATCTATAATGCCTAGTTCAAACAGCTCTTTAAAACCTTTCCATATCGCGCTTATATTACCAGCATTCCCGACTGGAACTATCACTTTGTCTGGCACTTTTCTTAGTTGATCCACTACTTCGAAGGATATGGTTTTTTGTCCTTCGAGTCTATATGGGTTAATGGAGTTAAGGAGGTAGAATTCAGGGTTTTCGTTGCACAGTCTCCTAGCTATATTCAGAGCGTCATCAAAGTTTCCCTTAATTGCTACTATCCTTGCTCCGTATGCTATTGCTTGAGCGATTTTCCCTAATGCTATTTTCTCATAAGGAACTAATACTACACATTCAAGACCTCCTTTAGCAGCATACGCTGCTAAAGATGCTGAAGTATTACCTGTAGAGGCGCACATGACATAACTCTTTCTCATTTCAAGTGCCTTGCTAACACCTATGGTCATGCCTCTATCTTTAAAGGATCCTGTAGGGTTTTCACCTTCATTCTTAATAAAGAGATTCTTCAAACCTACTTTCTTTCCTAAATGTCTACAGTGATATAATCTTGTACCTCCTTCTTTTAAGGAGACTATATTTCTTTCATCGTTTATAGGTAATAACTCACGGTACCTCCATAAGTAGAATGATCTCTTGCTCCATATTCGCTCTAAATTAGAAGGTAACTTCTCAAGATCAAAGATTACTTCAAGAAGGCCTCCACATTTGATACATTCATACTGTGAGTACTCTGAAGAATATGTAGTATTGCAATCAATGCACCTTAACCAATAGAGGTTGTTTGGCGCATATTCACCAAACCTCTCATATTGCCTTTCTCCTATAAGGTAATGACACTTATAAACTTTATGATAGAAAAATTCTTTACTTAATAAAAATACTCTAAATCATAACTGTCAAAGTAACATAAGATGTAGTAAAATTTAATCTTCCCTCAGAAACGGGACGCCTCTTCACTTTACTCCAGCGCCTCTACCTTTCATCATAGGGATTTAGTAGCTTCTCTCCTAGTAGAGGGTGGATTTAAGAGGTTTTAACCTCTTCTATAATACCTCCCTTTTCATGTAGCATTTTTTTAAGTTCAGATGCTACTTTTTCGACCTCACTTTCAGCTTCTTCTTTACTTAAAGCTGATGCTGTAATATGAAGCTCTAGTATTGGTCCCTCTATCTCAGAGAGTTTCGGATGGCTTTTTATATATGCTGTCTTACCTAGCCTCATAGCTCTTTCTATTAATGGTGCTGCTGCAGATTCTGGTACACCTTTACATTTTAATAGCTTTTCTGCAAAGAATATCTTAGGTCCTATTCTTTTAAGTAGAGGCTCTATATAGCCTTCAAATATCGCCTTCATTTCTCGAGGCACTCCAGGAAGTGCGAAGATGTGCTTATCCTCTATTACAACATGAATGCCTGGTGCTGTTCCAACAGGATTATATATGGGCTTAGCTCCTTTAGGTATCTTAGCCATCTTAATTCTATGTTCTGTCAGCTCTAAACCTTTACTATGATACTTTTCCTTAACCATCCTAAGAGCCTCTTCATTTAACTCTAATTCAACACCTAAGGCTAGAGCTAGTCCCTCAGCTGTTTTATCGTCGAAGGTAGGTCCTAGTCCCCCGGTTGAAATTACTACTTTTGCATCGGATTTTATAGCTGTCCTAAAAGCCCATGCAATGTCGTCAAGTTCATCAGGAACGACTAATCCTCTATGAACATTATACCCAAGTAATGTTAGCTTTCTGCCTAACCAAGCAACGTTAGTATTGACTATCCTACCTATCAGAATTTCATTACCTACTGTTATTAACCATGCTTTAAATCCTGTTGCTAACCCCATATGCTTCACCACTAACTCAAGTAGTATTTTTAAAGGCTTATTACATTTTCAAACTTTTCTTCCTCTAGTAAGGATCTTCGTTACTTCCCTTTAGTATAAGCTTAAAGAGATCTATTCCTATGCTATTTAGTAAGACGTATAATACGTGAAGAGGTAAACCCATAACATTGAAGAAGTCTCCTTCTATTTTCTTAACGAAGACTGCTCCAAGACTTTGAATAGCATATCCTCCTGCCTTATCTAAGGGATCTTCTATCATTAAGTATTTATCGATCTCCTCCTTCGTCAGTTCCTTAAAAAGTACTCTTGTTCTTTCATATCCTAATGCTACACACCAGTCATCAGTTCTTATTACACAAAGTCCAGTATATACTTCATGCCAAGTACCGCTTAAAGTTTCTAATATTCTTCTAGCTTCTATGATGTTTTTGGGCTTACCTATTATGTGTCCTTTATGGCATATTATAGTATCAGCTCCTATTATAATAGCCGAATCGTGTATCTCTCTTGTAGCCTTAATAGCTTTTTTGTAAGCATTTAAGATGCATATTTTGTGAGGGGGCATTCCTTCATATACTTCTTTGACATTAACGGTCACTACTTTAGGTCTAAGCCCTATTCTTTTCAGTAGCTCAAGTCTTCTCTTAGAGGATGAAGCTAGTACCAACTGCATATTCATTCATTGAAGTCTATTATGTTCAATATATCCCTTAGTTTCTTCACTCTAAAGTCAGGACTATAAACAGTTGGATAAGGTATCGTTGACTTCCGTAATATTAACATTGTGAACCTCACTCCTATTTCTCTTCCAGATTTTATGTCCATTAATGAATCTGAAACTACTCCTACATCCTTAGGCTCTAAGTTTAAAGAGTTTATGGTTGCGAGTAAGTGAAGAGGATTAGGCTTAGCGTGAATGACATCAGTTCTAGTAACTATTGCATCAAAGTATTCTTCGATGTTATACTTCCTTAAAGTCCTAAGAGCAACTTTTCTACTACTAAAGGTAAAAAGTCCTATCTTTAATCCCTTATGCTTTAATCTTGAAAGTACATAGATAGCATCAGGATCTAGCTTCGAGGAAGTTAATTCCTTATGACTGAACTCATCTATTACTGAATCTATAAAACTTAATACGGATTTTATCTCGTTCATTGTAGCATTTTTTCGTTCTAGATAGCTCACAGTTACCTCTCTTATCTCACTTAATAATCTCAAATCTCTAACTATCTCCTCTGGTATTTGAAACATTAGTATAAGCCCCTCTTTTAGCTTTTGGACGTATTGCCTATGTAGGCTATCGCCAGTTCTAAAGCGTACTAAAGTTAGAGTACCATCTAAATCGAAGATTATCCCCTTAAGGTTGCATCTCATGACTTTACACGCTTTAACATATTCTTATAGGATACTTACCGTATTTCAAAACAGCATTAGTTATGCTCTCATATCCTATCCTTCTACGCGTAGGAGGTACTGTCTCGGTTATACCCAGCATTAATCCATTTCCCGGAGCTCCCTCTTTCAATAGACATTTGATAAATTCTTCAATGTGTACTGGTTCATAATAAAATACGGTTTCTGGGATATTCACCCATAAGGCTATATTCTCTTTCCAACACTCTCTAGCTTCTTTAATAGAAAGGTTTCCATAGGGAGGTGGTGTAAAACCGTGTATGAAGTCTAAACCTGTTTCTAGGATTAGCTCCTTTAGTTTCTTGAGTCTTCCATCCATGTGAGATCCTACAATTTTCCCACTTTTATGAAGTATTTCTACGTACTCTTGATAGTAGGGTATACAGTATCTTTTGAAAAATCGAGGATCGACTAGTACTTCATCTATATTATCTCCAAGAAGAACAAACTTAGCAGGTGATTTAGCTACTATGCGGCAGATCTCTAATTTCTTTTCATGTAGATGTTCTATCAGTTCCTCTACTTTTTCAGGTCTCTTTTTGATTTCTAAAGCAAACGTTCTAAAGCCCATATAATTGACTATAATCTCCATGAGTGGAGTATATCCTATACTAGTATACGTTATACCATCAGGGCCTAATTCCTTGTCTATTATAATAAAGTCATTATAGTTCGGTCTTATCTTCATATCCTCTATCATAAATTCCAATACTTTATAATCGTCAGGAGCTTTGATCAAACTCTCCACTCTCCACTGATCACTTCTTTCTCCAGCCTCTGAAGGAAGTCCTCTCCTAATTTTCTCAGAGAGGCTTCCTAGAGGGGTAATGTATGTTTTAATGATGAGATCTCCAATAAATTTATGCTCATAGGTTACGTTGGGCATTGTTATCTTAAAGACTCTTACTTCGAGAGTTAATCCTAGTCCTTTATTTCTCAATTCTCTCTCCCAATATCCACGTGGTAAATGATTAGGTTTGACAGCCCAGGGTACATAGTCTATTTCATTCCATGTTAATGCAGCAATAATCCGATCTCTAATTTTCATACCTATTACTACTTAAGTAGACCACATATGTTATATCCTTTCTCTTTAAGGAACTTTTCTACCATATCTAAATTGGGGATTCCAGCACGTCCACCTAGCTTCATGCACTTCATAGCAGCTACAGCATTAGCAAAACATACTACATCTTCGAGCCTCCACTTTTTTAGTAATCCATAGAGAAAAGCACCATGATAGACATCACCAGCTCCAGTGGTATCTACTACAGCTACCTTAAACGCCTCTTTAATTATAATCTTATCTTTAGTAATGCATAAACTACCTTCGCTTCCCATTGTAATACCTACTACCTTAGGACCCATCTCTAAAAGAATTTTAGCTGCATCAAGAGGATTGTTAGCATTTGTAATCTTTAAAGCTACCTCTTTTGTCGGTATAAAAATATCAACATATCCGATTAAATCTTCAAATACCTCTTCTACTTCTATTGTCCACCAACCTAGATCTAGCGAAGTCAAAACATTGGAATGTTTTGCCTCTTTAAGGGCCTTTAAGGAGGCATTAGGGAAGGCTAAGTCAGTATGTAAAATCTTTGCAGATCTTATGTATCTCAAATCATCTTCATTAAGTTCTAAATCCTCTATTTGACGTAGTGGAAGAAATCTTCTCTCTCCTGTTTTTCCATCCACTAATACAAATACTGTGATACTTCTATGATTCTTTAGCACTTTGACATGAGATGTATCTACTCCTTCCTTCTTTAGCCCTTCTATTATTTCTACTCCATACTCGTCGTTTCCCACAGCTGTTATAATCCCTGTTTTAGCACCTAAGCGACTTAAAGTAACCATAGCTGTAGCAACTACTCCCCCTCCTTGTTTATCAAAATCTATTAACCGACACCCTTCAGTAACCTTCTCTAAGCTAGGAACTCTTAATAAGAAGTCTAGTGTGGATATCCCTACTCCTATTACGTCCATATTAGCTTTTTTAAAGGATATCATGACTTAGTACCCTCCTTTATCTCATGATATAATCTGACATTTTCTTCTACTTCTTTAATAGTTCTCATGCCTATGCATACTGTATGAACAAAGGGCAACCTTAAAGCCCATTCTAAAGCTTCCCTTATACTTAACTTACCATATGCTAATACTTTCATTATTACTACTCCTTTACCAGCATCATAAGCGCTAGAAAGAGCGTTAAGCATTAATTGTGGTGGACTTTCTGTTCTGTAGCCTATCTTATTAATTTTAGCCATGATAACTTCCACTTCTGGTAATTCTACTACTGCGTCTATAACTCTATGTGAGTGCGAAGATACGCCAATGTGCCTGATAAATCCTTCTTCTCTCAATTTGACAAGAGCTTTTATTACTTTGCGTTTCCTTCGTAGTTCTTTAAGTGAATTAATACGATGGAGATAGTATATATCTATGTACTCACTTCCTAATTCTTGTAAGGAGGTCTTTATACACTTCCTCACTTCGTACTCCTCCTTGGCGTTTGTCTTTGTGGAAATGACTATGTTGCTTCTTTCGACTCCTTTAAGGGCTTCCCTAATGTGTAAATGAGAGCCGTAACCTTCTGCAGAATCCCAATAATTAATTCCTAACTCTAGAGCTCTTCTTAAGACCCTTCCACCTTCCTCAGGTGAAAGTGCAGATTCTCTCTTCCAGCTTACTCCACTAAGTGGTGTAGTGCCAAAACTTATTCGAGAAACTAAAAGCTTAGTTGTACCAAGCCTAACTTTATCAATCACAAAAATAGAATGAGAAATGATTACTATTAAATTAACTCTTCTACTCTGACCTCACGCCCTGTTTCAGCTGATTTAAGCGCAGCCTCTAGGGTAGCTTGGAGCCATATCATTTCATCTGGCTTAGTAATAGGTTCCTTATCATGAAGAACGCATTCTACGAAATGTTGGGCCTCAGCTAGATATGGATCGCTTTCTACATAATGTAACTTTTTATCAATCATTGTACCCTTCTCTTCAGTGTATATGGTCATTGAAGCATAATCAGCACCACCCTTATCTCCTAGTAATAATGAATATATTCTGGATTCTCCTACATGTGCTGCCCAACTTACTTCTAAGAAGACTGTAGCTCCATTACGCATCTTTATAAAAGCAGCCGCTAAATCCTCTACATCAAAAGGTCCACCTGGTACTGGCTTTCCCCATCTACCTAAACCTTTACCTTGGGGTCCAAATTTTGCATATGTAGAAGCAAGTACTTTCTCTGCTTTGAAATTGTTCATTAACCAGAAAGTAAGGTCTAGCACATGTACTCCTATGTCATAGAGTGGTCCAGCACCTGCCTCGGATTTCCTAGTAAACCAGCTTCCCATACCTGGTATGCCAGACCTTCTTAAGTATCCGCATTTAGCATAATAAACCTCTCCTAAAGCTCCACCATCTATATAGCTCTTTAAGACTTGTGATCTATTTCGGAACCTCATAGTTAAGCCTATTAATAACTTCTTACCATACTTCTTGCTAGCTTCAAACATTTCTTTAACTTCTTTAGCAGTTAGGGCTGGAGGCTTTTCACATAAGACATGTTTACCTGCTTTAAGGGCTTCGATAGTTACGGGAGCATGGAGTCTGTTAGGAAGGCAGATAAGTACTGCATCTATATTCTCCTTGGCTAAAAGGTCATGATAATCTTCAAAAAGTAGCTCTATTCCGTATTTAGTCCTAGCATACTCTAGCTCCTTCTTATCTATATCGCATACTGCTATAACTTCAGCATTAGGTAGCTTTTTAAATCGCTCAATATGGAACTTACCTATCGAACCAAAGCCTATTATACCTACTCTAACCTTCTCCACCTATGGTTCACCTCCAGATCAATTTTCTCCTCTTAATGAGTTAATAGACTTTTCTACCTACGTATTAGATATTAGTTCATCTCATAACGATTAGATTACCTTAAATTTAAAATGTACCTCGTAGACGTCTCCATCATAAGTTGTTATTACTGATAATGTTCTCTCTCCCAGTTTTAAATATGTTCAAATCTCATTCGTGAACGAAACTAATATAAATGAGTTTTTAATGCCAGATTATTGGTGATATAAATGGTTAAGTGTCCAAAGTGTGGATCAGAGGATGTAGAACTTGTTAAGTCTTGGGAACTAGCACCTCGTGGCCGAAAGCCCGTAAAGATAGGTCTCTTTAGATGCAAACAATGCGGAGCCTACTTCAGGAAAGGAATCAAAGAGTAGAATTGTTCAGTATAATAATTTAAGGTAATCCTTATCTCATCCTTTTTTAACTCCTATATACCTAATTATTAATATGAGGTTTACTGTAAATGCCTTATAGGAGAAGCTTTGGATCTGATGTAAAAGCCTTACTTAGAAAGTTATTATTAGGTTATAGAAGTTATTTCTCTAATGATGTACTAAACTCTGAGGGTAGGAAAATATTCGAAGAAACGGTACGTATGCTGATATACGAACATCCCGAGTTTAAGCCTATCATTAGAAAGACACGACGAAATCCTACAATAGATAATGTACTTAAAGTTGCAAAACTAGTATTAGGAGATGAGGAAGTAGAGAGACTCTTTCTAATTGCTACAAGAGGCTATTTTAGATTCTGGATAAGTAATAACTCAGCTTCTCCCTACTAGATTAGCTCAAGGTGATAATCTTTAATTAAAGTATTATTAATATTATTTCTTTGTGCTCTACTTCGTCTTTACTACTGGTC
The DNA here is from genome assembly GCA_964517845.1 of uncultured Thermoprotei archaeon. Classification (GTDB taxonomy): domain Archaea; phylum Thermoproteota; class Thermoprotei; order QMSL01; family B3-G16; genus CAZFCQ01. The sequence goes on along the minus strand of CAZFCQ010000001.1, from coordinate 44,071 downwards.
AATGTAACTTGAAATGTAGATACTGTGGTGGAAGCTTCTCACGTAATTTAGTGCCATGGAAGGTACTTTATGATATTAAAGAATTAACTAATTTCATAGAGGAAGATCCCAATGCTACTATAATCTTCTACGGAGGAGAACCACTTTTAAATATACAATTTATAAAGGATGTGATAGAGAGGGTTCCTGCAAAGAGATTTGGTATTCAAACTAATGGACTTCTTGTTGAAAAACTTAAGCCTGAATATTGGAAGGAAATGGAGGTAGTATTACTTTCAATTGATGGAGTAGAAAAAGTAACTGATTATTATAGAGGAAGGGGAGTTTATAGGAGAGTTCTAAAAGCTGCTCACTATCTCCGCAAGATAGGCTTTGAAGGAGATTTGATCGCGAGAATGACTGTATCTGAGAAAAGTGATATCTATCGGGATGTTACTCATTTACTTTCTTTAGGTATTTTTAACCATGTACATTGGCAATTAGATGTAATATGGAGTCCTCCTTGGGATAATTTTACAATGTGGGTTAAGTATTCTTATTTACCAGGAATTTTGAGACTTACTAAATTATGGAAAATGAGTTTTAATGAAGAGACGCCACTGGGAATAGCTCCGTTTCTCGGTATTGCTAAAAGAGCTAGGTATGGTGGTCCTACACCTCCCTGCGGTGCAGGGCAAGACGCCTTTTCAATACTAACTAATGGTAGAATCCTAGCTTGTCCAATTGCTGTGGATGTATCCTGGGCTTATCTAGGGCATATAAAAACTAATTCACCCCAAGATCTAGTAGGGAAAATTTCTATAGGAGAGCCATGTACTTCATGTAAGTATTTCAGGTACTGTGGAGGTCGTTGCCTTTATGCATATAAGGAGCGCTATTGGGGTGAAAGTGGATTCAAATCAATATGTAATATAACAAAACGCACAATAGATATGGTTCTTAATTGCCTAGATAAAGATACTCCTAATAATGCTTTTACTTACCCGCCCTTTAATAACAGTATAGAAATAATACCATGAAAACTATAAAGGGATGTTAACATGGATAACGTTTCAATATCCTGGAGTAAAGATGTAGTAGCAGATTTCCCGAGTCTTTCATTAGGCTATCTAAAGATAATAGGCGTACGAGTAATGCCACGAAATGAAGCTATGGATCAATTTATAAGAGAAAAAGAAAGGTACTTGAGAAGTAAATATAGGCTTGAATCGTTAAAAGATGTACCCATTATTAGAAAGTATAGAGACTTCTTTTGGAGAATGGGTATAGATCCTACGAAAGTCAGACCTGCCTCTGAGGCATTGTTACGGAGAATACTTAGAGGTAAGGGATTACCCCGGATATCGAATGTTGTGGATGCATATAACTTGGCCTCTGTAGAAAGTCTAATAACCTTAAGCGCTTATGATCTTTCAAAAATTAATCCTCCTCTGAAAGTTAGATACGCTGACACTAATGAGGAAGTCTTACTTATAGGAGGACGGAGGAGAATACTTAATGGTGAGGAGATAGTCCTAGCAGATGCATCAGGCATATTATGTGTATACGTGCACGGAGATGCGGAAAGAAGTAAAGTAAGAAGGAGCACAAGAGAGTTACTCTTAGTTGCATATGGAGCGCCTAGTATCGAAGAAGAGTATCTTGTAAAGGCATTAGAAATAGCTATGAAGTATATCGTGAGGTTTTCAGGAGGGACTCCTAGGAATATTGTAATATCCTCTCCTAATAAAGGAGATTTAGTTTATTAAGATAATCCTTAAAAGAATTAAAATTTTCAATTTTTTAAATGCTCTGAAAGTGAAAGAAAGTGAATTTCTACTTTTTCGAGTCTAGTTATAACTTTGTATACTTTTATTAGGTACTTTTTATTGTTAGTTTAGTGATTTAAGAGGGAGGTGACCCTTTTGGAGGCTAGAGGGCCTTGTCCTTTACATATTGGCAGATTAATGTATACTTATGGTCGTAGAATTTACGGATTATCAATTCTTGTAGGTATAGAGAGATATGAGACTGTTCATGAAGTATTAGACGTATTTGAAAGGTTTAAGGTAAGACCTATACAGATATTTGGTTCTACGCCTATTTTAGCTAAAACGGGTTGGCTTACATATATAATAGGTGATTTTACAGATTCTAAAGTAAGCCCGCAGGATCTTGTAGTAGAGTTAGAAAAATTAGAAGGTATAAAGCAAGTTCACATAATAAAGCCCATAGATGATTTATTACTCATAGACACAGTTCACTTTCCACTTTTCCTAGGCAAGGATAGAGCTATGGTATTTACTAGAAGTTTCTTTGATGCAGTAATAAGGAAAACTCGTAATAAATTCGGTGAAGGCGTTGAGGCGTTTCAGTATTATGAAGGAAGGTTTATTGGTGAAGAAATTTATGAAAAACTGAGATCTCTTCTTACAGAAAAAGGAGAACTACTCAGGGCTTTTAAGGCATTCTTAATAGCTTTAGGTCTAGCTTTAATTGAGGTCACTGAGTTTAAGCCAGAAGAAGGAACTATAGTCGTAAGAGCTTATGAAAATTTTGAATGCGAAATAGGTAAGGAGGAAGGTAAGGCTTATAGTCATCTATTAAGGGGTATTTTAGCAGGTTTTTTCAGTAAAGTTTTAGATGAGAAACTTATTGCATACGAAGTTAGATGTATCGCAAAAGGTGATGACTACTGCGAATTTATTCTCACTAAGGAGAGTGTTTAGAATCTTATTAACCTTTATTTCGGTTTCGTTTTTAAAGTAGGTAATCGCTTTAATTATTATATGTGGGAAGTATGCTTGTTGTAGATTGTCATGTACATAGTAGAGGTAATGAAAAGGCTGAAGATTTCTTAAAAGCTATGGATAAAGCTGGAATAGACGTGATATTCCTATTCTCACCTTATCCCAGTCTTCACGATACGATTGATAGCCCTAAGATGGAGTTTAGTGCTAAGAGACAACGTGAGGTAGCTCAGTTCGTTGCTAATATTCAAAAGACTGATCCGAATAGGATAAAGGGCTTCATATGGCTAGAGCCTAGGTTAAAGGAAGCTCCTCAAATTCTTGAGTGGGCTATTTCTGATTTAGAACTTAAGGGGGTTAAAATGATACCAGATCATTGGTATCCTTATGAGGAGAGACTATTTCCAGTATATGAAAAAATAGAGGAATTGGGCGTACCTATTATATTCCACTCGGGCATATTATTCGGATTTATGGATTCTTCTCGCTTTTGTAGGCCTACACATTACGAAATCTTGTTGAGATTTCCAAGGATACGATTTGCCTTAGCACACATAAGTTGGCCATGGGTAGATGAGTGTATAGCTACTTGGGGTAGATTTAGAGCATTTCTACGTCGTAAAGGTAAGAGTATGGATGAAATGCAAATGTTCATAGACGCAACACCTGGTACTCCTCCGTTATGGAGAAAGGATGCTCTTCAAAAAGTCTTTGCGTATGGTGCTGAAGACTTTGTAATGTTTGGTACCGATAGTGTACTAAACAATATAAGTAATCATGGAAAATGGGTCTTAGAGAGAGATCTTACAATACTTCGTAATGAGATAGGGCTACCTAATGCAGTTATAGAGAAGTACTTCGGGAAGAATGCTCTAAAGTTCATAGGTGAAAAACCTTAGATACTTACTCATTTTTAATTCCCTCTATGCAACAGAAACTGTACCTACTATCATATCCCTGAATTATTTTGCACGTCTGGGGACCTAATGAAGAAAGCACTCTACCTATTTTAAAGCCTTTTCTTCTAATCAAATCTATGACCTCACTTAAATTAAGGAAATTAGCATGGCTATAGAATATATGCCCTTTCTTAGCCTCTTCTATGTATTTTTTACCTAAAGGACTCTCCTTAGGAATGAATGCTATTATTATTCTACCAAACTTTCTTAGAGTTCTATAAGCCTCATCTAACGCTCTATCAATATCTTTTAGAAAGCATATAGTGAAGATCATATATTCCTCTTCAAACACTTCATTCTTAAAGGGCAAATACCTAGCATCAGCTAGAATAACATCAGTACCTCTAAATTTAGCGATATGGAGTACCTTTAAGGAGATATCAATGCCTATATCTATATGTAATGCTTCAGCAAAGCGACCTGTACCTACTCCTATCTCTAAAGCTCTTCCTTTTCTCCTAAGTCTTTTTAAGGTCTCTACCTCTATCTTGAAGAGTTCTAGGTTTCTATCATACCAAGCATCATACTGTTTAGCGTGCTTGTCAAATAGATCTCTTATATTCATAAAGTACCTCTTATAGTACTTCTTAATGAGTTACACTTATAAGAATGATCTTCATTTTCTAGGCATGCGTGGTGTTGCTTTTGGCAGAGAAGCCCACCCTTAATCTTAACCCTACAGTTTACAAGATAATAGGCGAATCTGCCTTTACTTATTTAGCAAGAGCGAAAGCCCTTGCAGAGAAGGGTATGGATATCGTAAGTTTCGGTATAGGACAGCCTGATCTACCAACACCAAAACACATACGTGAGGCTGCAAAGAGGGCATTAGACGAAGGGTTTACAGGATATACTGAAACAGCAGGTATAGCTCCCCTTAGAGAAATGATAGCATGGTACTTAAATTCAAGATATAATGCAGATGTTAAAAAAGATGAAATTGTCGTAGCTACAGGTGCTAAGACCGCTATTTTTATGGGCATAGCAGCATTTGTAAGGCCAGGTGACGAAGTAATAATTCCTGAACCCAGCTATCCTTTGTATGCCCAAGTTGTAAAACTATTTGGGGGTAAGCCTATTTTCGTACCATTAAGCTGGTACGGACCTGATAAAGGATTTCATTTGAATATCGAACTATTAGAGTCAAAGGTATCCTCCAAGACAAGAATGATCGTTATTAACAATCCACACAATCCTACAGGAGCTGTATTCGCTCCAAATGAGATAGATGACCTTTATTCTCTAGCTATGAGAAAAAAAGTAGTTATATTAGCTGATGAAGTCTACGATAACTTCGTCTATAGTGGGGTAAACTTCAAAAGCATTCTATCAGAGCCTGAATGGCGTGACTACGTAGTATACGTTAATGGATTTTCTAAAACCTTTGCCATGACTGGCTGGAGATTAGGTTACATAGTGGCTAGATCTGAAATAATTGATCGTTTTATAGATCTAGCTGTTAACATATACAGTTGTGCCGTAAGTTTTGCTCAAAAAGCAGCAGTAACAGCTCTTAAAGGATCATGGGAACCTGTTAAAGAGATGGTTACACTTTTTGAAAAGAGAAGAAACTTACTCTATGAGTTACTAAGCGACGTTCCCGGATTTGAAGTATGGCGAAGTCCTGGTACATTTTATATGTTCCCCAAAGTGACGGAAGCATTAGAACTTTTAGGAATAAAAACATCAAAAGAATTAGCTGACCTTTTACTCGAAAGATACGGCGTAGTAGTTCTCCCTGGAACAGCCTTCCCTGACAAGGCTGGTGAGGGCTTCATAAGGTTCAGTTTCTCAGTAAATTTAGACAAAATAAGAGAGGGAGTATCTAGAATTAAAAGAGCTATAGAGGAACTATCAAGAAGATAAAAACATAAAAATTTTTATTTATTCTCTTAAATATTCTTTTTCATGATAAAATCGCATCGCATAGTTTTTAGAAAGCCTAATTCCATCAAGATAGAGGAGGCGAAATTACCTGAACTAAGTTCAGGACAAATTCTAGTGAAAACCTTAGTTACCTTAATAAGTGCTGGGACAGAGATAACAGCCTTGACAGGAAGGTTTCCTCCTAATTCTGCCTGGTCTCGGTATGTCAGATATCCATTCTATCCTGGTTATTCTAATGTAGGAATAGTAATAGATGTAGGAGACAGTGTCAGGGATATAAGAGAAGGTGATCGAGTAGCAAGCTTAGCTGGTCATACTGAATATGCCATCCTTAATGAAAAAGATGTCGTAAAAGTTCCAGAAGGTATTACTGACGAAGAGGCTGCATTTCATACTATAGCTTCAGGCGTAATGCATAGTGTAAGATTAGCGAATATACTCCTAGGCGACGTAGTGGTTATAATAGGTGCTGGACTCTTAGGTCAACTAGCTACTCAATTTAGCAGATTATCAGGTGCATACCCTGTTATAGTTATAGACCTCATAAGGAAAAGACTAGAACTAGCTAAAACCTCTGGAGCAACAGAAATTATAAATCCCATTGAAGAAAATGTTGAGGATAAAATCAGAGATATAACAAAAGGGCGTATGGCAGATATAGTTTTTGAAGTAACTGGCGAGCCTACGGTAATACCTTGGGCTATTAAATTAGTAAGACCCCAGGGTAGGCTAATAATATTAAGCTCTCCAAGAGGTCCTACACAACTTGATTTCCATGACGAGGTTAATGCACCAAGTAGGATTATCATGGGAACGCACTTTTCAAGCCAGCCTACTTACGAGACACCTTACTATCCATGGACGAGAAGAAGGAACATAGAGCTCTTCTTTGAATTACTAACAGCAGGAATAATAAAGACAAGACATCTCATTACACACATATTCCCCTGGTATGAAGCACAAAAAGCCTATGAGACACTCCTTAAGAACAAGGAAGAAGCCCTCGGAGTAATATTAGACTTTAGAAAGTAGTAAGATCCATGCTGATTACATGATTAAAGTTTATTAAACCATGAATGAAGCACAGAATAATCTTGGAAATAAATAATGCATATGCATTAAAAATTTAACAATCTCGAATCTTTAAACTAAATGCTATCCGTAATGCATAAACCAGAAAACGTATGAATTATATGCATTATGGTTTACGATACTCAGAATACACAATCTCACAAAGTTATAACATAAAATAGAAGCATCTTTTTCATAATACATTGTTAAGGCACATTAAGCTTTTTTTAAATAAATTGCGTGAAAGGATGATTTCACGCAAAGTCTTTTATCTTGCTATGTTTAGTTTTCCGTTATTCGGAAACCCTTTTACGGAATAAATCTCTGCCTAACTTTTGGTTTTAATGCTTTCTGATTTATGTATAGCATTAAGCTAAGAATGAATATATAAATAATCGTTTGTTAGTAAAAATTTCTATTTGGACTTTAAAGTCTTTCTATTATGCTTGATTAATATCTCTGGTAAGACTATCCATGCGCCACTTGCTAATGCCATACATAGGATCCAGTCGTAGAGTGTTAATGTTGTAGTCTCGAATATCATTTGTAAGGGAGGGAAATATACTAAGGTTATAGTAAGTAATAGTCCTATTAAGTCTGCTATAAGAAGAGCTTTATTTGATAATACCCCTGTTCTGAATACGCTTCTTGTTTCAGATCTACAGTTGAACACTACAAAAAGCTCAAAGAAGACTGCTTGTACAAAGGCTAAAGTTCTAGCCTCGCTTATACTATCTTTAAGCATGAATATTCCTAAGAGGAATGCTGCCATAGTTCCTATGTACTGCAAAGTGCTTGATATTGCTATGAATAGTTTCATTCCATGAAGAATGCCTTCATCAGGCTTTCTTGGGGGTCTTTCCATGATATCTGGATCTGGAGGATCTACACTTAGTGCTAAGGCAGGCCCTCCGTCCGTTACTAAGTTTATCCATAGTATTTGAAGTGGTAATAATGGTAGTTCTAGACCAGTAAAGACGCTAGTAGCTATTACTGCTATTTCATCGAAATTGCATGCTAATAGGAACCTTATGAATTTCCTTATATTATCGTAAATCTCTCTTCCTGCTTTAACTGCGGCTACGATTGTAGCGAAGTTATCGTCTGCTAGGATCATGTCTGCAGCTTCTTTTGCCACGTCAGTTCCTTTAATACCCATAGCTACACCTATATCTGCCATTTTTAGTGCTGGAGCATCATTGACACCATCTCCTGTCATAGCAACTACATGTCCTCTTTTCTTTAGTGCCCTTACTATTCTTACCTTATGCTCTGGTGAAACACGTGCAAAGATTGCTACATTATCGATAATTTTTTCTAGTTCTTCATCGCTTATTTTATCTAAGTCGTCACCAGTAAGTACAAGGCTCTCTTCTTCATTATTAATAAGTCCTATTTCCTTAGCTACAGCTACAGCTGTTAATTTATGATCCCCTGTTATCATTATTACTTTTATACCTGCTTTTCTACAGAGGTTTATAGCGGGTTTCACTTCTTCCCTTGGAGGATCCATCATTCCTACTAAACCTACAAATATTAGATCCTGCTCAACTTTTTCAGGATCTAACTTTTGGGGTAATGTTTCGATCTCTTTATAAGCTAAGGCTAAAACTCTAAGTGCGCCCATAGCCATTTCTTGGACTATGTCTATTATCTTCTGTGATTCTGCATAAGTAAGCTCTTTAATTACATTATTCTTACGTAAATATTTGCACCTTGAAAGTATTATTTCAGGGGCTCCTTTAACTAGGGCTATGTATTTACCTTCTGGGGTTCTATGAATTGTAGTCATACGCTTTCTTCTCGACTCAAAGGGGATCTCAGTAATCAGAGGATATCTTTCTAGCTCTTCTTCTCTTCTCATTCCTGCTTTTGCAGCTAGAACTACTAATGCTCCCTCAGTAGGATCACCCAAGATATTCCATTTTTCTCCAGAAAATACTAGTTCTGCATGATTGCATAAAAGAGCAATTCTTAGTAGTAATAGCAGATCTTCATTCTCGCTTATATTTATAACTTTATTATTGATTAGAAACTCGCCTTTTGGTTCATAACCACTGCCCGTAACTTCTATGACTTCACCATTAATGTATATTTTTCGTACGGTCATCTCATTCTTTGTTATAGTTCCAGTTTTATCAGAACATATAACTGTGGTACATCCTAATGTTTCGACCGAAGCGAGTTTCCTTACTATAGCATTGCGTTTAGCCATATCCCTCACACCTAATGCTAATGTAACGGTAACTATTGCAGGTAACCCCTCTGGCACTGCTGAAACCGCAAGACTTACAGCAGTCATAAACATCGTCACAGGTGGTATACCTCTAATTTCTCCTAGGAGGAAAGTTAGTACACATAGGAATATTATCACTAAGCCTATTTGTTTTCCAAATTTATCAAGCCTCTTCATAAGTGGTGTTTTCTCTTCTTCTATAGCTTGAACCATCTCAGCGATTTTCCCCATTTCAGTATTCATTCCAGTAGCAACTACGATAGCTTTACCATAGCCGCGTGTTACCATGGTTCCCATATACACCATGTTCTTTCTTTCTGAAAGTGGAGTGTTCTCCTTAAGAATTGCTTTAGCATCTTTTGGAACAGGAATGGATTCGCCTGTAAGCATTGATTCGTCCACCTCAAGATTAACTGCCTCCAATAGTCTAGCATCAGCAGGAACTCTATCTCCCGATTCTAGGACTATTATGTCTCCTGGAACTAACTCTCTAGCAGGTATGATGAATTCACGTTTCTCTCTTATTACCCTCGCTCTAGGTGTAACGAGCTTTTTAAGGGCTTCTAATGCCTTTTCAGCTCTATACTCTTGAATAAACCCAAGTATAGAGTTCATTATTACTATTACAAATATTGCTAGTGCATCTACAGCTTCTCCTATAAAAGCGGAAATTAAGGAAGCGATGAGTAATAGTCCTACTAAAAAGCTCTTAAACTGGTCTATAAATATATGAAAGGGAGTAATCTTCTTTCTTTCAACAAGCTCATTAGGGCCAACAATCTCTAGTCTTCTTTTAGCTTCTTCCGAGCTCAGACCTTGCATGTTACTTTTTAATTCTGAGAAGATCTTCTTAATGGGTAGTGCATGCCATGCAATCTTCTTCATATTTAATCACCCATTATTGAAAGATAACAGAAGATATAGAGTAACCGACATAATGGACCCTAGTGTAAGCTTGATAAGTAGTTATAATTCTACAATAAAAATATATCTTTAGGAGGAGGGGCGCTTACTCTTTCATCTCTAGTTCAAAAGTTATCGTAACCGTACCAATACCCATGATCCCTAAGCTTCCTTCAACCTTATGTTTGCCAGGTTTAAGTCCTCCTTCACGTAAGAACCTTAATGTAATTACATCGCCATAATCCACGTAAAGCGGATTAGAAGCTGTTATAGTAGATCCCTTTCGCTCCTCTTTACCTTTAATAATGATTATCTGATCTGGGCTATACATCTCTTCATCAACTTTAAATACATATACGCTATCTATCGTACCGCTCCCAAGTGTGTTACGTATCTTAAATTCAAACCCTACTATTTTCTCGTCTTCTTTGACGTTTTTAAAACTATTCTCCACTAGTATTTCCTTAATTATGCGCTCAGGAACTCGCAAAGCAGACACCAGAGAATAATATAGTAAAAAATTAAATAAAATGATTTCATATTTCTATCTGCTGTCAAATATTGTTAAAGAGTAATTAGTTTAAGAGCTCCTTGAGGACAAATACTAATACAAAGTCCGCATCCATCACACTTATCTACATCAATCTGAGCTTTACCATTTACTATTCTTATCGCATCGTAGAAACAAGACTTAGCACAAAGCCCGCAACCAGTGCATTTGTCTATTATAACAGAACTTTTGTATGTGGTAGTTCTATCTAAAGCCTCAAGTGGTAGGACGCTATCTATGGCCTTGCCTACTATTTCGTTAATATCCTCTATTCCTCTCTTACTCAGCCACATTTTTAACCCACTTAATATTTCGCTAATTACTTTGTATCCCTTAACTATTACAGCAGTGCATATCTGTACTGCTTGAGCACCTACCATAAAAAACTGAATCACATCTTCATATGTTGTTATTCCTCCTGATCCTATTATTGGAACACCAATTTTTTCCTTAGCTATTTTAAGAACCCAATTGCAGCTAATTGGAACCATCCAAGGACCGCCGTATCCACCTGTACCACCCCAGAGTATAGGCTTAGCTTCTTCAATATCTATTATAACACCTTGAAAGCGGGCAGTAGCTACGACAGCGTCTGCACCAGCTGAAACTACGGCCTTGGCTACAGCTAATGGATTAGCTCCCTGAGGTGTTAATTTGGCTATAATAGGTATACTTACACATTCCTTAACAAGTTTTACTAATCCTTTCGCTGCACTAGGGTCAGAGCCTGCTACTTTTCCCATAAGAGCCTTCTCTGATGGTTCTACATGGGGACATGATATGTTAAGTTCTATCATATCTGCTCCAGCATTCTCAGCCATATGTGCTAATTTTTTCCATTCCTCCTCTGTTTCTCCAGCAATACTTGCAATAATTATTGCTTTCTCTTCTTTGGCTACTTCTTTTACGATCTTTAATTCTTTAACCCATCTATCAGGAGGATAGGGAGCCATTAATTCTACTGAATAGAGAGAGAAGTATTCATTAGTAAGAATGGCATTAGGATGAATTATATGAAAACGTGGCCTTGGTTGAAGTTGATGTATCTTTGAATAAGTTACAGTTTTAGTTACAACAGCACTTGCACCCGCTTTAATACATTTAATCATGTTCCTTGCATCAAGGGTAGGCGTACCGGCACCGATTATTATGGGATTCCTGAATTCTATATCGGCTATTTTGACACTCAAATTAACCAAATTCGCTAACCTCCTCTTTTAAAGGATTAATGGAGTTACAATAGTTCTGCTTTCTTTAATGCTTCTCTTACCTTCTCTTTTTCTTCATCACTTATAGGCAATAAGGGCGGTCTTACATATGCTTTCTCTAAGACTCCTAGCATGACCAATGCTTCTTTTATCCTCGCTCTATAGTTTCTAACAGGAGGAGCGAATATTACATCAGCTAAAGGTTGAAGTCTATCTGCTATCTCCTTAGCTTCATCGTATCTTTTCTTCTGTATTAGTTCATACATCTCTACTAAGAGATCAGTACCTAAAGTACCGAAGCCTATTAACGCTCCATCAGCTCCTAATACAAGAGATTCGTATATGAAATTATCGTTACCCGTTAATACTGTTATTTTCCTAGGTGCACTTCTGATGATTCTTAAAGTATCAGTAAATTTCCTAGCATCAAAAGACGCTTCCTTTATTGCTACTACATGGTCTAGTTCAGTTAATTTGAATAACGTTTCCTCATCGTACTCTATACCACCGAGATCTGGTTGTAATTGGAAAAGCACCATGAAGATATCAGCTCCCTCGCCTATTGCTTTATGGTAGTTATATACGACCTCCATAGCTTGAGGGCCTCTGAAAGCTGGTATAGGGAATACTAGTACAGCATCTGCGCCGGCCTCTTTTATCTTACGGGCATGTTCTACAGCCTCCTTAGTAAATTTAGTTGGAAGACCAGCTATTATCGGAACCTTTCCTTTAATAACTTCACTAGCTATTCTAAGCACTCGTATTCTCTCTTCTGGGAAGAGGTGAGGACCCTCACCTGTATCGACATTTATTGCTAATCCTCCAATTTTAAAGCGTAAGATCCATTTTAAATAGTTCCTGTACTCTTCTTCATCAATCTCAAAATTCTCATTCATGGGTAGGACTATGGCTGGAATTATGCCCTTTAAGGTAAGCTTCTCGATCTTCATAATAAATCGCCTATGTAATACTATCTCTAATGCTAGAGTAATTATATTTTCGTTAAACTTTAAGGTGAAATTCTCTTACTAGAAGGTTTTTAAAGGAGAGCTAACAATTATAAATTCCTCTTCACTTTTATTCTCCTCATGGGATGTAAAATGAAACTTCTAGAAATATGGGTTAAAGCACCTCTGCTTAGGAATTCTAACCTCCTAATAGTCAGTAGATGCCTAAAAGCAGTAAATCCTCAACTATTTAAAGAGATTTCTAAAGAGAAGGTTGTATTGACAGCATGTCCTGAAGGCGAAAATGTATCTATTTATGGGAAGATTGCCTCTATAATCCGTAGTAGCAGGCCTAAGAGCATTACTGTAGTGTCTATAGATGGTAGTCCCCATTGTCTTCAGCTTCATGCAGCTGTGAATGAAGCAGTATATATACTAGGGGAGAGGATTCCTAAAGAACATTATGTTGTATTAGATGGAGAGAAATTAATAAGAATCTCACCAGAAGCTGTAAGAGTTGCAAGATATCTAAGCCTCGTAGATAAACTCCTAAGGAAGAATACTGATATTCTTAAGGAGCTAGAGAAGCATAGCTTAGAATATTCTTATGCAAAGAAAATGAAGGATGTAGAGCTATAATCTATTCTTTACTATGCTCTTTCTTATACGCCTCTATGGCTTTATTAAGCATGGATTTAGCCTCTTCCGCTCCTAGAAATGACCTTACTTTAGTCCATTTTCCTGGCTCAAGCTCTTTATAATGCTCAAAGAAGTGTTTGATTTTTTCTAATACTACTTCAGGGAGATCATTTACATCCTTAATACTAGAGTATCTAGGATCCACTTTCTCCACGGGTACTGCTATTATCTTATGGTCAACCCCCTCTTCATCTTCCATTTCAAGTACCCCTATAGGCCTTACGCGTATTACAGTACCAGGTAGTATTGTCTCTTCAGATATTACTAGGACATCTGCAGGGTCACCATCTGGCATTAAGGTTTTAGGAACTATTCCATAGTTAAATGGATAGAACATAGCAGTATAGAGTATTCTATCAACCATTATTAACCCAGTTTCCTCATCGTATTCGTATTTTATATTAGATCCCTTTGGTATTTCTATTAACACATTAACATCTTCAGGAGGATTTTTACCAGGTGATAGCCTTCCTAGAGATGTCATAATAATCCCCATATAACCTTATATTCTGTAGTAGAGAAATTTAAAGGTCTTTAGGACATTTCTTAATGTGAGTAATTAGGTGGAAATAATGAGAAAGCTAAATATAATCATATCAGGATTTGGAACAGTCGGAAGATCCTTTGTAAAGCTTCTAGTTAATAAGAAGGATAAACTTATAGACAGATATGGTATTGATATAAACGTTATTGGTATTACAGATTCTAGAGGGGGGGTATTGAAAACAGAAGGATTTAAAGAAAGGGAATTACTTGAACTACTAAAAGTTCCTCGAGGTAGTGTTTGTCAATTCAAGCCTTATGGTTCTCCAGGTTATACTACCGTCAATATGCTGGAGGATTTATCTCCTGATGTACTTATAGAAGTAACACCAAGCAATTACATTAATGGAATGCCTGGAATTGAGCATGTAAGAAGGGCTATTAATCTTGGAGTACATATAGTTTTATCCAACAAAGCACCATTAGCACTAAGTTTCTCTGAAATAATGAAATCTGCTGTAAAGAGGGGGGTTCAAATAAAGTATAAGGCTACCGTAATGGCTGGTACACCACTTATAGATCTATTAATTCATGGCTTAAATGTACAAGAGGTTTATGAGATAAGGGGTATACTTAATGGTACTACAAATTTCATTTTAAGCCTAATGCATTCTAAAGGTCTTGATTTCAAAGAGGCTTTAAGAGTAGCTCAAAAGAAGGGTATCGCTGAAGCAAATCCTACTCTTGATATAGAAGGGTGGGATCCAGCTGCTAAGCTTGCTATAATTGTAAATACTCTCTTAGGTATTAATAGCAACTATACGGTATATAATGTAGAAAGAAAACCCCTATGGCCTTACGTTGAGGAAGCTATGAAGAAACTTGATAAAAAGAAGGCAGTACTTAAGTATATTGCAGTAGCAAAGATTGAAAATGAGGAAGCAAAGGTTTTAAGAGTTGAGCCTAAAGTTATCCCCTTACAGGATCCTTTAGCCTCCGTTAACGATACCTATAATGGAGTTGTCATGCATATTGAGCCTAAAAATGAGATATTCATTAAAGGAAAAGGAGCAGGTGGTCCTGAAACAGCTCTTGTATTACTAAGTGATATCCTAGAAATAGCCCTTTCAACATAATAAAAAGATATTTCTAGGTCTGATGCTCTTACGGCAATATCTTACCTTACTTTAATTTCCCTTAACTTAAGTATCCTCTAAGCTTCATGGCCTCAACCACTCTCATTACGGCTATCATATAGGCTGCATCTCTCATGGTCACTTCTTTCTTAAAGCTTAGTGAATATACCTGTTTAAATGTGTTCACTATTCTCTTCTCTAACTCATATCTTACCTTTTCTAGAGACCATGGAACCTCAGTTAGATTCTGAACCCACTCAAAGTAACTAACAACTACTCCACCAGAGTTTGCAAGAATGTCTGGTACTATAAGTGTCTTTTTCTCTTCTAGTATTTCTTCTGCTTTAGGAGTTGTAGGTCCATTTGCTCCTTCGACTATTACTTTCGCTCTTATATAATCTGCATTCCTCTCATTTATAACTCCCTCAATGGCAGCAGGTATTAGAACTGTTACATTGAGTTCAAGCAACTCTTCATTACTTATACTTTTAGCACCTTTAAACCCCACTACACTTCCTGTAGTTCGTTTATGTTTAAGGACTCTCTCTGGGTTTAGGCCACTTGGATCATATATGCCTCCTTTAGAATCGCTTACAGCAACTACTCTAAATCCCATCTCATGAGCAATTTTAGCAGCATGATATCCTACATTACCATACCCCTGTATAGCGATAGTGACTTCCCGCTGAGGTATGTTTAGAACTTTACATGCTTCACGCATTGCTATACAGACACTTCTCCCTGTTGCTTCAATACGGCCCGGGATGCCATAGAGTTCTGGAGGTTTTCCTGTAACAACAGCAGGCACGTTATAACCTTTTATTAAACTATATGCATCCATAATCCATGCCATATACTCAGAGTTTGTACCTACGTCTGGTGCGGGTACATCGACGAAGGGACCTATGAAGTTAGCTATTGCATAAGTATATTTTCTAGTGAGGATCTCTAGCTCTCTTTTAGAAAGCTCTTTAGGATTGCAAGTTATACCGCCTTTAGCTCCACCAAAGGGTAGATTAAGTAAAGCTGTTTTCCATGTCATCCACATAGCTAAAGCTCGGACTTCATCTAAGGTGACATTAGGATGATATCTTATACCACCTTTTCCTGGACCCCTAGCATCGTTATGCAGAACTCTATATCCTGTGAAAATTCTAATTTTATTGTCATCCATTCTTACAGGGATGCTAACTATCACTTCACGTTTTGGTTTCTTAAGGGCTTCCTTAACCCATGGTTCCAGCTCTAGTAGCTTAGCTATCCTTTCAAGTTGCTCTATTGCCATTTCATATGCATTTGAAGTAGATGACAATTTGCTCCCCTCATGTAATATGGGTTAAGGGATTGAAGTACTTTCGCAATTTGTTCTATTACTAATATTGCTAAAAGTATTTATCGTATATCTTGATCATATAGTCTAATGAGTAAAGTGCTTATAAATAAACGACTTATGAATTTAATACAACTCCTTATATAAAGCGACATTTGCGGTGAAGCTACTAAGCATTCTAAGTGCATGGAGTTAGACTTTTTAATAAGCTGGAAACATACTCATTTATTAGTGTAATCATGTACGAGAATCCTTACAGAAGAAAGGAATTACTAGAAAGAATTGAGAGGAAGATTATTGGTAGGAGGAGAGAGATAAGGGCCATCCTCGCTACATTAGCAGCAGGTAAGAACATATTATTAGAAGGACCTCCTGGGACTACAAAGTCTACGATACTTAAGACCATAGCCGAGGAATCTGGAATCCCCTTCTACATAGTAGAAGGCTCTGCGGATCTTACGCCACAGAAACTGGTTGGTATCTTTAATCCATCTAAGGTTATTCATGATAGTTTTAAGCCTGAGTATTTTGAACCAGGTCCCCTTGTTAAAGCAATGCAAGATGGAGGCATACTCTATATTGAAGAATTTAACCGTATGCCAGAAGAGACTGCAAATACTCTAATCAGAGCTATGGAAGAAAGAGAGATCACTATACCAAGGTATGGTGTAGTAAAGGCAAATCCATCGTTTAGAGTAATCTGTGCAATGAATCCTTATGATGATGTAGGAACTAATAGGATAAGTAGAGCCATTATGGATCGATTCTGTAGACTAAGATTAGATTACCAGTCAAGAGAAGAGGAAATAGAAATAGTAAGAGTCAGGACCGGCGTTAAGAACATGCAACTAATAGAGCTAGCTGTTGACATAGCTAGAAAAACAAGAGAACATCCCGCATTAAAAATGGGAGCCTCAGTTAGAGGGGCTATAGATATGGTTCTAATAGTTGAGGAAATGCGTAAGATAAAGAAGGGAAATATGACCATAGAGGATTTACTGGATGCTGCAATTCTAGCGATGTCAAGTAAAATATGGATAGCTGATCCCGATATAAAACCTGAGGATATCATAAAAGAAATCTTCTTTAATGTGATCAGGAAGCGTGAGTTTTTTCGTAAAGAGAATAGTAGAGAGGTAGCCTCCCCAAGAGAGCAATTTATGATAAAAGAAGATAACACTATATTCTCTATTTCAACTAATAATGAGAAAATTGAGAAGCGTATTAACGAAAATGTAGGTAAAGAAATTGATATATTAATAAAATACGCGGATATAGCTCCTAGAAGAGTTTCTCTCGAGCTAAATAGCAATCCTGAGGTATTTCTGATAGCTTTAAAGTCTGGAGTACAGAGAAGAGATTTGAGAATTTTAGAACTTCTCGCTAGAACCTATGAATATATAAAGGAGGAATTGAGGAAGCTGGCCCTTAGATATGCCCGTGAAATGATTTTAAAAGTAGCTTTTGATGCTATAAGCGGAGTGTATGCAGGGAGTTTCTCCTCTGATAACTTTCGTTGGGATTATGATGATATAAATATAGATAAAACTCTTGAGAAGATGGTAGATAAGGGTAGCCTTTATTTAGATCCAGAAGAGCTCATAGTGTACAAACGCAAGAGGGCTAAAAGATGTTATGCTTTGATAATTGATAGAAGTATGTCTATGGCTGGCTATAAGATAATTTTAGCAGCACTAGCTGGTGCAATACTGGCGTATGCTAGTAGAGGACTTAATGACTACTGTGTATTAGCATTTAATACTGATGTTACTTTCTTAAAGAGAATTAATGAACGAATAGATGTACATGAGTTAGTGAATAAGATTCTTAGTTTAGAAGCTATAGGGTATACCGATATAGCTAATGCCTTAAGGGAAGCTCTTAAGGAGCTCCAGGTAGCAAAGCTCTATAATTACTCAGCAATACTTATAACAGATGGCGAATGGACGGCTGGTGATAATCCACTTAAAGTAGCTCCTCTCTATAGAAGTCTTCATGTCATAGCTGTTCCTAGTAAATGGAGGGGTTTTGCTCAAGCAATAGCTATTAGAGGTCATGGTAAATTCATTCTAGTCCGAAATCTAGAGGAAATACCTAAAGCTATAATTAAGATTATTGGATACTAATTTCAAGTAACGTAATTAATGGGAGCTATGCCCATTTACTTTTTCGATATAGATGGAGTACTCATTAATGTCCGGAAGAGAATAGAAGCTACGCTCATTTCATTAGGCTTAAACCCTGATACAGATATATCTAAGCTAAGAGGTAGTGTACGAAGGCGTTTTTGGGAATACTTTCTATCAGAGAGATTTCTTCATTATGATGAACCTAGAGAGATAGGAATTCGATTACTAGCTGATCGTTTGAAAAAAGGAAGTGTCATACTGCTAACTGGTAGGCCAGATTCTTTGAGATATGTCACATTAAGAGAATTGTCTTACTATGGAATACCTATATCAAAGGTAAAAGTCATCTTCAGAAAAAAGGGAGATTTCCGTAAGGATTTCATATTTAAGAAAAGTATAGTAGCATCTTATGATAATATAGCTGAAGTCCACGACGATTCTATTGAGGTGTTAGAAGCTATCGCTAAATTAAAAAAGAACATTAAACTCTATCTTCATTTCAATAATTCCTATACCCTATACAAGGTGAGTTAGAGTGGAGGGATTCCTTTATCGATTTAAGATTAATGGGCACTTTATTTTTATTTTAGTAGATAAAGAAGGAAATCTCTTAGCAAATGGAGTACCACATTCAAGTATGCAAACCGCACTAGAGCTTATCAAAAGACATATTCCTCAAGTTAAGAACTTTAAAATCGAGTACATGTATAATGAAAATAAATATCGCTTTATAGCTCAAGAGCTCTTTAGGCTATTTCAAGGAAAAGATGTACGCTATGGATTCAATGTACGTTTCCTTGATAATAACCCCTTAAGGCTAAGGGTATTAAAAGCTGTAAAGAAAATACCTCGAGGAAAGGTAGCCTCGTATTCACTAGTAGCCTCTTATTTAGGTGTTAAATCACCAAGGGTCATTGGTAAAATGCTTATGAAGAATCCTTTCCCTCTCATTTATCCTTGCCATAGGGTAGTTTATAAGAATGGGTATATTGGTGGGTATTTAGGTTCTAAGAGCCTATGGTATATAAAAGCAGGAATTCTTCTAAGAGAGGGAGTCCCCCTAAAAGATAAACAAGTTAGTAAGAGTGCTTTTATTGAGAAGCTTTAATAGTTTAGCTTATTACCTAAAGAGCTCTTTAAGACTTTTTAGGACATAAGAGGGCTTTATTCTTGAATTCTCAATATCTGAAAGCCTCGCTACACCTGTGAGAACTAAGATAGAGTCAATTCCCATATTAACAGCACCTCTTATATCTGTATCAAGTCGATCTCCTACTACAATAGCCTCGCTAGGATGTATCGAAAATTCCTTGAGTGCTATCTCGAATATCCACTTATTAGGTTTACCTACTACATATTCAGGTCTCCTTCCTAGAGCGTAGCTTATAGCAGCTACTATAGAACCAGCTCCTGGTACTAAACCTTCCTCTGTGGGTAATGTAGAATCTTCATTCGTAGCTATGAAGGTTGCTCCCTTCAATAGGGCTTTAAGAGCTATAGCAAGCTTCCTGTAAGTGAGCTCCCTATCTAATCCAACTACTATAGAACTTACAAAACTCATAGTTGCACATTCTTCTTCAGAAAATACCTTTATTCCTTGATTTTCTAGCTCCCTTTTAAGTCCTAGTTCACCTATTACGTAAGCATCTCGTAAACGTAGGTAATTTTTCATGAAAGAAGCTGTTGCAAAGGCACTCGTAATTATGTGCTTAATGCTAATGTTTATTCCTAATGAACTTAACCTTAATGCATACTCTTTCCTATCTTTGGTGGAATTATTAGTAAGGAAAATAACGTTCTTACCTATGCTAATTAAAGTCTTTACAGCTTCAATAGCATCGCTGATTACATATTTTCCTCGCCAAAGTACTCCGTCTAAATCTAAGAGAAAGGTAGTATATCTTGAAAATTCCGGTTTCAATCTCATAATCTCACACTCATTAATTCCTTGAGTAGGTTAACACATCTTACATCCCTTACTTTCATAATTAAAGTTAGTTTAAATCTCAGGCCTTGCGATGAGTATGTTATCCTTTACTCTTAATATCCTAACCTTTATACTTACACCTAAGGGTATATTATCAGCGTCTACAACGGTTATAACACGATTTCTAGCTACACCTATTTTCTCTCCTCTTAACCAGCCTGGTAATACTATGTCCACGTATACCTTCTCTCCTAGCTTAAAGGGTACTGGTATTCTTCTCCTCTTATGGATACCAAAGTCTTCAGGCCTTAATATGAGCTTTACATTGTATTTTTCCTCCCATATTTTCAGAGTAGCATAAAATCTCCTCCAGGACATTGGGCGCACTCCGTGAGGCTTTCTTCCGTGTCTATGTGCCTCATATTTCTGTATACCTAAAGGTGGCCATCTTTTTCCTGCTCCTAATGATAAAGCGAACTCTATTATCTTTGGTATTTCTTGATCATTAATTCCTGGTACCCATACAGGAGCTATGAGTAGGTCTATTTCAGAATTAGCTATATACTCTGCAATAGCTTTTATTTTCTCAATATTGTAATACTCTGTACCTGAGAGCTTTTTTGCTAAATTAGAATCCATTGCATCTATAGAAAGATTTATACGGGAGAGACCAGCAGCTTCCAACTCGTCTATTAGTCTTTCATTGAGTAATGCTCCATGAGTCTGCATGGAAACTACTTCTACACCTTTTATGGAGGATAGTTCTTGAACTAGATCTACTATTCTAGGATAAGATATAGGATCTCCAACAGTATCTATATGAGCTTCTAACTTGTAAGGACCTTTATATTTGACTACTTCATTGAAGACCTCTATGATATAATCTAGTTTAACGATATATTCAGATAACCTTCTTTGAGATTTAGGACCCGCATCTGTAGAGCAGAAAATACATGATAGCGGGCATAACGATGTAGGCCTTATTTGCAATACATTAGTGCCTCGATCTATTATACCAAAAGCCACAGTACCTATTAACGGAACTTTAGTCTCATATGAAATCTCAATTAGGTTAACTCCCTCCTTCCTCATATATACCGCTCTCATGTTTAACAACGATCTTTATCATTCACATGAAGAGCCTTATTTTCCTTATATGCTTACCAACAATAGGGATTTCACATCCACAATTAGGGCACTTTCTATTCTCTGTTATCTTATATCTTAAAATTCTAGCTCCAAATCTTTTGATAAGGACTTCATTACATTCAGGACAATATGTGTTTTCATATGGATGACCAGCTACATTTCCTATATAGGGGAATCTTACACCCATTTTCTTAGCCATCTCATAAGCCCATTCAAGTTTTTTGACTGATGTAGGAGGTTCTGTATATTGGTATGCTGGAAAGTAACGTGTAAAGTGAAGAGGTGTATCTGGCCCAAGGTCCTTTAGATGTCTTTCAATGGTTTCTAAGACCATATTCTCTTGATCTGTAGCCTTAGTAACCATCAGATAAACCACTTCAATATGAAGTCCCATATCTTTTGCCTTTTTTGCATTTCGCCATACAAAGTCTATATTAGCTTTGTTATATTTCTGCATAGCCTTTGCGTTGCCTTTTAAGTCTATCTTTATAGCATCTAAGCCTGCATTACGAAGTATCTCAAGAGCTTTTAAGGTCATATACCCATTGCTTACATAAGTATTGTATAGGCCTGCATCCCTCGCTCTTTTAAAGACATCTACGGAATACTCAAAAAGTAATGTTGGTTCATTAAGTGAAACACATGTACCTTCGTCCCGTCTTAATTTGGCTATCTCTACGATTCGCTGTGGCGGTATATATTTGGCTGTAAGTGGATTAGGTAGAGTTCTTGAAAGAGTCCAATTTTGACACCATGGGCATATAAAGTTACATGACCATGTACTGAATGTTAAGGCTGTGGATCCGGGCCAAAAATGAAAAAAGGGTTTTATCTCTATAGGCCTTGATTCAAGAGCTGATAAATCTCCATATACCAAAGTGTATAATTTTCCTTCAATATTAGCTCTTGTACGACAAAAGCCTACACTTCCTTCTCTGATGATACACCTCCTTTCACAGAGATTGCATTTAACAGTGCCTCCTCTTAACCTCTCATAAAGAAGTGCTTCTCTTACTACAGGATACTTTAATAGTTCTTCACTTATTTCTAGACTAGAGTTGACCATATTAATTTCCAATTATATGGTTAGTGTGTAGTGTTTTACAAATGCTTCTCTAAGTAATCCATATAAGTACTTGAAGAATTGGTACATTGCCTCATATTTCCTTACGTTATCCTCTATAGGCTTTACACAGCTCTTAATTTTGATCATGTTCTCTACTGCCTCTTCTATATTCTTGTATACTCCTAAGGCAGTAGCTCCCATTATTGCTGCACCTAAAAGTGAAGCTTCCTCAACTTTGGTTTGCTCTACAGGAATTCCAAATATATCAGCTTGTATCTGACGCCAAAGTCTAGATCTAGATCCACCACCACCTGTTCTGATAACATGGCTACTAAGCCCATTCTCTCTCATAGCATCATAGATCCATCTTAATACATAGACAACCCCTTCCATTATGCCACGTATGATATGTCTTCTATTATGTCGAAGTGTAAGGCCAAAGATCACACATTTAGAATAAGGATCTCTTACAGGGAATCTCTCTCCACTAAAGAAAGGTAAAATTATTAATTTATCTGCTGTAGTACAAGCCTTCTCCGCTTCTCTTGAAAGCAAATCGTATACGTTTTCATCTAACATCTCGCTTACGATCTTCTCTAAATAACCAAATGAATCGCGGAACCATCTCAAGCATATACCTGCGTTATTTATAGCACCACCAGGTATCCTGATACCATATCCTAGATAGTAACAGAAAAACCTCATAGCGTTGGATTTATCTATTAATACTTTATTAGAGATAGACCTTACAGCTCCGCTAGTACCTATATTCAAAGCTAGAATTTCTTTCCTTACAGCACCAACACCTAGACTATGGAGAGCTCCATCAGATCCACCGATAACTATAGGGATATCCTCCTTGATACCCAAGTCTCTAGAGAGTCCTTTTGATATTGAATCAAAAACTACCTCTCCATCTACTAATGAGGGGAGCCTATCTTCATCAATACCTGCTATTTCTAAAGCTAAGTCACTCCATTTTAATGTATGTATATTTAATAGCTGAGATCCTGAAGCTACTGAACGATCTATATACGGTTCACCAAAAATTTTATACATAACATAGTCTTTTATCGATAGAAACCACTTGGCCTTCTTAAATATATTAGGCTTTCTAACTCTTAGCCATACAAGTTTAGCTAATGGATAAATAAAGATAGGAGGACAGCCTGTTTCTTTGTAAAGAGTATATGGATCAACCTCCTTACTCAGTAAATCCATTATTTCTCCTGGCCTTGTATCAAGATATGTTATTAAGGGAGATATTTCTCTTCCATTATCATCAATAGCCGCGAGTCCGTGCATTTGAGCACTAAAGGAGATACAGTCTATACTTATTTTATGTGAATTTCTTATAGCCTCCCTCATGACATCTAGTGTAGCTTTATAAAGCTCATCTAATCTTTGAACAGCTGAACCAGGAACGGGAGAAAATATGTTAACTTCTTTTGTGGCAAGAGATATGACTTCCCCTTTTTCATTGAAGAGTGATGCTTTAACATTAGTTGTACCAATATCAATAGCTAATATCGTAATGTCGCTTTTATAATCCATGATTATGCCTCTTTAAGGTTAAGCTTAGCTAACACATCTGGATTAGCTATTCTAAGCGGTTTAAGACCATTGTATACTCTGATTATATCCTCTGCCATCATATTATCCATTCTCCTTAGTGCTTCCTTTGTGAAAGCAGCGATATGAGGAGTTATTATTACATTTGACATCTCTAACAAAGGATTTTCAGATGAAGGAGGTTCCTCTTCAAGAACGTCTAGTGCTGCTCCAGCAATCCATTTCTCTTTTAATGCTTTAATAAGCGCCTCCTCATCAATAATAGCACCCCTAGCAGTATTAATAATAATAGCAGTAGATTTCATGAGCTTAAACTCAGACTCACCTATCATATGATGTGTCTCAGATGTTAATGCTGCATGAATAGTTACGATATCGGCTTCTCTAAGTAAGGTACTGAGATCAACCATTGTAACCCCTAGCTTCTCAGCTATATCCTTAGGTACATAAGGATCGTACGCTATTACTTTCATTTTGAAACCTAATTTCGCTATCTCAGCTACTCGTCTACCAATGGTACCAAGCCCTATTATACCTAGAGTCTTTCCCTTAACTTCTACTCCTATGAATTCACTTCTCCTTTTCCACATACCGCATTTAACCGCTTCACTAGCCTCATGAATTCTTCTTAATAGTGAAAGCATTAGAGCGAATGTGTGTTCCGCTACAGACTCTGCATTTGCATGAGGGGTATATGTTACTATAACCCCTCGATTTGTAGCAGCTTCTAAGTCTACATTATCAACACCGACTCCATGACGAGCTATGACTTTGAGCTTCTCTACTCCTTCTAGGACTTCGTGTGTAATATTTCCAATAGAGCCAAGTATTAAGGCATCAGCATCTTTTATTAGATCTATCATTTCTCTTACTGTAATTTTCTTAGAGGGGATTTTCCGTACTACTTCTCCTATTCTTCTAAGTCTTTCTAACGCTTCTGGTGCATGGACTCCATAACTTCCTGAAAGTACTAATATCCTCCACTTTTTCAATTAAAACACCCCATTTCTTTACTTATCAAGTTCAAAATATCCTTATTGAAGGTAATTTATAATAGGGGGAGAAGCTCTGGAGCTCTCTTCATGACTATAACTTCTGCATCAGCTCCATGTCGTTTAAATGCTATTTCTAACGCCTCCTCTACACTACTAGCATATTCAAAGCCTACATGAGAGGCTGTCTCTTCGCTTATATAGTCTGATATGAGTATGCAATGGGCTTTCTCTTTTATAACTTCGCCTACATGAACTATGTGTCCCGCCGCTACTAAATCTCTTATAATACCTTTCTTAACGAGTTCCTTTACTTCTCTGAATGGCTTATATCCTATCTCCTCTACTTCGGGGTGCTCAGGAGAAATTCCTTCAGGGCATCTAGCTAGGAATATTATGGTACCTCTGGGTTTAACTATGAGATTCGCTGCATAGAGTGACTTAGCTGCTTGCCACATATCTATATCCGTAGGTGAAGGACAATCCGCAATGACTATATCTGCACGCTTAGGAGCTTTAACACCATAAACTTTTTTAACCATTTTTGCTCCTTCTTCATGGACTTTATGGGGTTCACCAGCGAAAATCCCGACTACATTATTGGACTCATCTAAGACCAGATTTATGAGAAATTTTAAACCAGCTAGATCTGCTACCTTATCTACAATCTCCTTTATAGGATTATATAGCTTACCTAGAATTTCTTCACCTGGATATTCTGCACTCTTCCAGTGAGTGTATCCTGTAATCTCAGGGCCTGAGACTCCTGGTTGAACTATCTTACCACCACCGCTAAAACCTGTAACTCTGTGTGGTAATATCATCCCTATACCTAATACTAAATCGGCGTTACTAAGAAGTTTGTTAATTCTTATAGGGACTTTATTCTCTATTTTGCCTAGATTAACTAGTACCTTAGGGTTACTCCAGTCATGATATGTTACTGAATATTCATCATATATCTCCTTCCCTACTTTGTCTATTATTTCGTTATCTGTAGGTTCTCTATGTGTACCAAGAGCCATCAGTATTTTTATTCGATTTTTCGGTACTCCTCCATTCTTAAGCTCATCAATAATACAAGGAAGTATTTCCTTAGTAGGTGTTCTCCTAGTATAATCGTCTATTAATATGAGTACTTCACCATCTGAGGAAGCAACTTCTCTTAAGGCTTGAGAATTTAGAGGTTTCATTAACCTATTCCTAAGTTCTTTTTTGACATCTATTTTTGGAAAGGGGCATTTAGGTTCTAGTATAGCAAGGACATTTTTGTTAGGGATGTCTACTTTTATCTCTTTCTCTCCATACCATAACCCAATTAGCAATATGTTTTCACCAAGAGAATATTATCTACCTTAAAGAATTAAAGTAGTATTAAAAATCGTGAGAAAAGAGGAGAATTTAGTTCCTTTCTGTAAGATCTAGCTTACTTCTTCCACAGTTATAGCTTGTGTAGGACATTGAGACACGCAGGCTAGACAGCCGATACAGTCTTCTGCTCTAACGGGAACGCTCACTCGTTTCTTTTGGCCTTTAACTTCAACTTCCTGCATTTCGTATACTTGAACGGGGCATACTTGAACGCATGTTTCGCAACCATCACAGAGCTCATAGTTTACCGTTACCTTAAATGGCATCTTCCTTCACCGAGATTTTTCCTTATACTTGTATCTGAATTTAAAACTTTAGTTTAGCTCTTCATGATGTTCTACAAAATATTTAAATTGATACTTAAAGAATATAAACTTAAAAATAAACTTATATTAAATTTAAACCAGTTGAAACTCAGGGATGATCTATATGCTTATAATGTCGCATTCAGGCTTAAGAGGTATAGCTCCTAAGTGGCTAACTCCAGAATTAGCCATAAGGGCTGCTATTGCCTTTACTAGAGTAACGAACTCTACTAGAGTCCTAGTATGTAGAGACACAAGAACCACGAGTCCTTTACTAGCAAAGGCAGTTATTGCTGGTTTACTTAGTGAAGGTGTTAGAGTTATAGATGCTGGTATAGCACCAACTCCTGTCGCTTTTTTTGCGGTAAGAAAGCTAAATCTCGATGGTGCAATCGTAATAACAGGCTCTCATAATCCAGGGATGTGGAATGCTATCAAAATGGCTAGTAGGGAAGGTACATTTCTGAAGGGAGACCTTATGGATAAAGTGATATCTTCTCTCAGAGACGTGAGGCCTACATGTAAAGATTATGGTAAAGTGATGAAATTTGATATAGTGGATATTTATATAAAGTTTGCTAAGGAGATTGTAGATCAAGATTATATAAAGAAAGCTAGCCCTAAAGTTCTTGTAGATCCAGCTTCAGGAGCTGCATGTCACGTAACACCGAGATTACTTAAGGAGGTAGGCTGCAAAGTTACTACTATAAATTCAAGTCCAGAGGTTTACTTCAGAGAATATGAGCCAACTAAGAGTTCCTTAAAAACCACTGCACTTATACTTAAATCTAAGTATGATATAGGACTTGCACATGACTGCGATGGAGATAGATTAGTTTTGATAAGCCCTAAAGGAGAGGTTTTAGATCCTAACTTCACTTTAGCATTAGCACTAGAAGGCTTTTATGAGAAATTTAACCACAGGGGCTCTTTTGTAATAAATTTTGCTACTTCTAATTTAGTCAGAGATATCGCTAAGAAGCTTGGTTTTAATGTATACTACTCTAAGATAGGCGAGGTACACGTATTAGAGGAGATGGAAAGAAGAGGGGCATTAATAGGTGGAGAAGGTAGTTCTGCTGGCGTTATCTTTAGAGAATTGAATCCTACAAGAGATGGTATTCTAGCAGCTCTTATGATACTTGAGTATCTTTCACGTGAACATATATCAATTGATGAGTACATCAGAGAAGCACCTAAGTATTATGGTTTCCATGATAAAGTGTCATTAGATAGTAGTAGCAATGTTGAGATCTTACTTAGCCAAATCGAAAATGTAGTTAAGAAAGATTTAGAATACGACATAGAAGTATTAGACGGTATTAAGGTAATTATCGATGATAACTCATGGGTTTTATTCCGTCCATCTCGAACGGAATTTTGTATGAGGATAATAGGCGAGAGCCCTAATATCAAGCTAACAGAGAGGATAAGGAAGTGGGCCTTAAGTTTAATGGAAGGTATTATTAAAGGGAAGTACCCTTAAACTCTTTTCTCCCTAAAGAACCTTACTCTTCCCGCTAGTACATTACAACATTTTCTTCTTCTAGGTGATATAACCATAGAAATTGCTGCAGTAGTTGTTGCAGTGAGTGCTATAACTGCACTAGCAGGCAAATTTATATAGAAAGCTAGTATTATGCCCAAGATACTAGAGATAACTCCTAATAATAAGGATAATAGCAACATGTTATCAATATTATGAGTTAATTCATAAGCTGCGAAAGGAGGTGCCACAGTTAGGGCGAATACAAGTAAAGCACCGACGCTCTTCAAAACTGAGACTATAGCTAAGGCTACTATAAACGTCATGATATAGTGTACTATACGAGCATGAATACCACTAGCAATAGCTCCTTCAAAGTCAAATACTATGAATTTAAATTCCTTATAAAAGAGTAAAAGTACGATTTCTATAATGAACATAGAAATCACCATAAGAATCAATTCCTCAGCATTAACCCCTAATATATCTCCGAATATTAGACTCCATGCCTCTATTGTATACTCTTTTAGCATCCCAATAAAGAGCACAGAAAGACTCATATTTAGAGCAAACATTATCCCCACTGCTATATCCATTCTTAATCCTCTTTCACCTACATAAGCTACGAAGAAAGCAAGAGGTAGGGAGAAAAGTAACGCTAAGGCAAATATAGACCAAGAGTCAGTCAAATTTAATAAGAGTGCTAAGGCTGCTCCTGCTAAAGCTGCATGAGCAACACCAGCACCCATAAAACTTAGTCCTCGAAGGACGATAAATGTTCCTACTGAAGAGCATAATATACTAGAGATTATAGCTGCTAAGAGTCCGTACATCAGGAATAGAGGGATATAAAACATTATATACTCACTCCCCTTGAAGGAACATACATTAATCCATACTTATATGCTCTACTAAGTATTTCACTCTTCAATATCTCATTAGGTGTTCCGAAAGCTATTAACTTCTTATTTAACAGCATTATCTGATCAATATACTTAAGGACTATATCGATATCATGGATAACAATTATTATAGTAATACCTTCTTCTTTAAGTTCGTATAGTAGTCTAGCGATGGATTCTTGAGAGGGGAAATCTACTTGAGCAAATGGCTCGTCAAGTAGGAGTATCTTAGGATCTCTTGCTAAAGCTCGTGCTATTAATACTCTCTGCTGCTGTCCACCTGAGAGATGGACAAATGGCTCATCCCATAAATCCTCTAAGCCAACTAGTCTCAATGCTTCCTGCGCTTTATTATAATCTAATTTAGAGGGCTTTCTGAATAGACCTATATGGCTAAAACGTCCCATTAACACAACATCTTTCACTAAGACTGGTATAGTAGCATCTATGGACTCCTTTTGAGGAACATATCCTATCAAATTACGAACCTTAATGGAGTCCTTATAAGCATCATATCCTAATACACGAACGTTACCTCTTATTAGAGGCGCCATACCAAGTATTGTCTTTAATAATGTCGTCTTACCAGCGCCATTAGGCCCCATGATTGCTAAGAAGGTCCCCTCTTCTATCCTAAATGAGATATCATCTAGTGCTATATGGGATCCATAGCTTACAGTAACATGAGACATCTCAACCGCATACATAGGTTCTCACCGAAAGGTAAATTATCACAAAAGCCTCAAGGATTGCTATAGCGATTAGAATGAGATCGTTAACGCTTAATCCTCCATTGTACTCCTCAAGCTTACTAGAATATCTTATAGCATCAATAATCATATCAACATTATATCTGATTAAACTGAAATAATCACTTACACCCCTTGATACGGAAAGCAAAGGCAAGAAGTATACTAATAATGTACCTGTATCTGCTGCAACTCTTTCAGCAATGGGAACTTTTAAGAGGGCATTCCCTACTAGAATTCTAACGTTATTCTTTTTGATTAACTCTTCTATTGAAGCTACTTCATGTGGGGTAGGTTGCTGTCCAGGGATCTTAACTATTGTATCAAGGACTTTTATGTTATTCATGCAGGATATTAAAGGCTCAGGAGCTGGAAGTACTAGGATAACATTGCTCTCTTTTATCTCACTTGTGCGACTCTCTATGTATCTCTTTAGAGAACTGATTCTTTCCTTGAACTCAAGATATCTATCTTCATAGTGCTCCTTATGGATAGGGTCTACATTAATGAGTGCATTCTTAATTGCAAAAGCTATGATAAGGGCATTATCTGGATTTAACCATATATGGGGATTTTTATTAGGTAAAACTATGATATTGGGTAACTGTAGACATGTTATGATAATCTTATCGCTTAAGTCGATTCCTGAAAGTAACTGAGCTCTAAAACCTTCAAGTGGCTCTCCTATCTCCACGTAAATATCTGCCTTCTCTAATAGTAGTTTATCACTAGGTTTTATGCTATACGTATGTGGATTTTCTACTCCTGAAACTATACTATGTACTTCTACATACTTACCGCCTATTTGTCTCGCGATATCCGCAAGTACATTTATAGTAGTAACCACTACCACCTTTCTTTGATATGTTCCCCTTACAGGATGGAGGCACAGAATGAGTATCAAGGATAGGAGTAATACTTGTAGCACCGTATTATTCATAGTGAGTCAGTAGATAGACTCTATAAGGTATTTATTTAATTTTTCGGTATACCGAAAAATGAGTAAAGAATGGATTGAGCCGGGAGTGACTCGGGCTCTACTCATTCTCCCTCGGGGACACGAGGGTGTCAGTAGGCCCGATTTACTTTTCTTAATCGAGCTAGATAAGTTTTTCTGAGCTTTTCTTTCTGGGAATGTAGTTAAGCTCGTAAGAATAACATAAGAGTTTTAACCGAAAAATTTAACGTAATGATATGCTACTATCAATTTTGAATAATTATACATAGATACTACGACCTCAACGAGGAATAGAGAATGAGCGGCCACAATTATGTCCCTTGGCGTAGCGTTAAAACATGGAGATGTGTAAGGTGTGGAAAATGTTGTAGAATATTTAGTATACCACTAACGCTAGGTGAGGCATTTAACATTGTCAGGAAGTATGGTCCTGTAGTAATAAACCGTAAAGGTAAATTTATCCTTATCTCGAAACCTAACGGGGATTGTATTTTCCTAAGTAGGAGGAATGGTCTTGCATTTTGCGATATATACCTTGAAAGGCCATTCGTATGTAGAATTTATCCCTTCTATATAAGGCTTAAACCATTGGTTGGGAAGGGCGAAGAGAAGAAGGCTCTCTTTGAATGTGATGACGGATTAAAGATATACGTGTATGTAGATGCTGTATGTGAAGGAATAAATAAAGGAGGATATCTAGTACGAGATCTCGTGCCTCAGGCTGTAAGGATATGGAGAACACGAACAGGTGTTTAGAATTTTCAAAAGTCATAGATAACATTAAATTTAAGTATTTGCTAACGAATAACATAGGAGAATGTTATGAGCGTATGTCCTCACTTAAGGAAGAAAAGTGAGGAAGAATATATCTGTACAAGGATCGATACAACAGTTAATCCTTTCTTAGCTCCATGCTTGTCAAATTATGAGGAATGCCCTTTTTATAGAAAAGAGGAGGCAAGAGAAAGAGCTGTTCAAGTTCGAAAGGAAGTTCCAGGAAGAGAAGAAAAAAGAGAGGTAGCTAGAGCAGAAAGTATTGTAGGGACTATAGAGGCTGAAGCTAGACTTTTAGAAAGAGGCATTAACGAGGAGGTTAGGAAGATTGAAGGAGAGGTGGCATCCTTAAATAAGTTATGGGATGCATACGAGGAAGCTGCAAGAAAGATCATAGAAGCTTGGCAAACTTACAAGCGTGCCCTTGAAAGAAGACTAGCTAGCCTTAATAAAGAGTATGAAAGTTATGAGATCATCTTAAATGAAATGGAAATGCGTAGAGAATTAGGTATGATTGATGAAGCTACGTACCAGAAAAGCATGGCTGAAGTACAAGCTGTCATAGACAAGCTAAAAGAAAACATAGAGCAGATAGAGAATGTGATAAACCATGTAGATGAACTATTGAATATACACTACAAGAGAATTAAACCATCAATAATAAAGGTACCACCAAGCAAGATAAAATTAAGCCTCCTAAAGCTAGATGAATTATACAAGAAAGGTGAAATAGACAAGAAGCTCTATGAGAAGCTCAGAAAGGAATTAGAGGAAGATTATGAAATATTAATTCACTATGTATAAGGTGATAAGATATGTCAGCTGAAATTGAGAATATCCTATCTAGATATGAGGATGATATTGAAGAATTGAATAGAGTATGGAATGGATATAGGCAAACAGCACAGAGAGTAATTAATGCTTGGATATTAGATAAGCATAAGTTAGTTTCAAAAATCTCTGAACTTCAAGGTCTTCTTGATAAATATAATGAGGAATTAAAAGAGCTGACAATAAGACATACGATAGGACTTCTTGATGATGAATTATTAAGTAAAATGAGTGAAACCTTAAAAGAAGATATATCTAGAGTTGAGAAGGAATTGCGGATACTCAGAGAGAGAACAGAAAGGTTAGAAAAAGCCTGCGTAATGCATGCGATACAAGCTAGGTTAACTTACGGTGGTCTAAGCATTAATGAAGTTAAGTCCAAGATAAATAAGTTAGAAGAACTACGTGATCAGGGACGTATATTAGAGGAAGTATACAGAAAGATAAGAACAGAATTAGAGGAACAATTAAGACTACTTGAAGAGACGATAGCTGCTCTAGAAGGTTCTGTATCACAACAGTTAATTGAAAGAATCCCTGAAGAAGCTGAAGTAGCTACTCCAGAAACTACAAGTGAAACTCCTCCTCCCTCAGAGGAGGAGCAACCAGAAGAGGCATAATCATATCATTAAAGCTAGAAGATTTTTCTCATGAACCCTTCAACCAATTTCATTATCATAAAATTATTATTACTGTTAATACTATGCAATTATCTATCGACACTCTATTACTCTAAGAGTGATGTGGAGATCGTAAGTGTAATAGGCCAAGATAAAGTGATCATTCCTGCTACTACAGAGTTTAAACTCATTATCATATCCAAGACAACTCCATGTAATATACTGTTAGAAGTATATGTCAATAACTCTCTGATAAAGTCTAAGGAAATATACATTAACGAAAGTCCTTTTGTACAGTCAGTACATATCGACTTTTCTAAATTAGGGATCTATAAGCTTCTATTCCGTATTACACACAGGCTGAACAATGAAGTTAGTCATAGCTCATATATTAAGATCGTAGAGGGTTGTGTAAATTCAAGCATTAATGTAAAATTACAAAGGAAGATTCCTTTTAGGAGAGGTGAGCCAATAAAGGTGCTGATCCATTTATACTCTTCATCAAATATCTCATCACTTCTTGAAGTATACCTCGATGAGATGTTACTATTATCAGAAAAAGTATTGTTAAACGGTAGTGATCTAATTCAGATGCCATTATTTATCAATGAAAGTGGGTTGCATACATTGACCTTCATATTAAAAAGTCCTCATGAGTTTATGATTGAGGATAACGTCTACCAAATAGAAGTCAATATACCCTACGAACTTGAAGCAAGAAATCTCATTATCGGAACTTTACTTGTACTTATTTTCACAATAGTAACGTATGCATGGATGAAGAGAAAGTATGAGATTTAATCTTTATCTAATGGATCAAATTATTAACGACTAAATTAAAAGATTAAATATACACTACACTTAAATATCCCCCAGTAGAATTATTTAACGAGCCGGGGAAGGGCTGAAATTTCAGAATAACAAAATCATGCTCATATATGCTCTGATAGCCCTTCGCATTCATGGCTTACGGAACCTTTCAGTTTTACGCCCCCCAGTGGTTTTCTTACAAGAAATTTAAGTCTATTGTCATTTCATTTTTAACTAGGTGACCCCTATGGTAGCTTTATTGATAATAGATATGCTAAAGGATTTCATAGAGAAGGGTGCCGTTCTTGAAGTTCCTCAGGGAAGAGATATAATCAATAATATAAGGAGACTAATAGATGCTGCTCACTCTAAAGGAGTCCCTGTAATCTACATATGTGATGCTCATTCAAAAGATGATCATGAGTTTAAATATTGGCCACCTCATGCAATTAAAGGAACTCGCGGAGCTGAAGTAATTAATGAATTAAGCCCTTCAGAGGGGGATATAGTTATAGAAAAGAGACGTTATTCAGGATTCTTCCAGACAGACTTAGACCTTACCTTACGTGAACGTAATATTAAGAGCTTAATACTCACAGGTGTTTTAACTAATGTCTGTGTATTCTTTACAGCAGCTGATGCATTTATGAGAGGTTATAATCTCATTATCGTGAGTGACGGTACAGCTTCTTTAAGCAAAGAAGACCACACGTGGAGTCTTAATCAGGCGAAGAATATACTAAAGGCTGAGATACTTAATACCGAGGAAGTCATACGTAAGTATTTATCATAAATTCTTAAACCTCCTCAATTTTTCTGATAATAATGAAATATTCTCCTTAGTAACTACTTTAGATAATGTTGATTCTACTACACCTCTCGCTTCCTTCCTAATCTCGGTTAATGTATCGCTAACTTTGTACTCTTTAAGGCGTGAAGCTAAGATAGAGAGTTCCCTTCCTAGGATACTCCTTAGTCTTTTGAGTACCTCTAAGTAAAATCGTCTTATGGTGACTATAAATTGTCTCAAATTTAGTTTATCTTCATGATTATTAGATAAAGAGGTGATCTCATATAGTGTAGATCTAGATGGCATCTTAATAGCTAGAATCATTAATGATATCGATGAAATATAGGCTAATGGAAGGCCATAGTATAATAGTACTATGCCTTGTATTCTCCTAAGCTCCAGAATCATTCTATACTGAAAGAGGAATGCAGAAGATAGCAATAGTATTCCTGAGACGAACATTAATAGTGTAGCTAGCTTTCTAATGAGCCGAGAAGTTGATTTAGACACTGCTTTAGTAAATGCTGATACCAGAGTAGTTAATGCTGTAGTGAAGAGTTTGGATGGGAGAGTATCTAAGGTTATTTTAAAACTCCCTAGCATACCTAATATGTCATTTCTACCACTAATCTTTACATAACCCCATGGGAAGAAGAGTATATCCTCACCTGTATAGTGTATTATATACCAAGGTATTACTGATGTTGCACAAGTTAAAAGTAGAATGAATACTAAAGCTAGCGTACTTACCAGGTCCACTTTAACGCTTACTACTATTCCATCTTCGTTAGAACTTTGCACTTTCTAGCCTCCCTATAGAGAGGCTAAGATGGTTTTAAAAGATGTGTATATCATTCTCATGTGAGTATATTGCAGAGAGAAATACTCGGATATTATCCCAGTATTAAGGGACTAGGAGAGTACATCTCTCAGGAAGTTCTCCTTTAAGGATCAAAGTTAGGTTCCCAGGTATTGTTATGTTCGCTATTATTACTTTAATACCTTTTTTGACTGCATTAAAGGCATCCTCTAGTTTTCGTCGTATACCTCCAGTAACATCTACTCTTGCCTTTTTGCTTATATCTATGTGATCTAAATCCTTCATGCTTAGGGTTTTCAATAACTTTGCATTAGGAAAGCGTTCTGGATCTTTATCATATATTCCATCTACATTAACGCCATAGATAAGTAATTCGGCTCCTAGGGATATTGCTAGATGACTAGCTATGGTATCTCCCGAGAGTATCGAAAAAACTAATTTCTCATCGAAGACTACATCCCCATGTAGTAGTGGGATTAAGCCTACTTTTAGAACCTGTTTTACAGTATTATTGTTAAAATAGGCGAGTTTACCACCTATATTCATAGCTATGCTAGATGGATGAATAGGAAATAGTGTAAGTCCTTGTCTAATAAACCTAGACATTATTATTAGACTCAGTTGCTCAACAGCTAACTTAGTCTCAGTAAGTCCCTTAAATTGCCAGGCACCTAAGTAACCTTCATTTAAGCGATATTTTTTAGCTTGAGGATGACCGAAAGAGCCAGCACCATGGACTATTATGAAATCGTATTCCCTGTGCATGTTAGCTAATTCTGAGGCTATACTATCGATTACTTTCTCCTTAGGTGTTAGTGGCTTGTCCTTTATTGTTATTGCAGAGCCGCCTAATTTTATTACAGCAAGTTTCTTCATTGAAACTCCCTAGGGTATTAAGAGCTGTAAAAACTTTTAACTTTCTGAATTAGCAATGGTATACTATGAGGTAACCTACTTGAGAAGATCTGATATTAGTGGACTTAACTGGAGCGAGAAAGAATGCTTAAGACTACTCTATGATAAGGGTAGTATGAAGCCTGGAGAATTAGCTAGAGCATTAAAACTAAGCCCTTCTACTATAACAGAGCTTTTACAAAAACTTGCTAATAAAGGCTTAGTACTCTATGAGCGATATAGAGGAGCTAAGTTAAGCGAAGGAGGAGAAAAGATAGCTAAGAAGATCGTTAAAAAGCATAGAATACTTGAGGTACTCTTCGTCAATCTTGGGTTAGCGAACGATGAAGCTTGCTTAGAAGCCAGCAAAATAGACTACTTAGTTTCAGAAAATCTAATAGAATGCATATATAAGAAATTAAATTATCCCACTAAATGCCCATGCGGAAAGAGAATACCCTTGTCACTTTCTTCTTCCTATGATGAATGATGTCTTAGGATCTATATTAATGATGACATCCTCTACAAGGGAGATTATTATATCTATATCCTTAATATTGGGTACTGGAAAGAACGTGGCTTTAAGCTCCCTTGGCTCTAATAATAGGACACCTGCAAGATGACCTTTAAACCCTAAAAGGTACTCATATGCATGCATTCTTACATAGAAACCTCTTCTTCTCAAGCTCTGTGCTAATTTCACTCTATACTTATATAATTCAAGGATAGATTTCATAACTGCTATAACACTTAGCGAAGCTTACAATTAAATATCGTGCCTTAAGAAGGTGGTGTTAGTGAAGGAAACTGCTCATTTCATCGAGAGAGCCGTAGAGGCTATTCTTTCCAGATTTCCCGATGAGGAACTCTATACCTGTGAATCCGGTCTAACTCCTTCAGGTAAAATACATCTAGGTAATTTCTTTGATGTATGCATAGCGGATTCTGTAAAAAGAGAGCTTGAAAGTAGGGGGCTTAAAGCTCGACATATATTAGCTATAGATTGTAAAGATCCTTTCAGGCAAGCTCCACGTTTTGCTCCAGAGAAATTTAAGAAAGAAGCAGAGGAGTATAGAGGATTACCTCTAATAGAGTTACCGGATCCTTGGGGATGCCATAAAGGCTATGTAGAGCACTTCGTAACGCCTTTAACAGATAATCTAGACGAGTATGGAGTAGAACTCGAGATAAGGTATGCTACTGAAATTCATAGGAATGCTAAGTATATAGAGATATTAGCAGAAATACTAGAACGAAGAGAAGAGGTTAGAGATATCTTTAATGAGGTAAGACAAAAAGCTGGTCATAGAAGCCTATACCCTAAAACATGGATACCCTATAGGCCTCAATGCGAAGCATGTCATAGAATAGACGAGCTAGTTGAAGCTGTTAAGATAATAGATCGTTATCATGTAGCTTACAAGTGTAAAGCATGTGGTAATGAAGGCGTCATAGACATAAGGGAAGGTAGAGGTAAGCCACCATGGAGAGTAGATTGGCCTATTAGATGGCTATTGTTTAACGTACATTTTGAACCTTTAGGTAAGGACTTAATGGCAAGTGGTAGCAGCTATGATACGGGAAGAGCCTTAGTCACTAAATTATTTAATCGCAGAGAGCCTGTATCAATATTCTACGACTTCGTGATGTTTAGAGGGAGCAGTGGTAAAGTAGAGAAGTTTTCTAAAAGAAGAGGTGTAGGAATAGGTGTTGATGAATGGTTAAGATACGCACCCCCTGAAGTATTAAGATTCATGATCCTAAGAAGAGATGTAAGGGATATAGAGCATGAGGCATTACAGCATTGGATTTTTGACCCTAAACAGATCCCAACGTATGTAGAAGACTATGATAAACTTGAGAGAGCATATTTCAATATAGAATCTCAACCACTTAGATTAAGAGGAAGGATAATTAAGACATACATACTTTCTCAAGTGAAGGAGATACCAAAAAAGCTACCACGGAGAGTACCTTATTTCACAGCTATTATAATCTCTCAGAGAGCTAGAGACTTAGATGAGGCTATAGATATACTAACGAAGTTAGGAGTACTACCACCTAATGCTACTAAAGAAGAACTAGAAGATGCAAAGGAAAGAATAACAATGGCTAAAAAATGGGTTGAAGATTGGGCACCAGAATATAGGTTCATAAGTATTACACTACCACAAGAGGTAAAGGAGTTAAAAACCTACCAAAGAGAGGCTCTTAAGATATTAGCAAAAGCCCTAGAGAAAGAAGAATTAAGGCAAGATAACCTACGAGAATATGTATGGGGTTTATCAGAGAGGCTACTTGGTAGTAGAAAGAGAGCTAAAGAAATATATGAAGCAATATACATAGCCCTTTCAGGTAAGCGATACGGCCCACCTCTTTCTAAATTAATGTTCGAGCTAATAGATAGAGAATTCATAATAAAACGATTAAAGGAAGCATCAGAGGCCTAAAATCCTCTACATACGAACCTTAGAGAGCAATTCTGATAAAGTCCTCACACTTCCTTTACTTGCTCGCTCATACCTTCTTATGACATAGATAAAGACAACTAGAAGAACTACCATTGCTATTAAAGTGGCCATGACCCTTAAATCATGGTACGTTGCTTACACCTAATTTAAGATACTTTAATTGAAGGATATTTAAATAATGTAGAAAGGAACTTACTAGTACCTTCCCATACTAGTAAGTACTTCAATCAGCTTTTGGTATAGTCCCATATAATCGTTAACCTCAAGGCTTATTTCACTACCATCATTTAAACAAATAATAATGCTATGATTCTTAATTCTTACCGCTCTTATCTCATCATATTCTATGATGTATATAGCTTGATAGCTTACAAGAAGACTCTTCTCATATAAAGTATCACTCTTGAGTTCTACAGTAATGCACCCTGGCAAGAGATGAACTGTCATTTCATTACCTTCATATGTAAGTATCATATGTTACGTTGCCACCTCCATAAACTTTTAGTTTTTAAGTCGCTCACTACTATTCCCATCTTATTTAATTCACTCCTCATCTTGTCTGAAAGCTCCCATAATTTCCTCTTTCTAAGCTCTGAGCGTACCTCAATAAGGATTCCAATAGCTTTGTAAATCAATTTTTCTATATCTATAGGAGGCATTCTATGTGATAGCACTCCAAAGACATTAGAAAGCGATTTTAGCTTCCCATATGCATAGAGTAATAGAGAATCACTAAGCTGTTCTTCACTTGATGAGATATTAATGCATATTTTCGCTAGTTTAATTAACGCTGAAAGAGCTTGAGGTGTATTAAAATCATTACTCATGCTTTCTTCAAATTCGCTTACAGCTAAGTTGATTTTATCAATAATCTTACTCTCAAAATTATTAGTTGTAGTCGGCGTACTTAGCTCATATAACTCTAGTGTCCTATCCCTAAGGATGGAAATTAGGTAATCATGCGCTGTATAAAGTGTATTAAGCACCTCTCTATATTGATCTAACACTTCAAACTTGAAATCTAAAGGTTTTCTATAATGAACTGATGCGAGATAAAGGCGAAGAACTTCCTCATTATATTTCTTTAATAATTCCTCTAATGGGATTATATTTCCTAACGACTTTGACATTTTTTCACCTTTTATAGTTACAAGCCCTGTATGAAGCCAGTATCGTGCGAAAGCGTTAGATCCCAAATAAGCTTTTGCTATTGCTAGCTCATTTTCATGATGAGGGAAGACTAGATCCTGTCCGCCACCGTGAATATCAAACCGTACTCCTAGGTACTTAACTGACATTGCAACACATTCTATATGCCATCCAGGTCTACCAGGTCCCCAAGGAGAACTCCACCAGGGTTCTTTTGGTTTCCAAGCTTTCCATAGAGCGAAGTCAAGTGGATTACGCTTATATGGATTTACTTCTACTCTTGCCCCTGCTATTAGAGACTCAAGTCTCTGACCTGAAAGAATCCCATAATCTTTTACCTTATCTATGCTAAAATAGATAGAGCCATCATCAGCTAGATAAGCATAACCTTTACTCATTAAGGCTTGCACTAGGTTTATTATATCACTAATATGCTCTGTGACTCTAGGAAACGCATATACAGAGCGTATGTTAAGGGTCTCTAAACACTTAAAGAAGTCCTTAGTGTAGTAACTAACAATTTCATCCCATGATTTGCCTAATTCATTGGCTCTATTAATTATCTTATCATCAATATCTGTTATATTTATAACCATGAAGACCTTGTATCCTCTGTGTTCGAGATACCTGCGGATGATATCAAATGCCACATATGTACGAGCATGACCAACATGCATACTATCATAAACCGTAGGACCGCATACATACATTTTAACAATGTTATCCTTGATAGGTTTGAACTCTTCTAAGCGAGAGCTTAAGGTGTTATATACCTTTATAACGGGTATGGACAGATACTCATCAACCCCTAACTTCAATTTCTTAGAGTTATATATTAAGACTACGGTAAAAACTACAATATGTATGTAAAAGATATAATCTAAAGGGGCTTAGAATGCGTATTCTCCTCCTAAAGAGAGAAGAGATAGAGCCTTTATTATCCATGAAAGAGGTTATAGAAGTCGTCGAGGAAGCCTTTAAGGAGAAAGGATTAGGGCTTACTAAAATGCCCCCTAAACTTTACCTGATAGTGAATGAATACGACGGTGATTTCCGAGTCATGCCCGCATACTTAAAAGGGCTTAATATTATGGGAGTTAAGATTGTGAGCGTTTACCCCAAAAATCCTCTCCAATATAGGTTACCTACCGTAATTGCGATAATAGAACTTATGGATCCTAAAACAGGAGCACCCTTAGCAATAATGGATGGAACTCTAATAACAACCTTAAGAACAGGAGCTGTAGGCGGGATAGCAGTCAAGTACCTCGCCCGTAAAGACTCTGAAGTAATTGGTATTATAGGTGCTGGAACCCAAGCTAGAAGTCAGTTAGTAGCCATAAATGAAGTGTTAAAAGGAAGAATAGAGGAAGTTAGAGTCTACGATGTCAGAAGAGAGTCTAGCGAAAGGTACCAAAAAGAGATGAGCGAAAAACTCGATCTCGATATAAGAGTATTCGATAATCCAAAAGATGCTGTATTGGATGCAGACATCATAGTAACCACAACTCCTTCTAGAAAACCGATTATAATGAAAGATTGGATAAAGAAAGGAGTACACATAAATGCAATAGGTGCAGATGCCCCTGGGAAAGAAGAATTAGATCCTATGATATTAAAGGATGCTAAAATTGTAGTAGATGATTATGAGCAAGCGGTTCATAGTGGAGAAGTTAATGTTCCAATAAGCAAGGGTATAATTAGCAAAGAGAATATCTATGCAGAGCTGAGTGAAATCATAACAGGCGCTAAAGCAGGAAGAGTAACCGATAAAGAGATAACAATCTTTGATTCCACAGGTTTAGCAATCCAAGATGTGAGTACTGCATGGTTAGCTTATAAGAAAGCAGTAGAATCAAAAATAGGCTCATGGATCGAAATATTTTAGCTTAATACTACCCTATAAATCAAGGTATCAAGCTTATGAAATCCCTAACACCATTCAAGCCCAAGGCTCCTAGAGGTACAAGAGATCTATTACCAGAAGACATGATATTATTTCGATATGTAGAGAGCAAACTGAGAAGCCTATTCGAAAGCTTCGGCTTCAAAGAAGTCCAAACTCCCATATTCGAATCATTCAACCTCTTCGCACTACGCTCAGGCGATGAAATAAGAAACTCCATGTTCGTCTTTGAAACCGGAGAAGGCGAAATGGCTCTAAGACCAGAACTTACAGCACCAATTTGCCGTCTAATAGTAGAAGGAAAAATAAGTACAGCAAATAGACCAATAAAGCTCTACTACATCGGAAGAGCATTTAGATATGAAGAGCCTCAAGCAGGAAGATATAGAGAATTCTGGCAGGCAGGCGTAGAACTCATAGGCTCAAAGTACCCAGAAGCAGACGCAGAAATCATATGCCTAGCTACCTCAACCTTAAACCACCTTGGCTTAAGCAATTACCGACTAGAGCTAGGGGACGTAGCAGTACTAAGAAGCTACATGACCGATAAAGGTATAGATTACGAAGCACAAAACAAAGTCTTAAGCGCAATAGACCATCTACGCAGTACACTACGAAAACTACAACTTTACAAAGAAACACTCTCACAAGAACCTAGTCAAAGATTACTAAAAGAACTAAAACAATACCTCTACAATACCATAGAGATACGCAAACGAAGAATCAGATCCAAGATAGGCCAACCCAACCCTCAAATAAGCAAACTAATAGACAGCCTAAAACCTGAAACACGCATATACAAACTAGAAACACTTACCCTAAACGAAGTAAACGAGATCATAGATCAAAGCATAGAAGAGCTAAAAGTGATAAGCATAATAAACTGGTGCTACCAAGGACTAAGAACAAGTATAGGAATAATCAAATTACCACTAGAAGTCGGACTTAAACTACTCGAAACACTAAAACTCAGA
The DNA here is from genome assembly GCA_964517845.1 of uncultured Thermoprotei archaeon. Taxonomy (GTDB): domain Archaea; phylum Thermoproteota; class Thermoprotei; order QMSL01; family B3-G16; genus CAZFCQ01. The sequence goes on along the minus strand of CAZFCQ010000001.1, from coordinate 1,288 downwards.
GGAGAAAAAACATACGAAATCATCGAAAAAGCCAAAGAAACATTCAAAGATTCACAACTAGCCTTAAAAGAACTCGAAAGACTAAGCGAAGTAGTAGGATACCTAGAAGACCTAAACATTAAAAAGTACATACTCGACATAGGTCTTGCCAGAGGCCTCGAATACTACACAGGCATAGTATTCGAAATACACATAGATGAACTAGGAGCACAAAGCCAAGTATGCGGAGGAGGCAGATACGATAAATTAATAGCTGAATTCGGAGGTCCAAACATACCATCAGTAGGCTTCGCATTCGGAATAGACAGACTAATCCTAGCCCTCAAGAAAAAAGAAACAAAAATACAACACAAACTTGAACCAGTCTACATAGTACCCCTCTCAGAAAAACTAAGAAAAGAAGCCCTACGAATAACAGCCCTCCTAAGAAACAACCAAATCCCATGCCAACCAGAACTCATGAGACGCAACATACGAAGAGCCCTCTCCCACGCAAACAAAACCAACATCCCCATAGTCTTAATAATAGCCCCCAAAGAGTACAACCAAGGAAAAGTAATCATAAAGAACATGAAAGAAGGCACACAAGAACTAATAGACATAAAAGACCTAGCAGAGCACCTCAAGAAGATCCTCTAACCTCCCTTGCAACCTCCTCACACAGCTCCCTTACCCTCATAGCTATCCTATCAAGCAAATCATAGATAGCTATAATCTTCTCCTTAAACTTAGGCCCCCTAATAATCATAGTAGTATACGTAACATACCACACAATCTCCTGAGGATTCTCATAGTACGCAGCTTCTATACTCTTAGCAACCTCCTTATCACTAGCAAAATACGCATCAAGCTCACTCATAGACTTAAGATTAACAATCAGCTCACCAGGCCTAACCTTAAGTATCAACTCCCTCACCACAGGATCAGAAGCCAAAACATTAGAAAGACGCGGATCAGGCTTAAAGCCCGGAATATACTCCGAAAGACCCTTCAAACCCGAAAAAGGCCTAAAGAACGCCCTCCTACGAAGAAAACCACTCCAAGCAAGCTCACACTCCATCGGCTTCAACCTCTTATAAACCCTAGCCCATACCTCATCCATCCTCTGCTCAGGAACAACAGTAACCTGCGCAATAAACCTATCCTTAGTCTCAAGCGCAAAAGAAATAGGCTCCTTAACATAGAACAATGTATCAAAATGAGCCTTCTTAGGAACTATCATAATCTGATTCTTCCCACCACGCCAGCTCGCAATCCTATCACCGAGCACGATCACTACAGGAGTAGC